>CABZKA010000001.1 GCA_902526165.1 uncultured Bacteroidota bacterium
CAACAACTTTAACGTTGTAAGTACCTGCGTCAGGATACTGATATGAGAGTGATTCCCCAATATTTGCACTTACAGGATCAACCCCATCAATTCCAGGGTGAAACTCAAATAAAGTTGCAAAATCAGCACTTGCTGTTACGTTTACTTGCTTTGAAACGTTCGAATCATTTTCAATAGAAACCTGTAAATTTTCAGGGGCCTTGAAAGATACTGTGAGTTGAACGTCAGCGGTTGAATGGTATAACCTTGTTATGTTTATCGATAATGGAACCAATGGAGATGGTTCGTCAAACTTTACGATATATATAGATGATATTACTCAATATTAATTTAAATTTATAAAAATGAAAAAATTTAATACACTTTTTAAAATTATAATTGCCTCACTTCTAATGATAGCTTTTACTAGTTGTGAGGTTGATAGCTTTGCCGAAAATGATGAATTTAGTTTTGGAGATATAGTGGCACCCTCAAATGTTCAAGTGACATCTGATATTTCAGGACAAGATTCAGATAATCCATTTGGAGATGGATCTGGAGAGGTTACTTTCACAGTAACTGCTGAAAATGCTATTGCTTATAAGTTCGTTAACGATGGAGTTGAAACCATGAGTAGTAGCGGATCTCTTACTTACACATTTTCACAATTAGGTACTAATACCTATACCATTACTGCAATTGCCGTTGGAAAAGGTGGAACTACATCAAGTGCAGCGTTAGCTGTTGAAGTACTTGTAACCTATACTCCACCAGCTGAGCTTGTTGCAGCATTGCAGACTGGAAATTGGAGAATAAAAGCTGATGAATGGAGACATATGGGTGTTGGACCATCTGATGCTCCTGAACCGTGGTGGTGGGGTGCAAACCCATACGACAAGGCTTCAACTGGGATGTATGATGATAGATATACTTTTGCATCTGATGGAACTTTTAGTTTTGATGTTGGCCCTGACGGTCAAATTTTTGGAAAAGCAGATCCAATGGAAGCAGATTTAGGTGGAGACAGAGGACAAACTAGAAATGGAGATAATGAATATACCAATTATCCCTTTTATAGTTTTGATGAAAAATGGTCGATCTCAGCACCTGGAGGTGTCGAAACTATTAATTTTACAGGAATTGGTTTTATGGGATTTTATGTTGGTTCACACGATTATACTATCTTATCTAGATCATCAAATAGAATTATCTTAAGAACAGTAGGTTCAGGCGGTTTAGGTTGGTTTTGGATAATTACAAATGATCCAGCAGACTAAATAATTGATTTTTAATGCTTAAATAAAGAGTTTGGGTTTTTTCCCCAAGCTCTTTTTTATAAACTTATCCAATGAAAATTTTTTATCAATTGAAAATGTATAATTTTTTATTGTTTTTCTTTTTGTTATTTTCATGTTCAGGTGAAGAACCCTCGGACGATTCTGGACCAACAGATCCAGAACAAGTCATTCCGACAAACTTAGTCTTAGATATTGAAATAGTTGGATCTAATTCTCAAAACTCAAATGGTGATGGTTCTGGTCTTGTCAGATTTAAAGCTAGTGCTAACAATGCTGTTAATTATAGTTTTAGATTTGGTACTGGTGACAGTGAAGAAAGTTCATCAGGATCTGCTGAATATACATATACTCAAGCTGGAAATCATTCTTATAATATAAATGTTTTAGCATACTCTTCAACCAATGATTTTATTAGTATTTCAGAAAATATTGAAGTTTATGTAGCTGTGCAATCAGACCCAGATCTTTCAAATGTACTTACTGGTGGAAGTCAAAAATCTTGGAAAGTGAACGCAGCTTATGATGCCCACTTTTCAAATGGAGAAAATCAATTTAAATACCCAACTTGGTGGGAGGCATCGGCTTTCTCAAAATCAAATTCTGGGTTTTATGATGACAAGTTTATATTTAAATCCGATGGAACATATATTCATGAAACAAACGGGGATGTTTATGGAAAAGCAAATTATCTTAATCAAACATTTGGTAATACGGGTCAGCCTATAAATGGCTCCAATGAGATTGAAAAATATAGTTTATCAAACTATCAAACTACATTTTCTGTTGTAAAAGAAAATGATGAAAATAAATTGAGCTTCCAAGATAAAGGATTTGTTGGATTTTTTGTTGGTCAGCATGAGTTTACTATTGAATGTTATGATAATAATAATTTATTTGTTAGAGCTGTAGATGATCAAAATAGAGCTTGGTATATTTGGCTCACAGATCAAGCGGTTTCAACTGTGCCTTCAAAAGATATTTTTACCAATTTAGTATGGCAAGAGGAATTTAACTATAATGGAAAAATTGATAGTAACAAATGGGTATATGAAATTAGAGATCAGTGGTATAATCAGGAATTACAGGCAACTACTGATAGACTAGATAATGTTATCGTTCAAGATGGTAAACTAAGAATCATTGCTAAAAGAGAAAATTATAATGGTAAAAGTTTTACATCAGGAAGAATCAAGTCAAATGGTAAATTTGACTTTACTTATGGTCGTGTTGATATTAAGGCAAAATTGCCAGGAGAAAAGGGTACTTGGCCAGCTCTTTGGCTTTTGGGCTCAAATTATGATGATATTGATTGGCCCAAGTGTGGAGAAATTGATATCATGGAGCATGCAGGAAATAGATTAAATAAAATCCAAGGTACTGTACATCATCCTGACAAATATGGCAGTGGTGATGGAGGTGAAACAAATGAATATTCAAATGTTTCAACAGATTTCAACATTTACTCAGTAGTGTGGACAGAAAAAGGAGTAACATTTCTCGTAAATGATAAGCCTTTTCACATAGTAGGAAATTCTTGTGCTTTGCCATTTAATTGGGACTTCTTTTTAATTCTTAATATAGCAATGGGAGGTACTTTTGGTGGTTCAGTTCCTGATAGTTTTGTATCCGACATTATGGAAGTTGATTATGTCCGAGTTTACCAATAAATTTAAAAAAATGAAATACTTAAAAATTTTAATAATAATACTTTTTATAACAAATACATCTTGTGATTATGAAAATCCTAATCAAATTGCTGAGAGTGAAATTTCCAACAGAGTCGATGAAATTTTAAATTTGATGACTTTGGAAGAAAAAGTTGGTCAAATGACACAAATTGATCAGCGTTTTTTAGATACTATTGCGGACCTTTCTACTTATCATATTGGATCATTACTGAGTGGTGGAGGATCCCATCCAGAAATAAACGAGCCTCAAGCATGGCTCGATATGTATAATAAGTATCAAAATGAAGCACTGAAATCAAGATTACAAATTCCACTTGTATATGGAATTGATGCTGTTCACGGACATAATAATGTGTATGGAGCAACCATTTTCCCTCACAACATTGGGTTGGGAGCAACCAATAATCCAGATATTGTTTTTAAGGTTTCTGAAATCACATCTAAAGAAGTTGCTGCAACTGGAATTGATTGGACTTTTTCACCTTGCTTATCCTCACCAGAGGACTACAGATGGGGAAGAACTTATGAAGGTTTTTCCAGTGATCCTGCTTTGGTTGCTAACCTAGGCTCTGCAGCAGTTTCTGGATATCAAAGTGTTGAAAATATGAACGGAAAAAAAGTAATTGCTTGTGCAAAACATTTTGTAGGAGACGGTAATACTGAATTTGGTACAGGAATGAATGGATTGGTAGATAGAGGAAATACAATTCTTACTATTGAAGAATTAAAAGAAAAGTTATTGCCAAAGTACCAAGAGGCAATTGATGCAGATGTTCAAACAATTATGGCTTCTTATAATAGTTGGAATGGTGTTAAGTGTCATGGTAGTAAAGAATTATTAACAGATATTTTAAAAGATGAAATGGGTTTTCAAGGATTCGTCATTTCGGATTGGGAAGGTATAGATCAAGTTTCAGGAGATTATAAATCTGATATTGATGTTGCAATTAATGCAGGTATTGATATGGTAATGGTTTCAGGTGAAAGTCAACCTTATAAAAAGTTTATCAGGCTATTGAAGGAAAATGTTGAAGAGGGACTTATTCCAATGTCTAGAATAGATGATGCAGTTTCTAGAATATTAAAAGTTAAAATTAGAAATGGATTAATGGATAATCCGCTTGTAAGTAATGAAAATTTAAATTTAATTGGATCAACAGAACACAGAGCTGTAGGTAGGCAAGCAGTTAGGGAAAGTGTAGTGGTTTTGAAGAATGAAAATATATTTCCATTATCAAAAGATCTTGAAACTTTAGTTGTTGCTGGTAAAGGAGCTGATAATCTTGGTATGCAATGTGGGGGTTGGTCTATTGACTGGCAAGGTGGTCAAGGAGAAATTACGATAGGAACAACAATACTTGATGGAATTAAAAAAACCGTGTCTGAATCTACTGAAATTATTTACAGCGAAGATGGATCAGATATTGTTCCTAACTCTGATAATATTGCTGTAGTCGTAATAGGTGAAGACCCATATACAGAATGGTTTGGAGATAAAGAAAATCTAGATTTAAGTGAAGATGATATCAACCTTATTAGCGATTTAAAAGAAAATGGTTTTAAGGTTGCCATTCTTTTGATCTCTGGGAGACCATTGAATGTTGCTGATCACATTGATCAATGGGATGCTTTTGCGGCTATTTGGTTACCTGGAACAGAAGGTGATGGTGTATCAGATATTTTATTCGGCGACTTTAGTTCAACAGGAAGGTTGTCTTTTCCTTGGCCAATAAATACTGAGGAGGGGTCTAATGCTGATAAAGATAATCTGCTTTTTGAAATAGGTTACGGATTATAATAAAAACGTAATTTTACTCAAAAGTTGACTTTGAGATATCTAGTTATTTCCTTGACTCTATTCTTGTTCGCATGTAAAGACGAAACAAAGACTAATAATATTTCTCAAGTTAATAGTGAAATAGCATTCAAGTCTTTTTTTGATCAAGCTATTATTCCTGAAATATTACAGTTAGATAGTTTGTACAATTCAGAGTTTGAAAAGTGGACGGAGTTTATAAGCTTTTCTGTAATACTAAATGATATGTCAGAGGATGATAAAAATCATAGGATCATGATCTCTTCCTTATCAAATAAATTAGATAATATTGAAATAGATAAAATACCAGATCCTTTTAATACACCACCCATTATTGGAAGAACTAAAGTTTTAAAGACATTTGTTGAAAAAATTTCTCTCACTAGTGAATCAGAGTTTTCCACAGAAAAGTATAATGATGATATTAAGAAAATAATAGTTTCATTTAATGCACTTGTCTACCAGTTAAATGCAAGAGTAAAAGAAATTAATTTTTGATGTTTAAATTAAGTTTGTTCAACTGATTTTGAATTTCATCATCTTCAATTTTCCTAAATATCAAATTTGATTTTTTTATTTTATTTCCAGGCTCAATAATTTTTTTTTCTGAACTTAATTTTGTCCAAGGAATCAGTTTTATATTAAAAATTTCTCTTATTTTTTTTGCTGAGTTGGGAATAAAAGGTTCTGATAGAATAGAAAGTAAGGCACAGGTCTCCAGTGAAATATAAAGTATTTGTTCTACTTTACTGATATTATTTTCTTTATAAAGTTTCCAAGGTTCTTTCTCTGCCAAGTATTTATTACCTGTTCTTGCAAGGTCAATCAATTGATTTACAGAGTCTCTAAACTTAAATTTATCTAAAGAATTAGATATTGATGATACATAATTGTATATTTTCAGTAATTGATCAGAATCAATTTTTTCATATTCCGGTACCACATTATCAAAATATTTTTCTGTTAATACAAAAACCCTATTAATATAATTTCCAAGAATAGCCACTAATTCATTGTTATTTCTACTCTGAAAATCTTTCCAAGTGAAATCATTGTCTTTGTTTTCTGGACAATTTACTGTTAGAGTATACCTTAATGAGTCTTGCATGTTTTCAAAATCTTGTAAATATTCATGAAGCCATATAGCCCAATTTTTAGAAGTTGAAATTTTTTCCCCCTCTAGATTTAAAAACTCGTTAGCAGGAACATTGTCTGGTAATATGAATTCACCGTGTGCTTTTAATATTGATGGAAAAATAATACAATGAAAAACAATATTATCTTTTCCAATAAAATGTATTAGTCTTGTATCAGGTTTTTTCCAATAATCCTCCCAGTTTTTATTGTTTCTTTTTGCCCATTCCTTGGTAGAGGAAATATATCCAATGGGAGCATCAAACCATACATACATAACCTTGCCTTTCGCATCATCTCTAGGTATTGGGATTCCCCAATCTAGATCTCTAGAAATTGCTCTCGACTCAAGACCTTGACCTATCCATGATTTTACTTGACCGTAAACGTTGGATTTCCATAAATCCTTTTTTCCTTTTAATATCCATTCAGTCAAAAATTGCTCATAATTTCCTAATGGTAAATACCAATGCTTTGTTTCTTTTAGTATCGGTTTCGAACCACTTAGTCTAGATTTGGGATTGATCAAGTCATTAGGACTTAATGACGCTCCACAATTCTCACATTGGTCCCCATAAGCGTGTTTATGGCCACATTTTGGACATTCACCCACAACATATCTATCTGCAAGAAATTGATTTTCATTTTCATCGTAAAGTTGTTTAGTGGTTTTGATTTCAAATAGTCCTTTTTTATCCAATTTTTTAAAAAAATCTTTTGATGTTTCATGATGAATACTATCAGAGGTTCTTGCATAATTATCAAAAGAAATTCCAAAACTTTCAAATGTTTCCTTGATAAGATTGTGGTATTTATCGATTACTGATTTAATAGAATTTCCCTCTTGCTTAGCTTTAATAGAAATTGCTACTCCATGTTCATCACTACCACATATAAAAGCAACATCATTCTCACAAAGACGTTTATATCTGGCGTAAATATCTGCAGGTAAATAGGCACCTGCTAAATGACCTATATGAATTGGCCCATTGGTATAGGGAAGAGCAGAGGTTATTGTGAACCTTTGATTTTTTTCCATCTCTTTCAAAAATAATCAATTTAATAATGATGTATTGTTTTTATTAATGTGTTATTTTTACAATAAGTTGTGATATTTAAAACATTGTATTTTGAAAACCATTTCTAGTGCTGTTAATGAATATATAAAGTCGAAACCTTTTTTAAGTTCTGCTCTTTCAGAGGGTATAATAAATTTAACGTCATTATCAAGAAATATTAAGCCTGAAATTGAAGAAATATTAAGAAAAAATATAAATCATGGGGCTATTGTTATGGCCCTTAATAGACTTTCTTTAAATCTTGAATTTCAGCATACTCAGAAAATTGTAAGAGTAATTAAAAACATAGGAGATATCACCGTTAGATCAAATTTGACGGATTATAATTTTAAAGTGTCAGAGACTATATTGAATAATCAATCAGATATTTTAAAAAAACTCAATAACACTAACACTAGTTTTTATTCTTCATCAAGAGGTGTTGATGAATGTAATATTGTTGTGAGTGGTAACCTTACAAGTTTGATTGACGAAAACTTTGGAGAAGAATTACTAATAAAGAGGACAGAAAAATTATCGGCTATATCTTTTAAGTTACCTTCAGAAAATGTTTCTGTGCCAGGAATTTATTATTATGTTTTTCAAAAATTATCTTGGGATGGAATAAATATCTCTCAAGTAATTTCAACATCTAACGAATTCACAATTTTAGTTTCTGAAGATGAGGTTGATAATGCATTTTCAGTAATAAATAAATTAAAAAATATTTAAGTTTATTAATCCTTCATCAACTGAGCTTATATTTTCAAACACAACATATAATTTATTTTTTTCTTTCAGTTTACAGTTTGGAGTTTGATTAATTATTTTTAAAACCTTTACAAAAGTTGTAGAATTAAAATATTCATGATTTTTATCAGAAATAAAATAACATATCATTTTTTTATTTTTTAAAACAATTTTTTCAAATCCAATTTTACGAGCGATCCACTTTAATTTTATACTATTGATTAAGTTTTTTGATTCCTTTGGAATCTTACCAAATCTATCTATAATTCTTTTTGTGAAACTATGCAGTTCCTTTTCATTTTCAATTTTTGATAGTTCCTTATACAATGATAATCTTTCATCAATTTGTGGGACATATGAATTTGGAAACAATATTTCTTGATCTGTATCTATTATAACTTCCTTATTATTACTGAAATCTTTACCTTTTGTTTGAAAAACTTTTTTGAACTCGTCTGATTTCAACTCTTCAACAGCTTCATTTAAAATTTTTTGGTACGTATCAAATCCAATATCATTTATAAAACCACTTTGTTCCCCACCCAATAAATTTCCTGCTCCTCTGATTTCTAAATCTTTCATGGCAATGTTAAATCCTGCGCCTAAATGATTAAATTGGCTTATAGCATTTATTCTTTTTTTTGCTTCAATTGTTAAAGATCCTGATTCAGGAGTAATAAAATAACAGTAAGCATTTTTATTACTTCTACCTACCCTTCCTCTCATTTGATGCAAGTCACTCAACCCAAAATTTTGTGCATTATTAATAAAAATTGTATTTGCATTTGGAACATCTAAACCACTTTCAATTATGGTTGTGGAAACTAAAATATCGAATTCATTATTTATAAATTCAAGCATTATTTTTTCTAGTTGATTTCCACCAATTTTACTGTGAGCTATTTTAATAATTGCTTCAGGAATAAGTACTTTTAATAACTCACCAAAATCAAGAATATTTTCAATTTTATTGTGAACAAAGAATATTTGTCCGCCTCTTTCAAGTTCGTACAAAACTGCATCACGTATTATCTTTTTATCAAAGCGAATAATTTCAGTTTGAATTGGTACTCTGTTTAATGGAGGTGTATTAATTATTGACAAGTCTCTAGCAGACATAAGACTATATTGAAGTGTTCTTGGGATTGGGGTTGCTGTTAATGTTAAAACATCTATATTTTCTTTCATTGACCTGATCCTTTCTTTTACATTAACACCAAATTTTTGTTCTTCGTCAACAACTAACAATCCAAGATTATCATACAATACTTTTTCATTAACTAATTGGTGAGTGCCAACAATTAAGTCCAATTTACCTGATTTTAATTTGTCCAGTATAATATTTTTATCAGAATTAGTCCTAAATCTATTTAGATAGTCAAATGAAATCGGAAAATTTTCAAAACGTTTTTTAAATGTTTTATAGTGTTGAAAAGCTAGTATAGTTGTTGGTACTAGGAAGGCTACCTGCCTTCCATTGTCAATGGCTTTAAATGCTGCTCTTATTGCAATTTCAGTTTTACCAAAACCAACATCTCCACAAACTAAACGATCCATTGGATTTTCAGACTCCATATCCATCTTAACTTGTTTGTTCGCTTTTATTTGATCTTCAGTTTCAACAAATAAAAAAGACGCTTCTAACTCATTTTGAAGCCAACTATCTTTTTTGTATTTAAAACCTTTAGAAATTTTTCTTTTAGCATAAGTTTTAATAAGATCAAAAGCAAGCTCCTTAATTTTTGTTTTTGCTTTATTCTTTATCCTGTCCCATGCACCCGAACCTAATTTATATATTCTTGGTTTTGTCCCATCCTTACTATTATATTTTGATATTTTATGAAAGAGGTGGATACTGAGATAGATTACATCACCTTCACCATATGAAAGTTTAATTGCTTCTTGTTTTCTACCATTATTTTCAATTTTTGTGAGACCTTTATATATTCCAATTCCATGATCTATATGTGTCACATAATCATCAATTTTCAATTTGTTAATCTCATCAACATTAACTCTTTTAATTTTAGAGTAAACTTTTGAAATTTTATACTTATGAAACCTATTGAATATTTGATGATCTGAAAAAAATACCTTTTTTTCATCGTGATCAATAAATCCTTCGAATAAGGATTTTTTTATTAGTTTAAATTCATACTTTTTAATGTGTTTTGAAAGAAGTTGCTGAAGTCTATCTTTTTGACTTTCATTTGTATAATACAAGTTGATTTTATAACCTTTAGCCCACATCTCATTCAGACTTTCATTAAGCATATCAATTCTTTTATTGAATGCAGGCTGTGGACTTGTTTTGAAAATTAAATCAACTTTACTCTCATATTCTGATATAAGTATTTTATGATAATTTTTAATTGAATTTTTAAATTCATATTCATTTAAACTGTAGTCTTCAGTTCCATTATTTTTTGATATTTCCTTTAGAACAGCGTTAATATCATCTATTATTAATATGGAGTCTTTATTTATTAGATTAAAAAAACCTTCATTTCCATTACTTAAAATATTGGGAGTAATTTTTATTGAATTCAAATTTTTTATTGAAAGCTGAGTATTGATATTGAATTCTCGGATACTTTCAATCAAATCATCATCAAATTCAATTCTTATTGGATTTGTATTGGAAAAAGAAAATATATCAAGGATATTCCCTCTGGATGAGAATTCACCTGGCTCATGGACAAAATCTCTTTTTATAAAATTAAGCTCAAATAAATCCTCAATAAACTTTGTTAAATTAAGTTTCAATCCTTTTTTTATGTTGATGGTTTTCTTTGAAAGATTTTTCTGACATGGTACTTTTTCTATTATTGAATCAGTGGATAAAACATAAACTTGGTTTTTATTTTGATTTATTTCGTTTAGTATTTTAGTACGGCTGAGGATATTACTTTTATCTTCTATTTTGTTTGAACTTTTTCTAAATCTAGATGGAAAATAATTAAGATCCTTATCAACTGTATCATACAAGTCTGTATAGATATATGATGATTTTTCTATGTCATTGGTTAAATAAAAAACAGGTCTATTTAACTTTTTAAATAGCTTAAAAATTAAAACAGAAATTGACGATCCAGTGACACCCTTTATTTTAATATTATCTTTATTTAGGGCAATAGATTCTAGGAGGTTATCGAAAGTAGACACCTTTATTTTTTCTTTATCATTTTTGTTTTCATCAATTCTATTCATCAATTGGAAAATCCATGAAAAGCAAAGCGAATATAAAAAGACTAAGTTACATATGTAACAAAATTCCTTTATTATATTGAAGATTTTTTAAAATTATGTTTTTATTAAGATTCAATTAGTTTTGTAGTATAATATGAACTTTTTAATTCGAAAAGCAAATCAAGATGACATGCAAGAGGTTTTGTCTTTAATCAAAGAACTTGCTTTATTTGAAAAAGAACCTGATGAAGTGGAGGTCAGCAGGGAGGAATTAATCAGTGATGGTTTTGGAGATAAAAAAAGTTTCTGCTGTTTTGTTGCCGAAATGGAATCCAAAATTATTGGGATGGCTTTATTTTATCCAAGATACTCCACATGGAAGGGTAAAGTACTACACTTAGAGGACTTAATAGTTAGTGAAAAATTTAGAGGAAAAGGGGTTGGCTATGCTTTATTTTCAAAATTCATTAATTATGCACACAAAAAGAAAGTAAGAAGAGTTCAATGGGTTGTTTTAGACTGGAATACCTCTGCAATTAAGTTTTATAAAAGAAGTGGTGGAGAAATTTTAGATGATTGGAGAGTTACAATAATGAATAGAAATTCAATTAAGAAATTTATAGATAGTGAAAGTATTTAAGTTTGGTGGTGCATCTGTAAAAAGTTCAGATAGTATCAGAAATATTGTAGAGATTATAAGATTATACGGAACAAATGAATTGATTATTGTAGTTTCTGCTATGGACAAAACAACAAATTCACTGGAAAACGTACTTGAACTCTATTTAAAAAATAATCAAGAATACCTGCAAAAAATTGATCAGATCTTTAGATTTCATGACAAAATATGTAGGGATCTTTTCCCTAAAAATCATAATGTTTTCAGTGGATTAAAAAACATTATTACAAAACTAGTTTCTTTTTTAAAAAATAATAAGTCACCAAACTATTCTTTTGTATACGATCAAACTGTTTCATATGGTGAATTAATATCAACATTTATTATTAATAGCTATTTTATTGAAGAAAAATTAAAAACAAATTTTATTGATGCTAGAAATTGTATTAAAACAGACTCTAATTATAGGGGGGGTAATATCATTTGGGATAAAACAAATGAAAATATCAGAGATAATATTAAGATAAATCAACTGAATCTAACTCAAGGCTTTATAGCTAGTGATAAAAATAATTTTAATGTTACGCTTGGCAGAGAAGGATCTGATTACAGCGCAGCTATTTTTGCTTTTGCAGTAAATGCAGAATCTCTAACAATTTGGAAGGACGTGAAAGGTCTTTTAAATGGTGATCCAAAATATTTCAAAAATACAGAGTTGATAAAAACTATTTCATATTCTGAAGCCATTGAACTTGCTTTTTATGGTGCGTCTGTAATTCATCCAAAAACATTGCAGCCTTTGCAAAAAAAAGAAATTCCATTGTATGTAAAATCTTTTGAAAAACCGGATCAGAATGGTACAGAAATAAATAAAAACCTGGAGCTTAGCCCAAAAGTACCTTGCTATATCTTTAAGAATAAAATGATTTTTATAAAGATTTTTTCATTGGACTTTTCCTTTGCTATTGATGAAAACCTTAGTCATATATTCAAAAAAATTGATGAATGTAAAATGAAAGTTGATGTTATACAAAATTCAGCTATTAGTTTTTCTATTTGTCTTAATGATAAATATGATCAGATCGATAACCTACTTAAAAATTTACAAGAAAAATTTAAAATAGAAGTATTTAAAAATACATCACTGTATACTATAAGACACTTTGACGAAAAATCAATAGAGGTTGTGAGTAAAGGAAAAAAATTACTACTTGAACAAAGAACTGAAAAGACAGTCAAATTAATTTTTTCTGGCTAGAAATTTTTTGATCTTATCCACTGTAATTTCTGCTAGTTTAATTTTACTCTCATTAGACCATCCTGCAGTGTGAGGAGTCAAAATTACATTTTCAAATTTCTTTAACTCTTCAAAACTAACGTCATCATTTAAAGAAAAGAAACTTTTAGTTTCATTCTCCAAAACATCCAATCCAGCACCGGAAACTTTACCATCTTTTAATGCAAATATTAAATCTTCAGTGTTAACACATTCTCCTCTTGATGTATTTAATAAATAGAATGGTTTTTTACAATCACTGATAAATTTTTTGTTAATTAAGTGATGACTTAATTTATTCAAATCTGTATGTACACTAATAATATCGGATTTTTCTTTTAGTTCAGAAACTGTAACCTGTTTTGCATATTCATCGCCTAAATCTTTTTTTAAATCATTAAATATAACATTGCAATTAAATCCTAAAAGTTTCCTGGCAAAACTTTTACCTGCTTTTCCGTAACCAATAATACCAATTGTTTTTCCTTCAACTTCAAAACCTCTATTCTCTTCTCTTTTTCTTAAATTGCTTTGCATCTCAACATGGGACTTTGTAATTTTTTTTGATAAATCCAGTAGCAGCCCAAGCGTATGTTCACCAACAGCATTTGAATTACCTTCACCAGATGTAATCAACTCAATATTTTTTTTCATTAAGTATTCGCAATCTATATTTTCAATTCCTGAACCTACTCTCGCTACAAATTTTAAATTAACAGCTTTATCAATAAGATTTTTATCGATTTTTATTCTACTTCTTACAACTAGTCCGTGATAGTCACCTATTATATTTCCAATTTCAACTTTATTAGATGTTAAATCAATATCATTTTTAAGCCCCAATGCAGATAAGCTTTTCTTAATCATACTATGATTACTGTCAAGGTGAAGAATTTTCATTTTCCTAAAAACCTAAGATTATTTTTGCTAAGTAGAAAAAAAGTAAAATTCCAATAACGTCATTGCCAGTGGTAATAAAGGGACCCGTAGCAATTGCAGGGTCAACATCTAGTTTATTTAGGATAATTGGAACTGCTGTTCCGATAAGAGCAGCAACAACTATTACACAAATCATAGAAGCGCTGATTGTCAAACTCATTTCAATTGGTTGATTAATAAATAGTCCAAAAATAAAAATAAATAAACTCAGTATGATTCCGTTTAAAATTGTTAAACTTACTTCTTTAAATAATCTTCTAAAAACACTTCCTTTTATTAAGTCATTTGCTAAGCCTTGAACAACAATTGCTGAAGATTGAACGCCAACATTTCCGGCCATTGCAGCAATTAGTGGTGTATAGAAAAACAAAGCTCTCAACGATTCTGAAGCCATAATTTCCTCAAAACTCTCAAGAATAAAAACACTTCCTAGTCCTCCAAAAAGTCCTAAAATTAGCCAAGGCAATCTGGCTTTAGAGAGTTCAAAAATTGAATCATCCGCTTCAACATCATTTGAAATACCCGCAGCTAATAAATAATCTTCCTCAGCCTCATCTTTAATAAAATCTACTATATCATCAATTGTAATTCTTCCAAGTAGTTTTCTTTCATCATTTACAACTGGAATTGCTTCTAAGTCATATTTCGTCATTAATTTAACCACATTTTCACCACTGTCATTAACATTCACATAATCAACTTTTGGGATGTAAATTTGTTTTATTTTCTTTTTTGATGGAGACATAATCAAGTCTTTTAGGGACAGTCTTCCAATTAGTTCCTCTTTCTTGTTTAAAACATAAATAGAATGCACTCGTGTAATGTCTTTAGCCTGATTTCGGATTTCTCTTAAACATTTTAACACACTCCAATTTTCATTTACACTTATAAGTTCTTTTGCCATCAATCCACCCGCACTATCCTCATCATACTTTAATAATTCCCTAATATTTTCTGTTATGTTTTCATCTTTTATAAGTGAAATAACTTTTTCTTTTTTTTCTTCGGGAAGCTCAGATAAAATATCAACCGCATCATCACTATCAAGTTCTTTTATTTCAAAAGCAATTTCTTTTTCAGAAAGTTCCTTTAAAATTTTCTCTCTGACATCATCATCAAGTTCGGTAAGAACATCAGATGTCTTATCACTATCTATAAGTTTTATTAAGTATATACTGTCGTTAAAGCTAAGCTCATTAACTAGTTCTGCTAAATCTGCGTAGTGCAGGTTTTTAACAATATTTTTAATTTCCTTATTATTCTTTTTAAGAATTAAGTCTGAAATATTGTTTATTAGCTCATTTGATAGTTTAAATCTTTTCATTATTCAACAAATTTGTTAAACTGATAAACTCCAAAACCCCTAACTCTTCGGGTCTTTTATCAAAGATAGGATTATCAAATTTAATTTGTGAATAATTTAAGGTCTTTAAGCTATTTCTTATTTTTTTTCTTCTTAGGTTAAAAGTAGTTTTTACGACCTCTTTGAATAATTTCTCATTACAGTTTAGGTGGTTACGATCTTTAACAATCTTAATTACAGCAGAATTAATCTTTGGGGCAGGATAAAAATTATTCGGTCTAATCTTTATTTTCATCTCTACATTAAAATAGGCTTGTATTAGAACAGAAAGAACTCCATATTTTTTTGACCCCTTTGGACTACATATTCGCTCTGCAACCTCAAATTGAAACATACCCACCATTGATTGAACAATATCCCTGTTTTCATATATTTTAAATAATATTTGATTTGAAATGTTGTAAGGAAAGTTTCCAACAATTACCATTGGTGACTTAAAATTATTTAAATCAATTTTTAAAAAGTCTTCATTTATTATGTTGCCATTTATTTCTGTAATTGATTTTTGTAGATAGTCAACACAATCTCTATCAATTTCAATAAATTTCTTCTCAGCAATATCAATATTTATAATTTCCTTTGTTAAGGATCCCAACCCCGGTCCAATTTCAATTAATGAATGGCAATTTTTAACATCAATATATGATGCGATTTTAGTACTTAGATTTTTATTAATTAAAAAATTTTGACCGAATTTTTTCTTAGGCTTAAATGGAATCAAAAGATTATTTTATTTGTTTAAAACCTGTGTATTTATGCAGTATTTCAGGAATTTTTATGTGGTCTTTTTCTTGAAAATTTTCTAAAATGCATGCAACTATTCTCGGAAGTGCCAGTGAGCTTCCATTAAGTGTGTGCGCACAATATCTTTTCTTATCTCCAAAATCTATTTTGAGATTTAATCTATTGGATTGAAAACTTTCAAAGTTTGAAACAGAACTTACCTCAAGCCACTTGTTTTGCCCCATTGCATAAACTTCAAAATCATATGTTAGAGCTGAAGTAAATCCCAAATCACCACCGCAAAGTCGAACAATTCTAAATGGCAATTCAAGCTTAATTAGTAAATTTTTTACATGCTCTACCATTTCATCTAAAACTTTATAAGAATTAATCGGGTCTTCAATTCTAACTATTTCAACTTTATCAAATTGATGAAGCCTATTTAACCCCCTGACATCGGAACCATAACTTCCTGCTTCTCTCCTAAAGCATGGAGTATAGCCTGTAAGCTTTATTGGAACGCTATCTTTGTTAAGTGTTGTATTTCTATAAAAATTAGTTATAGGAACTTCAGCTGTAGGTATTAAGTATAGTTTTTCATTTTCAACCTTATACATTTGCCCTTCCTTATCAGGCAATTGACCAGTGCCATGACCTGAACTTTCATTAATTAATATAGGAGGCTGAACTTCTGTATAATCATTTTTGATATTATAATCTAAAAAAAAGTTTATTAGTGACCTTTCAAGTTTTGCACCTTTATCAATGTAAGCAGGAAATCCCGCACCTGAAATTTTATTTCCAAGTTCAAAACTGATCAGGTTGTAATCAGAAGCTATTTCCCAATGTGGCTTTTGTTTATTTGTTAATTTGTTAGTATCAGTTGATTGATAAATAATTTCATTGTCTTCTTCACCCTTACCTTCTTTAACTGAATGGTGAGGAACATTTGGAATATTATTTAAACTATTAAGTAATTCTGATTTAATTTCATTTAGGTTTTTTTCTAACTTTTTAACTTCAGGTTTTAATGCTTCTACTTGCTTTTTTAATTCATTTCCAGAACTCTGATCACCAGATTTATAGTACTCACCAATTCTTTTTGATAATTGATTTTGTTGAGAAAGTATTTGATCAAGTTCCGATTGAGTAGTTCTTCTTTTTTTATCAAAATCAATAACTAAATCTATTTCTTTAGAAAAATCTTTATTTCTTTTTTTTAAGCTTTCTGCAATTTGTGTTTTGTTATTAATTAAGTCTGATACAATTAGCATATTATAAAACTAGTTATTATAAGTTGAAATCATGTAATTTTCACAAGTTTCTCGATCTATTCCAATTTGTTTTTTTAATTCATCAATGTTCTGAAACTTTATTTCATTTCTTATGAATTTTAAAAATTCAATTTTAATTTTTTCACCATAAATATTTCCATCAAACTCAAAAATATTAACCTCAATTGTCCGATCTTTATTACCAAAAGTTGGGTTATAACCAATATTCATCATTCCAAATTTTTGGATACTTTGTGTCTTACAACTAACAAAATAAACCCCATTTTTGGGAATTATTTTGTACTTTTCATCAATATCGATGTTTGCGGTTGGATACCCAATTTCTTTGCCTCTTGATTTTCCTTTAATTATTGTACCACTTAGCGAGAAATTGTAGCCTAAGTATTGGTTACAAAGCCCTACTTTGCCTTGATCAATAGCATTACGAATTTTTGTTGAACTTATGTTAATTTGATTTATATCAAAAGCACCAATTTCGGTAACGTCAAAACCGTACTTCTTTCCATAAGTCTTTAATTTATAAATACCAGCTTCCCTGTCTTTCCCAAATTTATGGTTGAATCCAACAATGATTTCTTTTATTTTGCAATACTTTATTAGATGTCCAATAAATTCATCAGCGCTTAGATTTGAAAAGTCATTATTGAATTCTTGAATAATCAATTCATTAACCCCTAATTCATTTAAAATTTCTTTCTTCTCTTCAATTGTATTAATTAGTTTTAATTCATCAGATTTTGACAAAAAATTCCTTGGATGTGGAAAAAAAGTTAAAATACAGGATCTTAGTTTTTTACTATTTGCCGATTCAACCAATTTTTTAATAATTTTTTTATGTCCAAGATGAACCCCATCAAAAGTACCAATAGTCAATATTGATGGAACATCCGAAGTTGAATTTTCTATATTATTTGTAGTAACCAATTAGTTGTATTTATTCATTGTATTCTCTGTGCCGTGTTTAATAATATGAAGTATCATTTCAGTATTTCTAGTTACTAGATTTTCTAATTGATTTTCTTCTACAGTCGACCATTTACCAAGTACATAATCAGTCTGTTTACCAGCTTTAAAATCATTTCCTATTCCAAATCGAAGTCTAATAAAATTATCTGTATTTATTTTTTCAATTATGCTTTTCAATCCATTATGCCCACCATCTTTTCCAGAGGGTCTAATTCTAGATTTGCCAAAATCCAAATTTAAATCATCAACTATCACAATTAGATTTGAGGATTCAATCTTTAGCTTATTTAGCCAGTATTTAATTGGATTGCCGCTTAAGTTCATATAGGTGTTGGGCTTCAAGATGTGTATAGATTTTCCTGCATATTTAAACTTTCCAGTAAAACCATAACGACCTTCAAGCAGATCTATATTTTTGGACTCACATAAGTAATTAATAATGTCAAAACCAACATTATGTCGAGTACCACTGTAGCTACTTTCTGGATTTCCAAGTCCTACAACAAGAAACTTACTCATGTCAAATTCTTTTTTTTGATTAAAAAAAATTTTCAATAAATTCTTCACCTAAGCAAAAATATAAAAGCTTACGCCAAAAGAAAATAAATGTAAGATTAAGAATCCTCTTTTTTCTCCTCTTTAGTTTCATTTGAATCAGCAGACCCTTCTGCTTTAGATTCAGATTCTGTAGAACCTTCTTCACCTTCTTCACCCTCTTCTTCATCAGTCTCTGTTTCAAGTGACATGGATGCTCTTGACATTTTCACTTGACAAACAACCATGTTATCTGGATGAATAAATGAATAATTTTCATCTTTTAAATCTTCTATGGTAATTTTATCATTTAGATTTAAGGTTGAAACATCTGCATTTATAAAATCAGGGAGATTTTTGGGAAGTGCTTTTACAAAAAGTTTTCTCTTATTTTTTGATAAAATACCACCTTGTAAACGAACACCTGGTGAATTTCCTTCAAACTTGACGGGAATAATCATTTTCACCTCTTTATCATCAAAGACTTGAAAAAAGTCAATATGAAGAATTTTTTCATTTACAGGGTGAAATTGAATATCCTGTATTATTGCATTAATTTTATTTCCATCCTCTAATTCAATAACTACTGTATGCGCATCAGGTGTGTACACTAGTTTTGAAAAACTTAATTCATCAGCTGAAAAGTGAATGGGTTTATCTCCTCCGTATACAACGCAAGGAACCTTTCCAGCATTACGTAGAGCTTTGGTCGATGACTTCCCTACGATTTCTCTTTTAGATCCATTTATTGTTATTGATTTCATTGTGATTTATTTTATAAAAAATGAGTTTATTGATTGATTATTATTGACATTTTGCATAACATCAGCAAATAATTTAGAACATGTCAATACTTTAATTTTTTTTGATTCCTTTTTCTGAGGAATTGAATCAGTTATAATTAATTCTTTGAGCTTGGATTTTTCTATTTTTTCATAAGCATCTCCTGAAAGAAGTGCATGAGTTGCAATGGCTCTTACAGATTTAGCTCCTCTTTCAACCATTAAGTCTGCAGCTTTTGTCAAGGTCCCTGCAGTATCAACCATATCATCTACAATTATTACATTTTTATCAGTTACATCACCGATGAGTTCCATATGTGAAATTACATTGGCCTTTTTTCTTTGTTTGTAACAGATAACTACATTGCTTTCTAAAAATCTAGAATAAGCATAAGCCCTCTTTGAACCTCCCATATCAGGTGAAGCTATTGTTAGTTCGTCTAATTTTAAAGATTCAATGTAAGGGATAAAAATTGTAGAAGCATATAAATGATCAACAGGCTTTTCAAAAAAGCCTTGAATTTGATCAGCATGTAAATCCATTGTAATTATTCGGGTAGCACCAGAGGCTACCAACAAATTTGCAACCAATTTAGCTCCTATTGGCACCCTTGGTTTATCCTTTCTATCTTGTCTTGCCCAACCAAAATATGGCATAACTGCGGTTATGTGTCTTGCAGATGATCTCTTGGCAGCGTCTATCATTAGTAGCATCTCCATTAAATTATCAGTGCTGGGATGCGTTGACCCTATTATAAATATACGAGCTCCTCTTACAGACTCTTCAAATGAAGGTTGGTATTCACCATCACTGTAGTGAGAAAAATTAACTTTTCCTAAAGATGTACCATAACCAGAAGCAATTTTTGAAGCTAAATATGTACTTTGAGTACAAGAAAAAATTTTTGCTATGGGACTTTGAATTGCCATTTTTTTGGGGGTCAAATTTAATAATTATTTGATATAAAGTGCTAGAAATTAAAAGTTTTTATAAATTTGGCAACCCTGCTTCGGTGGCGGAATTGGTAGACGCGCTGGATTCAAAATCCAGTTCTGGCAACAGAGTGTGGGTTCGATTCCCACCCGAAGTACAAATATTAAGTTAATATCCTATTAGTTATATTTGCTTTAGAAAATTAGTTACTACAATTTCTGTATGAGTAATATACAAATGGTTGACTTAAAAAGTCAATATTTAAAAATAAAGGCCCAAATTGATAAAGAGGTTTTAGATACAATTTCATCTACTAAATACATTAATGGCCCAAAAGTACATGAGTTTTCATCAAATCTTTCTAAATACTTACGTTGTAAACATGTAATCCCATGCGCGAATGGAACAGATGCATTACAAATTGCTTTAATGTCCTGTAATTTAAAAGTTGGTGATGAGGTTATTTGCCCATCTTTTACATATGTTGCTACAGCAGAGGTAGTTGCTTTGTTAGGACTCAAACCAGTAATGGCAGATGTAGATAAAAACACCTTTAATATGCGTGTTGATCACATTGAACCTTTAATCACTAAAAGAACTAAAGCCATTGTTCCAGTACACTTGTTTGGTCAATCTGCAAACATGGAAGAGATTTTAATTTTAGCTAAAAAGCATGATTTATTTGTTATTGAGGATAATGCTCAAGCAATTGGTGCTAATTATAAATTTTCAAATGGTGAAATTAAAAAGACAGGCACCATTGGTCACATTGGGACAACATCTTTCTTTCCATCAAAAAACTTAGGTTGCTATGGAGATGGTGGGGCTATGTTTACAAATGATGATAATCTTGCAGAAAATATGAAAATGATTGCAAATCATGGTCAAAATAAGAGATATTATCACAAAGTTACAGGCTGTAATTCTAGGCTTGATTCTATCCAGGCTGCAATACTAAATGTGAAATTAAAATACTTAGATGAGTACAATTCAAACCGGGAAAAAATGGCAAAAACTTATGATATTGGTTTTGATGATATAGAACATTTAAGCATTCCTTTTAGATCACCAAACTCAACTCATATATTTCATCAATATACATTAAAAACATCTGCTAAACACAGAGATAAATTGATAAAATATCTTTCTGAAAAAGAAATTCCTGCAATGATTTATTATCCCGTTCCGCTATACAGGCAAGAAGCATTTTCAAGTTATGTCCCTGAAAATTATTCCATTGAAAATATTGAAAAATTATGTAGTTCTGTTTTTTCACTTCCAATACACTCTGAAAAGGAAAATTCTCAACAGGATAAGATAATTGAAGCGGTAAGATCTTTTTTTAATTCAATCTAAGTTGAGAAAATTTAAAAAATACGGTTTTGTTTTTTCGTTTTTATTACTTGCACTGAAAGTGTACCCCCAGTTAGAGGCTAAAGTAAATGTTTTGACATCATTGGGTTTGATACCAAATGTTGGAATTGAGATACAAGTCGGTGAAAAAAACAGCATTCAACTAGATGTATTAGCCTCCTTCTGGAATAAATTAAACAATTCAAAAACACCACTACACATTAACCAGACATTTTTAGAATATAGGTTTTATAAAAAAAATGATTTAGCAGGGTTATTTATTGCTCCTCATCTCGGGTATGGGATGTTTACATTAAAGAAACCTGAGTTTGCAATTATATACGATTTTTATGATGGTTCTGGATATGACAATAACACTTATCAGTCTGGAAGAGTTGCATTTTATGGTTTAACTTTTGGCTTCAAAAAAAGAATTAACTCTAGACTTTCAATTGAAGCTTTTATTGGTGGCGGATATTCAATGGCCAATTATAAATTATATAGAGAAGATATAAGAATTGATTATCGCGACAATTGGAGAACATTTAATAGAAGTGGCGAATTAGTTGCATACCGCGGAGGTATCATGCTAAATTATAATTTTAAACCCTACAAATTAAAATAATTTATCAAGTACTATTATTACTCAAATTATTTAGTACTTTTATTACTTGATATGTTAGAGGCATTGATTACATCAAAAACACGCATAAGAATGCTCATTAAGTTTTTTATTGGACCTTCAAACAAAGGCTACTTAAACGGTTTGGCCTCAGAATTTAACGAGTCGACAAACTCGATTAGAAAAGAATTAAATAATTTATCAGATTCCGGATATTTAAAAAAGAAAAAATTAAATAATAAAATTATTTACAAAGCGAATAAGATTAACCCCATGTTCAAAATTCTTCAAAAAATTGTTAGACAACATTTGGGTATTGAAGAGATTGTTGCAACAATTATTTCTAAAATTGGGGATGTTCATGAAATTAATCTTGTTGGAGATTACGCTAAAGGAAAGGATTCAGGACTCATAAATATTGTGATAACTGGAAAAGAAATTGATAGAAAATATCTTGATAATCTAAAAGTAAAGCTTAAGAACAAAATAGAAAGAGATGTGGAAATTCAGTTAAATGCAAAAATATCAAAGAAATGTATTCTCTTGTATAAAAAATAAAACTGTGAATTGGCACGTTATATACACTAAACATCGTCATGAAAAAAAAGTTGAACAAGACTTGATTTCTTTGGGAATTCAAGCATATTGTCCAACAAGAATTAAGTACAGATTTTGGTCTGACAGAGTAAAGAAAGTAAATGTTCCTGTTTTACCATCAATGGTTTTAGTTAGAGTTGACGAAAAAAGTTTAAATTCTGTCTTTTATTCTAAGGGTGTAATCGGGTATATGTTTTGGCTAGGAAAAAGAGCAGTTGTAAGAGACCAAGAGGTTAAAGAGCTAAAGAAATCTTTATCAAATTATTATCTATCAAAACATGATGTAGGATCAAAAATAGGTGTCTCATCATTTGGAAATAATATTGGTACTATTGAAAAAAAATCAAAAAATAAAATCTGGGTTAGCTTAGAAAACCTAGCTTACAAATTAAAACTGGAAACAGTTTAGTTGATAAAATAAATTATAGAAATATGTATTTTACAATGTAACTTACATCAGCGGAGCTATTAATTATGTCATATATTTTTTCGTCAGAATCAGTCAGTGAAGGTCATCCAGATAAAATTGCAGATCAAATAAGTGACGCAATACTAGATGCCTTTTTAGCATTTGATAAAAACTCAAAAGTAGCTTGCGAGGTAATGGTTACAACTGGTCAGGTAATTATCTCAGGCGAGGTTAATTCAAAAGCATATGTTGATATTCAAAAAGTTGTTAGGGAACAAATTAAAAAAATCGGTTATGATAATAGTGATTTAAAATTTGACTATAAATCATGTGGTATTTTAACATATATAAACGAACAATCACCTGACATTGCAATGGGAGTTGAATCAAAGAATCCAAAACTTCAGGGCGCAGGTGACCAAGGTATTATGTTTGGCTATGCAAACAATGAGACGGATGAATATATTCCAATGACCCTAGATTTATCTCACAAAATATTAATTGAATTGGCTGCAATAAGAAAATCCAGAAATGAGATGAAATATCTGAGACCGGACTCGAAATGTCAAGTTACAATTCAGTACGATAATAAAAACAGACCAGAAAAAATAATATCAATTGTATTGTCTACCCAGCATGATGAATTTGACTCTGATAAAATAATGCATGAAAAGATAGAAGACGATATTAAAAGTATTTTAATTCCTAAAATAAAAAAAATAAATTCATCTTACCGAAGACTTTTATCAGATGTTAACATAAAATATTTTATTAATCCTACTGGAAAGTTTGTCATAGGCGGACCTTACGGTGATACTGGCCTTACGGGGAGAAAAATTATTGTTGATACATATGGAGGTAGAGGGAGTCATGGTGGAGGTGCCTTCTCAGGTAAGGATTCAAGCAAAGTTGACAGGAGTGCTGCGTATGCTGCAAGGCATTTAGCAAAAAATATTGTGGCATCTGAAATTGCAGATGAATGTTTAATTCAATTAAGTTATGCAATTGGTAAGCCTGATCCGTTAGCATTATACGTAAATACTTATGGTACTAGTAAGTTATCAATTTCTGATAGTAAAATTTCATCAATTTTACTATCAGAAATTGATTTAACACCTTTTGGTATAATTAGAAGGTTAAAATTAACACATCCTATTTATTCTGAAACTGCATCATACGGACACTTTGGGAGAACATCCAAACAAACCTTCAAAGATTTTTCTTTTATCGATAAAAAAATGAATAAAATAAATGTTGAATTATTCACATGGGAAAAGTTAGATTATGTAGATTTGCTTTCTAAAATTTTTAAAGATTTTTATAATGAAAAATAAGATAAAAACTAAAAAAGCAATTTCTTACAAAGTCAAAGATATAAGCTTAGCTAAATGGGGAAGAAAAGAAATTGAGCTTGCTGAGTCTGAAATGCCTGGTTTGATGGCTCTCAGAAAAGAATATGCAAAATCAAAGCCATTGACTGGAGCAAGAATTGCAGGGTGCTTGCATATGACTATTCAAACTGCAGTATTGATTGAGACCTTAGTGGAACTGGGGGCCGATGTTAGATGGAGTTCCTGCAATATTTTTTCAACTCAAGACCACTCTGCAGCAGCAATTGCTGCAACAGGAATACCTGTTTTTGCATGGAAGGGAATGAGTGAGGAAGAATTTAACTGGTGCATAGAACAAACATTATTTTTTGGAAAAGAAAATAAACCTTTGAATATGATATTAGATGATGGCGGTGATTTAACAAATTTAGTTTTGGATAATTACCCTGAACTCATAAATGGCATTAGAGGAATAAGTGAGGAAACTACAACTGGCGTTTTGAGGCTTTATGAAAGAGAAAAAAAAGGAACATTGCCTAAACCTGCAATCAATGTAAATGATTCAGTAACAAAAACAAAATTTGATAACAAGTATGGTTGTAGAGAGTCAGCCGTAGATGCGATAAGAAGGTCTACGGATTTGATGTTAGCAGGCAAAAGAGTAGTGGTATGTGGATACGGTGATGTTGGAAAAGGAACAGCAGCATCTTTTGCTTCTGCAAATTGTATTGTCACTGTCACTGAAATTGATCCAATTTGTGCATTGCAGGCTGCTATGGACGGCTTTGAAGTAAAAAAATTATCAACTGTTATTTCTGATGTTGACATAGTAGTAACAGCAACTGGAAATAAGGATATAGTGAATGAAAACCACTTCTTGAAAATGAAAAACAATGCAGTTGTTTGTAACATTGGTCACTTTGATAATGAAATTGATATGAATTGGCTTAATCTAAATTACGGCCATTCTAAAACAGAAATTAAACCTCAAGTTGATCAATATGAGCTAAATGGAAAACAAATAATTGTTTTAGCAGAGGGTAGGTTAGTTAATCTCGGCTGTGCAACTGGGCATCCAAGTTTTGTTATGAGTAATTCATTTACAAACCAAGTTTTAGCGCAAATTGAATTATGGATTAATCATAAAAAATACCATAATAAAGTATATACTTTACCTAAAATTTTAGACGAAAAAGTCGCTTCTTTACATATCGATAGTCTTAACATTGAATTAGAAAAGTTAACTCAGGATCAAGCAAAATATATAAATGTAAATACTGAGGGTCCTTTTAAGTCAGATAATTATAAATATTAGTAAAATGAATAAATATAAAGTAGGCATTATTGGAAATGGTTTTGTTGGTGAGGCACAAGCATTTGCTTTTTCACCAATATCAGAACTTAGAATCTATGATATTTCACCTGAAAGATCAAGTCATTCGCTAGATGAGGTACATGAATGCGATTTTATCTTTGTTTCAGTACCAACACCAATGTTTATTGACGGCCATCAAGATCTATCTTACATTAATAAAGTATTTGAAAAAGCTTGTGTTGGACCTATATATATTATAAAGTCGACTGTTTTGCCTGGAACTACAGATAAATTAATTTCAAAGTATGAAAAATTAAAAATCATTTTCTCACCTGAGTTTCTAACAGAAAGAACTGCCAAAATTGATATGCTTACACAGTCGCGAATAATTCTTGGTGGAGAAAAAAGGTTGATTAGTCAGGTAAAATCCTTGTTTAATCGCAGATTCAAAAATAAAAATATTATTCTAACTGACTCTATAACAGCGGAGTTGATTAAGTATATGAACAATTCCTTTCTCGCTACTAAAGTTTCTATTATGAATGAATTTAAGCTCCTTTCAGACAAAATTGGTGCATCATGGGGTGATGCTTTGAACGGCTTTGCCTCTGACGGGAGAATTGGTGATAGTCATTTAGATGTTCCTGGTCATGATGGAAAACTAGGTTATGGGGGTACATGTTTTCCCAAAGACGTTAATGCCATAATCAATTTTGCAAAAAAAAATGGTATCAATTTAAATTCCATTCAGGGAGGTTGGAAAACTAATTTGGAAGTTCGTCCAGAGAAGGACTGGGAAAATAATAAAGGAAGGGCTATTAGTGTCTGAAAAAGTAAACGTAAATAGAAAAGTACTCGTAACAGGAAGTGCAGGATTTATTGGTTATCACCTATCAAAATATCTAGTTGACAAGGGTTTTAGAGTGGTGGGGCTCGATAATATTAACGACTACTATGATATTAATTTAAAGTACTCAAGATTAAAACAACTGGGTATTGAAAAATCTGATGCTGAAAAATTTAATACAAAAATTTCAGTTAAAAATTTTTCATTCGTAAGATCGGATATATGTGATAAAAAAAGTCTAAATAAGTTATTTAATAATGAAAATTTTGATATTGTATGTAATCTTGCTGCTCAAGCAGGAGTTAGGTATAGTTTATCAAATCCAGATACTTATATTTCAAGTAATATTTCAGGTTTTTTAAATATCCTTGAATGTTGTCGATTCAATAATATTAAGCATTTAATTTATGCATCTAGCTCTAGCGTATATGGCGCAAACCAAAAAATACCCTTCAGTGTTAATGATAATGTTGACAAACCGATTAGTTTATATGCAGCAACAAAAAAAAGCAATGAATTAATGGCTTACACATATAACCATCTTTTTAAAATTCCTAGTACTGGATTAAGGTTTTTTACTGTATATGGGCCATGGGGGCGCCCTGATATGGCTTTATTTTTATTTACCAAAGCAATAATTGAAAAAAAACCAATCGAAGTATATAATTTTGGAAAAATGCAAAGAGATTTCACATATATTGATGACATTGTTGAGGGTCTTTATAAAATAATTATTGGTGAAAAAACTAAAGAAGCGAAGGTTTATAATATTGGTAATAATTCGTCAGTTGAATTATTACATTTTATAAAATGTATCGAGACCTGTCTTGGAATAAAAGCCGATAAAAATTTACTTCCCATCCAACCGGGAGATGTTTCAAAAACATGGGCAAATGTTGATAATTTAATTGAAGACTACAAATACCAACCAAAAACAAAAGTTGAATTTGGAATATCAAAGTTTATAAAATGGTATTTAAACTATTATAGTTGATAAATTCATGAATATTTTAATAACAGGCGGAGCGGGATTTATTGGATCACATCTAGTGAGAAGATTTGTTAACGTTTATCCTAATTACAATGTTTACAACATGGATATTTTAACTTATGCTGGAAATCTTGAAAATTTAAGAGATGTTCAAACAAGTAAGAATTATAAATTCTTATATGGTGATATTTCTGATCAATCTTTTGTTAATGAAATGTTTCAGAAATATAAGTTTGAAGGTGTTATAAATTTAGCAGCAGAGTCCCATGTAGATAGATCAATTTTAAATCCTAACTCATTTGCCAAAACTAATATTTTAGGCACAATTAATTTGATGAATTCATTTATTGAATTATGGAAAAATAATTGGAAAAACAAAAAGTTTTATCAAATAAGTACGGATGAAGTGTATGGAAGTTTGGGTGAAACTGGTTTCTTTACTGAAACTAGCCCATATAATCCTAATTCACCATATTCAGCATCCAAAGCTTCTGCAGATCATTTCGTAAGGTCATATGGAGAAACATTTAATATGCCATTTTTGATTAGTAATTGTTCAAACAATTATGGTCAAAATCAATTCCCAGAAAAGTTAATTCCGCTATTTATTAATAATATCATTAACAACAAGCCTTTACCAGTATACGGTGATGGTAATTATACACGTGATTGGTTATATGTTAAAGATCATGTTTTAGCTATTGATTTGATTTTCCACAAAGGAAAAAATAAAGAAACTTATAATATTGGTGGATTTAATGAATGGAAAAATATTGATTTAGCTGAAACGTTATGCAAAATCTTAGATAATAAACTAGGTAATAAAATTAATTCAAGTAAAAAATTAATAAGGTTTGTTAAGGATAGGCCTGGACATGATTTACGTTATGCCATTGACGCATCTAAAATAAATAATACCTTAGACTGGCACCCTTCATTATCATTTGAAGAAGGACTTTCTATTACTGTTGATTGGTATTTATCAAACTTAGAATGGCTCAACAGTATCAAATCAGGAAATTATATTACCTATAACGACAAACATAAATACAACTAAAATGAAGGGAATTATTCTTGCTGGTGGTTCTGGAACTCGATTATATCCAATCACAAAAGGGTTATCTAAGCAATTATTGCCAATATATGATAAACCTATGATATATTATCCCATTTCTGTTCTGATGTTAGCAGGCATAAGAGAAGTTTTAATTATTTCCACACCTAATGATTTACCAAATTTTAAAAATTTGTTGGGAGATGGAAGTCAAATTGGTATGTCTTTTATCTACAAGGAACAACCATCTCCTGACGGTCTTGCACAAGCTTTCATAATTGGAGAAAATTTTATCGGTGATGAAAATGTTTGTTTGATTCTAGGTGATAATATTTTTAATGGTTATAGGTTAAGAGACTTGTTAAAGAAATCTATTAAAAATGTTGAGAATGATGGTTTGGCTACTGTTCTGGGTTATTATGTTAAAGATCCCCAGCGTTATGGCGTAGTGAAATTTGATAAAAATGGTAAGGCTTTAGAAATTGAAGAAAAACCTAAATTTCCAAAAAGTAATTATGCAGTTGTTGGACTCTATTTTTACCCCAACAGCGTTATTAAAATTGCAAAAAAAATTAAACCAAGCAAAAGAGGTGAGCTTGAAATAACAGACGTAAATAAAGTGTACTTAGACAAGGCAAACTTAAAGGTTGAAGTGATGGGTCGAGGCTACGCTTGGTTAGATACAGGCACTCATGATTCATTGCTACAAGCATCAAATTATATTAAAACTATTGAAAAAAGACAGGGTCTTAAAGTTGCATGCTTGGAAGAAATTGCATGTGAAATGGGGTATATCTCTAAAGATAAGCTTAAGTTGTTAGCAACAACTTTAAAAAAAAATAATTATGGTCAGTATTTAATGAATAGGTTTGATGAATTATAAATAATATGGATTTTTTAAGATTAGAAATATCTGATTTAATTTTATGTCAGCCTAGTATTATTGGGGATAGAAGAGGTTATTTTGTTGAAACATTCAAAGAAAATAAATTAAATAATTTTTTAGGTTTTAAAGTCAAATTTTGTCAAGACAATGAATCAAAATCTTCTTTTGGTGTCTTAAGAGGATTGCATTATCAATTAAAACCTTACGCCCAATCAAAATTGGTTAGGGTAATTAAAGGTTCTGTTTTAGATGTTGCTGTAGATTTAAGAAAATCTTCTCCAACTTTCGGTAAACATATATGCGTTGAGCTTAATGAAGATAATAAAAAACAATTGTTTATTCCAAGAGGATTTGCTCATGGGTTTGTAACTACTAGCAATGAAGCAATTATATCTTACAAGGTAGATAATTATTACAATTGTAAATCTGAAAGAGGCATTAATTATAATGATAAATTTTTAAATATTGACTGGAAATTGCCTCATGATTCAATTATTCTATCCAAAAAAGATAAAAACAATTGTCATTTTAAAGATTCAGAATTTTTTGATTTTAGCCATAATCTTTATGCTTAATATACTAATTACGGGGGGTAATGGTCAATTAGGATCAGAATTGAAAGAAATAAAAAATAATTATCCCGATTATAATTGTTATTTTACAGACGTTCAAGACTTAAATATTTGTGATAAAGAGTCTGTTAAAAGATTTATAAATAAAAAGTCAATTCAAATAATCATAAATTGTGCTGCATATACTTCAGTTGATATGGCTGAAGAAGAGTTTAAAAAAGCTGATCAAATTAATCATATTGCTGTTGCAAACCTGTCTAAAATTGCAAAGCTTAATAAAATAAAACTAATTCATATTTCAACTGATTATGTTTTTGACGGAAAATCTAAAATACCCTACAGAGAAGATGACCCAACTGAACCTCAAACTGTTTACGGTCATACAAAGCTAATGGGAGAAAAAATTATGAAAGAAATCAATCCAAAGAACTCAATTATAATCCGAACATCATGGGTTTATTCAATTTATGGAAAAAATTTCTTAAAAACTATACTCAGGTTGGTAAAAACAAACAATCAAATAAATATTGTGAGTGATCAAATTGGAACACCAACATATGCAGCTAATTTGGCAAAGTTAGTTATGGACATTTTACCCAAAATTAAAAATAATGAGGTTCAGCTTTTTCATTACTCAAATGAAGGTAATTGTACATGGTATGAGTTTGCTACTGAAATTTTAGATGAAAATGATATAATAAAAATTAATCCTATTAAAGCCAAGGATTATCAAACTAAGGCCGTCAGACCTCTTTACTCTGTCTTAGATAAAACAAAGATTAAAATGTTCTATAATGTTAAAATACCTAATTGGAAACATAGTCTTGAAATATGTAAAAATAGAATTAGTGCAGTCAAAAATTTTTAAATACTATAAATGAAAAAAAATAAAATTGCAGTTGTAGGACTTGGCTATGTGGGCTTGCCCTTGGCAAGATTGTTTGCAACAAAATATCCAGTTGTAGGGTATGATATAAATCCCAGTAGGGTTTATGAAATTATGTCTGGTTTGGACTCTACTAATGAGCTTGATAGTAACGAGCTAAAAGATGTTTTAATTGATAATAAATTAGAAAAAAATGGACTTTTTTGTTCAGATAATATAAAAAATATCAAGGACTGTAATTATTATATTATTACTGTTCCAACACCAGTTGATAATGATAATAAACCAGTTTTAAATCCATTAATAAAGGCATCTAAAACAGTTGGTGGTGTTCTAAAAAAAGGAGATATTGTTGTGTATGAATCAACTGTTTACCCTGGTGCAACTGAGGAAGATTGTGTACCTGTTTTAGAAAAAAATTCTGGTTTAAAATATAATAAAGACTTTTATGTTGGATATTCGCCAGAGAGAATTAATCCGGGAGATAAAGAACATACTATTGAAAAAATAATGAAGGTAACATCAGGTTCAACAAAATTAACAGCGAAAAAAGTCGATAAACTCTACAGATCAGTAATTTCTGCAGGTACTCACACAGCACCTTCAATTAAGGTAGCTGAAGCTGCAAAGGTAATTGAGAATTCGCAAAGAGATATTAATATCGCATTTGTGAATGAGCTATCAAAAATATTTAATTTAATGGATATTGATACTAATGATGTTTTAGCTGCTGCGGGAACTAAGTGGAACTTTCTACCTTTCAAGCCAGGCTTAGTTGGAGGACATTGTATTGGAGTTGATCCATTTTATCTAGCACAAAAAGCTCAGGAATTTGGGTATAATCCAGAAATCATTTTGGCTGGTAGAAGAATGAATGATAGTATGGGTAATTATATTGCATCTGAGGTTATTAAATGTATGAAAGAGAAAAAAATTAAGATTCAAGGATCTAGTTGTTTAATCCTTGGTATAACATTTAAGGAAAATTGTCCTGATATTAGAAATACAAAGGTAGTAGATGTCATTTTCTCATTAAAAAATTATGGTGTAAAAGTAACTATTCATGATCCATTGGCAGATGTGAATGAAGTCCAAAATGTATATGGCTTGAAAAATTTAAAATCTTTACCAACTAAAAAATTTGATTCTATTGTGTTAGCAGTTTCGCATAGTAAGTTTTCAGAAATTGATTTATCTAGTTTAAAAGAAGAAAATTCTATAGTATATGATGTTAAGAATATGCTAGATAAATCCACAAAAGATAAAACCTTATAACATAAATATTAATTAAAAAAATAAAAATAAAATGAAAGTAGCATTCATAACGGGTGTAACAGGCCAAGACGGAGCCTATTTAAGTGAGTTTTTACTCGAAAAAGGTTATATAGTACATGGCTTAAAAAGACGCTCATCATTAATTAACACAGAGAGGATTGATCATTTATTTCAAGATCCACATGAAGAAAATAAAAATTTTTTCTTGCACTATGGTGATATGACAGACGGTACAAATCTTATTAGATTAATTCAAGATATTCAACCCGATGAAATTTATAATTTAGCAGCCATGTCTCATGTTCGTGTTTCATTCGAAATTCCCGAATATGTAGCAGATACAGATGCACTTGGTACGTTAAGATTACTCGAAGCCATTCGTATTTTAAAATTAGAAAATAAAACAAAAATATATCAAGCATCAACATCTGAACTTTATGGAAAAGTTCAGGAAGTTCCTCAAAATGAAAACACTCCATTTTATCCACGATCACCATATGCAGTTGCAAAAATGTATGCATATTGGATCACAGTTAATTATCGTGAGGCATACGGAATTTTTGCATCAAATGGAATATTATTTAATCATGAAAGTCCAATCAGAGGTGAGACTTTTGTAACTAGAAAAATCACAAGAGCTGTAGCGAAAATTGTTCTTGGAAAGCAAGATAAATTTTATTTAGGAAATTTAGATTCAAAAAGAGATTGGGGACATGCAAAAGATTATGTTAGAATGATGTGGATGATTCTTCAAACTGATAAGGCTGAGGACTGGGTTATCGCAACTGGAAAAACAACATCAATTAGAGATTTTGTAAGAATGGCATTCTCTTGTGTAGGAATTGAACTAGAATTTAAAGGATCAGGTATAAATGAAAAAGCATACATAACTAAATGTAGTTATCCGAAATACCAACTAGAGATTGGTAAAGAGGTTTTGAGCATTGATTCCAAGTATTTTAGACCAACTGAAGTCGATTTGTTAATAGGTGATCCCTCAAAAGCTAAAAGTAAACTTGGATGGAAATTAGATTACGAGCTTGAAGATATGGTCAAAGAGATGGTTGAAAGTGACCTTAATGTTATGAATCAGTAGTTGAATAATGGGGTTCAAAACTAATTCTTCATTGAATAAAGGTTTTTTTGAAAGGAGATTATCTTATTATTTGATCTCACTTTTAATATTTTCTATTTTCTTATTTTACTTATTTAATTTAATAGATTTAATAAATTTTAATTTAAGCTTAAAATGGTTTTTAGAACCAGCCGAAAATGAAAATCTTGTTTTTACTCAACATATTTTTAATGCTAGGCCATTAGATTTAATTTCCTTAATTGAAAGTGGAGTTCTACCTATATATCCTGACTTTTATCATCAACTTTCATCACTTTTTGACTGGAATATTTTATCATCCCTTAGAGCGATTAGTTCTTTTTCATTTGTTTCGTCTCTGATACTAATTTTTATTTGGTCTAAATTGATTACTAAATCAAAAATTACTTCATTGTGTATTGTACTAATAGTTTTTGGGTTGGTGGACCATTCATTTTATTTTTTGATGGCAAGAGTTGATTCCCTTTATGTCTTTTTTGGTTTAATCGGATTGTCAATTATTTTTCATTTATTTTATGATAAAAATTATAATCACTTCACTTTACAAAATTATTTATTAATTTTTATTGCTGGTTTTTTTCTGTGTTTGTCTATTTTGGTTAAACAGACTGCGCTTTTTTTCACTTTCTATTCAATTTATATTATTTTATATTTTTCTCATTTATCAAAATCGTTTAAATATTTATTTACATTTTTAGCAGGAATAATTGGTACTATGATTATATACAGCTTATTAGTTAATAATCATGTCCTAGATTATTTTTTGTTGGGCTTAAATGGTTGGGCTACTGATTTTTCGTATTTAAGCTTCAAGTCACATGTTCGTGAAATTATTTTTAGTTACTATGGATATTTGTTAATGATCATTCTAGGTTTTTATTCCATTTATCACAAAAAAAAAATTTTTTATTTTTGGGTATATTCATTTGTCATAGTTTTTTTATTCTCAACTAAACTTTTTGGAAATATTGCTGCATTTTACAACAACTTTATTCTATTTACAATAGTTTCTACATTGTTTTTTATATACTTTTTTGAAAGTTCTGAAAATAGAGTCTCTTTAGTTATGTTATTAATAATTTCCATAAGCGTTTTGTTTCCTAAATTTTATAATCAAGGATTTAAAAATTCATTTAAAGAATTTCAATATAATCAAGTATTAAATGGAAACTTTGACGACCATGAAATTTTTAAATATATAGATAAAAATGAGGGTGAATATTTATCTGGAAGAAATGATAATTTTTTATATTTTTCCAATCGGGAAATATTTTATGAAAGCTCAGTAATGAGTTCAATTATTCCAATTTATGATGAAATTAATATCATGAAAATTAAAGATCCAATACAAAAACTTGACACAAAAATTAGAGATAAAATAAATAATAAAGATTTTCAAGCTATAATTGATGGAATTAACAATAACTTATCTAACTATAGTAAAGCCATTAATAATCACTATAGTGCTCACATAACTGATACTATTTATAGTGGAAGGCATAGACATGAAATTATTTTATACGTAAAAAAATAAATATGGGTAAAATTTTAGTCACTGGAGGAACAGGTTTAGTTGGTTATCATTTGAAGGAAGTAATACCTAATGCCATATATTTAGGTTCTAAAGATTGTGATCTAACCAACTTTTCATTAACTGAAAAACTAATTCAAACTTATAAACCCAGTGTAGTTGTACATTTGGCTGCTAGAGTTGGTGGACTCTTAGATAATATAAAGTATCCGGCAGATTATTTTGATGATAATATTTTAATAAATACAAATATCTTAAAAGCATGTAGAACCAATAATATTAGAAGATTTATTGGTGTTTTAAGTACCTGTGTATATCCTGAGAAGGTTGATAATTACCCCATGTCTGAAGATGATTTATTCACTGGCCCTCCACCCGTATCTAATTTTAGCTATGGGTATGCAAAAAGATGTTTAGCAGTGCAAATAGAAGCCTATAACAAGCAGTTCAAAACGAACTATAATTACTTAATTCCATGTAATTTATATGGAAAATATGATGATTTAGAAGATAAAGATAAGATGCATTTTTTAACAGCACTAATGGTTAAAATTATAAATACAAAAAATAATACTTTGAATTTATTGGGGACAGGTAAACCATTAAGGCAATTTATGTATGCGGGAGATTTAGCAAGAGTTATAAAAGAAGTTATCGAAAAAGATATTACGGAAAATTTCAATGTAGCACCCAGCTACAATTACTCAATTGATCAGATGGCAAAAATGGCATTAGAGTTCTTAGAAAAAAAATATGTGATAACCTATGAACATCCAAAACTTGATGGCCAGTTTAGAAAAGATGTATGCAATAAAAAAATGTTAAAATTAATACCTGAATTTGAATTTACTGATTTTAATAGTGGTTTTAAGAAAGTTTTTAAAATAATAGAAAAAAGATTAAATAAATTAAAATAATATTCTAATTATGAAAAAAGTGTTGATACTGGGTGGAACAGGATTTATTGGCTCGGAACTTTCTAAAGTCATGTTAAAAAATAATTTCGAAGTTCATGTATTAACCCAGGGGCTATTAAATAATAATTTAATTAATGATAAAATAAAAATATTTACAATTACATATAAGGAAAATTGTTTTAAAAAAGTATTTGAGGATAATTTATACTCCAGTATTTTTATTTTGAATGGTAATCCCCACCCATCATTTTCTTACAACGCCCCTTTGATTGATATTAATCTTCTTACAATTCCTCTGATTTCACTTTTGGAGTCACTCAGAAAAATAAATTTTAAGGGAAATATTTGGTTTTCATCCTCTGTTGCAGTATATGGCTCCTCCTCTGGAAGGTTGAGTGAAACTTTATCACCCGATCCAATAAGCCCATATGGTATTTCCAAATTAAATGGTGAAAAATATTGTAAGTATTACTCTAAAGAATTTGATTTAAATATAGGTATTTTACGTTTGTTTTCAACTTATGGCCCAAATCTAAAACGACAAGTTATTTATGATACGTATGTTAAATTGATTAATAACCCAAAGGAATTAAAACTGCCATCTAGACAGAGAGACTCTAGAGATATGTCCTTTGTAGAAGATATTGCTCGAGCCATATGTTTCCTAGATTTAAAAGTTATGCCTAGAGGTTGTATATATAATGTGGGTTCTGGTAATGATTACCTCATAACTGAAATAGTAAAAATTATAGCGAATGAATTAAATTATTCAGGTAAAATAACTTGTTCTAAGTCAAGCAATAGCTATAACGGAAGTTCATGGTATGCAGATATCAATAAACTTAAATCATTAGGCTTTAAACATAATTATGGATTGAAAGAAGGTTTAAAAAAAACTATAGATTACTGGAAAAAAAATAAATTGTGAGCATAAGTATAATAATACCAACATTAAATGAACAAGATAATGTTCAAAGAATTTATAAAACAGTAGTTAATATTTTTAATGAAATTAATATTGATTGGGAGATAATTTTTGTTGATGATAAAAGTGAGGATCAAACACAATTATTAATAAAAAAATTGCCACAAAAAAAAAAAATAACTTTAATTGAGTCTCAAAACAGATTGGGACTTGGAAATGCTATTTCAATTGGTTGGAAAAATGCAAATTTGGATTATGTTCTTTTTCTTGATTGTGATAGTCACGTATCAATCAAGGATCTATTGCAGTTGATTAAATCTAGAAGCCCAGATAGTGTAGTTATCGGAAGTAGATACTTGAAAAAATCGAAAATTAACGGAGCACCTTATATTAAAGTGTTTTTAAGTAAGATATTGAACAAGTTGGTGGGATTTATTTTAAATATAAACATAATTGATATGTCTCATAGTTTAAGAATTCTACCAAATAAATATGTTAATATTTCAGAGGTTTTAACACATCCTGGTTATTTTTGGGCCTTAACTAAGAAGTTTAAAAAATTAAACTTTAAACTATTAGAAATTCCAATTACTTTTAATGAAAGAGAGCTTGGTTCCACAAAAAATACAAGTTTTAAAATGATCAAGTCTGTTATAAGTTCTTTATATATAATTTCAAAAATATAACTATGATTAAAAAAAAGGCTTATGTAATTGGAGGGGGTCCGCTTGGTTTAGCGCTGAGCACAAAACTAATTGAAGATGGTTACTCTGTCATAATAATTGAAGCAAGTAACAAATTATTAGGATTAGCCGGAACATTTAATTACAATGATGTCGATATAGAGTATTATTACCATTTTTTTTACAAAAATGATCATTTCAACTCTTACAATTGGCTTAAAAAATATTCAAAAACTAATCCACTTATATTTTGGAAAGATATTTCTACAGACTCTGTTGTTTCTGGTGCAAGATATGACTTAGATTCAATTTTCTCAGTGATTAAATTAAGTGGCACTAAAATATTTACGGTTCTTTTTACTTTAGTTAAGTTAATTTTTTTTAATCCCAGTAAAAATTTGGATCGCATGTCTGCCGAATTGTGGGCAAAAAAGAGATTTGGGCAAAAGTTTGCTAGTCAAATATGGATACCTCTACTTAGACAAAAATTTGGGGACAGATCTTCGGATGTTTCTGCATTATGGTTGGCAACAAGAATTAAAAGACATTTATCAACAAGAGGAAAAGGAGTTGGTAAATCTAAATTTGGATATTTAGTAAAAACTTATAATTCATTTGTTAGTAAATTCAAGAAAGAACTAATATCATCGGGGGGTTCAGTTTATTTTAATCAACCTGTAACAGGTTTTTCCATTTCAAACCAAAAAATTTCTAAAGTAATAACTAAATCCATGGAGTTTAATGTAGGTAACTCACCTGTTTTTAGTGCGATTCCTTATGCAATTTTAAAAAAATTATTTAAAAAAGATAATTACGTTCAAGGACTTGAACCTTTTGTGAACATGAGCGTAGTAGTTTGCCTTTTGATTGCGGATAAAAAATTATCTGATCATTATTGGACTACTGTTTCTGATAATGATCATGAATTTGCCGCCATTATTCAACAAAACAGATTGTATAAAAAAACAAGCGATGAAATTATTTATTTATCACGTTACTGTGAGCCGGATAACAAATTATTTGGTTTATCTGATGATAAAATTTACAAAAATTGGATAAAATCAATAATTAAAATTTATCCACACTTTTCAATGAAAAATATTATTGATTATAAAATTTTTAGATCCAAAAATGCAGCCCCATTACCATTTATAAATTCTATATCACAAATGTCTAAATTAAAGTCGAATCTAGAAAATTTTTATTTTTCTGGTTATGAAAGTATTTATCCTGAGGATCGAGGGGTTGGAAATTCAATTAAGCTTGGATATAAATTATTCTATGATTTTAAAAACAATCTATGATAGCTTTCATCAAGAAAAAAATATTATCAAATAGAATCTATAGGTATATAATTGTTGGAATTACTAATAACATAATTTATTATGGTCTTTTTCTATCACTTGTTTATTTAATCGAAGTCCACTATAGTATTTCCATGACAGTTTCTTTCATAATTTCAATTGTTACTGGATATTTTTTACATACTGGTTTTACATTTTCTGTAAAACAATATCACTTGGTAACTTTTCTAAAATATTTTTTTTTATACACCCTGTCAATTTTTTTAAACTACTTAATATTATATACTTTTATTGATTTCTTAAATTATGATGCTTGGTTTGCTCAAATTATTGGAACAATTTTAATCGCAATGTTTCTTTTCTTTTGCTTAAAAACATTTATATATAAAACTTAATTATTAATACTTATGAAATATAATCTCGCGTCTTCTACATGGGGCAAAGAAGAAATTAACGCTATCAAATCTGTAATTGAAAGCGATATGTATTCAATGGGAAAAAAAGTCTTCGAATATGAAAGAGACTTCGCTTCTTTTTTTAATTCTAAATATGCAGTAATGACAAGTTCTGGTTCAACTGCAAATTTAATTGCAACAGCTGCCCTTTTTTATACCAAAAAAAATAAACTGAAGAGAGGAGATGAGGTAATTGTACCTGCAGTATCTTGGTCCACAACATACTTTCCTTTACACCAATATGGCCTAAAACTTAAATTTGTTGATATCGATTTACTTACATTAAACTACGATTTAGAATCTTTAAAATCAGCAATTTCTTCCAAAACCAAATTAATAATGATTGTGAATCTACTAGGAAACCCGAATGACTTCTCATATATAAATGATTTGATAGAAAATAGAGATATTTTATTAATTGAAGACAATTGCGAGTCTATGGGAGCTAAGTTCAATAATAAATATACAGGCACCTTTGGAATTATGGGAACGTTTTCTACTTTTTTCTCTCATCACATGGCAACAATGGAGGGAGGAGTTGTATTAACAGACAATGAGGAGTTGTACCATATACTATTATCTTTAAGAGCGCATGGTTGGACTAGGAATCTACCGGCAATTAATCATGTTTCTAATAAGGGTGATAATCCTTTTGATGAATCCTTTAGATTTGTGCTGCCAGGGTATAATGTTAGACCTTTGGAAATGAGCGGTGCTATTGGTATTGAACAATTAAAAAAACTACCAAAATTTTTAAAAAATAGAATAGATAATGGTATTTTATTTACAGAATTATTTAGAGACAATAAACACTTCATAGTTCAAGAACAAATTGGAATTAGTTCTTGGTTTGGATTTTCATTAATAATTAAACCCGAGTCTAAATTTAAAAGAGAAAACATTGTTAAAAAATTAAGGAATGCTGACATAGAATGTAGACCCATTGTTACAGGTGATTTTACACAAAATGAAGTCATGAAATATATTAGTCATGAAATTCATGGAGATCTTAAGAATGCAAAATATTTACATACTAATGGTTTTTTTGTTGGAAATCACCAAATTCCTATTCATGATGAAATAAAATATTTATTTGATTTATTGTCATAAATAACTTTAATTAAAAATTTATAATAATTATTACTGATGATTATAATACGCTTTATAGGTGGTCTGGGTAATCAGATGTTTCAGTATTTACTATATGATCAGTTAAAATCTATAAATATCAACGTTAAAGCTGATATTAATGATTTTAAATCATACAAATTACATAATGGTTTTGAACTTGAAAAAGTATTTGAAATTAATTTAGATAAAGCATCGAATAAAGAAATAAAAAACCTAAAAGATTCAAGTTTACAATTTTTATCGCGATTTCGCAGAAAACTCTTAGGAAAAAAAAAATCTCATGTTTATCAAAATCAAATGAGCTTAGAATTAATTAAAAAACAGAGAAATTTATATTTGGATGGATACTGGCAATCTAAAAAATATATTAATTCATCCTTAAGTAACCCAAACAAAAAATTCAAATTTCGATTAAATCCCTCAAAAGTTAATAAAGATTTAATTAATGAAATTAATGAATTTAACTCTATTAGTATTCACGTAAGGAGAGGAGATTATTTAAAACTCAGTGATACTTTTTCTAAATGTACAATAGGGTATTATCAAACTGCCATTTCACATATGGAAACTAATTTAAAGAACTGTGTTTTTTATATTTTTTCAAATGATATATTGTGGTGTAAAGAAAAATTGATTTTTAATAAATCAAAATTTAGATTTATTTCTCATAACTCTGGAATTAATAGTTATGAGGATATGAGACTGATGAAAATGTGTAAGCACAATATTATAGCTAATAGTTCTTTTAGTTGGTGGGCTGCAGTACTTAATGATAATAGCAAGAAAGTGGTAATTTCACCTAAAAGATGGTACGTGGAAAAAAATATGTCTGATGAGATCTTCATTCCAAATGAATGGCTCAAATTTGACAATTAATAATTGAGTTCTTTAAAAAAAAATATTATTTCCAATTACATCGGAAGAGCGTGGCCAGCTCTTTTAAGTATAATATTGGTACCAACATATATAAGTTTTTTAGGAATTGAGAGTTATGGTTTGATCGGATTTTATACATCCTTATCCGCGGTCATTGGAATATTTGATTTGGGTATTGGCTCAACAATGAACAGAGAATTAGCGAAAAGATCTACAATTGTTAGTCAACAAGATACTCAAAGAGATTTGGTAAAAACATTAGAGATAATTTATTGGATTATTGCTATAATAGTAGGTATTATAATTATTTTCTTATCATCTTTTATTGCAAACACATGGATCAAAGCTGAAAATTTACCACCCCAACTAATTTCCAGCGCAGTAATGTTCATGGGATTATCTATAGCATTGAGATTTCCTTTGTCCTTATATCAGGGGGGATTAATGGGGTTACAAAAACAAGTTTTAGTAAATAAATTATTGATTATTTTAGGTACTGTAAGAGGATTAGGTGCTGTTGCTGTACTATGGCTAATATCTTCAAAAATTGATATTTTTTTTATTTGGCAATCAATAATTAGCTTAGTGGGAAGCATAGTTTTTCTATTTGCTTTATGGTCTAATTTACCAAAGACTAATATTAAATCTGTTTTTAGAATAAGCATATTATTTGAAATTTGGAGTTATGCTGCTGCTATCTCATTAAATGCAATCATAGGAATGATCATGTCACAGCTCGACAAAATCCTTTTAAGTACTTTATTGTCATTAAAATTATTTGCTTATTATTCAATAGCATCAACTGTTGCATCAGCCCTTTGGATGATTATAAACCCCTTTAACAATGCTGTTTTTCCAAAATTAGTTGAACTAATTTCAAAAGATAATTATCAACGTTTGAAAAATTTTTTTCATGAAATGTCTCAAATATTATCATTGTTGCTTTTACCAATTGGCTTTATTCTAATTTTTTACTCAAAAGAAATATTATTGGTTTGGTTAAATGATCCTGTAATTGCTGAAAACACTTACTTAATCATGAGCTTTTTAGTATTGGGTACTCTTCTTAATGGATTAAATTCAATGCCAATTTATTCAGCAAATGCTTATGGTTGGCCAATGTTGATGACATACTCAAATTTATTTCAATCAATTTTTATTATTCCTCTCATCATATTTATGGTTAACGAATTCAGCGCCATTGGTGCATCAATTGCATGGGTTATAATGAATAGTACCTACCTTATTATTACAATTCCAATATTTTTTAGAAGGTTTTTGAAAGATGAGGTAAAAAAGTGGTATTATAAAGATGTGTTAATACCACTATTTTTCTCTTTATTAACATGTTGTATTTCAAAATTAATAGCTCCTGACTTAAATTCATTAATTTTAAAATTAATGTGGATTTCTCTAACGCTATTTGTATCATTAGTAATGACTGGTTTATCAATGTCAGTAACTCGTAAATACATATTTTCAAATTTCAGTAAATAACATTGTAAAATATTTTTATTGAAAAAAGTAAACATTTCTATTATAATTCCAGTTTTTAACGTAGAAAAATACGTAGAAACATGTTTAGACTCAATATTTAATCAAAAATTCTCCGGTTCAATTGAAGTTATTACAGTTGATGATTTTTCTACGGATAATAGCTTTAAAATTTTAAATGAATATAAATTAAAGTTTCCAGAATTAATTATCCTCAGACACGATTCAAATAAACGACTTGCTAGCGCTAGATCTACAGGCATGAAAGTAGCGAAAGGAGATTATATTTTACATGTAGATTCAGATGACAAGTTACTTCCTGACACCATTGAAAACCTGTACGACAAGTGTTTAAAAACTGATGCTGACGTTGTAGTATTTAATTATATTTCAGAGAATCAATTTGGAAAAAAAGTTGAATTTAATAAAATAAAGAAAGAGATTTTCACAACGGATAAATATGAAGTACAATCGTATTTTTTCGGTGCGTGTTGGAATAAAATCGTGAAGAGATCAATAACAAAAAAAATGGTTTATTCATACTCAGAGGCCCCAAAATCAACCGAAGATTTAATCTACTGTTCTGAAATTCTTCTCAGATCAAAAACTATATGTTTATACCCTGAATTAATTTACTGTTATTCAGCAAATAACACTAACTCTATTACAAGTCTCTCTAAGGCAAATGATTATTTAAGAAACCAACAAATAATATCAAGAAACTTAAAAAAAATATTTAACAAATATAATCCTCAGATAGAATTTAAAAATAATTTATTGTTATATTTTGAAAAATGGATCTTTAGATCTATTTGTCAAGTACATTTTTGGAATAAAAATGAATTAATTGTGACTAAGAAGTTACTTGAAAATATTTTTTCAACAGGTATTCTAGAGGATAAAAGAATAAAAAAAATAAAAAAATCTGTCAATAATAAACTGGTATGTTTGTATTATATTACAAACTATTTTAGTTTAAGATATGCCCTAGGAATTATTTTTAAATCGTTAATGAAATAATATTATGTGTGGAATTTGTGGTTTTATTGATTTTAAATTTAATAGTGGTATTCAGATTCTAGAAGAAATGGTTTCTGCTCAAAATCACAGAGGTCCAGATGATAACGGCTCTCTTATATTTAAAAAAGAAAATTTTGTTGTCGGGCTTGGACATACAAGACTATCAATTTTAGACCTTACAAAGCTTGGTAAACAACCCATGAAATTTGAAAACCTTTCTATCGTTTATAATGGAGAGATATATAATTTCAAAGAAATAAAAAAAGAATTGGTTTTACTAGGACACAGCTTTTTTTCAGATTCAGATACAGAGGTTATTCTTCATTCTTTTAAAGAATGGGGTATTAAATGTGTTGAAAAATTTATTGGAATGTTTGTTTTTTTAATTTTTGACCGTTTAAACAATAAAATAACTGTTTTTAGGGATAGAGCTGGAGTAAAACCATTTTATTATTATTGGAATCAAGATTTATTTTTATTTTCATCTGAACTAAAGACTTTTCATAAACATCCAAAGTTTTTAAAGAAGGTTGACATTTCTTCGGTGCACCAATATATGGATTTTGGATATATTCCTGCTCCTTATTGTATTTTCCAAGGTTGCAAAAAATTGGAATCTGGTCACATATTGACATTCGATTTAAAAACCAAAGTAATAGAACTAACCAAATATTGGGATGTCACCAGTTTTTATAAAATGGATAAACTTAAAATTACGTATAAAGAAGCCAAACTACAATTAGAAAAATTATTAAAATCATCATTTGAGTACAGAATGGTTTCTGATGTCCCTGTTGGTGTCTTTTTAAGTGGGGGCTTCGACTCAACCGCGGTTACTGCAGTGCTACAAAATGGCAGGTCTGATAAACTAAAAACTTATACTATAGGGTTTCAGAAAGGAAAAGATGATAATTCATTTTATAATGAAGCTCCCTTTGCAAAAGCAATTGCTAATCATTTGGGTACTGATCACAAAGAATATTATTGTTCTGAAAAACAGGCTCAAAAAATAATTCCTGAACTTCCTCATTTTTATGATGAACCATTTGGGGATAGTTCAGCAATACCAACGACTTTAGTAAGTAGAATAGCCAAAGAAGATGTAACGGTGGTATTATCAGCTGATGGTGGTGATGAGATATTTGGAGGATATTCTATTTATACAACTTTTTTAAAAAATCTAGCGATAATAAATACTGTACCTAATATTTGTAAAAAACCATTAAGTAAGCTTTTAAAATTGGTTCAGTATTTTATTCCAGTCCAAAAAAATAATTTAAAGAATAAAATTAATGTTTTTTCTTACTTGTTAAGTTTAAATAAAAATAAGCTTCATCAAGAACTTTTTAAAAAGTATTTTAAACTAAATAGTTCTATAAAAAAAAATCTATTTGTTAATAATGCAGAAACAAGAACAACAAAATTTGATTGTGATTTTAGTGACTTTAAAAAAGACTTATCGATTCCTATGTGTATAGATTATTCTATGTATCTGGAAGATGATATTTTAACTAAAGTGGATAGAGCAACAATGTCAACTTCAATTGAAGGTAGAGAGCCGTTTTTAGATCATAGGATAATCGAATTTGTTGCACGATTACCTATTAGTTTTAAATATGGAGTAACCCAAAAAAAAATTTTGAAAGATATAGTATATAAATATGTTCCAAAAGAATTGATGGATAGACCCAAATCAGGTTTTTCAATTCCAATTAATTATTGGTTAAAAAATGATTTAAAATACTTAATTGATCAAAATTTAGATTTAAAATCAATTAAAAAATCAAAAATTTTTAAACCCTTAAAAGTTGAAAATTTAAAGAAAAGTTTTTTTAAGGGAGATTTAGATAATTCAGATGTTATATGGAAATTATTACAATTTCAAATGTGGTTTAAAAAATGGATGTAATTATATAACATGCTTTCCAGAATTAGATTACAATCTACGGCTGTTTATTTGTTTGTTTTTTCAATTAATTTTGAGACAATTAAAATATTTGAAATAGATTTTTTAATTACAAAAGTCACATTCTTATATCTTTTTTTTACTTGCTTAATTACAGAATTAAAATTATTCAATCTTAAACCTACATTAAATATTTTTTTTCCATTAATAGTTTATTTCATACTGTTGACTGCTATAGGTTACAATAATATTAATGTATATAGTGATAACTATTTTGACTTAGCCTTTTTACTAAATCTAATTTCATTTTTATTACTTGTAAATATTTTTAAAAAAGATCCTTTACTGGCTGATAAATCAATGATTATATACACTTACAGTACAGTATTTATATGTTTATTAGCTTTATTGGATATTGGAACCACTGTTAGTTTTGAAAGATTAACCATGTTTGGTATGAATTCAAACTATTTGGGGTTTTCATGTGCAATAGGAATTTTAGTACTTGTAAATAAATTAAATGGTTTAAATTTTCTTGTCAAAGCCATTTATTTATTTTTTATTGTTTGTTTATTTTCAACACTGATATTAACAGCATCAAGAACTGGTTTATTTTTTTTAATTGCAGGATTCGGTGCTTTTTTGTTTTTTAGTAAACTTTCTCTCCAAAATAAAATAATTTCAAGGCTTCTCTCAATTGTATTTATATTACCCATTCTTTTAATAGCGATAAATGACACATTACTTTATTCAAGATCATTAAATACATTGAATTTTGCAGATCTTTCTGCGCGTGATTTTATTTGGCTTAAAACTTTTGAAATAATATCCTCCAGCCCAATTATAGGAGTAGGTAAGACAGGTTATGCGGCTAATATTTTAGAGTTTTTTGATTTGGTTTTAAGCACACATAATGTGTTTATTGAAGTTTTAGTTTACACAGGAATAGTTGGTTTTATTTTCTTCATGACTTTCTTTTTTAGAATATCAAAGATCGTTTTTAAAAAAAATATCAGTACAAATTCTATCATATTTTTCATTGGTTTATTTGTTCTAATGATGAGCTCTCAAATCTTTGAACCTAAATTACCTTGGATTTTATTTTCTTACATCGTCTCTGATGGTATTTTGAGTAATAAAAAATCTTACAACTAAAATGAAAATTTTATTTCTAAATGAGTCCTTAAGGCCAGGTGGAAAAGAAAGAAGACTCTCCTCCCTGATTATGCATCTTTGTAACAATAATGATGTACAGGTTGAATTAATTTTATTTATTCAAGAAATTCATTACGAGTTACCAAAATCAACTAATTTTAAAATTCATTTTGTTAAAAGAAAAAGAAAAAAAGATTTTTCTGCTATTTTAAAGATTTATAAAATAGCAAGTAAATTTAAACCACACCTAGTAAACCCATGGGGTGTAATGCCAGCCTTTTATTCAATACTATTAAAATATATTTTTAAAATACCTTTGATCAATAGTCAAATTGTAGGAGCTCCAATCAAAGTTTCATTTGGATGGCATAATATTACACTTTTTTTTTCAGACTTAATAATAGCAAATAGTCAGGCAGGTTTGAAAGCCTATAATGTAAATTCCAAAAATAGAATGGTAATTTACAATGGTTTTAATTTTAAAAGATTGGATAATTTAACTAACTCTAATTTTATAAGAGAAAAATATAATCTGTCCAATTATTTTATAATTGGTATGGTTGCATCCTTTTCAACTTCCAAAGATTATGATACCTTCCTTAAGTCTGCTGAATTAATATTATCTAAATATAATAACATAAAGTTTATATGTATAGGAGATGGTGATAAATCAAAATATAAAAATAACGTCAAGAATGATTTTCATGAAAAAATTATTTTTCTTGATGTTATTAAAGAAATAGAATCATTAATAAATATTTTTGATATTGGAGTTCTTAGTACGTTCAGCGAGGGAATTTCTAACTCAATAATGGAATATATGGCTTTAGGAAAACCAGTAATTGCAACAGATGCAGGTGGAACCTCTGAACTGATCAACGACTCAGAGAGTGGTTTTTTAATCAAACAAAAGAATCCAAAAATATTAGCAGAAAAAATAGAAACTTTATACAAAAATCAAAAACTTCGGTCTAAGATGGGTAGAAATGGTATTGAAATAATAAAGAATAAGTTTCGCTTTGATTTGATGTATAATTCCTATTACAATATTTTTAAACTCTATTGTAATTAAATCTATAAAGTATTATATGTGGCATCTCAGGGATTTTTTATTTTTCAATTGCTAATTCTAAAAGAATTTTATGAACAAGATTAGAGTCTTACATATTACAAACAATTTTCCAACCAAAAGATTTCCAATTTTTGGAATCTTTGTTAAGGAACAAATTAATTCACTCGCGAGTATAGATTTAGAAAATGATGTTTATTTTATTAACGGCAGAGAAAATGGTAGAAGTGCTTATTTAAATGCAATTAAAGTTTTAAGAAAAAAAATAAATAATTCAAACTATGATATTATACACTGTCATCATTCTTTCAGTGCTTTAGTTCTTTTTCTTACATTCAATTTTAAATCTGTAAAAAAAATAGTTTCCTACCAAAATCCACCAAAACGCGAAGGTGGTTGGTGGCTTTTTTATTTAATTTACTTTTTTTTCAATGGAGTAATTTTAAAAAGTAATATTAAATCATTAAAAAAATTAAAAAAGGTTTATTATCTCCCTAATGGTGTAAATACAAACTTTTTTAAACCCATAAATGTTAAACAAAGTTTATTTAAAACAGGACTAAAATCAAATAAAAAATATATTTTATTCATGGACTCTTATAAAAGAAGATTTCAAAAAAGATTAGATAGATTTAGAAATACAATTGAGATATTAACCAAAAATGGTAACCCCTATAATATTGAACCTTTAATTTTAACAAATACTAACAGATCTTTAATACCTTTTTATATGAATTCATCAAAATTACATCTGTTGACTTCTGATTTTGAGGGCTCTCCCAATTCAGTAAAGGAATGCTTGTCATGTAATATACCAGTTGTATCCTGTCCAGTTGGAAATATAAATGATTTAATTGGAGATATTAAAGGTTGCTACATATCAAAATCTTTTGATTCTGAAGAACTGGCTAACTTGGTAATAAAATGTTTATCAGTAAAGAGTTTTAGAGGAAGAAAAAAACTTCTATCAAAAAAACTTGACATGAATTCAGTAGCTTTAAAACTTAAAGAGATTTATAAATCAATTTTAAAATAATGAAAAATAAAAAAAATAAAAGCTTTAGAGTAAAACTAATTTTTGCAACAATTTTAAGAAAATTTAGAATCTTTAAATTAAAGTTATTTGGTTATGATGTTCAATATTCTACTATAATCGAAGGATCTGTTATTCTAGATAAACTTTATCCAGAAGGTATTCATATTGGAGCAAATACACTTATTGGAAATGGGGCAGTTATTTTAAGCCACGATCATTGTAAGAGAGTTGGTAATAATCAACCATATTTAACGGATACTTATATAGGAAAAAATTGCTTTATAGCAATAAATTCAATTATTTTGCCAGGTGTTAAGATAGGTGATTCTGTAGTAGTTGGTGCTGGATCAGTAGTTACTAAAGATATTCCCTCTAATTCAGTTGTTGCAGGTAATCCAGCTAGAATTATAAGAAAAGATATTGTTATGAATGATTTTGCAGCATTGGAAAATTGGAGCCTGGAAAAGGGTTGGTTTTAAATTAAGATGAAAAAAAGAATATATATTTCTGGTTGCGGGGGAATGCTAGGGGAGGCATTTTATAAAATTTTTAGTACAGAATACGATATTAAATGTACTGATATAGATTTAAATGAAAGTTGGTTATCATTTCTAGACTTTAGAGATCGAGTTTCATACCTTAAAGATGTAGAGGATTTTAATCCAGATTTCCTCTTCCACTTAGGTGCTTACACAAATCTAGAATTTTGTGAAAAAAACCCCGACGACACATATTTGACTAATACATTATCTGTAGAAAACGCAGTTTTTATTTCAAATAATTTAAATATTCCACTACTATATATAAGCACTGCAGGTATTTTTGATGGAAAAAAAGAATTGTACGATGATTGGGATATTCCAAATCCACTTGGTGTTTATGCTCGTTCAAAATATATGGGAGAAAGATACGTTTGTGAAAACGCGAATCGTTTTATAGTATGTAGAGCAGGTTGGATGATGGGAGCAGGTCCAAAAAAAGACAAAAAGTTCATAAATAAGCTAATGAAGCAGCTTAAAGACGGCAAAAGAGAGTTGTTTATTGTAAATGACAAAGATGGTACACCGACTTACACGCATGACTTTGCTTTGACAGTAAAAGAACTTATTGAAAATGAATATTGGGGTCTTTACAACTGTGTATGTTCTGGACAAACAAGTAGGTTGGAGGTTGCCCAGGAACTTGTTAAGTTGTTAAATAAGCAAGACGATGTTAAAATTTTAGCTGTCGATTCAAGTCATTTCAAAGATATATATTTTGCTGAAAGACCACCATCAGAACGCTTATTAACAAAAAAACTTGACTATAGAAAAGTAAATAAAATGAGGGATTGGCGGATATCTCTCAAAGATTATTTAGATAATTATTATAAAAATTATCTTTAATTGAAAACTAAAGTTGCAATAATCGGCACCAATGGTATTCCTGCAAAATACGGTGGATTTGAGACCCTTGCCGAATTTCTTGCTAAAAATCTTAACAAAGAATTTGATATTAGTGTTTATTGCTCTAAAAAGGAAAATGAGGATAAAATAAATACTTACCTAAATTCTAAATTAATTTATCTGCCATTTAAAGCTAATGGATGGCAATCTATTCTTTATGATGCTTTCAGTATAATTCATGCATTTCTGCATTCGGAGGTTTTGCTAATCCTTGGTTTTTCAGGTGTTTTTGCATTCCCCCTTAAAATCTTTTTTAAAAAAAAGAAAATAATATTTAATATAGGAGGAATTGAGTGGAAAAAAGTCAGGGGCAGTAAAATTTTTGGAATATTTGAAATTACTGCAAAAAAAATATTTGAAAAAATCTGTATTCATTTTTCTGATATAGTAGTAACAGATAACAAGGTACTGTGGGATTATGTTTATGAAAAATATAATATTCAAAGCAAATTAATCGAATATGGTGGTGACCATGCTATAAAAATGCCTGTTACAAATGAACTTAAGAATAAATATTCTTTCCTCAATAACCACTATGATATCTCAATTTCAAGATCTCAAGAAGATATGAATATTCATTTACTTATTGAGGCATACAAACGAATTCCAAATAGAAACTTAGTAATTATCTCAAATTGGAATTCATCAAATTACGGTAAAAAATTGATTAAGGATAATCAAGGAAAACATAGTAATATTTTTTTTCAGGATGCAATTTATGAATTAGACATATTGAACGCAATTAGAAGTAATGGTAAAATATATTATCATACTCACTCACTCTGTGGGACAGCCCCATCGTTAACTGAGGCAATGAATTTAGGGTTGCCAATTTTATGTTATGATTTGGATACTAATCGGTCAACAACAGAGGAAAAATCTTTTTATTTTAAAGATTCTGATTCACTAATTAATATAGTTACTAATTTAACTGAGATGGAACTAAAGGTACTATCAAAAAACATGCTTAGTGTAGCAAGTAAAAGATATACCTGGAAGCGAATAACGAAACTTTATAAGAAATGTGTCCAAAACTTAATATAAATTTATGAGAATTTTAATTTACGGTTTTGGCAGAATGGGTTTAACTCATTTTACTATCCTAAACTCAATTAATGAAAATTTAAAATTTACTATTATTGAGCCAAATAGATTTTTGCTATCAATTTTAAATAAAAATTTTCCAAATGTAAATTTTTTAAAAGATGATTCTTCGTTGAAGGAACCATATGACATAAGTTTAATTACAGCCCCTCCTTTTGCTCACTTGAAATTGCTCAAGAAATGCTTAAAAAGAGGCGATAAAAAAGTATTTATTGAAAAACCTTTTGGTGGATATACAAATATTTATGATGATTATTTAAACCAAACAAAAAATTTATATGTTGGTTATGTATTGAGATTTAATCCGTGTATTCAATGGATTAAAAATAAAATATCTAAAAAAAATATTTTCTCAGTTAAAGGTCAATTTCTAAGCAGTACTTTGAACAAAAGACCTGTGGGGTGGAGAAATGGACCTTTTTCCGGAGTTTTAAATGAAGTAGGCTCACATGTTATCGATTTAATTCAATACATAACAGAGTGTAAAAGTATGGAAGTTAATCACTGCAAAATACAGTCAGTTATCTCTGATGTAGATGATATTTTAGATGCTGAGCTAATTTCTAATGATGGAGTTAATATTAGTTTACATTTTAATTGGGTAAAAAAAAATATTAGAAAACCTGTTTTTAAGTTAGAGATTGTTATGAAAGATGGTTTAAAATATTTAATTGATCAACAAGAAATAGTAATAAGGAACAATAAAGAAGAAAAAAGTGATAAAATTTCAGTAACAGACATTGCTGAAACAGTTCCATTTTATTTACGAGGTATTGATTTCAGTAAGCAAATGGAGGATCTTTTAAATGATTGTTCAACAATAGCTAGTGTAGAAGATGGATTGCAGGTTAATAAAGTAATTAATAAAATAATGTTACATGAAGGTAATTTTAGGAGATAATCAGTTTTTCGGAGTAAATCATTTTAATTTAAAAAAGGGCGAAAAGATGAAACTTAAATTTGACTCAGTAAAAAAAATTGAAGTTTTTATTAATGACTCCTTAAATATTGGTTTAGATGGATTTATGATTAATTCAAATAATACTGGATATGAATTGATCTCTCAAACTGATTTTAAAAAAAATAAAGAGATTCACTACAGTATTCCATATCCACACAAGTATGCTAACATGGTTAATGAAAAAGGTATGTTAAGTATGTTAAATTACATCATCAAAAATACATATTTCATTAAAAACATTTTAATTGGAATAAAATTGATTTTTACAAGAAATGTTAAATACCTCATTCCTCTTGTCTTAGATGTTGAGGTTCCATCAAATTTAAAAAAAGGAAGTTATATATATATGCAAAATGTTGTTACTGATTTACTAGTTGGTATGGGGAAGGGTGATTTAATTATAGATTTTATAAATACTGTTACTAAATTAGGATATAAGCCTGGACTGATTACTCTCAATCCAGTTAAGTTAAATGAAATTTTAACTGTCAATGATAAAATCTTAAAAGTTAAAGAATTGATTGTTTGTTTTAACATAAATAAACAAGGCTTTAATACTTTCCCCTCCAAAAAAGCCGTTGAAAATTTTATAAATTCTAAACCGAGATATAAGACCATGGGTATGAGTGTATTTGCCAGTGGGGCGGCTGGAATTTCTGAATCAATTAAATACCTAAAAAAATTAAAATTAGATTATGTTGTATTTGGAACCTCTAAATTAAAAAATGTAAAATCTAACTTTGAATTATTAAAAAAGTGATTTTAAAATTATATATACTCAAATGAAAATCTTTTTAACTGGTGCTTCTGGATTTATTGGGAAAAATTTCATTTCTTATTTTGATAATAAGTTTTCAGTTGACACTTACAAAAGGGGTTCAAATTTTGAAATTAATCATGAAGTTGTTGTTCATTTAGCAGGAAAAGCACATGATTTAAAAAACACTTCGATGGACAGTGAATATTACGAAGTAAATACTAATTTAACAAAGAAAATATATAAAGAGTTTTTGGGCTCTAAAGCCAAGGTTTTTATTTTGTTAAGTTCAGTTAAGGCAGTTGCAGATAGCGTAGATGGAATACTTACTGAAGATTTAACCCCATCACCTGAAACTCACTATGGTAAGAGTAAATTACTAGCAGAACAATATATTTTATCTCAACATCTAAGTGATTCCAAACGATTTTTTATATTAAGACCTTGTATGGTTCATGGTCCCCACAACAGAGGCAATTTAAATTTGCTCTACAAACTAATTTCAAAAAATATTCCTTGGATTTTAGGTTCCTATGAAAATAAGCGTTCATATTGCAGTATTGAAAATTTATTATTCATAATTTATGAAATTATTCATAATGATAATATTAAATCTGGAATTTATAATGTCGCAGATGATATACCAATTTCAACAAATGAACTGATTTCGATAATTGCAAAATCTCAAAATAAGAAAGCAAAAATTTTTAAAATATCTAAAAATATCATAAAATGTATAGCGAAAATTGGTGATATTTTTAAATTACCTTTGAATACTGTTAGCTTAAATAAATTAACAAATTCATATGTTGTTAGTAATCATAAAATATTAAATCATATTGGAAAACCATTACCAATTAGCTCTAAAAATGGACTCATAAAAACTTTTGATTATTTTAATAGTAATGAATAAATTAATTAAAGTCAGAAACAAATAAGTTATAATGTATACAGAATCTATAATCAAGAAATATATAAATTTTGATAGCGATTTATCAAAGTTTAAAGAAGATATTTCTAAACAAATTAATAAAAAAAATATATTAGTTATCGGAGGAGCAGGAACTATTGGTTCAAATTATATCAAACAATTATTGATTTATAAACCATCAAAAATCACTGTTGTAGATATTAATGAGAATGGATTAACAGAGTTAACTAGAGATTTACGAAGCTCAAGTCTTTTAGATTATAACCCACAATACATTACATATCCTGTAAACTTACTTAGTAGCACGTTTGATAAAATTTTCAATAGTAACGACTGGGGAGTTGTTGCGAACTTCTCAGCTCACAAACATGTCAGATCCGAAAAAGATAAAATCTCTGTCGAAGCCTTATTAAAGAATAATATTTTTGGCGCAATTAAACTTTTGGATCTATGTGAAAAAAAACCTCCAAAATACTTTTTTAGTGTATCGACCGACAAGGCAGCCAACCCTGTCAACATAATGGGTGCGTCAAAGAGTTTAATGGAAAAATTAATTATTTCAAAAAAGAAAAAATTTAGAGTGTCTACCGCTAGATTTGCCAATGTTGCCTTCTCTAACGGAAGTCTTTTGGATGGTTTTACTAATAGAGTTAAAAAAAGACAACCACTATCTTGCCCAAGTGATATTAAGCGTTTTTTTGTTACACCAGAACAATCTGGTCAGATATGCTTACTGGCTACCTTCTTGGCTAAAAGTGGAAGTATTTTCTTTCCAAAACTAGATTTTGAGAATCATCAAATTTTTTTTAAAAAAATTGCGTTAGATTTTTTACGTAAAAATGGTTTTGATCCTTTATTAGTTGATTCAGAAAAAGAAGCTAAAGACTATGATTTCAGAAAAAATAATAATCAATACCCCATATTTTTTTTCACCACTGATACATCTGGTGAAAAAACTTTTGAGGAATTCTATACAGAGGATGAAGATTGTAAAATTGATTTTTTTGACTCATTGGGATTTATTAATTCGGAAGATATAAAGATATCATCTGAAAACGTAAAAAATGATTTTAATTCACTGTTTGAAAATCCAAAATCAACAAAGCGAGATATCATTAGTTTATTAAAAAAATATGTACCTAGTTTTTTACACATTGAAACTGGGAAAAATTTAGATCAAAAAATGTAATAAATGTATTTGATTTTAAAGCGACTTTTCGATATAAATGTAAGCCTAATTGCATTAATTTTATTACTTCCCGTTTTTATTCCAATTATTGTAGTTTTAAAATTTACTGCTGAAGGTGAAATATTTTATTTGCAAGAACGTTATGGACTTAAAAATTCAAAATTTAAAATTTTAAAATTTGCAACAATGCTCAAAAACTCAATGAACATAGGATCAGGCAGTATTACTTTAAGTAATGATCCAAGAGTTACTAGTGTGGGTTCTTTTTTACGTAAGACAAAAATTAATGAATTGCCACAAATAATCAATATAATCCGAGGGGAATTAAGCTTAGTGGGACCAAGACCCTTAGTAGAAAAAACTTTTTCAGCTTATAATAAAAAAATCCAATCCAAAATATATAACGTTAAACCTGGTTTAACAGGCATAGGTTCAATAATTTACAGGGACGAGGAATCAATAATATCAGCAATTAAAGAAGATGACCCTCATAAATATTATTCAAAGGTAATTGCTCCTCATAAAGGAGCTTTAGAAATGTGGTACCAAGATAATGCATCATTTTCTTTAGATTTAAAAATAATTTTCGTCACAGCTTTCGTTGTTGTTTTTCCCAACAGTAAAATTTATAATTATCTATTTAAGAATCTCCCACAAAGAAATTTTTAATTTTTAAAATGGAGTAATTTCTAAATGCTTTATTTGTCAATAGTTCTTTGATTTGTTTTATTCTCCGACGTATATAATCAAAAACGAATACTAATCCCTCATCAAAAAAGTAGTATATCTTAAAATTTGACTTTAGTTTAAGCCTTAAACAGTCAATTTTACCATACCTACTAATATAAATTTTCCCCAAATTAAGATTTAAGTAATCTAGTACCATAAAATAATTATCAAGATATTTATTAGAATTAATTTCCCATTTTTCATTGATTTTATATTTTTCTATCAGCTTATTGTGATCGTAAATTGTTCGAAAGCTATAGCTTAACTTTTTATATCCATTGTCATTTATTTGGAAGTTGTAGATATTATGTAAAAACTGATTAAGCTTACTTAAAGTATAATAACCATACAAATTTGTTTTTGTTTCCATTGTGTTGTTGTAAAGATCATTATATAATTTTTTTGATCTAACCATTCTTGTGTGAATTTCAACAGCAAAATTTTTTTTTTTGTGACTTAGCCTAGGTAAATGCTTAGGATCAATTTCATAAATTAATTGATTATTGACATTTTCATAACCATTTTCTTTTAAAATATTTTGTGTTTTCAAACCATTATTTTTTGAAACAAGAATGTCAATATCTCCAACCATTCTTTCGCCCAGTTCATCATAAATTTTATTTACAATATTTGCAGAGCCTTTGAGTAATGCATATTCAATTTTATTTTTGGTTAGAACTTGTACTATTTCGTTTATCTCCTCTATTAACTTTAGATTTCTTTCAGAATTAATTTTATATATTTCTTTTAAATAGCATAACAAATCATTTGGAATCATTTTATCAAGTTTCTTTACAATTAAGTTGTGATAAAGACTTGGAAGCATTAAATGGGAACTTGCTAAAAAAATTAATTTATTGAAATCTACTTTTTTAAAAACCTTTTTATTAATTTTTGTATTTCCAAACAAAATTTCAATTAATAAACTTTCCTCCTTAAATACATTTTTTTGGCGAGATATCTTCATTTAATTTTTATAAAAATAGATATTATTTTTGTAGTTTTGGCGTGCTGTATTCAAATGTATAGATGAAAAATTTTTTTTGTTTTTTGCTTATTTTTTTTCTTATATCTTGTTCTTCAAAAAAAGATATCCTCTACTTTAATAACTCAGAAGAATACGCTGAATCACAGTTAGATTTTCAAGAGCATATTATAAGTATTGATGATATTTTGAAAATTAGTATAACTTCTGATAATGCTTTAGCTACACTTGATTTAGATCCAAAATTTGCTCCTGTCAACTCAAATTCAACTATTGAAAGTTTAAAACTGGAGGGATTTATAGTTGATTCGAATGGTGAAATTTTCATCCCATCCATTGGCGGACTTAAGGTTGTTGGCATAACGAAAGTTGAGCTTAGAAACCTAATTATAAATAAAATTATTGATGGAAATCTATTAATGAATCCAAATGTTGATGTTAAAATTCTAAATTTACATTTTACTATACTCGGTGAAGTAAATAGACCAGGAAGGTATGAATATATAAATAATAATATCTCAATTTTAGAAGCGATTGGTATGGCTGGAGATCTTACAATAACTGGAAAAAGAAATGATGTTATAATTGTAAGAAATGATAATGGCTTTAAAAAAGTACATTCCATTGATTTAACAGATATTAGTACCTTGTCAAGTAATTTTTTTCAAATTATCTCTGGAGATGTAATTATAGTGAATCCAAATTCAACAAGGGTTAAAAATGCTGGAATTATTGGAAATTCAGGAACATTATTAAGTCTACTTTCTTTTATTTTATCATCAATTATTGTGATAACTAATAGATAAAAATTATTTAAATGGAATCTAATCTAAATGAAAATTTAAAAAACGACACAATAGATACTTTAAAACTCAAAAGTAGCTTGCAAAGATATTTTTCATTTTGGTACATGTTTTTAATTTCAATTAGTATTTCAATTGCCGTCTGTTTTATTTATTTAAGATATACCAATTTTAAGTATGAATCGAATGCAACTATTGAAATTATTGATAAGGCTCAGGATACTGAAATGTCTCTTCCAACAGCCAAAACCATTTTTAACAGATCAATGATAAATTTAGATAATGAAATTGGTGTAATAACTTCCTTTGACTTACATAAAAGGGTCGTCCAATTACATGACCTAAATGTTCTTTTTTTTCACGTTGGTAATATTAAAACTTTACAGAAAGATAAATCTGAGTGGTTTGATGATTTTAAAATCGAATATAAAATAGACACAGACTCTGTTGTCACTAATCAATCTTATGATTTAACCTTTTCAAACAATAAATTAACTATTGATCAATATAATAAAGGTGGAGACTTTGTTAAATCTTTTAAGTTTAATGACCTATCAACTTTTGGTAACAACAATGATTTACCTTTTGATCTTTCAATTCCAAGTAGTAGCTCCAATGACTACAGTTTCAAAAGGACAATTAAATTTTTTACAGTAGATGCTATCGCAGAATATTATCAGCTGTCCTTACAAGCTGTTCAAAGTGGAGAAAAAAGTGATCAAATAAAATTAACCTTAGTTCATGAGAACCCTTTAATTGCTAATAATTATTTGAATCATCTAATTAATGAATTTAATTTAGACGGTGTTCAGGATAGACAACTTGTGTTTAAAAGAACTATAGATTTTGTTGATTCTAGATTTGATTTAATTCTTGATGATTTGAAGTCGATTGAAAATAGTAGAAAAGATTTTAAAAAAGAAAATAATTTAACTAATATTGAAGAGAACGCTTCCTTAACTATATCTCAAAAAATTAAATATGATACTGAGTTATTTGATGTTAGAACTCAGTTAGATTTATGTGATCTATTACAAAAATCTATTACTGATGGTAAATTAGAATTAATGCCATTAAATATTGGTGTGAACAACTCGGAGATTAATGATTTAATTAAATTTTATAACGATTTAATTATACAAAGACAAAAATTATTGATTTCTGCGGGTTCCAAAAACAGCGCTGTTGTAAATATAGAAAATCAACTATCAAGTTATTCAATTAATATTAATAGTTCAATTGAAAACTATAAAAAGTCTTTGAATATTACTTTAAACAATTTAGTGAGTAAAGAAAAAGAGTTTAAAAACTTATCCTTTACAATACCTGACAAGGAAAACATACTAAGATCCATTGAAAGAGAATTAAATATAAAAGAATCTTTATTTCTTCTCTTATTACAGAAAAGAGAGGAAGCTTCAATAAATTTTGCAGTTGTTAAACCATCCATAAAGGTAGTTGATAGTCCTAGACACCTTCTTCAACCAATAAGTCCAGTACCAATAATTTATTATTTTGTTTCAATTATACTAGGGTTAGGAATCCCATTTCTATTTTTGTATATACGTTTTACTTTAGACACTAAAATTCATACCAGGGAATTATTGTTAAAACTATTACCAACATTGCCGATTTTGGGAGAAATCCCTTTAATTACAAATAAGAATTATAGAAATAGTTTATTGCCACTTGATGCGAGAAGCCCAATAACTGAAAGTTTTAGAATGCTAATGTCAAACATGAGTTTCACCAATTTTAAATTAGAAAAAAACCAATGTCAAGTCACTCTGGTTACATCATCAGTTAAAGGTGAAGGTAAAACTCTTATTTCTACAAATCTAGCCCATGTTTTAACTGCAAAAAATAAGAAAGTCATATTAATTGGGGCAGATCTAAGAAACCCACAAATACATAAACATATTAAGATTGATAAAAATATTAAGGGCATTTCTGATTATATTCACTCCAAATCAAATGATTACAGTGAATATATTTTAAACCTTGATCATTTAAATAAAAATCTATTTTTTCTACTTTCAGGAACAATTCCCCCAAACCCAACCGATCTTTTAGGGTCTCAAAAATTCAAGGAATTAATTGAAAAGTTAAAAAATGAGTTTGACCATATTATAATTGATTCTGCTCCTTGCTTAATTGTTTCTGACACTTTTCAAATATCAAATTTGGCAGATAATACAGTTTATGTTGTTAGAGCTAATCACACTGATCAAAAGATTTTAGATTTTATTAATGAAACATCTTTAAAATTAGCATCAGTTGGTCTGGTTTTAAATTCAGTTGGATCCAGTGCTTCATATGGGTATAAGTATGGTTATCAATATGGATATAAATATGGCTATCGGTATGCTTATAACTACGGTTATGGTTACAATTATAAATCTGATGATAATTCCTAAATTATTTAAAACTTGAATTATTATCTAAAGCTAATTCTAACTGTTTTTTATTTTTAACCCGTACTCTAGATTCAAAATTTTTTCTTCTAATTCCATTAATAATTTTTATGTGTGAGATTGAATGTGCATCTGATCCAACAAAGGATATCATATTTTTTTCTAATAATAAATCACTAATTTTTAAAATATCATCGCCATAGTATCCACTTACGGATAAAAGATTTAACTGAAATTTACAACCATGATTTAACAGTTTCTCAAATTCTTTAAAATTATGATGTAAAAATCTATATCTTTCAGGGTGTGCTAGCACAGGAATGTAACCATTTGTTCTTAATTCAAAAATTATTTCATATAAATTTATTGGGGGACTGATGTAAGACATTTCAACCAAAACATAATTATTTTTTAAGCATAATAGGGATTTTGATCTTATTTTTTCAAAAATTGAATTATCTAACATGTATTCTGAAGCATAACTAATTGCAATATTTTCATGATTTTTTTCTTGCAAACGTTGAAAGCTTTTTTCGATGCTTTTATTTGTGTTGTTATGAACACCTTCATAAGTGTGAGGTGTTCCAATAATTTTGGAGAAACCTAACATACTCATTTCATAAATCATTTTTAAAGATTCATCAATATTTTTGGCTCCATCATCAATTCCAGGTAATACATGAGAATGAATATCAACAAAGTTTTTCGGAATTAAATCTGAAAGCTTAGGCTTAGCTCTGCTAAAAATATTGAACATATTGTCTTTATTGTTAATTAAATATATTTAATAATTTAGCATTCATTTCAATTAATATGTTATTATTTTACTCAATACTAGGTTTAATCACTTCTTTATTTCTTAATGGTTATTTAAATGAATTTTTTCGGAGAAGAAGACTGTTTGACCCTGTAAACACGAGGTCATCGCACAAAAACAGAGCTACGAGATCTGGAGGTGCAGCAATTTTTTTAACCTTATGCTTTTGCTATGGTATCGGACGAGCATTTTTAGATTTAGATATAAATCTATTTTCACTAATCGCATGTTGTTTTGTAGCTATTATTGGATTTTTTGATGATTTGTTTGAAATATACTACGTGGAAAAATTTGCTTTACAAGTTTTTGCAGGAATTATCTTAATTCAAAGTGATGTTTATATAAATAATTTTCATGGAGTTTTAGGTATATATGAAATTTCTGAACTAAATTCATACATTATCTCCTTGTTTGTTTTCCTTGTAATCACAAATTCATTAAACCTTATTGATGGTATTGATGGCTTAGCAGGACTTATATCTCTAAAATTTTTTATAGTAATTTCAGTAATTATATATTTTACAGATCCAGATTCTTATTCTTTTCAAGTTAGTAAACAATCAATGTTAGCATATTCACTAACATTGATTGGCGCTTTGTTAGCATTCCTAATTTTTAATTTTAGATCAGATAAAAAAGTTTTCCTTGGTGATTTTGGCTCACTTTTAATTGGCTCAGTAATAACCTATTTCATTTTTTCGGCTTTACATTCAGAAAATCAATTAATAACAGATAATTGGATTAATAGGTCACTAATTTGTGTATTATTACTCATATACCCCCTAACTGATACATTAAGAGTTTATCTTCTCAGAGCAAAGTCTGGCAATTCTCCATTTTTACCTGACAGAAGACACCTGCATCATAAGCTAATAGATAAAGGCTACAGCCATGTAAAAGCTTCCATTTTAATATCATTGTTGTCAATTTCAGTTCTTGTTTTTGGTTTTGGAGTTTCTTTTTTTATTTGGGAAATTGGTTTGTCTTCAATTTTATTTGAAGGTGTCAATCTTATTACAACTATTTCAATTATTCTTATCTATATGATTTTCCTCTACTATAAATTTTTTGAATCAAAAGTGTCAAAGTGATTTTATAACATATGTTACAATTCCCCAAATTTGTAACTCGTTTTCTTCATCAATTTTCATGGGCTTGTAGTTTTTATTTTCAGGTTTTAAATACAAATCTTTTCCTTTCTTAATAATTCTTTTGACTGTAAAATCACCATCTATAAAACAAACAGCTATTTTATTATTTTCTGGATCTAAACTGCGATCAATGATAATTAAATCACCATCGCTTAACCCTGCATTTATCATTGAATCTCCGCTTACTTTCGCATAAAAAGTAGCATCACCATTTTTTACTAGTTCCCTATCTAAGCTTATCCTGATCTCCTTAAAATCGTCCGCAGGTGATGGAAATCCTGCTGATATTCCTTGTTCCATCAACCATTGACCTAAATTTTTTTCTTGCTCTGGTTGAAAGAATTTTAATTTATCTTTTTTCATTTTACTTTTATAATATCATTGATCTTTGTAGTGTAGAGATCACTTAACCTTTCTTGTTTCATTTTCCATCTTTTTTTAAGGTCTTGACTTGCTAGCTTTATTTTACTTTGCCCATCTTTTTTTTGAATGTAGTCAATGGTTTTCATCAGTTTCCTGTGTTTGGGATTTTCATTCTCAAATAAATTTGTTTGATAATTTTTGATTGAGCTGATTGCCATTACAATTACACCTGATTTTTTGTAATTAAAACCAGATCTAAATATCTTTTTTAACCCTTCAGTTGCATATTTACTTATCACCATGTTTGAATTTGTTGCAAATGGTATTGTCATAAGTATCCCGTTCCTATACTGAGGTTTATTTTTTTGAAACTTATTGCTTCTTACAAAAACATAAACTGCACTACATGTGCTTTTCTGTAGTCTTAACTTTTCCGCACAGCATACTGCAAAAGTTGATATCCTTTCATTTATTTTCTCAAAATCTGTAATTGTACCTTCAAAACTTCGGGTTGTAGCAATTGCTTTTTTGGGTGATCGATTTTCTTCTAGACATAGGACAGATTCCCCCTCCAATTCTTTTTTAAGTCTTAATCCTACGACACTCATTTGTTTTCTTACCCAATCATCGGGAAGAGATACAAAATCATGAGCATTATTTATTTCAAAACTTCTCAGTCTCTTTGCATGTCTAAACCCTATTCCCCAAACATTTTCAACTTTTAGCCATTTTAATGCTTTAATTCTATTTTTCTCTGATTTAATCATGTAGACACCCTTAGTTTTTTTTGGAAACTTTTTTGAAATTCTATTCGCTACTTTAGCCAAGGCTTTTGTAGGTGCTATTCCTATACTTATTGGTATTCCTGTCCACTTAAGAACTTTTTTCTGTATTTCTTTGCAATAGACTTCCAAGTTATAACCTTTAAAACCTTTAAATTCTAAAAAAGCTTCATCGATACTATATATTTCGATATTAGGGGTATAAGAGGATAGGATATTCATCACTCTACTGCTCATGTCCCCATAAAGCGGGAAGTTCGATGAAAATATTTTCACATTATTTTCTTTAAAAATTTTTTCATATTTAAAAGCCGGTGCACCCATTGGAATGCCAAGTTTCTTGGCTTCATTGCTTCTGGAGATTGCACAGCCATCGTTATTTGACAAAACTACAATTGGCTTTCCATTAAGAGTAGGGTCAAAAACTCTCTCGCACGAAACATAAAAATTATTACAATCAACCAGTGCAAACATTCTATTAAATTTAATATGGATTTACAGCTTTATCAAATAATATTGTATTAAAATTTCAGTAATTTTATTTTATGGTTTTTATGCAAAAAACTTTAGAGGAAATTGAGTCAAAAGGCTTTAAAGTTGTAGATAAAGATTTTGAAAGACCGTGGGGTGGATTCTTAGTGATTGATGAAAGTCAGGCTCAGGATTTTTCCAATATTTTTTTTAGTGGAATTGATGTGAGTGAACTTAAAATATCGGGAAAATTAAGCCCAAAGATTCTAATGGTTAAATCTAAATCAAGGTTATCATGGCAATATCATTTTAGAAGAGAGGAGATTTGGAGGGTATATAAAGGAACTGTTGGAGTGGTGGTTAGTGATACAGATTTTGAAAAAGACATGACTAAACTTAGAAAGGGAGATCAAATTAAACTCAAAAAAGAGCAGAGACATAGACTGGTTGGTTTGGATGATTGGGCAGTAATCGCTGAGATTTGGCAACACACGGAAAACGATAATCCATCTGATGAGGATGATATTGTGAGAATTAATGATGATTATGGAAGATAAGTGCTGAAAATATCAGGATAAGTTGTAATTTTAGTATGTAATTGGATTATATGGATCCTTACTCTTTTTTAAATACTGCGCACACAGCATTCTTTGCAGAATTATACAATGAATATCTTTTAGATCCTAACTCAGTAGAACCAAGCTGGAGAGCATTTTTCCAAGGTTTCGAATTTGGTATTGACAAGAAATCAAAAAATGAAGATTTTTTAATACCAGAAAATATTCTCAAAGAGTTTAGGGTTGTTGAATTAATCAATGCTTACAGAACAAGAGGTCACCTTTTTACAAAAACAAATCCAGTAAGAGAAAGAAGAAAGTATGTACCAACATTAGATTTAGAAAATTTTGGTCTTTCTAATGAAGATCTGCAGTCAACATTCAATGCTGGTGAGATTATCGGAATTGGTAACTCAAGTCTTGAAAATATTTTAATTCATTTAGAAAGGATTTACTGTGATTCCATTGGAATTGAATACATGTATATCAGAACGCCAGAGAGAATTAAGTGGATTCAAAGTTTTCTTAATAAAAACGATAATCACCCTGAGTTTGATATTGATAAGAAAAAACAAATTTTAAAAAAATTAATACAAGCATCAAGTTTTGAAAGTTTTCTCCAAAAAAAGTTTGTAGGGCAAAAAAGATTTTCGTTAGAGGGTGGAGAGTCACTAATTCCTGCACTTGATTCTATTTTTGAAAGAGCTGCTTTAAAAGGAGTAAAGGAATTTGTTGTTGGTATGGCTCACAGAGGAAGGTTGAACACATTGTCTAATATTTTTGGTAAACCTGCAAAAGAAATTTTCAGTGAATTTGTTGGAAAGGATTATGAGGAACAAATTTTTGATGGGGATGTAAAGTATCATTTAGGGTGGACTTCAAAAAGAAAATCAGATTCTGGTATTAATGTTTATATAAATTTGGCTCCAAATCCATCTCACCTTGAATCTGTTGGTCCTGTTGTGCAAGGGATAACGCGAGCTAAGCAAGATAAATATCATAAAGAAAATATTGAGAATGTTTTACCGGTAATCATACATGGTGATGCAGCAATTGCTGGTCAAGGTGTTGTATACGAAGTTGTTCAAATGGAAAGGCTTAAGGGCTTTAAAACTGGTGGAACCATTCACATAGTAGTGAATAATCAGGTAGGTTTCACAACCAATTATGTTGATGGACGATCATCTACATATTGTACCGATGTGGGTAAAGCAAATTTATGTCCAATATTGCATGTAAATTCTGATGATGCTGATGCGGTTGTGCATGCTTCAAATTTTGCTTTGGAGTACAGAATGAGATATAAAAGAGATGTTTTTATAGACTTGTTAGGTTATAGAAAATATGGTCATAATGAAGGTGATGAGCCTAGATTTACGCAACCAAAACTCTACAAGTCCATTGCTAACCATCCATCTGTGAAGGAAATCTATGCTCAAAAATTAATTTCAGAAAATGTAATCTCAGACACTGAATTAAAAAAAATGGAAAGGGAGTATGCCGATGAGTTAGATTCAGACTTGGTTGATTCTAAAAAAGAAAAAAATGCCATCATAACTCCTTTTATGGAACATGAATGGAAAGGGTTTAAATCAGTCAAGAAATCTGACATGACGAAAAAAGTTGAAACTTCTGTTAGTAAAAAAGATTTGGATAAAGTTTCAGAAAGTTTATTTGAGCTTAATGATCCGGATCAATATTTGAGAAAAGTTTCAAAATTAATGTCAGATAGAATGACAATGTATTTCAAAGAGGATAGGATAGATTGGGCAATAGCAGAAACACTTGCTTATGGTACCGTTTTAAACCAAGGTTATAATGTCAGAATTTCGGGTCAAGATGTAGAAAGGGGAACTTTTTCTCACAGACATGCCATTCTTAAAAAAGAAAAATCTGAGGAAGAGTACATACCTTTAAATAATATTTCTAATGAACAGGGTTCATTTGAAATATATAATTCATCATTATCAGAATATGGCGTCATGGGTTATGAATATGGCTATGCTCTTGCCTCACCCCAAACCTTATCAATATGGGAAGCTCAATTTGGAGACTTTAGTAATGGAGCACAAATAATGATTGATCAATATTTGTCTTCTGCTGAAGACAAATGGAAACTTCAAAATGGATTAGTTTTGATGCTTCCACATGGATACGAAGGTCAGGGCGCTGAACATTCATCTGCTAGGCTTGAAAGGTACCTTCAATTGTGTGCTAAGGATAATATGTTTGTTGCAAACTGTACAACACCAGCGAATTTATTTCATTTATTAAGAAGACAAGTTGTTACAAAATACAGAAAGCCCCTGGTTCTAATGACCCCCAAAAGTCTTTTAAGACACCCAAAAGTTATATCATCAAAAAATGATCTCATTAATGGAGATTTTAAACCAGTAATTGATGATGAAAATATTGAGAACCCTGAGAAACTTATCTTGTGCAGTGGTAAGTTTTACTATGATCTAATTGATTTTAGGGAAAATAATAAGATAAAAAATGTTGCGATTGTCAGAATTGAACAATTATTCCCCTTACCAATTGAATCAATTAGAAAATTAATTGATAAATACAGGGCAAAAGATGTTGTGTGGGCACAAGAGGAACCAAGAAATATGGGCGCATGGGGACACCTACTAATGCATTTGGATTTTGCAAAATCATTTAGAGTTGCATCTAGACGATTCTATAGTTCTCCAGCATCTGGTAGTTCGGTCAGGTTTAAAAGAAGACATCAGCAAGTAATTGACTATGTATTTGATGAAAAAAAAGATAATTTTAAAAAATAATTAATGATGTTTAAGAACATAAATCCAAAAATAATTAAACCATTTACTCTAGTCCTATTGGCTTTTGTATTTGTTTATTGCAGCAAGGATGGTGGTGACTCAAGTGATCAGAATGTTGCTAACAAGTCAATCACAGTTAATCCATCATCAATTGACTTTTCAGACACGATGGTTACCAAAAACTCTGATGCCAAAACAGTAAATGTAAATCCCAACAACTTGGATTCAAGTATTACCATTTCTGTTTCTGGTGATTTTCAGATCTCATCTGATAATTTAAATTTTTCAAATACACTAATTATCGATGGTTCATCTACATCAAATATTTTTGTAAGATTTTCACCGTCCGAAGTTGGAAATATGAGTGGAAATATTTTATTCGAAAGTCCAGGAGCTGGAAATGCAAATGTAAGTTTAGAAGGAACATCAACGAGATTGAGATATAATTATAGAGCTTTTTCAAATCAGAGAATTGCCTGGGGAGGAGGGCACGGTCAATCATCAGTTCGAAGCTTTGATCTACACAATGATGTGAGTGATATAGAAATGATTAAAATGTATTTACGTTTGGACTGTCCGTCTGGAGGTTGCGATCCTTGGGACAGGTATGCAAATATTATGGTCAGAGATAAAATCACAAATGCATGGTTTGAAATAGGTCGTCATATTACTCCTTATGGTGTTGGCAATAGTGCGTTAGCAAGAGGAATAGAGTTCGACGTGACAGATTTTAAAAGTTTATTAGAGGGTAATGTTGAGCTTAGAATTTTTGTTGAAACCTGGGTTAGTTCTGGATGGATAGTTTCTTTAGAATTTGATTTCATACCAGGTACACCAGACTATAAGTATTACAAAGTATCCAGTATTATTCAGTTTAATGGAAATTCTTTAGGGGGTGTTCCTTATGGGGGGTTAAATGGGAATACAGAGATTGATTTAGATAAGTTCGATTTAATAAAATCATTACAAATAGGAAATAATGTGGAAAGTGCTCACCTACGAACTATTATTACTGGTTGGGGACACGCGACACCAGCTGATTCTGATGGAAGAGCATGCGCTGAATGGTGTTTTAGAACACATAATATTAAAATAGATAATTCCAATTTATTCAGTCATTACATGGGACCTATTGGTTGTTCTCAAAATCCTATTAATAATCAGGGCGGAAATTGGGCGCCAGATAGAGCAGGTTGGTGTCCGGGAATGTCAGTTCCTGTCAGAATCAATAAATTTGAAACAGATGTTTCCAATAAAACGCTTAACTACGAGTATGATTTTGAGAATTGGACGAATGATTTTGTTGGGACGCCAGGCTATAACAATAAAAATGCTTTTTATGCTATATCTTCATTTTTAATATTAAAAAGTGATAGTGAAATTGAACGAGCAATAATATCTGATTAAAATGATACTAGAAATGAAAGTCCCATCACCTGGCGAGTCTATTTCAGAAGTTGAAATAGCACAATGGCTTGTAGCTGATGGCGATTATGTTGAAAAAGACCAAACCATTGCTGAGGTTGATTCTGATAAAGCCACTCTTGACTTGCCTGCTGAAGAGTCTGGTTTTATTACACTCAAAGCTAATGAAGGAGATGTGGTTCCTGTTGGAAATATAGTATGCCATATTGATACCTCTGTCAAAAAGCCAATTAAAGAGTTTGTTGAACCTTTAAAACCAGTCACAGATAATCATTTTGTAGATCAAGATTTAGATCTTAAATCAAATACTGATAAAATCATCTCAGATAAAGCCAATAATTCTACTCCCTCTCCTGCTGCATCCAAAATCCTAAGTGAAAAGGGTATAAATCCGCTAGATTTAATTGGTTCCGGAAGAGATGGAAGAATCACTAAAGAAGATGCCCTAAAGGCATTGCCAAAAATTGATGAAAGTTTGATTTCTCAGGGAAGAAAAACAGAGCGTAAGAAATTATCAATGCTTAGAAGAAAGCTTTCACAAAGGTTAGTTGCAGTTAAGAATCAGACAGCCATGCTAACAACCTTTAATGAGGTTAATATGACTCCAATTTTTGAAATAAGAAAAAAATTTAAGGAAATCTTTAAAGAAAAGCATGGTGTTAATTTAGGTTTTATGAGTTTTTTTACAAAAGCTGTTGTTAATGCACTTAGAGAATTTCCTGATGTTCATTCAATGATTGACGAGGATCACAAACTTAGTTTTGATTTTTATGACATTAGTATTGCTGTTTCGGGTCCAAAGGGGTTATTAGTTCCAGTAGTTAAAAATGCTGATAAGCTTACTTTTAGTGGCATTGAAAAAGAAATAAAACGTTTGGCAATAAAGGCACGAGATGGTGAAATGTCTATTGAAGATATGGAGGGTGGAACTTTTACTATATCAAATGGAGGTGTGTTTGGGTCAATGTTGTCAACTCCAATTCTCAATCCACCTCAATCCTCTATTTTAGGAATGCACAATATTATTGAAAGACCGATTGCAGTCAATGGTAAAGTTGAAATACATCCAATGATGTACTTGGCATTGAGTTATGATCACAGGATAATTGACGGAAAAGAATCAGTTGGATTTTTACTTAAAATAAAAGAAGCTTTAGAAAATCCAATTGAAGTTTTAATGAATAACGATTTGAAAAAATCTTTAGAAATCTAATTTCAAGTAAATTTTTTTTTCGTTAAAGCTTATAATTGCCCCATATTTACTCAAAATATCATTTCCAATTATTCCATGAATTTTAATAGACTCATTTTCTTGGAGGGTTTCATTAATATGATTCATGTCAAAAACAAATAGTTTAAAATTTTCAATACTAAAACCAACAATATCAATCGCATTATTTCTCGATATGTGCATATTTTTTATTTTTTCTGTTGCACTTGATGCCATCTCATGATAATTTTCAATTTTGATTTTAAATATTTCGACACTGTTGGAATCAATACAAGAATTTGAGGCTCCAGTGTCGATTATGACTTTTGCAGATAATCTATTTATCAAGCAGTCAGCTACTAAGTGACCTGATTTAAGAATTTCAAATTTTTTTGACAGATAATTATTCTTTTTTTCAATTCCCATATTAAAAATAATTACTACTAAATTAAATAACTTTGATATTATGGAAATTGTAGATACTCATACTCATCTTTATTTGGATCAATTTGATGATGATTTTGATGAAACTGTTAGAAGAAGTATTGAAAACAATATCTCTAAATTTGTTTTTCCCTCTATTTCATCAAAGTATTACAATAAAATGATAGAGTGTAAAAAAAAATATCCAAAAAATATTTTCTTGATGCTTGGTTTACACCCTGTTTATGTCGACGAGAACTACCTGCAAGAACTTGAATTTGTTAAAAATGAGATCAATCAAAATAATTTTGTTGCTATTGGTGAAATTGGTTTAGATAAATATTGGAGCACAGAATTTTACAAACAACAAATTAAGGCTTTTGAAATGCAAATTGATTTGGCTGTAAAAAAAAATCTACCAATAATCATTCACTGTAGAGATGCCTGTGAGGATGTAATTGATATTTTAGAGAAGAAAAAAAATAAAAACCTCAGAGGAATTTTCCATTGTTTTACAGGTTCTTACGAGGATGCACAAAGAATCATAAATTTGGATTTTAGTCTAGGGATTGGTGGTGTAGTAACTTTTAAAAATGGTAAAATTGATCAATTCCTAAATAAGATTAGTTTAAAAAATATAGTTCTTGAAACAGATTCACCTTATCTAGCACCAGTTCCTTACAGAGGAAAAAGAAATGAAAGTTCATATATAATTCATGTTGTAGAAAAGCTGAGTGAAATTTACGATTTAAAAATTGACCAAATTATTAAACAAACAAGTTTGAATTCACATAAAATTTTTAATTTCGATTCCCAAGATTTTTAGAGAGGTGGCCGAGTGGCTTAAGGCGCACGCTTGGAAAGCGTGTATGCGTTAATAGCGTATCGAGGGTTCGAATCCCTTCCTCTCTGCAAGCTAAAAGCCTAATACTTAATCGATATTGATTTGTGTTTTTAAGTTTTTTCTATATATTTAGCCTTCCTAAAAATTATAATAAAAGAAAAATGAAAAAATTACTAACTATAGCTTTTGCATTTGGGTTGTTTTATTTTTTACCACAACAAATACATGCAAATTTGTATCAAGAACAAGAAGAAGATATCGAGGTGGTTGAGATGCCTGTTGAAGAAGTTCAAGAACAACCAGAAATGACAGTAGCTGAGGCACCAAGTGTTGGATTTACTCAAGAATTAAAAAATAGATTCATCGAAGGTGGTCCGGGATTTATGGGTATTGTTTTGGCATGTTTGATATTGGGATTAGCTATTGCCATTGAAAGAATTATTTATTTAAACTTTGCGACTACCAATACTGAAAAATTGATAGAGGATATTGAATCAGCACTGAAATCTGGTGGAGTTGATTCAGCAAAAGAAATTTGTAGAAATACACCTGGTCCTGTTGCATCAATTTTTTATCAGGGTCTTGATAGAGCTGGCGAGGGCGTTGAAAGTGCTGAAAAAGCTGTAGTTGCTTACGGAGGTGTTCAGATGGGACAACTTGAAAAAAATGTTTCTTGGATCTCATTATTTATCGCGCTTGCTCCCATGCTTGGTTTCATGGGTACGGTTATAGGGATGATCCAAGCTTTTGATAAAATTCAAGCTGCAGGTGATATGCAACCCTCACTAGTTGCCGGTGGTATTAAAGTTGCGCTTTTAACAACCGTATTTGGTCTAATCGTTGCTATTATTTTACAAATCTTTTACAATTATATTGTAGCAAAAATTGATAGTATTGTCAACGACATGGAAGATGCTTCCATTACTTTGATTGATATTTTAGTTTCTCACAAGAAATAATTTAAAATGAATCTTCAAAAAATAACTAATATAGTTTCTTGGACATTGGGTTTGTTAGGCTTATTGTTCCTTTTTATTTTAATTTTTCAAGGTGATGATTCAATTGAAGCCAATGCAATGCAGGGAAATTATGGTTTTGTTTCTTGGATGATATGGTTAGCAATAATTGTTTTATCACTTGTGACTTTATCGACACTTGTCTTTTCTTTAAAAAATATTGCCTCCGACAATTCAAAACTTAAAAAGTTTGGAATGTCTATCGGATCATTTTTGATTGTTATCATCATTGCTTTTGTGTTTTCATCTGGTGTGGAAACCCCAATGGGTGATGGTAAAGTACTATCTGCTACAGGTTCTAAACTTGTTGAAACAGGTATAAAGACATTTTATTTCTTGGTTTTGATCGCTGGGGGTTTAATGCTGTTTAACTCAATTAGTAAATTGTTTAAAAAATAATTATGGCAAGAAGATCAGCACCAGAGGTTAATGCTGGCTCAATGGCAGATATTGCATTCTTGTTATTGATATTTTTTCTCGTAACAACTACAATTGAGACTGACTCGGGTATTAATAGAAAGCTTCCCCCTATGGAAGAAATAATTGATCCTCCTATTATCAAGGAAAGAAATATTTTTACAGTTGTAGTTAATAAAAATAATCAGATACTTGTTGAAGAAGAGTTGATGGATTTGAGTGATTTGAGAAAAGAGGCAGTTGCTTTTTTAGACAATGGTGGTGGACTTGCTGAAGAGGCTTGTGACTACTGTCAAGGTGAAAGAGACCGTTCTTCTTCTGATAATCCAGACAAAGCAATTGTTTCTTTGAAAAATGATAGAGAAACCGATTACAAGGTTTATATTTCTGTTCAAAATGAATTAGTTGCAGCTTACAATCAACTAAGAAACAGAGAGTTTACAAGGCTATACCCCGAAGAAAACATGACCTATATTGAAGCAGACAAGATGTATACTGACCCAAGAACTGAAAAATCAGTAAAGGAAAAGTTGAAAGAAAAAATTTCTGTAATTAAACTCATGTATCCTATGAAATTATCGGAGGCTGAGCCAAATAAAACAAGTTAGTTATGTCTAAATTCAAGAAAAAAGGAAGTGGAGAACTACCAAAGATTTCAACGGCATCTTTACCAGATATTGTTTTTATGCTTCTTTTCTTTTTTATGGTTGCCACAGTTCTCAGAGATAATACACTTTTAATTCAAAACACCTTACCTGCTGCTGATCAAGTCCAAAAACTGGATAAAAAAGACAGGGTGATCTACATTTATGCAGGAAAACCAAGTTCTAGATACCAAGACAAGTATGGTGATCAACCTAGAATTCAACTTAATGATAAATTTGCAACCGTGGCTGATGTTGGAGCTTATGTGCTTGCTGAAAGGGCTGCCAAAAGAGAGGAACTTCAAAATGTATTGACAACTGCACTCAAGGTTGATGGTGAAACAAAAATGGGTTTAATAAGTGATATCAAACAGGAATTGAGAAAAGTTAATGCCCTTAAAATTAACTACACAACTAGAATTGGTGATTACTCACAAAACCAATAATCACTACCACCATAGTTTTTTTATCTTTATTAAAATTTCCCAATGATATTAAGAGGATTATTTTATAGTTCACTATTTCTAGCTTACAGTCTGTTTTCTCAGGAAAATCAAAATTACTTTGAAGATCAATTTTATTTAGGATTATCTTATAACTCTCTTGGAGGAAAGGTTGATGAATTCAAAGAAAATAAATTTTCTTATTCGCTAAATTATGGCTTTATAAAAGATATTACTATTAGCAAGAATGGAAAGTATGCACTGGGTATTGGTTTGGGTCTATCACACAATTCATTAAACAATAACCTAAAGTTTAGTAATCTAAACTTTGAGTTTATACAAAATCTAAGTTCAACCAGCATTAACAGGTATAATTATACAGAACTGCAAATCCCTTTTGAATTAAGATGGAGAAATTCATCTATTGATAATTACAAATTCTGGAGAATTTATGCAGGTTTGAGGTATTCTAAGGTCATTCAATCAAAATATATTTATGAAGATGTTGCGTTAAGTTATGAAATTGATGACTTTCCCATTGAAAAAGATCAAATTGGACTTACGTTAAATATTGGTTTTAACACTTGGAATATTAGCGCATACCAATCATTAAAACCTTTTTTCACTGATGGTAGTAATAGTGATATAATTGATTTAAAGCAATTTAGACTGGGGTTTATTTTTTATGTATTCTAATTATAAAGGGTATATTTTTAAAGAATTCTCTGTAATAGATGCTCAAAAATATTACTTTTGCAGAAATCTTTTATATTTACAGAATATAAACGACTAATATTAAATTTATAAATATGAGAAATATTTTGTCTATGATGCTTGTGCTAATAAGTACATTCATCTTCGCGCAAACTAATGTAACAGGTGTGGTTGTTGACAGTAACAATACTCCTATACCTGGTGCTAATGTTGTTTTTGATACAACAACAGGAGCGGTTTCTGATTTTAATGGTGAATTTTCAATAGATGTAGATGCAAAACCACCATTTACTTTGACTGTTTCTAGTATTGGTTTTGAAACAATGGCATTAACAGTAAGTGATTCTGATGCTTCTGTTACTGTAACATTGACTGATTCCGAGAATTTACTTGATGAGGTAGTATTATCTGCATCGAAAACTGCACAAAGTCTATTTGAATCTCCAGTTACGATCGAAAGATTCGATTATAACGACATCGCCGCATCAACAGGAGCAGATTTCTATCAAAGTTTAGAACAACTTAAGGGAGTCCAAGTTATTAATACAGGTATCATCAATCAAACAGTCAATGCAAGAGGTTTTTCAACTGCTTGGAATGAGGGTTTTATACAAGTTGTTGATGGTATGAACAATGAAGCCCCTGGCTTAAATTTCTCTGCGGGAAATTTAGCAGGTGTTAACGAATTAGATCTTTATAATGTGGAGTTCCTCCCTGGTGCATCATCTGCCCTGTATGGACCCAATGCTTATAAGGGAATCTTAGTAATGAATACAAAAAATCCATTCGATTTTCAAGGATTTAGTGCATATTTAACGCAAGGTATTACATCACAAGATGTCGCTGGTGATAATCATTATTATGATTTTGGAATGCGTTTTGCTCACGCTTTTAATGACAAGTTTGCCGTAAAAGCTACTCTTGGATATGTTAAGGGAAAAGATTGGGCGGCTGCTGATTATTCAGACCGTAATAGCGAAGTCCCATTCTTCCCTGGTAGATTGGAAGAAGTTGATCCGTCATTATTCCCAACATACGATGGTTACAATGTTTATGGTGAACAACAAACTAGTTGGAATATGACGAATGTTTTTTTAGGCCCAGTTTTGCCTGCCTTAGCATCTCAAGCTGGTTTAGGTCCTGCCTCTGTTGCGCTAGTCTCTCGATACTTTGAAATATTCGCCCCAAACTATTTTGGTACGCAAGAAATTATGACCACCGGATACAGCGAAATGGCTCTTGACCCGAGAGGCGAGGCATCCAATTTTAAGTTTAATCTTGCTGCTCATTACAGATTCAATGGTAATTCTGAGCTTAGTTATGTTTTTAACAATGGTAGGGGTAATACGCTTCTTCAAGGAAATGCTAGATTCAAAATGTTGAATTTTGGTATTCAACAGCATAAGTTGGAATATAAGACCAAAAACTTTACAGCTAGAGCTTATAAAACAATTGAGAGTTCTGGTAATACAACACAGTTTGAAGCCCTGGGTGGTAACTTATTTGCCTCTCAACCTGGTGGTGCTTTAGCTTGGTTTAATAATTATTTTACAGATTATTTTACAATCCTTGCTGGTCAAATTAATCCTAACCCCATTGTAGCTTTAAACTCGATGTTGATTGATTTAGCTGTATATCGTTCAACAAGTATGTTTGACAGACTAGTTAGTCCGTCAATGAATTTTGTTGCACATGCTGCTGGAAGAACAGCAGCTAATGCAAACATGTTAGTTCCTGGAAGTGCTGAATTTAATGCTGCTTATGATCAAATTACTAAGACACCCACATCAGATGGTGGTTCCGTTGTACTAGATAACACGATTTCTAACAGTTTTGAAGCCAATTATGATTTAAGTGACCTCGTTGATGGATTTGATATGGTTATTGGTGGTTCATACAGAGAATATGTTTTAAGATCAAATGGAACACTCTTTACTGACTATGATGGTCCAATAAAAACTAGCGAAACAGGTGTTTTTGCAAGTGTGCAAAGAGATATTTTTGATGGTGCTATTAGTTTAAATGGTGCTTTAAGATATGATAAAGCACAAAATTATGAAGGTAGTTTTACACCAAGAGTCGGTGCTTTAATTAATTTAGCTCCAAGACATAATGTAAGAGTCTCATATCAAACAGCCATGAGAACACCAACAATGCAAGATATGTACATTGGATTGGGAAGTGGTTCTCAAAATGGGTTTCCAGTTGTATTATTTGGATCTTCACCTGACAGTGTTGAAAGATTTATATACGAGCACAACACATTTACTGGATCATACACTGTAACTGGTGACATGGTTATGAATAATTCCTACAAAGCTGAGGAGCTAATAAATGGTGGAGTTGCTGTAGTTGCTGAATTAGATAATGTTGAGCCAGAATATGTTCAATCAAGAGAAGTTGGATACAGATACAACGGTAAAAAGTTTTCATTGGATATGAACGCCTATTGGGCAAAGTATCAAAACTTCATTGCCTCTAAGAATGTTATAGTACCTTTTTATGGAAGCGTAGCTAATGGTTCTGCTTTGGCTGCAGTTCAAGCCGATGATGTTGCTATTTATAACGTTGATAATAATACTGATGAAGTAGTCCGTACCATGGGATTAGACATTGGACTGGATGCGAAAGTGTTTGGTAAGTTTGATTTTGGAGCAAAGTTCGCTTATAATGAAATGGATAGAACTAATATTGATCCAAATTATGAGACTTCATTCAATACCCCGAAGGTTAGAGGAAGATTATCTCTAGGATCTACTGAAATCGGTGATAACATTGGTTTTAATCTTTCAGCAAGCTATCATAATTCATTTCTGTATGAGTCAGCATTTGCTGATGGTATCATTCCAGCAAACTGGATATTCAATGCATCCATGAGTTTTGATGTTCCTGAATTACTAGGTAGAATTAAAGTTGGAGCTGTCAACTTAACAGGTGACGATTATGCCAGTATACCTTACACTGGACTTATTGGTAGTCAATACTATATTAAGTTTACCTTAAATCCGTAACATATCAACAAATAATGTTAATAAAGGCGCTTTTTTAAGCGCCTTTTTTTATTTTTTTCATCATAAAAAATACAACTTTAGGCTATATTTGTATAGCCTAAATCAAAATATATTATGTCACAAAATATTGGAAAAGTTACCCAGATAATTGGACCTGTGGTAGATGTATCCTTTGACTCAACTTCAACTGAACTTCCAAATATTTATGATTCACTCGAAGTAAACAAGGATGATGGATCAACTCTTGTCCTCGAAGTTCAATCACACGTTGGAGAAGATATGGTAAGGACTATATCTATGGATTCGACAGACGGACTCCAAAGAGGTCAAGACGTTATCTCAACTGGAAGTCCCATTCAAATGCCAACTGGTAAGGAAATTTATGGAAGACTTTTTAATGTAATTGGTGACTCAATAGACGGTATGAAAAATCTACCAAAAAAAGGTGCTACGGGTTTGCCAATACACAGAGAGGCTCCTCCTTTTGATCAGTTATCAACCTCTACAGAGGTTCTTTTTACAGGTATAAAAGTTATTGATCTAATTGAGCCTTATGCTAAAGGTGGTAAAATTGGCCTGTTTGGTGGTGCTGGTGTTGGTAAAACTGTTTTGATTCAAGAGCTTATTAATAATATTGCTAAAGGCCATGGTGGACTTTCAGTATTTGCGGGAGTGGGTGAACGTACACGTGAGGGTAATGATTTATTAAGAGAAATGCTCGAATCTGGAATCATTAACTATGGGAAAGAATTTATGGAATCAATGGAAAATGGTGGATGGGATTTGAGTAAGGTTGATAAAAAAGCTTTGGAAAAATCAAAAGCTACTTTCGTTTTTGGTCAAATGAATGAGCCCCCTGGTGCAAGAGCAAGAGTAGCCCTCTCTGGACTCACAGTTGCTGAATATTTTAGAGACGGTAGTGATGATGGACAAGGAAAGGATGTTTTATTTTTTGTAGATAATATTTTTAGATTTACACAAGCAGGATCTGAAGTGTCTGCTTTGTTAGGACGTATGCCTTCTGCAGTGGGATATCAACCGACTCTAGCTACAGAAATGGGTGCTATGCAGGAAAGAATTACATCAACTAAAAGAGGATCTATTACATCTGTTCAAGCTGTTTATGTTCCTGCTGATGATTTAACTGATCCTGCCCCAGCGACAACTTTCTCACATCTTGATGCCACTACTGTACTTTCCAGAAAAATTGCTGAACTGGGTATTTATCCTGCTGTTGACCCTCTTGATTCAACATCTAGGATTTTAACACCTGAAATTCTTGGCGATGATCATTATAATTGTGCTCAACGTGTCAAAGAAATGCTACAAAAATATAAGGAGCTGCAAGACATTATTGCAATCCTCGGAATGGAAGAATTATCGGAGGAAGATAAATTAACCGTTTCAAGAGCTAGAAGAGTTCAAAGGTTTTTATCTCAACCATTTCATGTTGCTGAACAGTTTACTGGAATCCCAGGTGTTCTTGTAGACATAAAAGATACAATTAAGGGGTTTAATATGATTATGGATGGTGAATTAGATCATATCCCTGAAGCAGCATTCAATTTAAAAGGAACTATTGAGGAAGCAATTGAAGCAGGTGAAAAAATGATTGCAGAATCTAAATAATATGCAATTAGAGATTGTAAGCCCAGAGAAAACAATATTTAGTGGTGAAGCAAAATCGGTTCATTTGCCTGGTTCTGAAGGTTATTTTCAGGTTTTAAATAATCATGCGCCAATAGTCTCTACTTTAAAAAAAGGGGAAATACTGATAGAGGTTGTTGACAATGATTTAGAAAGCGATTTTTTGGATTTTTCAACGGGTAAAGCATCATTAGAGATAAAATCTGGTGTAGTTGAAATGAAAAAAAATAAGCTAATTATTTTAGTTGACTAATTTTTGATTTTTTGAAAAAAAAACTAATTGCAATACTAATTTTTACTTCACTAACAATTAGTTCACAAACTATTCAACAGCTCGATGAGGTCGTAATTTCAGATACCAAAATAAATATCCCTTTTAGTAAAAACTTTAGATCTGTTCAAGTAATTGATTCAAAGACAATTCAGGAGACTGCATCACGAAATGTCACAGAGCTTCTTCAATTAGTTAGCGGTTTAGATATAAGAAGAAGAGGAGTTTCTGGAACACAAGCTGATTTATATATAAGAGGAGGTGGTTTTGATCAAACATTGCTTTTGATTGATGGAATGAAAATGGATGATATTCAAACAGGTCATCACACACTGAATTTACTTTTACCAGTTCAGTTAATTGATAGAATAGAAATCATAAAAGGACCCGCTGCTAGAATTTTTGGACAAAATGCATTCAGTGGTGCAATCAATATTGTAACGAAACCTCTTAAAAAATCCAATAATAAAGTTGTTGAGATTTATGCTAATGACATCTCATACGGCTCTTATGACCAATTTAATTATTCCATAAAAATGAGAACCAGTATTGAAGATAAATTTAATTCATTAATATCACTTCACAAGGTTAAGTCTGATGGTTATAGATACAATACAGACTTTAAAAACGATTTTATTTTTATGAAAAATAATATAAAATCTAAAAATGGATCTATCGATATCATTTCAGGATTCTCTGAGAAAAAGTTTGGTGCGAATGGCTTTTATGCAAGCCCAGAGGCAATTGATCAATATGAAGAAACACAATCAAGTTTTTTTGGCCTATCAACAAAATTTAAAAAAGAAAAGATGGTTGTTAAACCTAAACTATATTGGAGGAGAAATCAAGACGAATACATTTATATTAGGGACAATCCAGAAATATATAGAAATCTTCATATATCAAATAAAATTTATCTTGATTTGAATTTTATCAAGTATTATGATTCCAATAGTTTTTCGAATTTTGGTATTGATAATTCGCAGTCCTACATCTCAAGTAATAATTTAGGATCTCATAAAAGATTTACATCAACATTTTATTTTGATCATACATTTCATTTGATTGATGATAAACTCATAGTGTCACCGGGCTTTTCTGTTTCATATTTTTCTGATTTATCCTTTCATTTTTTTCCTGGTTTAGATTTGGGTTTTCACCTTTCAGAAAAAATAAAATTGTATGCAAATTTTGGTAAAACCTATAGAATCCCAACTTATACAGATCTTTATTATTCAGACCGAAACACTGTTGGAAATCCTGATTTAGATCCTGAACATGCTTTGAGTAATGAATTTGGATTTAAATATGAAAATGAAAACATTCAACTATCATCCTCCTTTTTTCAAAGAAAGTCTACCAATATAATTGATTATATTAAAGAAAATGAATCCGAAAAGTGGAGAGCTACTAATATCAGGAATCTGGATACCAAAGGTTTTGATTTTGACCTAAGTCATAAAAATATATTTAGAATTGGTTACACTTATCTTTTTGATGACTCCTATGTGAATGATATCAATTTTTCTAGATACTCAATCAATTCACTTAAACATCAATTAACATCGAGATTATTATTGAATTATTCAAATAGATTATCCCAAAATTTAATGCTTAAGTATGGTGAAAGGTCAGATCAGTCAAAACACTCAGTTGTAGATACAAATATTAAATATAGAATAGGATCTAAGATTTATGTATTCTTTTCTTTAAATAATATATTTGACGAGTCATATACCGAGACAAATTTGGTCCCCATGCCAGGCAGAAATTTTTTGTTTGGATTTATTAACTATTTCGAGTAAACAAGTTCACCGTCAATATAGGTTTGTATTACCTCTGTATTTGGAATTAAGTCTGCTTCGACTTCCATTATATTTTGATTTAAAACAACAAAATCTGCACTTTTACCAACCTCCAGACTTCCTTTTTCATGTTCCTCAAAATTAAAATAAGCACCCCATATGGTCATGCCTTTTAACGTTTCCTCTCTGCTTAAGGAATTTTCCATTTGGAAACCGTTCTCTGGATAGCCTTTAAGATCTTTTCTTTCAACTGAACTGTAAAATGTGTGAAATGGATTTACTTTTTCAACTGGAAAATCAGTTCCTAAAGCCACTCTATTTGAAGATTTGAGTAAGTCTTTAAATGCATATGCACCTTTTATTCTGCTACCTAATCTGTCATATGCCCAGTACATATCACTAGTGGCATGTGTGGGTTGGATCGAAGGTAAAATTTTATCGTTGTATAATTGAAATTCACTCACATCAACAATCTGTGAATGTTCAATTCTCCAGCGTGGATCATCGATTTTACTAAGTACTTTATTGTACTCATTCAATAAAACAGAAACAGTTGAATCACCTATTGCGTGAGTGTTCATCTGAAAACCCATTTCAGCAATTTCTTTTGCATAATACTTTAAATCATTTGCACTAGTTCTAAGAATCCCATAGTTATGAGGATCATCACAATAAGGGTTTTTCAATACAGCTCCTCTAGATCCTAATGCCCCGTCACCGTATACCTTAAACGACCTGATATTTAGTTTTTTAGATTTATATATTCCTTCTTTTTTAAATTTTTCAATATTTTTTCTTGAAACACTAATCATTGCATATATTTTAATTTTCAAGTCATTCGATTTATGAAGACTATCAATAATAGATGTTATATTGGTACTTAAGCCCGCATCATCAACAGTTGTAAGACCATAACTAAAACAAATTTCTTCAGCCTGTTTCAATGCGTTAATTTTTTCATTCAAAGTTTTTTCAGGTAAAACTTGATCAACAAGTGACATAGGACCATCAATTAATACGCCTGTTGGCTTATTGTCTTTTAATAGTACCAAACCTCCACGAACTAATGTATTTTTATCAATTCCGGATAGTTTGAGAACATTATCATTTACTATATATGCATGTCCATCAATTCTCTCAAGAACCACTAATTTGTTCTTAAATTCCTCATTTAGTTTTGTGTTTACAGGAAAACTTTTTTTATCCCAATCATTCTGATCCCAACCTCTTCCCATTATTACATCAGTATCATTATTTAATTCATAGTTTTTTAATCTTTGAATAATTTCGTCAAAGGATTTTGTTTCTCTTAAATCAACAACCTGTTGGTCAAGACCTAGATTGTAAAAGTGACAATGAGAATCAATAATTCCAGGTATGATTGTCTGACCATCTAAATCAATTATCTTTTTATAATTGTACTTCAAATCTAGATTATCAGAATCAATATCTATGATTTCTCCGTTTTTTATTGCCATGGATTTTGCAATAGAAAATTCATCGTCAACAGTGTATATTTTGGCGTTTATTACTATTAAATCAACTTCATTTTTACCAAAACTGATAATTAAAAAAACAGCAATTAAAAAAAAGAGTTTAGAGTTTATTGATTTCATTGTAAATGATTGCATGTTCCCAACCTCGGTAGTTAAAATAATCAAAAATTTTTTTTTTTATCACAATTTTCTTTTCATTTTTGAATTTTTCAACCATATAATAAAAACGTTGTTTAAATTTATTTTTATAATTATCCTCATCAATTTGTCTCATTGCGATCTCTATATTTTTTTTTGATATTGATCTTTTTTTTAATTCTAAACTCAATCTAACTCTTCCCCAATTTTTATTTTTGAATTTACCTCTTACAAAACTTTCTGAGAAGCGTGTTTCGTTTAAATAATCATCAGAAATTAATTTACTAATTACTTCGTTAATGTCAGAGTCAGAAGAACTATATGTTCTCAGTTTCTTGTAAACTTCCAAATGACACCTTTCTTGATATGAACAATAATACTCTCCTTTTTTAAGAAGATCTGGAATACTTAAGTATTTATTCACTTCACTTAATATAAAAAAAAAAGCGGCATAAGCCGCTTTTAATTATGATTAATCTTTCCTTTTATGTTGAAAAATCTGTAGTGCAGATAAGTATATGAATCCCTTGGTATAACCTTGATCCATTTTTTATACTTAAAAAACCACATAACCCTTTTGGAAATAAAACCTTTCGTAATGTAAGCTGCAATGAAAGGATGTAAATGCAACTTAAGATTCTTATTTGAAATATATTTATTCTTAAGGATTTTTTCTATGGAATTATTAATCTTATCTATAATGACAATTGGAGCTTCAATTTTTCCATTACTGTTTGGATTGTTTTCTTTTGTAGTAATATTCATTTCAGGTCTTACTCTTTGCCTGGTCATTTGAATCAACCCAATTTTACTAAGAGGTAGTACTTTGTGTTTCGCTCTGTCTGATTCCATTTCAGATTTGAAATGATCAAACAATTTTTTCCTATTCTCCACTTTTATCATATCAATGAAATCTAGGACAATTATTCCACCCATATCCCTGAGTCTTAATTGTCTCGCAATTTCAGATGCAGCAATTAAATTAACTTCTAATGCTGTTTCTTCTTGATTAGAACTTTTATTTGAACGATTTCCACTATTGACATCGACAACATGAAGAGCTTCTGTGTGTTCAATAATTAGGTAAGCACCCTTACTCATTGACACTGTTCTTCCAAATGCTGATTTTATTTGACGTTCAATACTGAAATGTTCAAAAATTGGAGTATCAGATTTATAATATTTAACAATTGAATTTTTACTAGGAGCAATTTGCTCAATATAGTCTTTTAGCTCATAGCATAAATTTTTGTTATTACAATACACACCTTTAAATTTTTCGTCGAAAACATCTCTGAGTATAGAGGAACCTCTATTTAATTCGCTCAGGATTCGTGAAGGTACTTTCGAACCATTAATTTTTTTACAAAGATTTATCCACTGAGTGTATAAACTCTGTAAATCTTTACTTAATTCAGCTGTTTTTTTCCCTTGAGCAACAGTTCGGATTATAACACCAAAACCTTTTGGTCTAAATTCTTGAATTAAATCCTTTAATCTATTCCTCTCATCTCTGCTTCTAATTTTTTGAGAAACAGAAATTCTATTGGAAAAAGGGATTAGAACTAGAAATCGACCGGCAAATGAAAGCTCTGAACTGATTCTAGGGCCTTTCGTTGAAATTGGTTCTTTTATAATTTGAACTAGGAGTTTTTGATTTGAATTTATTACATCATCAATTTTTCCTTGTTTTTCAATTTCTTTTTCAAACTTAAATTTTTCGAGAGAATAATTAGTGATTTTCCCATCACTAACTAAGTTCGCAAATTTAATAAGAGATTTTACTCTTGGGCCTAAATCATGGTAGTGAAGAAAAGCATCTTTTTCATATCCTACATCAACAAAGGATGCATTCAAGCCTGAGATTGTTTTTTTTACTTTTGAAATAAAAATATCACCAACCCCAAATTTGTTATTATCTTTTTCCCTGTGTAGCTCTATAAGTCTACCATCTTGTAAAAGAGCATAATCTACAGCTGAATTAATTGATCTTACAATTAATTCTTTATTCACAATTAATAATTTTAGTTAAACTTTTTTTATCGAGTTTAATTTATTTAAACTCTAAATTTCAATGATCGTACAGACCTATTACTTTTTCTTGTGTCTGTTGGCTCTACTCCTTTTTTTTCTTTTGTGGGTAGCAACCTTGTGTCTTTTTCTTTTTTTTCCGCTAGGCATAAATTAGTTGTTATTTTTTACGTCTTCCACAAAAATTTTAGCTGGTTTGAAAGACGGTATTGAATGAGCTGGTATTTTTATTGTGACATTTTTTGAAATATTTCTTCCAGTTTTTTCAGCTCTTTTTTTCACTATAAAACTCCCGAAACCTCTTAAATAAACATTTTCACCTTCATTCAATGAGTTTTTAACTTCTTCCATAAAATCCTCGACAGTTGCAAGCACCTCATTTTTTTCTAGTCCTAAATTTGATGCTATTTTAGCTACTAATTCTGCTTTCGTCATATTTCTTTAATTTTTTTAAATTTTTGATTGCCAAATATATAAATTTATATTCTCTTATAATTCTTTAAGATATATTTTTTGATACAAACATTACCCGATATTGATCTTTCAAAAAAGTTGATGAAATGGTATTCGACCAATAAAAGAGATCTTCCCTGGAGAAAAATAAAAGATCCATACTCTGTCTGGGTCTCTGAAATTATCCTTCAACAAACAAGAATAGAAACAGGAATTAGATATTATTTAAACTTTATTAAAAAATATCCTAATGTCAAAGTTTTAGCACGATCCAGTAAACAACAACTTTTAAAAACATGGGAGGGTTTAGGTTATTACTCAAGAGTACTCAACATGCATAAAGCTGCAAATCAAGTTTTATTGATTCATGAGGGTGTTTTTCCTAAAGATTACTTTTCACTAATCGATTTACCAGGTATTGGTGACTATACGGCCTCTGCAATAAGTTCAATTTGTAATAATGAGAAACAAGGGGTTGTAGATGGAAATGTTTTACGATTTGTTTCAAGATTATTAAAAATTGATGACTCAATTGATTCTTTAACAACGAAAAAACAAATCAAAAAATATATTACTGAAAAGATGTCTTCATCAAACCCAGGTGATTTTAATGAGGCGATAATGGATTTTGGTTCTACCGTGTGTAAACCCAAAAATTTTTATTGTAATAGTTGTATTTTCGCCTTAGACTGTCAAGCAAACTTATCAGATTTAGTAAAAAATTATCCAGTAAAATCAAAAAAAAATAAAGTTGTAAAAAAAGAAATGAGTTATGTTATAATACTATCTCAAAATCAAAAAATTTTTTTAAAAAAAAGATCAGACAAGGGAATTTGGAAAAATTTATTTGAGTTTTTTTTGATAGAAAGCAATAATAAACCATTAACAAATGAGTTGATCATAGAAAATTTATCTAAAAAATTCACACTAAAGTCTAACAAAATCAAATTCATAAAATCTGTCAAACACAAGTTGTCGCACATTGAACTTAAGATTAACTTTTATTTAATAAAAGTTAAAAATCCAAAATCCAAAATGTATGATTTAAGTAGTTTAGGAAGAATACCTTTTCCAAGACCTTTAAAAGTCATTTTAGATGATATACTCTAATGATGTTTTATTATATTTGAGAGATGAGTGGATCTCTAAATAAAGTAATGTTAATTGGAAACCTGGGTGATGATGTTAAAATGGTAAATTTTGATGACGGAGGTTGTTTGGGAAGATTTCCAATTGCAACAAACGAAAGTTATAATAATAAACAAACAGGGGAAAAAGTCGTAAACACCGAATGGCACAATGTAGTTGTCAAAAATAAAGCTGCAGAAATCTGTGCAAAATATTTAAAGAAAGGTGATAAGGTTTATGTTGAAGGTAAATTAAAAACAAGAAAATGGAAGGGAGATGATGGTATCCAAAGGTATTCAACTGAAGTTCACGTTTCTGAGTTCAACTTTTTATCTAATAAAAACGATATGTCAGGTTCAGTCGTTAATGAATCGACAACTACTCCTTTACCCTCTCAACAATCAACGGGTTCAGCTGAAAATTCAGATGATCTACCTTTCTAAAATCGATTTATAAATTTTGAATTTATTAGTTAACCGGTGAGTTAAATGAGAATTTTTTGTGTAATATTTTTTTTTGTTTTAGTTGCTTGTGATTCGGATCAGCTAGTCAGGCAAAATGCATTTTTTGCACCAGAATTTAAAAATTCAAACTATAATTTATTTGAATCACCTTGCTGTTTCACTTTTTCAAAAAATAATATTGCAAAAATTGAAACAGTTGATGATTGTAATTTTAATATTATTTACAATGACTTTAAAGCTGAAATTTTTCTCACTACAATTAATTTGAATAATAACTTTGGAGAAGTAAATAAAATATTTGAAGAAAAAATATTTGAGAACTCCTCAAATGCAATAGAAATCAAAGTAAGTGAATATGTAGATAGTAAAGTTTCAGTTTATTCCAGAATGTTTAAATATGTTGGTAATGCTCCCAGCAATGTTCAGTTTTATTTGACAGACTCTGTCTCAAATTTTCTGGCAGGAAGTTTGTTTTTCAAAACTGAACCTAAATATGATTCTTTGCTTCCTTACATAAATTATATTAATGTTGATTTAAAGAAACTCATTGAGAGTTTTGAATGGAATAAATGACCAATTATAATAAAAAGTGGATTCTTTTATTGATTTTGTCCGTAATATGGGGAAGCTCGTTCATATTGATAAAAAAAAGTTTAGTTGGTTTAACACCACTTCAAGTTGGAAGCTTGAGAATTATCTTTACAGCGATTGTAATATCTATCTATTCATATTCCTCACTTAAAGAAATACCAAAAAAAAGCTGGAAGTGGATTGTTTTGACTGCTTATGTAGGTACATTTTTCCCTGTTTACTTGGTGAGTTTTGGACAGACCGAAATTGAAAGTGGCTTAGCATCAATCATTACAACTTTGACACCAATAAATACCTTAATAATTGGAATTATTTTTTTCAGCCTAACTTTTACAATGAAGCAGGTAGTAGGTTTGGTTGTTGCTTTTTTTGGTGGGATCCTTCTACTATATAACGGTGGGGTATCGCCTGATTATAATATTTACTTTTCAATTTTTATTTTTTTTACAACAGTTGGTTATGGAGCATCTGTCAATTTAATAAAAACTTACTTAACACAAATTCCACCATCAGCCGTTACAGCTGGGATTTTTCTTTCAATATTGCCGCCTGCTGTTTTTACTTTATTTTACTCTGATTTTTTTGCTTTAAGTTTTAGTCAAAGCACTATATATGAATCGCTAATTTTTGTTTTTCTACTAGCATTGTTTAGTAGTGCGATAGCTCAAACACTTTTCAACAAGTTTGTTAAGTTAGCTTCTCCCTTGTTCGCTTCAGCAGTTACATACTTGATGCCAATAGTGGCAATTTTTTGGGGGGTGATTGATGGGGAGGTTTTAACACTAAAACAGTATGTTGCAACTATAATTATTCTTTCTGGTGTGTATCTTGTGAATAATAAAGCAAAGACTAATTAAAATCATTTTCATCAAAGACTTCATTGAATTTAATTTCATCAAATTCAATTGTAATGGTTTGCATACCATTAATAATCTCCGTTTTGAAAGGATATAAAATTCCATCTACATCTTTATAATCTGAAAATTTTCTGGTAGTTGTTATTGAGTTACCCTCTACTTCCATAGTTTCTTCACTCCTATCCAGAAGCCCTGTATTTACATCATAATACTTAAGTGTTTTATCATCAATTCTAACTTTGATTAATTCACTACCTCCAATGGTGATATATCCATCAATTTTCAGAACAGTTGAATCATAGTATAATTCTTCGAAAATCCCTTTTTTTGATTTTGAACTATTTATCTGATCTTCGCTAAATGGAACATTTTGACCCATTTGCTCCATATATCCATTATTACCATTAAATTTTTGTTTCATTATAGTTCCAATCTCAGGGGCACTCATTTCAAGTGAGGTTAAATTAGGATTTTGTTGTTTAATAACTACAGATGGTTTGAATGGTGCCTGTGGAATTTCAAAATTTCCTGACATTTTGATTGATTCGACTGATTCTAATTTATCCTTTCCTCCAATTGCCTCAATATATTGAGAAATAACTTCTTTAGGCGAAATACCGTCTTGGCTGTATGAATTGATAAATAATAGAAATGCAAAAAGTGATAATATATTTTTCATATGAGCAATTTAACCAATTTTTAGCGCAAAAGTTGTCTCTTCAAATATTAAATGTTTTTTGTTCAATTTATTGAGATTTAATTATATTTGCCCCGCTACAATATGAATGCGATAGTTGAAATTTCTGGTAAACAGTACAATGTTGGAAAAAATACCAAGCTTTTTGTTGATAAATTACAAGAAAAAGAAGGTTCCAAAATTACATTTGAAAATGTGTTGATGGTTGACAATGGATCAAACACTAAAATTGGTAATCCTGTTGTTGCTGGTGCATCTGTCGAAGCAAAAATTGTTAAGCATTTTAAAGATAAAAAAGTTATCGTTTTCAAGAAGAAAAGAAGAAAAGGATATAAAGTCAAAAATGGCCACAGGCAACAGATGACTGAGATTATCATTGAAAAGGTTAACGAAAAATCTGCTTCTAAGCCTAAAGTACCGACCAAGTCAAATGAAGTAAAACCAAAGACTAAGGCAAAAAAACAATAAGTAAAACAAAAAAATAATTTAAAATGGCTCATAAAAAAGGTGTTGGTAGTTCCAAAAACGGTAGAGAATCAGAATCCAAACGACTTGGTGTTAAAATTTTCGGTGGTCAGATGGCACATGCAGGCAATATTTTGGTAAGACAAAGAGGAACAAAACACAAAGCAGGAGAAAACGTTTACTTAGGTAAAGACCATACACTTCATGCAAAGATTGATGGAGTTGTAAAATTTACAAAGAAAAAAGACAATAAGTCTTTTGTTTCAGTTCTTCCAATAGAAAAATAAATCTCATTTATTTATATTTAAGCCTCTATGGCTTTAATTGATCATACCCATTTTTTAAATCGATTTGAATTATTGATTTGGAAAATCAAAAATCCAGAAAAATTGGAGATTAATAACATTGCAAATAGTATTGCAAAAAAAATAGATTCAACCAAATCAATATTAAAGAAAAATCAAATTATAGCGGTGCATCAAATTTTAAAATTCAAAGGCTTTTGTTCTGATGATCTTATTTATAACAAAGATGGAGCACCCTTCCTAAAAAATGGTTTAAAGATTTCAATTAGTCACTCAGGGTTGTTTGTAGCAGTTTGTTTATCAAAAGAAAAAATGGGTATTGATTTGCAAACTGTAAATGAAAAAATTTTAAAAGTGGTTAATAAATTTACTAACCAAATTGAAAAAAAATTAATGGATGAAAATAATTTAGAAAAATTAACTCAGCTTTGGACAATAAAAGAAGCTGCATACAAATATTTTTCTATTGGTAAGTTGAGTTTTAAATCTGATATTTTAGTTAGTGAACTGGGGGATGAATCCCAATTAAAAATCAATGTTTCTGATCAAGTTTTGAATTTAAAATCCAAAAGCAAAATTACATCAAATTATATTTGTAGCATAGTATATTAATGAGTGAGTTAATAAATCAAATTTTTGAGCAGTACAGTCAATATTCAAACATTGACATCAGCTTAGAACTTATTGCTGTTTTTTTTGGATTACTTTCGGTTTGGTTTTCAAAAAATAATAATGTCTTAGTATATCCCACCGGGATCATTAATACCTCAATTTTCGTTTATTTACTTGTGAAATGGGAACTGTTGGGAGATATGATAATAAATGTTTATTATTTTTTGATGAGTATTTATGGTTGGTATTATTGGACTAGAAAATCCAATAATATAGGATATACTCCAATCACAAGAATGCATTCAACTGATATTAAGATAATTTTGATCATTATTATTACGTCAGTTCTTTTCGTATCCTATTTGTATTCCTTTTTTGAAAAGTGGAGTGGTTTTGTTTCATATGTGGACATCATAACAACAGCAATTTTTTTTGCAGGTATGTGGTTGATGGCTCGTAGAAAAATTGAAAGCTGGTTTTTTTGGATATTGGGTGATATAATTTCAGTTCCTCTCTATTTCGTTAAGGGCTTGGCATTCTCTAGTTTTCAATATCTTATCTTTACATTTATTGCAATTGCTGGTTATTATAAATGGAAAAGTATTTACAACAACAAAAAACAGATCTCATAAAGGTTGTCCTATTTGGGCCAGAATCTACTGGAAAAACAAGTTTAGCTATTGAGCTTGCTAAACACTTTAAAACCGTTTATGTAAAGGAATTTGCAAGAGAATTCCTGCAAAATAAATTGGCCAAACAAAACAAGATATGTGAGGTTCACGATCTTATTCCAATTGCGATTGGTCAAATGAAGTCGGAAAATGAATTAACAAAAAAAGCAAATGATGTACTTTTTTGTGATACAGATCTTCTAACGACTGCAACCTATTCAAGATTATACTTTGATAATTTTTGTGATCCAATAATTGATAAATACTCAAAAAAAAATAAATATGATTTGTATTTATTACTAGATGTAGATGTTCCTTGGGTTCACGATGATTTGAGAGATCGACCCAATGACAGAAAGTTATTTTTTGAAAATTTTAAACAAGCATTGATCAAATATCACAAACCATTTAAATTAATTTCAGGCAATTATGGGCAAAGATTGAAAAAATCTATTAATTTTGTCAAAGAAATTATAGTCAAATAAATTTGAAAAAAAGTTTAGTTTCCCTTTTCACAATTTTGTTGTTTCTCCCCCAAATTTTGCAGTTTGGCCACATTTTTTTACATGATCATGATCATCATCACGATCATCGTCATGATCATCATCATGAAATACACCTTTCAAGCTCTGATCAAACACTACAGTCACATTTTATCATTTGCTCCATTTGCTTGATTTATATCTTCACATCTGATTTGGATTACTATCCAATAATATTTCTCGGTTTTACTATAATTATGTTGACTTATGGATTGATTTTTTCAAAATCACTCTTTAAACAAATTGATATAACCAATAATAACTCAAGAGCACCACCCATTAAGTTGTAAAAACACTTATAATCAAATTAAATTAAACAATATAAATATGAAAAACTTAATAAGGGCTACCTTGATATTGGCCCTACTAATAACAAATAAAAATTTTTCTCAAGAAGTTGAGATTGATTCAATATTACCTGTATACCTTGATGAGGTGATTGTTTCAACCCCTTTTGGAGAGACAGCTGATGATAATGTAATAAAAGTTACAAAAGTTGATTTGGCTAAAATGAGTGCTGTAAACACTCAAACAATGAAAGATGTTCTTGAAGAAACACCAGGACTTTCATTCATATCGACAGGACCTGGCATATATAAACCAAACATTAGAGGTTTATCATCCAATCGTGTGGTTGTTTTTAATCAAAACATTCGCTATGAGAATCAACAATGGGGTGATGAACACGGAATTGATATTGCAACTGGTGGTGTGAGCTCCGTTGAATTGATTAAAGGGCCTACTTCCATTTTATACGGAAGTGATGCCATCGGGGGTGTCCTATACTTTAATCCTCAACAATATCTAAAATACAATGGAACCAAAGGTGATTTTAGTACATTCTACAATACGAATTACTCTGGTTTTAATTCCACGATTGGAGTCAGTACAACAATTGATGAATTCAGTTTAATCGCTAGGGCAAGTGTTGTTGAAAACGGTGATTATTCAGGATCTCAAAGACCTGACAGTAATGATGGTCCATACGAAAGTACTGGGATGGAATCTAAAGATTTTCAACTTGCTTTGGGGTATTCTAAAGGTAATTACAGTTCTGATTTGAGACTTAATTTCAACGAATCAATACTTTATGTTCCTCACGGAGATGAAGAGGAGGGTCATGATGACCATGATGATGGCGACCATGACGATGATGATCATGATGATGATCATGATGATGATCATGATGAGGACCATGATGATCACGAAGAGCATGAGGAAGAGGAAAGTTACCAAGACATTGAGAACTTTATCGTTAGTTGGAAAAATGATGTAAAGTTTGACAATTCGGCATTATCAGTAACTGTAGGTTTTTCTCAGAATTTGAGAAAAGAGTTTGGCCATCACGGTGAAGAAGGTCATGATGATCATGACGAGGACGATCACGATGATGATCATGATGATGACCATGATGATCATGACGAGCATGGTGAAGAAGCTGCACTTGATATGACATTAAGAGTAACTTCACTCGACTGGAAATATGTTAATGAAAAAAATGACAATATTGAGCTTGCTGTTGGAGGAAACTTTATTCACCAAACTAATGAAAACCATGGAGAAGAGATCTTAGTACCTAACGCTAAAAAAAATGATATGGGACTATTTATGCTTTCACATTTTCATTTTGATTCCTCAGATCTAATGATTGGAGCAAGAGCTGACATAAGAAAAATTGATGCAATTGGTATTGAAAAAACATATTCAAGTATGACTGCATCAGCTGGTTACAAATTGGATCTTGGTGGATCTTCTATTTTTAGATTGAATATGGCAACTGGCTACAGAGCTCCTAATCTTTCTGAATTGTTTTCTGATGGTGAGCATCACGGAACTGGTCGATATGAAATAGGATCTGATCAATTATCAGTAGAGAAAAATTTTCAAACTGATATTTCTTTTGAGACATCTAATGAAAAATCAAGTTTACTAGTAGATTTATTTTATAATAATATAAATGATTATATATTCTTAAATCCAACAGGTGCTCAGACTGATGAATTCATGCCTATCTATGAGTATACACAATCAGATGCAACTATTCTAGGTGGTGAAATTGCATATTCTTCTGAAACTGGAATTGATTGGTTATCGTACTATGCTTCAATGGAATACTTAAGAGGTAAAAAGAAAAATGATGGATGGTTACCAGACATTCCACCTGTAACGTTCAAACTCAATCTTGATTTAGATTTTAGTGAAAAAATTAACTACGAAATTGATATTTTACATAAAGCTAGACAAGATAAAGTTGCAATTTTTGAGAATTCAACTCATTCAAACTTCCTAGTTGATATTTCTGGACAGTATGAATTAAATACTTCATACCCTGGTGCTAAAGCTCAGTTGTTTTGGAAGGTAGAGAATGTTTTTGACAAGTACTATTACGATCATTTATCCAGATTTAAAAACTACGGTTTTTTTGATATGGGCAGAAATGTTTCTATTGGACTTAAAATTTCTTATTAGAATTTTAAAAAAGCGGCTTACGAGCCGCTTTTTTTTATAACTTTATTTAAATTATTGGGGTGCTACGGCTGAGATTATACCCATTGAACCTGACAAAGTAATTTTTGTAAGGAAATGTGACTCACTTTAGAATCCCGTTAAAATATGTAATTATGAAAAATTTAATTTTAACGGTATTTGTATTTTCAAATCTTATTTTTTCACAAGAAAATGCAATCGATACCATTTTAGTAAATAAACAGAATTTAGATGAAGTGGTTGTTACTGCAATTCGGGCATCTTCAAAGACACCAGTACCATATAAATTATTGGACGCTAATGATATTGCACGTGTCAATTTAGGCCAAGATATTCCTGTGATTCTAAGTATGACACCATCTGTAAATATTACATCGGATGCTGGAAATGGAATTGGATACACTGGAATGAGCATAAGAGGTTCTGATGGATCCAGAATTAATGTTACAATAAACGGAGTCCCCCTAAATGATTCTGAATCTCATGGGACATATTGGGTTGATCTGCCAGATTTTGCTAGTAGTATTTCTAGTATTCAAATTCAGCGCGGGGTAGGCACATCAACCAATGGGGCTGGGGCTTTCGGTGGTAGTATTAATATTTCTACTAAAAAACAATCTCAGGCTCCTAAATTTAAATTATCAAATTCTTTTGGTAGCTATGGAACACTAAAAAATTCAATAAGTTTTACAACTGGAACTTTGGGTAATTATTTTGAACTAAGTGGTAATCTATCAAAAATATATTCCGATGGATATATCGACAGGGCATCCTCAAACTTAAAAGGATATTTCTTACAAGGTTCATATAATTATGATAAAACAAATATCAAACTAATTGCATTTGGTGGTCATGAAAGAACGTATCAAGCATGGTATGGACTTGACCCAGAAACTCTAAATACCAACAGAAAATTCAATTATGCAGGGATGTATTATAATGCTGATGGTGAAGAAATGTTCTATGATAAACAAGAAGATAATTATAAACAAGACCATTACCAGTTAATTTTTAATCATCAAATGAATGCTTATTGGAGAGCGAATTTAACATTTCATTACACTCACGGTAGAGGTTATTATGAGGAATATTCTGAGGACCAAAATTTATTAGATTATTTAATTAATGAGAACAGTGGTCAAGCCATTTCAGATCTAATTAGAAGAAAGTGGTTGGATAATGATTTTTACGGCTCACTCTTTAATTTTATTTATGATAAAAATTCAATAAAATTAATTTTAGGAGGAACTCTTAATAAATACTATGGTGATCACTATGGTGAAGTTATATGGGCGAGAAATGCAGGTAACTCAGAAATTAGACATCGATACTATGATAATTATGGAAACAAGGAGGAGTTTAACTTATTTTCAAAACTTGAATACACACTCAATGATAAACTTTACGCTTTTCTTGATCTCCAGAACAGAAATATAAATTATGACGCTATATTAATAGGAGGAGATAACGTCAATAAAAGTTTTAATTTTTTTAATCCTAAAGCTGGTATTTATTATAAGCTTAATTCTAGTAATGAATTTTATTTCTCATTTGCCAGAGCGCATCGAGAACCTACTAGAACAGATTATGAAAATGGAAACCCTTATCCTGAAATGCTGGATGATTTTGAGTTAGGATGGAAATACAAAGGCAAAAAATCTATATATAATATCAATTTGTATTTGATGGATTATAATGATCAATTAGTTTTAACGGGTGAGAGAGATGATGTTGGATACTACATCAGAGCAAATGTTGGAGAAAGCTATAGAGCAGGGATTGAGTTCGATGGTGTTTTCTATATCGATGATTATTTTACAATTAAACCAAATATTACATTCAGTTCTAACAAAAACAATGACTATCTAACTCAATTTGATGGTAGCTTACAAAATTTTGGAAAAACATACATATCTTTTTCGCCAAACTTAATTTTTGGTAATTCTATTGAATTTAAAATGAACGATAAAACACTTTTATTTTTTAATACGAAGTATGTTGGAAAGCAATATATGTCAAATACAAATGTTGAGTCATCAGTTCTTGCTTCGTACTTGGTTAATGATTTGGGCATAAACCATAGTTTTTCTATATCAGGATTTTCAGATGATTTTGAATTAAAACTTTTGATTAATAATTTATTTAATCAAAAATATGAGAGCTATGGAGGACATTATTTTTATGATATAGATAATAAGACATACTCAGGAGCATATTTTTATCCAATGGCTGAGATTAACTTCCTGATTGGTCTTGATTTTAATTTTTAATTATAAACTCTTAGTGAGGATCCAACTCTCTCTGTTCTGTACCTGACAAGGGGATATTTATTATTCTGATTAATATTATTTAACAGCTGTCCTGTGGCCAAACTATAAAGGTTTTGGGTACATTCGCAAGAAAGCTGAACACCAGAAATATTTAATTTTGGACAGGATGAATTCACAGCGTGATTTGGGGGACATTGTTCCCACGCTAAAATATCACCATTAAAATTAAAAAGTACTATTCCACACACTCCAACCCCAACAAGTTCAACTGAACCACTGGGAAACTTAATATTATCATACAAAGGTAAATCCAAATTAATTGTCTTATCAAATTTTAAATTTGGAATATAAGGGTTGTAATTGATGTTAGAGCTTTCGCAAGCACACAATAAAACAATTAAAAGTAAGGTGAGTCTCATTATCAATATTCAAATTTAAATAAAAGAAGATTAAAATTTGTATATTAGTTAGTCCTCTGTAAAAGAGGTTTTTTTTTAGTGTATGAAGATTAATTATTATACGAAAGGCGGATTAAATAAGTTAAGACTAGAGCTTAATAAGTTGAAAGATGTAGAAAGACCAAAAGCTTCGAAAGCAATTGCAGAAGCTAGAGATAAAGGAGATTTAAGTGAAAATGCTGAGTATGATGCCGCAAAAGAAGCGCAAGGATTATTGGAGCTTAAAATTTCAAAATTGGAAGAAACACTTTCAAATGCTAGACTCATTGATGAATCTCAACTTGATTCCTCAAAAGTTCTTGTTTTGTCTAAAGTAAAAATTAAAAATCAGGTTAATCAGGCTACATTAGAATACACCTTAGTTGCTGAGAGTGAAGCAAACTTAAGAGATGGTAAAATATCTGTAAACTCACCTATTGGTCAAGGTCTTTTAGGGAAGTCAGTAGGAGATGTTGCCAAGATAAAAGTCCCAAATGGAACAATTAATTTTGAAATTTTGTCAATAACAAGATCATAATTTGTCGTCTATTTTTACTAAAATAATAAAAGGGGAGCTTCCATGTTACAGAATTGATGAGACAGATGATTGTTTTGCATTTTTAGATATTAACCCAAATCAAAAAGGTCATACCTTATGTGTTTTAAAAAAAGAAATTGATTATATATTTGATTTAGAATTTGATGATTATCAAAAACTTATGAATTTTTGCAGAAAAATTGCTTTAGCATTAAAAAAATCAATCAATTGTAAAAGAATTGCACTTTCCATCATTGGTCTTGAAGTTCCTCACGTACACGTTCACTTAATCCCAATAGAGTCAATGAGTGACATGAATTTTAGTAAGAAAATAAATTTAAGTGATAATGAGTTCAAATCAATAGTAAAAAAAATTAAATCAAATTTAAAATGAATATTTCAGGAATAATAAAGTTAATAAGTGAAACAAAAGAGTATGGTTCTAACGGTTTTAAAAAAAGAGAACTTGTTATAACCACACAAGAACAATATCCTCAAAATATTATGGTTGAATTTATCCAAGATCGATGTGAAATTCTTGATTCATTCTCAGTTGGAGATTTTGTAAAAATCGATATTAATTTGAGAGGAAGAGAGTGGGTAAATAAAGATGGTGAAACAAAATATTTTAATTCAATTCAAGGTTGGAGAATTGAAAAGACTCAAAATCAAGTAGATAGAAATCTTCCCCCAATTCCTGAAGATATCGACATTAAATCTGACGATTCATCGGATTCTGATGACTTGCCATTTTAAGTATGTATGAGCTAGGAAATGATTACAAATTCCCTTCCCCAAAATTGGCAAGTAATGAAGGTATTGTTGCAATCGGTGGAGACCTAAACCCTTTAAGAATATTAGAAGCTTATAAAAATGGTATTTTCCCATGGTTTAATGATGATGAAAATTTAATTTGGTGGAGTCCAGATCCAAGAATGGTACTTTTTCCTGAAAAAATCAAGCTTTCAAAAAGCTTTAGATCCTTTTTAAAAAAAAAAGAGTACCGTGTTAGTTTCAATGAAAATTTTGAAAGTGTTATTGAATCGTGTTCAAATATTAAAAGAGTTGGTCAAAATGGTACTTGGATTACAAGTGGATTAAAAAAATCATTTATCAAACTTCATGAAATGGGACATGCCCATTCGGTCGAAGTATGGCATCAAAACGTAATTATTGGTGGGTTGTATGGGTTAGATTTAGGTAATATTTTTTGTGGTGAAAGTATGTTTTCCACAAAACCAAATGCAAGTAAAGTTGCTTTGTATTCTTTGTGCAAAGAACTTAAGTCAAATTATTATAAGTTTATTGACTGCCAAGTTCCATCAGAGCATTTAAGGAGTCTAGGTGCTGAGGAAATTTCAAGAAATAGTTTTCTAGAAAAATTAATTAATTAGAGCATTTGAATTCATTAATACTAATTGATTTATTAATGTTGTAATCTCCAATTGAAAACCTTTCTAGGTGTTTTACAAATGCCCCTGAGTTAAGATTTTTTCCAAAATCGTTGGCAATTGTCCTTATGTAGGTCCCTTTTGAACAAGTAATTTTGAAATCGATTTCAGGAAAATTATTTTTTAATATACAGAATTCAAAAATATTAATTTTTCTTTTTTTTATATCAGTAATTTTCACTCCTTTTCTTGCAAAGTCATATAATTTGTTTCCTTTTTGTTTGATTGCTGAATATATGGGTGGCTCCTGATCCAACTCACCTTTAAACATATCGATTGTCTGTAAAATATGATCATTATTTATATGTTCAATTCCATAAACCTGGTCAATATCTGTTTCAAGATCAAAAGAAGGTGTTGTGGCACCAAAATAAAAAGTGGTGTAGTAAGTTTTTTTTAATGCTTGAAGTTTCTCAATCTCTTTTGTTTTTTTTCCTGTACAAATTAGCAGTAACCCTGTTGCTAAAGGATCTAGCGTACCTGCATGACCAACCTTAATTTTTTTTAATCTATATTTTTTTTTCATAAAAAATCTTATGGTTTTTACAACATCAAATGATGACCAAAATAAGGGCTTGTAAATGGGAAGAATTAATCCTTCTTCAATTTTTTTGTTATCTATTAACATTTATAAATTAAAAAAAATACAAATTAGACCTACTGTCAGACAATAGATAGAAAAATATTTTAACTTACTTTTTTTCACTATAACAATCATCCATTTACAAGCAAAAATTCCAGAAATGAATGCACTTATAAATCCGAAAAAATAAGAACTAAGAATTTCTTGATTAAAAATTATTTCATCAAAAATCATGATTTTTAAAAATGAACCAAATATCAAAGGTAAAACCATTATAAATGAAAATTTAGCTGCTAATTCTCTATTGATTCCCAATATAACAGAGGAGCATATGGTTAATCCACTTCTGGAAATTCCAGGTAATATTGCTAATGCTTGAGATAAGCCTACAAGGAAAGATTTTGGATAATTAAATTTATTTATAGTGCTTATTTTGAAATCGGATATAAATAAAATTATTGATGTAAATATCAACATTGATCCTACAAAAACTAAGTTGCCATCAAAAAAGTTCGATATTTTTTCCTCAAAAAGGAAACCAACAACCCCAGCTGGTATTATTGAAATTATAATGAGTTTTAAAAAATGTGAATTTTCATCTTTTTTTAAATTAATTGTACTAATCAGGATTTTTTTTAAGTCTTTCCAAAATACTACAATAACACTGAAGCTTGTAGCTAAATGAAGTATTAAAGTGAAAAGAATATTATTAGTCAAACCAGTTTCATAAACTAAAAGGACTTTAAATATTTCAAGATGTCCACTTGATGAAATTGGGAGGAACTCGGTCAGACCCTGAACTAAACCTAATAAGATTGACTTAAAAATCTCCACTTAATTAGGATTTCTCATAATTGCAAATACTTCAATTATAAACCCAAATACAACTAGAATTGGCGCAACTCTAATTCTTCTAAAATTATAAATTTCATCATTGAAAATATTTGGATCCTCAGATCCTCCCCCAGACATTAAAAAAAATCCAAGGGTTATAAATATTAAGCCTAAAAGCATTAATTGGTAATTTTTTTTTCCAAAAACCATTTTTCTTTTTTCTTTTTTCATCAATATAATTTGTCAATTTTTGAATTTAAAAACCTATTGGTTATTAATGTTGTTGAAATGAAAGATATTAATAAGCTAAATAATAATGATACAGAAAATGAAATAATTAAGGAACTTCGGATTTGGTAGATATTAATTTCAAAAATATTATTTGAAAAGTAGAATAAAATCAAGAGAATGATCAAACTTGATATCATAGATGCTACAATTACAAAAACTATTTGATTTTTAATTACAGGCCACATAATAAAACTTTTTTTTGCCCCAACAAGTTGCATTGTTTTGATATTGAGTCTGTTTGAGTAGAGTGAGAGTCGTATGGTATTATTTATTAATATAAGTGATATTATCATGAATAAGCAACCAAGAATAATTGTAATTCTTTTAAGCTTTTCAAAATTAGAGTTGATTAAAAAAATTAATGGTGCATCATAAGTTACCTCGCTTATAAAATCTTCATTATTTAGTTGCTTAACTATTTCATCTATATTGAATGAGTTAATGTGCTCTGAATAGAAAAAAATATCAAATGAGTCCAGAAGCGGATTATAACCTAAAAATTCCAAAAAATCCTCTCCTATATCATTACTTAAATTTTCTGCAGCTTCATCATTTGTAATAAAATCAAATGACTTTATTTTCTCATTAATTTTTAATTTTTTTTCAAATTGAGTAAACTCTATTGTTGTGATATTTTCTTTTAAAAAAACTACTACTGGAATTCTTTCCTTTAAATCATTGATAATTTTTTCAGAATTTGAGATTATCACAAGGAATGATGATAAAAAAAATATCACAACAGTAGTACTAACTATAACTAATAGATAGTTAGAGAAGATTTTACTATTTGAGGTTTTTTTCAATTGATTTTTTTATAAAATTAATAAAGGTTTGTCATTTAAGTTCAATTATAACTTTTTTGTTGTCAAACAATAGTATTATTTTTATCACATTATTATCGAATGATATACGATTTCAAATCTATAGAACGTAAATGGCAAAATTACTGGTCTAAAAATAAGACTTTCAAAACTGCGATTGACGAAAATATGCCCAAATATTATGTTTTGGATATGTTTCCTTACCCAAGTGGATCTGGTCTTCATGTTGGTCATCCACTAGGTTACATTGCTTCAGATATAATATCTAGATTTAAAAGAAAAAAAGGCTTCAATGTTTTGCATCCAATGGGTTTTGATTCATTTGGTCTTCCTGCTGAGCAATATGCCATTAAAACAGGAAAGCACCCTAAGTTAACAACGGATAAAAATATTAAGAGATTTAAAAACCAACTTAATAAACTAGGACTTTCTTATGATTGGGATCGCGAGATAAAGACAAGTGATTCAAATTATTATAAGTGGACTCAATGGATTTTTTTAAAACTTTATAATTCCTTTTTTGACGAATCCGTTAACAAGGCCAAAAATATTTCTGAATTAAAAATTCCAGAAAAACTGAATGATCAAGAAAAAATTCAATACATAGATTCGAAAAGGCTTGCATATTTGGACAATGTAGATGTAAATTGGTGTGAAGAGTTAGGTACTGTACTTTCAAATGAGGAAGTAATTGGAGGTTTGAGTGAGAGAGGTGGTCATCCTGTTATAAGAAAACCAATGCGACAATGGGTAATGAGAATAACTGCATATGCCTCTCGACTTTTAGATGATTTAGAATTATTAGATTGGCCAGAATCTATAAAATTATCCCAAAAAAATTGGATAGGTAAATCTGAGGGAGCAAAGATCAGATTTACAATAAATAAGAATTCATATGTTGATGTTTTTACTACTCGACCTGATACAATCTATGGGGCTACATATCTTGTTTTAGCTCCCGAAAATGAATTATCAATTAAGTTAGCTACAACAGAAAATAGAAATATTGTTGAAAATTATATATTAAAATCTTCTCAAAAAAGTGATTTAGAGAGGCAAGAAAATATAAAAGATAAAACAGGTGTGTTTACAGGTTCATACGCAATAAACCCCATATCAAAAGAGAAAATTCCAATTTGGATTGCTGATTATGTTTTGTCTGGCTATGGAACTGGGGCAGTCATGGCTGTTCCTGGTCATGACGAAAGAGATTTTGAATTTGCTGAAAAGTTTAATTTAAAAATTCTGTCAGTCGTAAGTGGAGGAAAAGAGGGTGAATGCTATACTGGAGACGGAAAAATTATAAACTCAGAAAAATATAATGGATTGGATAATCAAAAATTTAAAAAGGTTGTTTGCGAACTTTTAGAGGATTTGGAGTTGGGTAAAAAAAGTATTAACTATAAATTGAGGGATTGGATTTTTACCAGACAAAGATACTGGGGAGAGCCAATACCGATCATGTATCATGGTAATATAAAAGTTCCTTTAAGCGATACGGATTTACCACTCATACTTCCCGATGTTGAATCTTTTAAACCCACTGGTGATGGCTCATCGCCTTTATCCAGAAATAAATCATGGAAAAATATTCTATTAAATGGAAAAAAATTTGAAAGAGAAACCAATACAATGCCTCAATGGGCTGGATCCTGTTGGTATTTTCTAAGATTTTTAGATCCAACTAATGGTAATTCATTTGCAAATAAAAATAAAATTGATTATTGGATGCCTGTGGATGTATATATCGGGGGAGCTGAACACGCTGTGTTGCATTTATTATATTCGAGATTTTGGCATAAAGTTCTGTATGATTTAGGGTTCGTCTCTGGGCCTGAACCATTCAAAAAACTTGTGAATCAAGGAATGATTCTGGGAAACAGTGCATTCATTTATAGAATAAAGAATACTAACACCTATGTTTCATATGATTTAATAAAAAAACATGATGTTCAAAAAATTAATGTAGATATTGATTTATTGATTAATAATAATGAACTCAATTTAGAAAAACTTAAAAATTCTGATATTAGATTTAAAAATGCAGAATATAAATTCAATGAAAAGTTTACTGTTAGCAGAGAGATTGAAAAAATGTCCAAATCAAAATTTAACGTTGTAAGTCCAGATAAAATTTGTGAAAAATATGGTGCAGATACATTGAGAATGTATGAGATGTTTTTAGGCCCAATTGAGCAATCTAAACCTTGGAATACAGCAGGTATTTCAGGTGTTCATAATTTTCTCAAAAAGTTTTGGAGCCTATATCACGATCAAAGTGGATTTTGTATTTCATATTCCAAACCAGATCAAAACTCATTAAAAATTTTACATAAAACAATCAAAAAAGTGAATTTAGATATAGAAAAATTTTCATTCAATACATGTGTCAGTGCTTTTATGATTTGTGTTAATGAGCTGTCTTCAATAAATGAAAAATCTTTTGAGGTTCTTAAAGACTTGTGTATATTAATGTCACCATTTGCTCCTCACATTTGTGAGGAAATTTGGTCTAAATTTGGAGAGTCAAATTCAATATCAAATCAAAATTTCCCTACACATAACGAACTAATTCTTGTTGAGGATGAGTTTGAGTATCCAATTTCCTTCAATGGGAAGTTGAGGTTAAAAATGATTTTTAAATTGGATTGTGAATACCAAGATATAGAAAAAGAACTATCTCAAAATGAAAAAGTGAATAGCTATTTGAGTGGAAAAAAAATCAAGAAAATAATTTTTGTCAAAAGTAAAATAATCAATATTGTTTTTTAGTTTTTTTGAATGTGAGTAATAATTTTCTCTGTTGCGTTATCATTTCCCATAATCTTTCTCAACTCTTTGTAATCATCTTTGATTTTTCCAGAATTATTTAATAGTGTATCCAATTCTTTTTCAATTTTTATGGAATTTACATTGTTTTGTACAAGTTCTTTTACAATTTCCTTTCCCATAATAATATTCACTAATGAAATAAATTTGATTTTTATAAAAAACTTCGCTATAAAATAATTGAAAAAGCTTGTTCTATAACATACAATTTGTGGAACATTAAAAAGAGCGGTCTCTAATGTAGCAGTTCCACTTGCTACAATTGAACAAACAGATGAATTTAAGAGTTGATAGGTTTTATTAAATACAACTTCGGTATTTTTGTTTCCTTTCATTAGTCTCTTATAAAAATTTTTTTCAATATGAGAAACACCTGCTATAATAAATTTATGCTCAGGAAACTTATTAGCTGCATTAAGTATATCTTTTAGAATTTTTTTTATTTCTTGCTTCCTGCTTCCAGGTAATATGGATATTATAGGTTTTTTTGATTTAAATTTTAATTTCTTATTATTTAAAAATTCATCAATATTATTTAGTACAGGGTTTCCAAAGTAGTTGACTTTGTAGTTATGTTTCGTTTTAAAAAATTCCTTTTCAAAAGGAAGGATTACATAAAGTTCATCAACATATTTTTTTAATATTTCGACTCTATTTTCTTTCCATGCCCAAACCTGAGGGCTTATGTAGTAATAAGTTTTAAATCCTTGTTGTTTTGCCCACTTAGCAATTCTCAAATTATGACCTGGATAATCGATAAAAATTATTTTATCTGGATTGTAAGATTTAATATCTTTTTTACAAAAAGATAGATTTTTAATAACAGTAAAAAAATTAATTAGAACCTCATAAAAACCCATAAACGCCAATTCATCTAAACTCTTGACAACTAGACCTCCAGCTTTTGACATAAGTTCACCACCCCATAATCTAAATTCTGAATTTGGATCACTTTTTTTAATTTCTTCTATTAGTTTAGAGCCATGAAGATCACCAGATGCCTCACCAGCGATAATATAATATTTCATTTAAAAATTCCAAGTTTGTAAATTTTTTAAAACTGAATAATTAGTTAAATCATAAGTGATAGGTACAATTGAAATATATCCATTTTTTAATGCCCATTCATCAGACTCTTTTGAATTATCATTATTTATAAATTCGCCTGTTAGCCAATAATATTCTCTACCTTGAGGGTTAGTCCTTTTATCAAATTTTTCAACCCAATGGGCTTTTGCTTGATTACAAACTTTAATTCCTTTAATTTCTTTTTCATTCAATTTTGGGAAATTAACATTAAGTGAAGTACCATTTGGTATACCATTTTTTAGAGATTTTAGTGTAATTTCTTTAATATAATTTTTTATATGATTAAAATCTGCTTTCCAGCTATAATCAAGTAATGAAAATCCAATTGCAGGAACACCCTCAATTGAAGCTTCAATAGCAGCACTCATTGTTCCCGAGTAAATAACATTAATTGAGGCATTAGATCCATGATTTATCCCTGATACACATAGGTCTGGCTTTTTTTTCAAAATTTCATTAATACCAAGTTTTATACAGTCAGCTGGGGTGCCTGAACATGAGTATTCTTTTTGAGGACCAGAGTCTATATTCACCTTTTGACAGTGTAATGTTGAGTTGATTGTTATGGCGTGCCCCATTGCAGATTGAGGACTATCAGGTGCTATAACAACAACGTCCCCAATTTCATTCATTACCTGGATTAGAGATCTAATTCCTGGTGCTGTTATTCCATCATCGTTAGTTACTAAGATTAATGGTCTTTTTTTATCCAATGGTCTAATTTTTGACAAAAGTAAATAAAAGAAGATATATTCACATTGAGTTTGTGTATATAAACATCAAATACTTATATTTAAATCTGATATGAAATTGAGAATTTCAATAATAATTACGTTTATAACCATAGCAATTTTTGGTTTCAAACTAAATAACGAAAAACGTAGTGATCCTGAAAAGGAGAAGGTTTTGCTTGAAATTGTCAAGTATGTTGTTGAAAGGGGACACTATAGCTCAATCCAAATTGATGATGATTTATCCTTGAAAATTTTTGATGATTTTATAAACAAACTCGATCCTCAGAAAAGATTTTTTACTATCAGTGATATTAAAGAGTTAGATAGATTCAAGTATAAAATTGATGATCAAATAAAAGCTTATGATTTGGAGTTTTTTGAGGAAATTCATGATAGGTATAGATCTAGAATAGCTGAAGCAAAAATATTTGTAGAAAAAACCTTTGAAAATAATTTTGATTTCAATGACAAAGAATATATAGACTTAGATATTGACTCCATACCATTTTCTACAGATAAAAATCAACTCTATGAAAGGTGGAGAAAGCAAATCAAATATTCTATTCTTGACATAATTTCTCAAAAAAATAGCTCCGACTCCATTGATGATAATGAAGTAATGATGAATGCAATCTCAACTGTAAAAAAAAATACTAATGATTTTTTTAATTATGCAAATGAAATAGAAAGAGATGATTGGTTTTCAGTTTTTTTAAACTCATTTGTGGGTCAATTTGATCCTCATACTTTTTATTTCAAACCTGATGATAAAGAAAAATTTGATGTAAGTATTTCTGGAAATTTTGATGGTATTGGAGCGCGATTGTCAAAAGCTGATGGTAATGTAAAAATTGTAGATGTTATTATTGGTGGTCCTGTTTGGAAAGATAAGTTGTTAGATGTTGGTGATATAATTTTAGCTGTTGGACAGGCAGATCAAGAACCTATCAGTATTTTCGGAATGAAGTTAGATGACTCTATCAAACTTATTAAAGGGCCTGCTGGAACTACAGTAACATTGAGGATTAAAAAACTTGATGGTCAAATAAAAGATGTCAAAATAAAAAGAGATGTAGTTGAGCTCAAAGAAACTTTCGCTAAATCAACTCTAATCTCTAAAAATAGTAAGAATTACGGTTATATAAGCTTACCTAAGTTTTATGCTGATTTTGATAATTATAAAAATAGAAATTCTGCTAATGATGTAAAAAATGAAATTATCAAATTAAAAAATAATGGTATCAAAGGGTTGATTCTTGATCTTAGAAACAATGGGGGAGGTTCTTTACAAACTGTAGTCGAAATGACCGGTCTTTTTATTGAGAAAGGTCCTATTGTACAAGTCAAGTCAGTTGGAAACAGAAAAAAAATTCTTTATGACAGAGACGCCCAGGTCTATTGGAATGGTCCTTTAGTTTTGTTGATTAATGAAATGAGTGCATCTGCATCTGAAATTATCTCAGCTGCATTACAAGATTATAATAGAGCTATAATTATTGGTAGTGAAAAATCATTTGGTAAAGGAACCGTTCAGAATATTGTTGATTTAAATAGGTTTATCAGTAATTCTGATTATGACATGGGTGCAATTAAAGTAACAACAGATATTTTTTACAGAATAAATGGTGAATCTGTGCAATTAGAGGGAGTGGAAAGCGATATTGTAATCCCTGATAGCTACATGTATGTATTTGATGGCGAGAGAGACGAAAAAAACCCCATAAAATGGGATAAAATAGGTCCTGCGACGTATACTAAGTGGCAGAGTTACGATGACAAATTCAAGTATGTTACTGACCAGATGAATAGAAAATTAAATCAAAATATTATTATTAATAATATCTATCAAAGAGCAAATTGGATCAAAAGCCAGCAAAATATCAATAATATTCCATTGAATCTTGTCGAATACAAAAAATATCAAAAAGATCAGAAGCTCAAAGCTAGTCAATTTGATAAAATCTCTAAATATGAAAATCAGTTGAACTTTGAGCTGTTGAAAACTGAAAAAACTTTTATACAAGAAAATAAGGAATTATTAGAGGAAAGAATTAAATGGCATAAAAATTTATCAAAAGATATATTCATTGATCAAGCGGTCAATACCCTTGATTTACTAGATAGTTCCATCAAAACAAATTATATTTTGGCTGAAAATAAAACTGAATAAAAAATTTTGGCTTCCCTGACAATAAAGAAAACACCATTATACATTTCAGTATTAATTATTTCTCTATTTTTTTTTATTTCACTTTTCTGTTATTTCATAATCCCTGATAAAACAATAAATGCTAACTCCATTAATTTGACAATTAAATCTCAAAAACCTGGTTACAAAAAAATGTTCTTTGAAAATGTATCTGTTAATTATAGTATAAAAAATTTATTTTTTGGATCCGAAAAAATAGGCGAATCTTATCCCTTAGATGATTATGAAATTATAAATGACAGTATTATAAAAATCATTAACTACGATGAAAGTAAAAAATCATTAATAGATGAAAAAATCATTATAATTACAAAAAATAGTAATATACATAATAATGTACATGAAATAGAAAAATTTATTAGTGAAGAGAAATTTATTTTTGGAACTGACATTTACGGTAGAGATTTATTTAGTAGAATAATTTTAGGTACTAGAGTTTCACTATCTATTGGTTTAATGGCTGTATTTATTTCTAACTTTATTGGAATTATATTAGGATTAATTTCAGGCTACTATGGCGGTTATATTGATAAGGTCATTGTTTGGATAATTAATATTTTTTGGTCAATTCCTACACTTTTATTGGTTATCGCTTTATCACTTGCTCTTGGCAAAGGTTTTTGGCAAGTTTATATTTCTATAGGTTTATCCATCTGGGTTGATGTTGCAAGGTTAGTTAGAGGTAAAGTTATTTCAGAAAAGAATAAAGACTATATTTTTGCATCTAAGGTATTAGGATATAATGATATTAAAATCCTTATTAACAATATTCTACCAAATATAATTTCACCTATTCTTATTTTCTCGGCTGCAAATTTTGCTTCCTCTATTCTTCTTGAAAGTGGATTGTCATTTTTAGGCATTGGTTCTCAGCCTCCCACACCTAGTTGGGGTTATATGATTAAAGAAAATTATCAGTATATTATTTTTGGAAACTCCTACTTAATCATTATACCATCAATCTTCTTAATATCAATGGTTTTAAGTTTTTATTATTTATCTAATCACCTTGCATCAAAAAAATTATAAATTACCATTTACTCTTTTTTTGACTATCAATTTTAAGGTAACCTGCAAACAAAATCATAAATGAAAGCAGTGATGATCCTCCGTAACTTATAAATGGTAATGGTATGCCAACTGTTGGAAATATTCCTATAACCATAGAAATATTTATTGTAAAATGAAAAAATATTATTGCTATTGCTGAGTATGAAAAAATCTTATAAAACAAATTTGTTTGTTTGGTTGTTCTCTCAGACATTCTCAACAATAAAGTGATAAATAATGAAATCACAACCAGTGAACCAAAAAATCCCCACTCTTCACCAATTGTAGCAAATATATAATCACTATGTTGCTCTGGTATAAAATCACCCTTTGTTTGAGTCCCTTTTAAAAACCCTTGACCAAAAACCCCCCCAGAGTTAAAAGCTAATTTTGATTGATTGGTATTGTAGCCGATTCCAGAAAGATCTTTTTCTACACCAAGAACAACATTTATTCTATCTCGATGTCTTTGTTCAAAAATATTTTCAAAAATAAGAGAAGAGATTAAAACACTTACTACACTAAAAATTGAAAGATAGATAAGCTTCTTTTTTTTTATTTTTTTATAAATCATATATAGAAATATAATTGAAAATATACATCCAATTATTATCAACATTATATTCATTCCAATTATTATTGTTGATATAAATAAAACTGAAATAAAAATGAAAATATTTAGATATAATGATGGTAATCCAACAATGTGTAAAACCAAATAAAAACTTAAAAAAATTAATGCCGTTCCTGGGTCTGGTTGTAATAGAATTAAAGATGTAGGTGCCAAAATTATAATAAAACTGTAGAACTGAATTTTTAGATTTTTAATATCAGAGTGTACATTACTTAAATATTTTGCTATTGCTAAAGCGGTTACAGGTTTCATAATTTCAGATGGTTGTAAACTAAAACCAATAAAGTTGAACCATGATTTAGCTCCATTAATTTCTTTACCAAAAATAAGTACGAGAATCAATGAAAACAATATTATTATATAAATGATACTAGCATACTTAAAATAAAAATTTATATCTAGTAATATTAGAATCAAACAAAGTGAAAACGAAAATATTACAAAGATTAATTGTTTGGAAAAAAAATTTTCAATCGAACTCGAGTCACTGTAGGAAACAGAATAAATATTTATCAGCCCAATAAAAATTAAAGATATCACTAGAATTAAGGAAATAAGATCAAAGTTTTTTGCTTTAATATTACTCATTAATCTTAAAATTATTAGTTAGATAAGGTTTTAGATATTCAGCGGACAAATCACCATCTAAAATATATTTTTCTAACCACTTTCTATTTATTTCTTTTTTGATATATTTTTCAATAATTAAGCTTGATATAGGCGCTGCCCATCTCGATCCCCAATATCCATTTTCAATAAATACACAAATAGCAATTCTTGGATCGTCTGCAGGTGCAAAACCAATAAAAATTGAATGATCTGTTAGTTGTTTCCTGATTCCATTAATTCTTACGAAATTTTCAGCAGTTCCAGTTTTTCCAGCAATTTTTATGTCATCAATTCTTGAATTTTTTGCAGTTCCAATATCAATAACATCAACCATACCTTTTATAATTGGTTCAAAGTGTTGTGAATCAATTAAGGTTATATTTTTATTCTTAAAATCATTATTTATTGAATCATTTTCAATTTTTTTAACAAAGTGTGGTGTAATATACCAACCACGATTTGCAATGGTAGAAGCGAAATTTGCTAGTTGTATTGGTGTTGTTAATATTTCTCCTTGCCCTATGGAATTAGAAATTGTTGTAACCGCCCTCCATGAATTATTGTACCAGCGATTATAATAATTTGAACTTGGAATAAAACCAGGCTTACCGGTTGGATGATCATATCCTAAATAATTTCCAAACCCAAATGATTTTACATAATCGTTCCATTTATCCAAACCGACAGATGAGCTTTCATAACTTTCAATAATTCCCCTATAGGTTTTTGCAAAATAAGTATTGCACGATGTATAAATTGCATTATTTAAATTACTGAAAGTAGCCTCTTTGGTATGACATCTCATAAAAGCATTTTTAGCATAAAAATGACCTCCTTCGCATTTATGTAATGTTCCTTCATTAATAATATTTTCTTGCAAACCAATTAATGCATTAATAATTTTAAAAGTTGACCCCGGTGCATATTGACCTTGTAGCCCTCTTTCAAATAATGGTTTACCAATTGAATCACTTTCAAGCTTCTTGTAATTAATAGATCTGTTTTTGTTTACCAGGCTATTTAAATTATATGAGGGAGAATTTACTAAAGCTAATATTTCACCAGATTTTGGTTCTATTGCAACTATACTTCCCCTCTTATTTAGCATTAATGAATCACCATATTGTTGTAAATCAAGGTCAATTGTTAGAGTCAAGTCTTTAGATGCAATGGGTAAACTGTCATAAATTCCGTTTTTAAATGAACCAATGACTCTGTTAAATTTATCTTTTTGAAAAAATTTAACACCCTTTATTCCTCTTAATTCATTCTCATATGTCTTTTCCAATCCTTGTCTTCCAATCATTTCTCCTATTTTATAATAGCTGTTTTTTTCAATTTCAAATTTATTTACCTCGCTAATGTATCCAAGTAGATTAGCAGCTGTAGAGGCATTGTAAGTCCTTTTTGACTTTTTTTGTGTAAAAAAACCACCATGTTTCCAAAGCTTCTCTTGGATGGGAGCATATTCGTCTTTTGATATATTATTTAGTAAAATTGATGCTTTTATATTAGAAAAGCTTTTGGCCTCTAAAAACTTTTTACGAAAATCTTTTAAGTCAATATTAAAATCTTTTGAAATCACTATACTATCTGCTAGGTTAACATCCTTTGGAACAACAAGTAAATCATAAGAGAAATCGTTTGAAACAACAAGCTTGTTATTTCTGTCATATATGTATCCTCTTTCTGGAAATTCATATATTTTTTGTACGGATGCGTTATTATTAATTAAGCTGAAAGAACTATTTAAAACCTGTAAAGAAAATAGTTTAACTACAACTAATAAACCAACAGATATTATTAATAATTGCAATAATTTATCTCTCATTTTTATAATAGAAAAATGACATAAGGATTAATATCAAAGTTATAGAAATTAAACTACTAATTGTCGCATTTCTGAGTATGAGTTGTATTTTATAAATTGAAAATATTTCAACAGAATATATAATGAAATTATGACTAAAAACAACTAGTAATATATAAGTTAGTTTTTGATAGATTGTAGTATTAATCAAGTAGTCTCTCACCTTTCCAACTTTTCTCATGTCAAAGTTTCCAAATGAAAAATCAAGTATGTAAGGTCTTAAATAGCTTGAAATTAATAAGCTAAAAGTTATTATTCCAAAGGAGTTTGAAAATGAGTCTAAAAAAATACCAAATAAAAAAATTATAGAATAGTATAATGATTTATTAATATTCTGTGGGAATACTAATAAAAATATAATGTATATATCTGCAGATGCACCATAAATAGTTATGTTATTAAATACAATTATTTGAGAAAGAAAAATAATAATAAAACGAAAAAAAATAATTGAACTAGTAGATCTCATTATTAACATTTAAATTATCTAATTCGCTCTTGTTGGAATTTGATATTATATATACTGATCTTAATGTTGAAAAGTTCTCAAATAATTCAACATCAATAATAAAATAATTGCTGTTTTCTTTTAGATTAATATTTTTGATTTTACCAATTGGAATATTTTCTTGAAAAATAAATGACATACCTCCACTAACTACAGAATCATTTATCATTATGTTGGCACTTTTTGGAATATCATATAAAGTCATTATTTTATGATTTTTACCGTTCCATTGAAGGCTTCCAAAGTGATTGGTCCTTTTAATTTTTGCATTAATTTTTAAATCGCTATTTAAAATTGAAATGGCTGTTGAGTATTTTGGAGAAACCTGATTTATGATTCCAACTATACCTTCATCCGTAATTAACCCATCATCTAATTTTACTGAATCATTATGTCCTTTATTTATTATCAAAAAATTTTTTGAATATTTAATACTGTTAGAAACAATATCAGCAATTTTAATTTTATATTCTCCGTTGTAATAATTAATGCTAGAGTCTTTAAATATTGAGTTAAGTTTGATTTTTAGATCTAGGTTTTCCCTTTTTAAATTTGCATTTTCGAACTTTAAGTTTAGGTAGTTACTTATTTGTTTCGTTTGATTGTTAATTGATGAAATAATACCATTTGAAAAAAAATTTATTTTCGAATTTTGAAAGAAATTACGATTTAATATAAGAGAAAATGAAATTAGTAAGAAGATTAGAAATACAATTTTATCAAATTTTTCAATAAAAAAATTTATAAAATTCCGCATTAAATTTACTTGACTAACACGCTTTTATAGCGCTCTATATTTTTTAAAGTGATTCCAGTTCCTCTAACGACAGCTCTTAAGGGATCTTCGGCAATAAATACTGGAAGATCTGTTTTTTTTGAAATTCTTTTATCAAGTCCTCTCAACATTGATCCACCGCCAGCTAAATAAATACCTGTATTGTAAATATCAGCTGCAAGCTCAGGAGGTGTTTGTGATAATGTTTCCATGACAGACTCTTCGATTCTAATAATTGATTTATCAAGTGCCTTTGCAATCTCTCTGTATCCAATAGAAATCTCTTTAGGTTTTCCGGAAAGTAAATCTCTTCCTTGAACTAACATATCCTCGGGCGGATTATCTAATTCATCTAATGCAGATCCAATATTAATTTTAATTTTCTCTGCAGTTCTGTCGCCAATGGATAGGTTGTGTTGTGTTCTCATGTAATATACTATGTCTTCAGTAAAGACGTCGCCTGCAATCTTAACTGATTTATCACAAACGATCCCAGCTAATGCGATAACAGCGATTTCTGTTGTTCCACCTCCAATATCAATAATCATATTTCCTTTTGGTTGCATTATATCAACACCAATTCCAATAGCAGCAGCCATGGGTTCGTGAATTAGATAAACTTCTTTTCCGTTAACTCTTTCAGCAGACTCTCTAACAGCCCTCATCTCGACTTCAGTAATTCCGGAGGGAATACATATAACCATTTTTAATGCAGGCGAGTAAAATTTTTTATTTAGTGTAGGTATACTCTTAATTAATTGACCAATCATCTGCTCTGATGCATTGAAATCAGCAATTACCCCATCCTTAAGGGGTCTAACAGTTTCAATATTTTTGTGAGTTTTACCATGCATCATATTGGCTTCTTTACCAACAGCTATTATTTTACCACTTTTTTGATCTATAGCAACAATAGATGGACTATCAACAACAACTTTATCATTGTGAATGATTAAAGTATTCGCAGTGCCTAAATCTATTGCTATTGCTTCGGTCCAAAAATCAAAAAAACTCATTCTTTTGTAATTTAATTAAAGTTAACAAAATTAATGTTTAAAGTGTCTATTTCCTGTCATTACCATTGACATATCGTTGTTATTGCAAAATTCTACTGTTAAGTGATCTTTAATTGAACCTCCAGGTTGAATAACAGATTTAATACCACTTTTATTTGCAATCTCTACACAGTCTGGAAATGGGAAGAATGCATCACTAGCCATAACCGAACCATCTAGATTAAAATTAAACTTTTTAGCTTTTTCAATAGCCTGATTTAGTGCATCTACTCTGGATGTTTGTCCTGTACCAGATGATAGTAATTGTAAATTCTTAACAAGAACAATAGTGTTTGATTTTGTATGTTTACAAATTTTAGAAGCAAAAATGAGATCTGTTAATTCAACTTTGCTAGGTCTAGTTTCTGTAACGTACTTTAAGTCATCAACTTTGTCAGTAATGTAATCTTTATCTTGAATCAGAGTACCATTAAGGCATGTCCTTACAATTTTATCATTAAATTTTTTTCTTTTTATATTAAGTATGATTCTATTTTTTTTCTCTTTCAAAATTTTAATTGCATAATTATCAAATTTTGGAGCCATTACAACTTCACAAAATAAGTTTTTTATTTCGTTGGCAGTTTCTTTATTTATCTCAGAATTAGAAATTAAAACACCTCCAAATGCAGAAACTGGGTCACCGGAAAGTGCATCCAAATAAGCATCTTTTATATTTTTCCTTGATGCAATACCACATGCATTATTGTGTTTCAATATTGCAAAAGTTGGTATGTCATCCCAAAATTCTAACATTAAATTGTAGGCTGCATCAATATCTAAAAGATTATTATATGATAGATCTTTCCCAGAGATTTTTTCAAATATTGAATCGAGATTACCATTAAAATAGCCCTCTTGGTGAGGGTTTTCTCCATACCTAAGCTTAGTTCTTTTCTCAAGCTTTCCATTTTGCAGATAGTTATTAATCTGATTATCATAATTTGATGATAATTTAAATGAATTTATTGCGTATTCCTTCCTTTTGCTCAATGAGAAATTGCCCTTATTTTGATCAAGATCAATCAAAAATTGCTCATACTGTTCTATTGAAGAAATACACACTACATCTTTATAGTTTTTTGCAGCAGCTCTGATTAGTGAAATTCCACCAATGTCAATTTTTTCAATTATTTCTTGATGTGATTTTGAGCTATTAACAGTTTCTTCAAATGGATATAAATCTACTATAACATAGTCAATTTCAGGTAAACCTAAATTATGACGTTCAGCAACGTCGTTATCACAGTCTCTTCGAAATAAAATCCCACCAAATATTTTAGGATGTAGGGTTTTAACCCTGCCTCCAAAAATAGATGGGTAATTTGTTAAATCTTCTACTTTTTCTGTTTTTATGCCTAGGCTGTTTAAGTATTTTTCTGTGCCACCAGTTGAAAGTATTTTTATTTTTAAACTAGCAAGTTTATTAGCAATCTTTTCAATTCCATCTTTATTAAATACTGAAATTAATGCTGACTTTTGAATTCGATTTGACATTTGATGTGAATCTGTAAATGTAATATATTTTAAAAAAAAAAAAGCTACAAATTTTGTAGCTTTTTTTTAGTGTATAATTTATAATTACATCATTCCTGGCATTCCACCTCCACCCATTGGAGGGGCTGGTGGAGTATCTTCCTTAATATCAACCAGTGCACATTCTGTGGTAAGGATCATCCCCGCAACTGATGCCGCATTTTCTAAAGCAATTCTTGTAACCTTTTTGGGATCAATAATTCCAGATTTGAACAGGTCAACATACTTGTCAGATTTTGCATCATAACCAAAAGAATCTTTACCATCTAAAACCTTAGAAACTACCACCGAACCTTCACCACCAGCATTTTCTACAATTGTTCTTAATGGAGATTCAAGGGCGCGTGATATAATTTGAATGCCTGTTGATTGATCGTCATTATTAGCTTTTAGATTGTCAAGTTTAGAAATTGATCTAAGTAGTGCAACACCACCTCCTGAAACAATGCCTTCTTCCACAGCTGCTCTTGTTGCATGTAGTGCATCATCAACTCTGTCTTTCTTTTCTTTCATTTCAACCTCAGATGCAGCACCAACATATAGTACTGCAACACCACCGGCTAATTTTGCAAGTCTCTCTTGCAACTTTTCTTTATCATAATCAGATGTTGTAGTTTCAATCTGGGCTTTAATTTGACTAACTCTTGCCTTTATACCATCCTTTTTCCCTGAACCGTTTACAATAGTTGTGTTATCCTTATCTATTGTCACCCTTTCCGAGCTGCCAAGCATTTCAAGTGTTGTATTTTCAAGATTAAATCCTCTTTCTTCAGAAATTACAGTACCTCCTGTAAGTATAGCAATGTCTTCAAGCATAGCTTTTCTTCTATCTCCAAATCCTGGAGCTTTTACCGCAGCAATTTTTAGGGCACCCCTTAATTTATTAACAACTAATGTAGCCAATGCTTCTCCATCAACATCTTCCGCAATTATGAGTAAGGGTTTTCCAGACTGTGCAACTGGTTCTAAAATTGGTAGAAGATCCTTCATTGCAGAAATTTTTTTATCATACAAAAGTATATGTGGATTTTCAAGGTCAGATTCCATTTTTTCAGAGTTTGTTACAAAGTATGGAGATAAATATCCTCTATCAAATTGCATTCCTTCCACTACATCAACATAGGTATCGGTCCCTTTTGCTTCTTCAACTGTAATTACACCTTCCTTGCCAACTTTCTCGAAGGCTTGAGTGATTAATTCTCCAATAGCGTTATCATTATTTGCTGAGATTGAAGCAATTTGTTTGATTTTTTCAGATGAGTTTCCAACAGTTTGAGCAGATTTATTAAGATAGTCAACAACTGCTTTAACAGCCATATCTACTCCTCTTTTTAAATCCATGGGGTTTGCTCCAGCAGTAACATTCTTTAAACCCTCAGTAACAATTGCTTGTGCTAATATTGTTGCAGTGGTTGTACCGTCACCAGCTAAATCATTTGTTTTTGATGCAACTTCTTTTACCATCTGTGCACCCATATTTTGTAAAGCATCTTCAAGTTCGATTTCTTTTGCAACAGTTACACCATCTTTTGTGACTTGTGGCCCCCCAAATGATTTACCTATAATTACATTCCTGCCCTTTGGACCTAATGTAACCTTAACAGCATTAGCCAATGCATCAACTCCTTTTTTTAAACCTTCTCTTGCTTCAATATCAAATTGTATTTTTTTTGCCATTCTTTATATTTTATATGTTAAACGATAGCGAGAATATCACTTTCTCTCATAATTAAATAATCTTTACCATCTAGTTTTAATTCTGTACCTGAATACTTACCATACAAAACTGTCATCCCCTGCTTTAGTGTCACAGGATTTTCTTTTGTACCGGGCCCAACAGAAACAATATTACCTTTCTGTGGTTTTTCTTTTGCAGTGTCAGGAATTATTATTCCTGATGCAGTTTTAGTTTCAGCCTCGAGTGGTTCTACAAGAACTCGATCAGCTAACGGTTTAATATTTAAATTACTCATTTTTTTCATTTATTTATTTTTTTCATCAATCATGCCAATTTATAAAACGTGTCAAATCAACAAAAATTACAGACAATTATGACAGCTTGACATCATTCTTCTAAATTGGAATCATCTTCCGAATTTTCTAAAATTTCTTCAATATCTAATTGTTCTTGGTTCTGAATCAAATCAGATTCAAAATTATCATTTTCCGCATTCAATGTTATGTTGGAAAATAGTATTAAGATTAGTATGAAGGATGAAAGTATCCATGTAGTTTTATCAAGAAAATCTGTTGTTTTTTTAACCCCACCAATCTGCTGAGTATCACCTCCAAAAGAAGAAGATAATCCACCGCCTTTTGGATTCTGAACCATGATTATTAAAATCAACAAAAGAGATAAAACTAATATCAGAACAAGAATTATATTAAACATTATTCAACTTTTTTTTTAAAAAAATTATTTGGTCTGCAAATAAACTGATTTTTTCTGGATATTTCAAACTCAAAATTTCATAAGCTTTCAAAGCTTCTTTAAATTTTTTCTGTTCTATATACAGCTCAGCCAGAGTTTCAGTCATGTAATCCTCTTTTTTAATTTTTTTAACTTTTGTTTTTCTCTTACTAAAATCATTGAATAAATCAAAAAGTAGGTCTGGCTTAGAATTTAAATCCTCATTTTCAATTGATGGTTTAGCTGACTTAATCCAGTCAATAAAAGATTTTTTATTATCATGAGACTTTTCTTTTAAATCTTTTAATATTTCAAACTTTTGATTTTGATTTAAAATTCTATTTTCTACTATTTCGTAGAGATAAGTCCTATTAGAAATTTGTTTTGCACAAATTTCTAAATTTTTATCATAGTCTAGAGTTTTATACTTTTTCGATAATATCAAATTAATTATTTTAAATGGAATAAAAACAGGATATTTTTTTGATAGTTTTTTAAAAAGTTGTAAATCCTTTTTTTCTAAACTTTTAATGTTATCAAGTTTTTTTAAAATTTCAGTCCTTGAATGATCTACCATTTCGCTAATGAGGCGTTAAATATATCTTGAGTGATTCTTTCAAAAATAATTTCATGAGCTTCACTCTTTACACTTATTAATTGTTGTTCAGCAGGAAAGTCGAAATAAAATGAGAATCTCCTTTCAAAATTATCTTCTTCCTTTTTAAAATTTGAAAATATTAAATTTATTGTTATTGTCAACCTATTTTGTGCGGCATCAAGGTTTGCAGTAGCAGTCATAGGACTAACCCTGTATTCAATAATCTCCCCCTCATAAATCAAATCTCCGTTACTTTGGACCATTTCCAAATTAGTTTGGTTTTCAAGTATATTTTGTAATGCGATAGTGAAGTCTCTGTCAAGACCTGGTTCGAAAATTGACCCTACATTGTTCCCTGAATTATTTTCAAATAGATTTACCTGGAATGACTCGGTACCCTCAGGAATAGAAGCACCTGTAAAAGAGTAATTACCACAACTAATAATGAAAATGATTAGAAAGGACAATATAAATAATTTACATTTCAATATCATACTGTTTAATTTTTCTGTAGAGTGTTCTTTCACTTATCCCCAATTCTTTTGCGGCAATTTTTCTTTTGCCATTACTTTTTTCAAGGGCTTTAATTATTAGTTCAATTTCGTTGTGCTGAATCGATAATGTTTCTTCCTCTAAAACTTCCTCAGCATATGAAAATTTATCAGTATTATTAGAAATGTTTTTAGTTTGATAAGGCTCTTCACTTTTATCAAAAAAATCTTCTTTTTTTGAGATTAAATCATTTAAATCATTCAATTTCTCTGAATTTTTTTCATCAATATTTAAATATTTAGTAATTCTTTTTAGATCATTTAAATCTTTCTTCATATCAAAAAGAATTTTATAAAGAATTTCTCTTTCTGAGCTAAAATCACTCTTACCACTTTCCTTATCTTGAATTAATGCTGGAAGATTAGATCTTGGTTCAGGTAAATAAGTACTTAATAAATTAAAATCAATTGATCTATTTTTTTCCAGTACCGAAAGTTGTTCAGTGATATTTTTCAATTGCCTAATATTACCATTCCAAACATAGCTTTTAAGAAGATTTTGTGCCTTTTCATCAAGACGTATTGTTGGCATATTATATTTTTTTGCAAAGTCTGATGCAAATTTTCTAAAAAGTAATACTATGTCATCTTTCCTCTTTCTGAGCGGAGGAACATTAATTTCTACAGTACTGAGCCTGTAATATAAATCTTCTCTAAATTTTCCCTTCGATATTGCTTCGTTCATATTGACATTAGTTGCTGCGACAATTCTAACATCTGTTTTTTGGGCTTTTGATGATCCAACCTTTAGAAACTCACCACTTTCAAGTATTCTTAGTAACCTTACTTGAGTACTCAACGGAAGTTCACCGACCTCATCAAGAAATATTGTTCCTCCATCTGCAACTTCAAAATAACCAGCTCTGTTTGTTGTTGCACCTGTAAAAGCACCTTTTTCATGACCGAAAAGCTCTGAGTCAATCGTTCCCTCAGGAATTGCCCCACAATTTACAGCTATGTACTTGTTGTGTTTTCTGTGAGAAAATTGATGAATAATTTTAGGAAACACCTCTTTCCCAACCCCACTCTCACCCATAATCAAAACTGTTATGTCAGTAGGTGAAACTTTTATGGATTTTTCAATTGCCATCATTAGCGAATGATCGTTTCCTATGATTTCAAATCTTTGCTTAATATTTTGTATTTCAGAATTCATAATTTTAACTAGTTCCAATCAGGGTTGTCGATGTATTATCATTAATTTTAACATTAACAAAATCACCTGGCTTGTGATTTTTCTTTGGGAAAACAACCATTATATTTTGATCATTCCTTCCACACCAGTATTTGTTAGATTTTCTGGATTCTTTTTCTATTAATACTTCACAAATTTTGCCAACATATTGTTTTAAATTCGTAAAGCTATGTTTTTGCTGTAAATCAATAATTTCTTCGAGTCTTTTTTGTTTAACTTTTTCGGGTACATTATCATTAAATTTTTTATAGGCTGATGTTCCTGGTCTTTGAGAGTATTTAAACATGAATCCAAAATCGTATTTTACATAATCCATTAACTCTAAAGTCATTTTATGATCATCATCATTTTCATTTGGAAATCCCGTAATCATATCATGTGAAATCCCACAATCGGGTATAATTTTTTTTATATTACCAATGAGTTCTTTGTAATTATCTACTGTATGTTTTCTGTTCATTAATCTTAAAATCTTATCACTTCCCGATTGAACTGGTAGGTGAATATGCTTACAAATATTTTTATGTTTGGTCATAACATTTAAAACATCTTCAGACATGTCTTGAGGGTTAGATGTTGTAAATCTTATTCTCATATTTTTGAAATTTACTGCTATTAGATTTAGTAGTTTAGAAAATGATAATGAGGATTTTTTTTGCAACTCGCTAGCATTTTTAAAATCTTTCTTTAGACCACCTCCATACCATAAATAACTATCAACATTTTGTCCCAGTAATGTTATTTCTTTGTAACCACCATTTTTTAATTTTAAAATTTCTTTTATTATGCTTTTGGGGTCTCTGCTTCTTTCTCTACCCCTTGTAAATGGCACAACACAGAATGTGCACATGTTGTCACAGCCCCTTGTAATTGATACAAATGCTGAAATTCCATTTCTATCTAATCTTGACGGATCTATATTGCCATACGTTTCATCTTTGGATAGAATTACGTTCACAGCACTATTACCAATATCAACCTCCTCCAAAAGATTGGGAATGTCTCTGTAGGCGTCAGGACCCACAACTAAATCAACAATTTTCTCCTCAGTTAAAAATTTTTCTTTTAGTCTTTCAGCCATACAACCCAAAACACCAATTTTAAGATTGGTATTTTTCTTTTTCAATTTTTTAAATGATTCAAGTTTCCTCCTAATGGTAATTTCAGCTTTTTCCCGTATTGAACATGTATTCAGTAATATAAGGTCTGAATTTATGTAATTATCAGATGATTGATACCCATTACTATTTAATATGGATGATACAACTTCAGAATCAGAAAAATTCATCTGACAACCATATGTAATGATTGAATATTTTTTTTTCTTATCAACAGCTACTAGCATAATTTTAATATGAGAACAAATATAAAAAAACCTGACAAATTGTCGTGTTTTTTAAATTTTTGATTTCAATTTATTTTTTCAATTGGCACAGGACTTGATTAGTTGTGATTCAGAAGCATTAAAAAAAAACGTATACATTTGTCAACCTAATTTTCAGAAATGCCAAAAAATTTAGTCATAGTTGAGTCACCTGCAAAAGCAAAAACTATAGAAAAGTTCCTAGGTAATGACTTCAAGGTTGTTTCGAGTAATGGTCATATAGCAGACTTACCCTCCAAAGAATTAGGTATCAATGTTGACAACAATTATGAACCAAAATATATTGTTAATTCAGATAAAAAAGATATTATAAAAATACTCAAAAAGGAATCAAAAACTGCTGAGATGGTTTGGTTGGCTAGTGATGAAGACAGAGAAGGTGAGGCCATTGCCTGGCATTTATTTGAGCTTTTGGGTTTAAATAAAGACAATACCAAAAGAATAGTATTTCGCGAGATAACGAAGAATGCGGTATTAAAGTCAATTGAAAACCCAAGAGAAATAAATGAAAGCCTCGTAAACGCTCAACAAGCCAGAAGAGTATTAGATCGGTTGGTTGGATATAAAATTTCACCTGTTCTTTGGAGAAAGGTAAAGGGGGGATTATCAGCAGGAAGAGTTCAATCAGTAGCGTTGAGACTAATTGCTGACAAGGAGAAGCAAATTGAAAGTTTTCAGCCAGTGAAATCTTTCAAAGTTTCAGCTGAGTTTCTGACAGTTAAAGGTGAAGTATTTAAAGCAAGACACAAATCTAAGATTGATGAAAATATTGATTTAGATAGACTTATAGATTCTTTAAAAAATTCAAAATTTAATGTATCTGATATCAAAAAAACTCCTTTATCAAGAAAACCATTGCCTCCTTTCACCACATCAACACTTCAGCAAGAAGCGTCAAGAAGGCTAGGTTTTCCTGTATCCAAAACCATGCGTACAGCTCAAAGACTATATGAACAAGGACATATAACATACATGAGAACAGACAGTGTTAGGCTGTCAGATGTAGCAAAAAGTGCCTTAAAAAGTAAAATTTTAAATGATTTTGGTGAAAAATATTTTACCGAAAGATCTTACACAAATAAATCTAAAAATGCTCAACAAGCACATGAAGCAGTTAGGCCAACGGATTTTGAAAACAAGAATGTTTCTGTTGATTTAGACCAGATCAAGCTGTATGATTTGATTTTGAAACGAACAATTGCAAGTCAAATGTCTCAGGCAAAAATTGATAAAACGGTTGTTTCAGTTCAAAGTAGAACAATTGATTTATCATTTACAGCAGAAGGCGAAGTGATTAACTTTGATGGTTTTTTAAAAGTTTACAGTTCTGTAAAAGATGATGACTCAGAAAAAGATATTTCTATTGATCTTCCCAAATTAACTGTAGGAGACTATTTAAACAAAAAAGTAATTTTAATTACAGAAAATTTTTCAAAACCACCATTTAGATACACTGAGGCATCTCTTGTCAGAAAAATGGAGGAATTAGGCATTGGTAGACCATCTACATACGCCCCAACAATAACAACTGTAATGAATAGAAAATATGTTTTTAAGGGTACAGATGATTCTAAAAAGAGAGAGATATTACAAATTATCGTCAATGATAAAATTAAAAAGCAAAAGGTGGAAGAATCATATGGTTCTAATAAAGGTAAACTTGTACCTTCCGAAGTTGGAAAGTTAGTTAATGATTTTTTATGTAATAATTTTAAAAATATAATTGATTATAATTTTACAGCTGATGTTGAAAATAATTTCGATTTAATTGCATCAGGAAAAAAACAATGGAAAGAAATTATCAATGAGTTTTATAATCCATTTAACGATAAAGTGTCAGAGGTTGAGAAAAATGCAAAGAGGGAAACCGGTGAAAGAATTTTAGGCCCAGATCCAAAGAGTGGAAGACAAGTGAGTGTAAAACTTGGTAAGTTTGGTCCGATGGTACAAATCGGCAAAGTTGACGATGAAGAAAAACCATTGTTTGCAAGTCTTCTTCCAGATCAAAAAATTAGTAATGTAACGATTGAAGATGCTTTAAGATTATTTGAACTGCCTTTTAAAGTTGGTGAATATGAGGGTAAAGAAGTCATTTCTAACATAGGAAGATATGGTCCATACATCAAATATGAAAAAACCTTTATCTCAATTCCGCAAGGGTTAACTCCATTTACAATTTCAATTGAAAAATCTGTTGAGCTAATTTTAAATAAGCAAAAAGAAAATAAACCTTTAATCAACTATGAGGGTTTTGACGTGACAAAGGGAAAAGGAAGATTTGGACCATATATCAAATGGAATGGAACTTTTATTAACGTTAATAAAAACTATGATTTTGAAAATCTTTCGGATGAAGATTGCATTAAGCTAATTACAGATAAAAAAGCCAAGGATGCAGAAAAAATATTAAAAGTCTGGGACTCAGAAAAAATCTCAATAGAAAAGGGTAGATGGGGTAAAATTTTTATTATTAAAGGAAAATCAAGAATTCCTCTTTCCAAAGATATCGATATCAATTCTATAGATTTGAAGACCGCAAAAGGTTATTTTAGAAAAAAATAATTCAGATAGTGTTAAGAGATTATTTCATTTCACTAATTGATTTTAAAGAATTTTACAACAGACTAAATAACAAATCAATTGGTAGAAATATTATAATTAATGGTATTGATGAGTTCGAAATAGATCAATCGATTAGTATTGTAATGTTCTCTGTTGAGGGTATAAAATTAGCCTCAAAAAATAGTTTAAATTATGCAAAAAAAATTAGAAAAAAACTATATCGTTTATCATGGGGAGGTTGGAATATAAAGATTTTAGACTTGGGATTTTTCAAAATTGGAAATCAAAACTCGGATACTCAGTTTGCTTTAAGAGAAATTTTAGAAAAATTAGCGTCTATGCAAATAAAAGTCGTGGTTTTAAATCTGAACCATAATTTGATTTTTGATTTTTATTATGCATTAAAACAAAACAATAACATTGTTAATATTGTTTCAGTTGACAATAAAATTCCAACTAATTCTAAAGATTCATCATTAAGAAAAATTTTAGACGATGAAAATTGTAAACTAGGAGAATATTCAAACGTAGGTTTTCAAAAACACATCAATAATATTGATGAAATTAAACTTTTTGAAAATATGATGTTTGAAACGTATAGTCTAGGTAAAGTAAAAAATAAAATAATCAATTCAGAACCAATTTTTAGAAACTCCACTTTAGTTAATATCAGTACAAGTGCAGTTAAATCAGGTGACATTAATAATTCACATGAATTTACAAATGGATTATCATCTTTTGAATTTTGTAGTTTATGCAGATTTGCGGGTTTATCAACCAACTTAAATTTAATTTCTTTTAAATCAGACTATCAATCATCTGCTATATCATCATTAATTTCTGAGGGAATATGGTATGCTATTGATGGTATGGACAGTGTTGTGCAAGAAAATATACAAGTTAACTCAGACAATTATATTTTTTACAATGTTTCAGTAGATAACTTTGATCTAAAATTTGTAAAGAGTTTACTTAGTAACAGGTGGTGGGTGTGTCTTGAAAATATAAATTTAGTTCAGATGGAAAAGACCTATATTCCATGTGTTGAAGATGATTATTTACTATCTAAAAATTCTGTTTTGTCTGACAGGATATTGACAAGAATAAAAAATAAAATAACCTAAAATTAAATCAAAAGTATTATTTTAGGGTCCAATTTTTGATATTGTATACATATATAGTATGAAAAGAAACTTATTATTAGTAACATTTTTATTTTTACTATTTTCCTGTTCAAAGGATGATAGAGGAGATCTCGTTGGAGTTAAAGCCTCAAAATTTTTTCCCAACAAACCACAAGGAATGGTTCTAATTCCGTCTGGTTCATACGTTATGGGACCCTCAAATCCAAATGCATATATGGATCAAAATCCTACGCTAAAAACTGTTTCTCTCAAAGCGTTTTACATGGACGAAACAGAGATCTCTAACGGTGAGTATAGACAATTTGTTAATTGGGTCAGAGATTCGATTGTCAGAGATGAACTTGCTCGAGCGGCTTATGAAAAAATTGGAGATGAGATTAATGAAGAAGATCTTCTTTGGGATTATATGCCCATTGCAAAGATATCTGAATCTGATGATGAGGAAAAATCTGCTTATCAAGAATATTTAGAGCAAAATGGTTTAGGTTTTCTTGATATTGACAATAAATTTACATACAAAATTAATTGGGACACTGAGCTCTATTGGAATGTTGAAGATTATGTGGATTCGAATTACGCAGCTGTTTTAGAGGGTGGTTCTGGAGCAGATTCATCAGGGCTTTATGAAAATCTTCCCAATCCCATTAATGAAAAAGGTGAGGCCAAAGAATATATTAAAACTAATGATTCACTCATAGGTTTTGAAGGATTTATGATTCCTGCTGACAAAACACCAAATGGTTTAAGGGCGTTCAAAACAAAAAGAATTGTATATAGTTACAGGGAATTTAATATTGATCAAAATAAATGGTCTGAATACAAGCAGATTGAAGTTTATCCAGATACTACTGTGTGGTACAAGGATTTTGCATTTAGTTACAATGAACCAATGCACAATGATTATTTCTGGCATGACGCTTACAATAATTACCCTGTTGTAGGTGTTTCATGGGAGCAAGCCAAGGCTTTTGCTCATTGGAGGACTTTTTATAAAAACCAAAATCAAAGAAAAGCAAGAAAAAATATTCAATTAGTTAGCGAATTTAGGCTACCTACTGAAGCTGAGTGGGAGTATGCAGCAAGAGGAGGTATTGAAAGAGCTGAGTATCCGTGGGGAGGGCCATACACATATGATGAAAAAGGTTGTTTTCTTGCTAATTTTAAACCAGAAAGAGGAGATTATGCTGCTGATCAAATTTTATATACCGCTGAGGTGGAGTCTTATTGGCCCAATGATTTCGGATTATATAATATGTCAGGAAATGTTTCAGAGTGGACTGACTCTAATTATGAAAAGGATGCAGTTGATTTAGTAGCTGGATTAAATCCAAATGTTGAAGGATCTAAATCAAATAATCAAAAAGTTGTTAGAGGTGGATCTTGGAAAGACGTGGCACATTTTTTAAAGGTATCCACAAGAGATTATGAATATCAAAATTCGAAAAGATCCTATATAGGCTTTAGAACAGTTCAAAGTTATCTTGGAGAGGACGTAGGTTTTCAAGAAAACCCTAATAAAATATTTTAATTAAAACTACAAAACTAAAAATTAACAATTATGAAAAAACAATTTATACCCGACAATTACATGGAATTATTCTTCGGAGTAGGAGCTGCAGTTGTAATTATTGGTGCTCTCTTAAAAATTATTAATGCATCACTTATATTCTCAGCTAACACTTGGCTTATTGCTGGACTATCAACTGAAGCAATCATTTTTACTCTATCAGGTATTCAAGGTTATTTTCTTTCATCACCTGGGGAAGAGGAAGATGCTGTCAGTACTATTGCCATTGAAACTGCTGCATTACAAAAAGCAGTTGATGGAACTGTTAAAGGTCTAAATAGTTTGAATTCAAACCTATCCACCGCATCCAAAGCTGCACAATCAATTTCTGTACCCTCTGATTTATCATCAAATGCTCAATCAGTAAGCGACGGGCTCTCATCTGCAATTGCAAGTATTGAGGAGATTAATAAATTGTATCAAAACTTAGGAAAATCATTATCTCAAGTAAACTCTGCCACCGATGCTTTGGATATTCCGGAAGGAGTTGGTGAAGAGTTAGAGAAAATGAAGAATACAATTAAAGAGTTAAATGCTAAGTATGAAGCAATGCTTGGCGCAATGAACAAGTAGGAATGGCGGGATCTTCAGGAAAACAAACGAGAAGTCAACAGTCTCGTCAGAAAATGATAAATATGATGTACCTCGTGTTTATTGCTATGCTCGCATTACAGATTAGCAAAGAGGTATTGGCTACCTTAGGAATTTTAAGTGAGGATATGGAAAAATCTACTGCTGAGCTTAAAATCTCCATTGATAATGCTTACACCATTATTGATCAAAATAGTAATCAGGATTATTACAAAATTCCATCTGAGGAGTTGCCAAAATTAAAAGAAGCAACTGATGAATATTTTATATTTCTACAAAACTTGAAGGATTCTTTAATAGGAATGGATGAAAATAATTATATGATTGATGTTGAGTATACGGATGAGAATGGTGAAGAAAAAGTTAGTCAAAGAAGAGATTATCAAGTGATGGACAAAAGTAATTATCTTGATGAAATGTTTTTTATTAGTGATGGAGTCACAGACAAAGGACAAAAGTTCATCGATTATTTTAAAGGATTTTCAGGAAAAGTTGAAGCTGTTCTAGACTCAATTGTACAAAGAGATGCTAGAACTGTTCAGTCTAATTATGGTTTTTCTGCTGCATTTTCCAATTTATCTTTAAGGTTTGAATATCCAGAAGATGACCAAGTTGTAAACAGAGATGGAATTAAGGAAGACTGGATATATTATAATTATGAAAAGTTTCCATTAGTTGCTTCACTTGCCAAAATAACTAAGATTCAAGCAGATATTAGGTCTGTTGAATACGAAATTTTAAATTCTTTGGTTAGTAAGACCAAAGACCGTCAGCTTAGCTTTGACTCGAAAAGTACATTACTAGAGACTGATCGACAAGCTTATTACACAAACAGTGTTGTTGACGCCAAGGTTGTTGTTGGAAACACTGATTCTAGTTTCAAACCTGATAGAGTTGATTTAAAAGTTGATAATGTTACATTAAGAGATTCCGAATTTGAGGTTGTTGATGGTAAGATCAGGCTTAACAAAAGATTCTCATCACCTGGAATTAAAAGAATATTCGGATATCTATTCTTTGATAATAATGGAAATACTGACAGTCTTCTTGTTGACACTCAATTTTATGTTATTCCAAAACCAAATGAGGCTGTTGTATCCCCAATTAATATGCAAGTGTTTTACATTGGTTTAAGAAATGAAATTAAAGTTGCATTTCCAGGTGTTGCAGACTTGACTTCTATAAATGTTTCAGCGAAAAATGGTCAAGTAATAAGACAAAACGGAAAATATTATGCTGCTCCTGACGCAGGTGTTACTAGTATGGATGTAATAGTTTCAGGAAAAACTAATGATGAAACAGTTACAAGCGTAGTGCCTTTTGATGTTGCAGAGGCTCCACCTGGAAGGGGTTCGGTATTTACAGGTGTAGAAAGTTTTGTAAATACAGATGGTGTATCCAAGAACAATTTAAAATTTGGTCAGATTAGAGGAGAAAAACCACCATCTTTTTTATATGATTATGCAATTAACGTAAAAAGATTTCAAATAAAAGTTGGAAACTTTAACACAAGAGATATCGTTGGAGATAGGGTCAATGCTAATGCATCGGCTTTGGCAGATATTGATGCAGCCAGCTCTGGCACAAGTGTTGTAATTACTATATTAGATGCCGAAAAAATTGATGGTGATTTTAAATCGCCAACTGTAGTTGAACCATTTGTTTTAACTTTAAAATAAAATGAAAAAAATATTCTTACTTGCTTTATTGGTGTTCTCTGCTAATGATATGTTTGGTCAAGCTAACTTATTGAATGCGAAAAATCCTCTAGAAGTTGGTGATTCTTCATCAAGTAAAGCAATCGTTGAGTTTATGGATTATGAATATGTAGATGATAAAGATATTTTATGGTCCAAAGTGGTTTACGAATTTATTGATCTTAATGAAAGGTTAAATTTTCCACTTCTTTTCCCTGTTAATGATACAAAATATGATGATACAAGAAAATCATTATGGAGAATAATTAGAGAAAATATTGAGAACGGAAAAATCAGTGAGGTTTATGACTCCAACAACGATAACTTCACAGAAGCCTCAAGAATAATAGGAAAAGATAGTACTGATTTAGAAGCCAATATTTATAAAAATTACAACATTAGTGACATTTATAAGTCCAAATATGTTCCAGAATCTTTTGTCCCCAGGGAAATTGCCTCATCTGCAGATATTTTTGGATATGTTATAAAGGGTGTATGGTATTTTGATAAAATTCATGCTGAATTAAGATATAGGTTATTGGCAATTCAGCCATACGGAACTGATCTTAAGACATCTGTTGACGGTGAAGAAACTGAGACAGGATATTTTTGGATATGGTACCCATCTATAAGAGAGATTTTAGATGATCATTTAGTTTTTAATGATAAAAACAACAATAACAGAGTCTCATTTGATGAACTCCTAATTAACAGAAGATTTAGCTCCTACATATACAAGTATGATAATGTGTATGGAGATAGAGAAATTAGAGATTATATCAGACAGAGAGATAATGAATCATATGCTCAATGGCAAACTAGAATCGTGATGGAATCTGAAAGAATCAAGAAAGAAATTCTAGACTTTGAAATTGATATGTGGGGTTACTAAGAATGATAACTCATGAAGCCCAATATTGTCAAAGTTTTTTCCCTGTTGTTCCTAGTCGCATGTATATGCTTTAAGTCTTATTCACAAGATCCAGTCTTTACACAGTTTTACAATATTCCTGATTATTTAAATCCATCTTTTACAGGCTTTTCTAAAGGAACTAAGGTTGGTATTATAAACAGAACCCAGTGGTTTGGTCTGAATTATGGTTTAAACTCACAATTTTTCTTTATTGATAATTACTTTGGAGATGACGCTGAAACTGGAGTAGGTTTGGGACTAAACATAATGAATCATCATGAAAGTGTGACAAGATATAATTTTACTCAGGTCAATCTAAATTATGCTCATCATTTAAAATTATCAAATGAATGGTATTTTAACCCAAGTTTGACAGTTGGTTTGGGTGTAAAGGATTATACTTTTGATTATTTACTTGAAGATCAAATTCTAATTTTCCAAGGAATTATTAATGCAAACTCAAATGATCCTATTTTATTAAATGATAGTTTATCCTTTTTTGATATGTCAGCTGGACTATTATTTTACACAGAAAATATTTGGTTTGGTGCTAGCTTAAAACACCTGACAAATCCAAAAATATCATTCACTGGCGATGGAACAATTAAATTGGATCACTTTCTCTCAATTCATGGAGGTTATAAGTGGGATTTAAGTAACAGAAGTCTAAGAGAAGATTTGGATTTAAATATTGATTTAAATTATATGAGACAGGGCAATTATGATCGATTTGATGTAGGAACAAGAGTAAAGTACAACGATTTTAGCTTGGGAGTTTTTGGCGTTGTAGCTCCAACAGATGTCACTGGCAGGTCCCACAAGTTGACATCATTTAATATTGTTGGAAATATTGATTTTGATCGATTCAGATTTGGGTACTCGTATGACTTAAATGTAAGTGAGCTAAGGAACACAAAAGGAGTTTTTGAAATTTCAATTTCTTATAAGTTTGATTCCTTCTTCGGAAATAATGGGCCTAATCCGTGTGAATGTATGTAATTAAAATGAAGAATTTTAGAAACATATCGCTAATAATTTTTACTCTTTGGAGTTTTATTTTTTCTGTCAATATTCAATCTCAAGTTAATAATATTAGCCAAAACAGAACATATGATGCTGATGCTACGAAAAACGTTGTTTATTTTATTGGCAATAATGAGTGTATCAATATAACTATTGATCTAAATATGATGTCATTCCAAGATCAAAACGGAAATTATTATGGATTTGATTTGGGTGATGGAAATAACTATCAACCAATACCCGATAATTGGGATTTTGAAATTACCAATTTACCATCCCCTGGAAGTGAATTATCTTCTGACGGTAAAACCTTTAAATATTGTACTGGATCTGAAAACCCAAATAATACTTTCACTATAAGAATAAGAATTTTTGATAAAAATACTGGAACAGAGATCTCAAACCTTGGTAATGTAAATCTTACTCTATACATAAGAGATAAATTTAAAATCGGTAATGGTATTTGGAACGCCTGTGTTAGTCGTTTTATCCTCTCTGTAAGTGAAACTATTGATGGAAATAATCAATCTGCTTGTTCACCTTATACAATTAAAGTTTACAGATTAAATGAAAAAGACGCTGGACCAATTTATGAAAACACACAAGATAGCAACACTTGGAATTTAGATCTTGATATCGGACAATATCAAGCAGATATTACGGACAGTTGTGGTCAGATTATTGAAAATTACCTGATAGACATTCGTGATGCGTATACATTTTCTGTAGATATCCTCTTTGAAGGATTTCAATGTTTTGATGATAACACTGGGCGAGTAGTGGTACAAATTAAAGGTGCCCAAGTATTTCAAGGTGGTGATTTGGATGGACAAATTAAATGGAGTCTAACAAATGCTAATGGTGATATAATTAGAAGTAATGGTACAAATACTGGACAGTCTAATTATTCATCTAATCAGGGTGGAGGACCTCCTTTTGATTATGGTGTTGTAGATTTAGCAATTGAAATTCTTGGCCTCCCTGAGGGTACGTATACATTCTTTTTTGAAGATGCTAATGGTTGTACGGAGGAAAAACAAATTACAATTGAAAAGTCAGTTCCAATTACAGCAGGTCTACTGGATGGTGCGATCGATCAATTAGAATGTCACGGAGACACAAATGGTAAATTATGTTTCAAAGCCTCTGGAGGTTGGACTGAGCCGTGGGATGGTAATACAATTAACCCAGATGCTTGGGGAGCTCCTTATACTTTTACACTCTTAAATTTAACAACTGGACAGGGCTATAGTTCAGGTAGTGTAACCAATCATTTTGATAACAGCGGAAATCAAGATGGTTATCAAACATGTTTTAATAATCTTCCTGCTGGCAAATATCGTTTGACAGTTGGAGAAACTGTTGCGAATGATCCTTATGACAGCACTAAAACGATTTTGTGTGAGAGAAGTTTTCAGGAGTTTGAAATTACTGAGCCTGATCCAATAACAACTGCTCAATCAACGATAAAAGGTATTACATGTAAGGGTGATGATGATGGTGCTATTAATTTAGTTGTTGCCGGCGGAACGTCCCCATTTACTTATTCTTGGACCAAATCAGGTGATGCTTCATATTCTGCATCAACTGAGGATTTGAGTGACTTATCACCCGGAACATATAATGTTACGATTACAGATACCAATGATTGTTCGATTTCTAGATCATTTACAATTGAAGAACCAGATACTCTGGAGATGCAGGCGTCTATTTTAACAGAAATATTATGTTATGGTGATGATGGGTCAATAAAAGCTGAGATTACAAAACAATCTGATGGTCCATATGTATTTAGAATAAGCGGTACGGACTTTAACAACAATACAATTATACCTGTAGGTGTAACATTGTCAGATGTAAATAATCTGAGTACAACATTTGTATTAAAGGCAGGAACTTACACAGTTTCTGTAACTGATGCTAATGGTTGTCAATTGGCTGAGGAAAACATTACCCTTACACAGCCTGATGCTCCACTTTCAATTGATAGTTCTACCATTCAAAATATTTCGTGTTTTGGGGCTGATGATGCCTCTATTGATCTAGTAGTTTCAGGTGGTACAGGAGCTTATACATATCTGTGGTCTAATGGAGCATCTTCTGAGGATTTATCCAACTTAGCACCTGGGACATATACCGTTACAATAACAGACGCTAATCAGTGCTCAACCTCAGAACAATATACTGTTACTGAACCAGCACTATTGGTTGCTTCTGGAACTAAATCCTCGCATACCGGTTTTGAAATTACTTGTAATGGTGCCGACGATGGAACAATTGATCTAACAGTTTCGGGAGGAACTAGTCCTTATATCTATTCTTGGACAAAAACAGGTGATGCTTTGTACAGCAGTTCCTCTGAAGATATATCAGACCTATCACCTGGAACATACCAAGTAAATGTAACTGATGCAAACGACTGTAGTTTAGATCAGACATTTACTATTTCTGAACCAGATGAATTATTAATTTCTTCATCAATTTTATCAGCCATTGGCTGTTATGATGGAAATGCAAACATCCAAGTCGATGTTACTCAGGCATCTGTTGGACCTTATGTGTTTACGTTAGTTGGAAACGATTATAAGAATCAACCCGTTTCTTTGAGTTCAAGTTCATTAGTTGAGTCCGATTTGGATGCTGTGTTTAATACTGTTAAAGCTGGGGAGTATACAATAAGAGTTACGGACAGAAATAATTGTTTTAAAGAACTCCCATTAACAATCTCTCAACCTGATGCAATCACAATAGACTATCAAGTTTCTGATTATAATGGCTTTAGTGTAAGTTGTGTGGATTCTAGCGATGGTTCAATAAATATTTCAATTGCTGGTGGTACAACAAACAATGCTGACTATACATTCTCATGGTCTACAAGTGACGGTTCAGGTCTTGATCTAAGTTCATTGAATCAAAATGGTCTTACTGCAGGAACTTATAATTTAATTGTTAGTGATGATAACGGGTGTAGTATTCAGCAAGAGATTGTATTAGATGAGCCAGCTGAAATTACAATTACTGAAAATATATCTGACTACAGTGGTTATCAAATTAGCACCTCAGGTGGTAGTGATGGTACCATAGTATTGAATGTGGTTGGTGGTACAAATAGTTTTACTTTCCAATGGTCGACTAATGACGGTAGTGGCCTGGCTGTAAATCAAAAAGATCAGAGTGGTCTTTCTGCAGGTACATATACAGTTGTTGTTACTGATTCAAACGGATGCTCTGTTACAAAAACTTACACATTAGAAGAGCCGACTGCATTGCTGATTTCCATTGACAATAGTGTTGTCTCAAATATTGCATGTTTTGAAGGAAACACAGGAAAAATTAAAATTGATATCGATCAAGCCTCTGTTGGACCATATACTTATGAAATCTTTGGTACTACCTACACTGGTGATCCGTACCTAAACAAAGTTGACAATATTGATTTACTGACTTACACCTTTACTGGCCTAGTAGCTGGTAAGTATCAGATAACAGTTACTGATGGTAACGGAAATTCTACTACAACAGGTATTAAAGAAATTACTCAGCCTGAAACCCCTTTAATCGTTACAGCTGTTTTGTCAACATATGGTAACTTTAATGTTGGTTGTCAGACTGATAACGATGGTTCAATCGATATTACAGTTTCAGGTGGTAATGTTGCAGGAAATGCAAATTACACCTACGTGTGGTCAACAACAGATGGAAGTGGTTTAATTCAAGGTGATGAAGACCAATCTGGATTGGGCCCAGGAACATATACGGTTTCTGTAACAGACGAGAATAATTGTACAGCAACCCAATCCTTTACTTTAACTCAGGCACAACCATTGAATTATGTATTGGATAGAAAACAAGATATTACGTGTTTTGGAGATGATGATGGAGCAATTGAAATTTCAGTGACTGACGGTACAGGTGTTTACACATACGATTGGTCAACCACTAACGGGAGCGGACTGGTTCAAGGCCAGCAAGACCAATCTGGACTAAGTCCTGGGGATTATAAATTGATTTTATCTGACTCATGTACAACTCTTGAGTATAATTATACGATCAGATCGCCTGGAGAACTAGAAATTTCACTTGATGAAGTTCAAAATGTTTTATGTTTCGGAGATAGTACTGGAAAAATATCTGTTACAGTATCTGGCGGAACACAACCTTACAATTACGTATGGGTAGATAACTTTGGAAACACTTATAACAGAGATATTGGGAATGTCTTTAACTCAGGAAACTTATCAAATATCCCTGCTGGAACATATACCTTAACTGTAACAGATTCTAATCAATGTAGTGCAACATTGCCACCAGTAGAGATTACTGAGCCTGCAGATTTATTATTATCATTTGATAAAACAGACCTGAGTTGCTACAACTCCAATGATGGTACAATAACTGTAACTGCATCAGGTGGAGTATCACCTTACACATATAACTGGAGCGATTTAGGAAATGGAAGTTCAAGAGATAATCTTGCTGCAGGAACATATTCAGTCATAGTTAAAGATGCAAACGAATGTGAGGAAACAGTTGATATTGTTATTGCAAATGCTGAATTATTTGATGTAGATCCAGTGATAACTCAAATCAGCTGCTTTGGAGCAAATGACGGAAGTATTGAATTAAATTTTGTTGGTGGTGTTGGAAATGTAAATGTTCAGTGGACTGATGACTCGACTGCTGGTGTAAATAGAAACAATTTATCTCCTGGAGTTTACTCAGTTTTAATTACGGACGAATCGTCATGTACTATTGAAAGAGACTTCACAATTATTGAACCTCAAGAAATAGAAATTACAGGAATAATCACAAATGCAATTGATTGTATTGAACCGAATAGCGGCTCAATTGATTTGCAAGTTGCTGGTGGGACAACCCCATACACTTTCTCATGGTCCAACGGCTCAACAACTGAAGATCTTACAAATGTCCCTGCAAACAACTATTTAGTTACTGTTACAGATTCTAATGGTTGTATTTCTGAAAAGGAATTTGAAATAACAAGACAGGACGATTTACAGATTATTTTGGATACAGAATTATTTGCAATTTGTGATACAAGAGAAGTCTTCCAGAAAAGTAGTGTTTCAGTTTCTGGTGGGGTTGCACCATACACAATAGCATGGTCCAATGGTATTGTTACAGGAACAAATGGTGAAATAATGGATACAAATGTTGAAGGTTCATACGAAGTTACTGTCACTGACTTTCTTGGATGTAGCGAGTCATTGATTTTTAATGTGAGTTTACCTGAGATTGGTTTTCCGGAATTTGATTATACATCATTTTATTTTACAACTTATGGTGGATTATCAATCAATGATCCAATCACATTCACAAACCAATCAACTGAGGACTATTTTTCTGTGCTTTGGAATTTTGGAGATGGAAATACATCAACAGATGAAAACCCAACACATACATATTCAGCTAGGGGATGGTATGATGTAACACTTACTGTTGAATTTATTTTAGGGTGCTCATACTCAATTACAAAAACTCTGTACATAGGAGATGATTACGAAATGGTTATACCAAATGCTTTTACTCCAAATCTTGACAATATAAATGAAACATTCAGACCAGTCTACTATGGAATTACCAGCATCAGACTAACTGTATATGATACCTGGGGAACACTTATATATTACGAAGATTCAACAGAAAATGAAATGATAGGATGGGACGGAACAATCAATGGTAAAAAAGCCGAGAACGGAAACTTCTTTTATCAAGTTTCTGCTGCTACATACACAGGAAATTTGATTGAAAAAAATGGTGCATTTACATTAATAAGATAATTTCTCGAGGTATTACAGATTAATTTTATATTTTAGTTAATTAACTTAAAAAAATGAAAAGAATATTATTTATATTTTCTTTAGTGCTTATCATTTCATGTGAATCACCTGTAAATAATGGAGTATCTGAGGAAAATCAGGCAAAATTTGAACAACAAATAGAGTCTTTTAGAACATTCACTGAAGGGTTTAGCAAAGAGGACGTAGAATTGACAATGAGTGTCATAGCTGATGATATACAGTGGAGCCCCCCAGTATATAATGGAGGAGAAACTATTGGATATGATGGCTTTGTTGAGGCTTTAAAAGGTTATTTTGAAACCTTCGACAATGTACAGTTTTTTGAGGGTGAGGGCCCTAATCTAGGTCCAGCTCTAAGTGCAGATGCTAACACTGCCTTTTGGTCTGGGTCTTTATATTCAAGTGCAACCCCAACTGATGATCCAAGTGGGTTAAGAGTTTATGGTGTTTGGAAATGGAAGCACACAGAATCAGGTGCAGAAGGTGGAAATAAATGGTATGGATTAATCAATTTTAATGAAGAAGGGAAAATATATGGATTTAGTGATTATATGGATTACCATGGCATGCAAGTTCAAATTGAAAACTATCTTAAATCAAGTCAAAATTAAATTATGAGAAATTTTATATTATTATTTGTAGCAGCCTTGTTTGTGGGCTGTGCATCTACAGGTGTTCAAGTAACATTTGATGATGAAAAATCAAATACAATCAGAGAACATTTACAATATTATGTAGATAATGATATGGACTCGCTAATGGCACTAATTGCTGATGATGCAGAGATTTACTTAAACAGTGAAGAATCGGTTTCACCTGAAGAAATTAGGGAGGGACTAGAACTCCAACATGCTACTTTTGATCCCATATCTATTTCTTGGTCTCAAGAAGAAGGCGGAGAGGATATTGGGGCGTGGGTTGAATCTACAGATTATCCAGCTGGACCAGCAAATAAACCTGCTTCTGTTACACAAGTATGGTTTACTTGGAAAGGTACATCCAATTTGAGCGGTGAAACTATCTCTGTTCCAGCGCATATTATATATGTTTGGAACGATGAAGGTAAAGTTCAGACACAGTACCAGTTTTTTGATTCTGTAAATATAAATGCTGCTATTGAGGCTTCTTTGGCTGCCTCTGAATAATCTGTAAAAATTTAAATTTTAAATTATGAAAAAAATACTTTTTATATTCTCAATATTCTTGTTTATTGCTTGCGTATCAGACGATGATAAAGCAAAAATTGATGGGGCTACCCAGTTTGTTTCTGGAATTGAAAAATTTGAAAAAAATAAAGAATTAGTAGACAAAGGTTTTGATTTATTCGAAGCTGGTAACTTAGAAGAATTGTACAAAATGAGTACTGAGGAGTTAATTTGGAACCCACCTCATGCTGATTCCCTCTCAAAAGATGAGTATAAAGTTGCAACTCAGGGTTGGCACTCTGAATTTGAGAACATTAATTTTTTAGATAGACAATATTTTCCTGGAGTTGATGATTCACTGTATTTACCTAATGGATCTGTAAGGTCATATGGCACATGGAAATCAAATCACAAAGAAACTGGTATGGAATTCACAACTAAGTATTACTCAGTTCATGAATTTGATGATAATGGATTAGCGACTGCTATATATGAATTTTTTGATCGCGGTGATATTTTCTTAAAACTTCAACAATAAAATCTTTTTTGAAATATATTGGGTTAGGGGCTTTATGCCCCTTTTTTTATTAGGTTAAGAGCTGATCCTTCTTTATACCATTCTATTTGCTGTTCGTTATAAGTATGATTGGTTTTTATAATATCTACTTTTCTATTTCTGTGCACAAGTTCAACTGTAATTTGTTTATTTGGTGAAAAATCTTGTAAGTCTACAAAATTGAAAGTATCGTCTTCCTGAACTAAATCATAATCATTTTCATTGTCAAAAGTAAGACCTAACATACCTTGTTTCTTTAAGTTCGTTTCATGAATTCTAGCAAAGGATTTCACAATTACAACTTTTACACCTAAATGACGAGGTTCCATTGCAGCATGTTCCCTCGAAGATCCTTCACCATAATTATGATCGCCAACCACAACAGTATCAATATTATTTTTTTTGTATTCTCTTTGAATATCTGGAACACTTCCATATTCTGAATCTATTTGATTCTTAATTAAGTTGGTTTTTTTATTGAAAGCATTTACTGCACCGATAAGACAATTGTTCGATATATTATCCAAATGCCCTCTGTATCTCAACCATGGACCTGCCATTGAAATATGATCTGTTGTGCATTTACCAAAGGCTTTAATCAAGAGTTTTGCTCCCAAAATATTTTTTCCATCCCAGGGTTGAAACGGCGTTAATTTTTCGAGTCTCTTAGAATCAGGATTTATAACAACCTCAACATTTGATCCATCCTCCATAGGTTCTATATATCCATTATCATCAACATCAAATCCATCGGGCGGCAGCTCCCATCCCTTTGGTTCGTCAAGCATTACTTCCTCTCCTTTATCATTGGTCAAAACATCACTTTGTGGGTTGAAAGCTAAATCTCCAGATATAGCAATTGCAGCAACAACTTCGGGTGATGCTACAAATGCATGAGTATTAGGATTCCCATCTGCTCTTTTCGCAAAATTTCTGTTGAAAGAGTGAATTATTGAGTTTTTTTCCTCTTTCTCTGCTCCCTTCCTTGCCCATTGGCCAATACAAGGACCACATGCATTGGTAAAAATTTTAGCATCTAGTTTCTCGAAAATTTCTAAAAAACCATCCCTTTCAGCGGTGAATCTTACTTGTTCTGATCCTGGGTTAATTCCAAAAAAAGCTTTTGTGGATAGGTTTTTATTTACGGCTTGATTTGCAATGGATGATGCCCTTGATAAGTCTTCATATGATGAATTTGTACATGATCCAATTAACCCCCAATCTATTTTTCGAGGCCAATCATTTTCTTTCAAAGCATCTTTCATTTTACTGATTGGTGTAGCTATATCAGGGGAGAAAGGACCATTTATGTGGGGTTCTAGTTCAGATAAATTTATTTCTATAACTTGATCAAAATATTTTTCAGGTTTTTCATAAACTGCTGGATCTCCTGTTAAATAATCTTTTATACTATTTGCCTCATCAGCAATTTCACTTCGCCCTGTAGCTCTTAAATATTTTTCCATTGATTTATCATATCCGAAGGTTGATGTTGTAGCCCCAACTTCAGCACCCATATTACAAATAGTACCTTTGCCTGTGCATGATAAATTTTCTGCACCTGGTCCAAAATATTCAATTATTGCACCTGTTCCGCCTTTAACTGTTAGTATTCCAGCAACTTTCAAAATAACATCTTTTGCCGAGGTCCATCCAGAGAGTTTTCCAGTAAGTTTCACTCCGATTAGCTTCGGAAATTTTAATTCCCAAGCCATTCCAGCCATAACATCAACTGCATCAGCACCTCCAACTCCTATTGCAACCATACCAAGCCCACCAGCATTTACAGTGTGGGAATCTGTACCAATCATCATACCACCCGGAAACGCATAATTTTCAAGCACAACCTGATGAATGATTCCAGCACCTGGTTTCCAAAAACCAATACCATACTTATTAGAAACTGATTCTAAAAAATTAAAAACCTCATTACTTGTATTGATCGCCTGTTGTAAATCAGTACTAGCACCGATTTTTGCTTGAATTAAGTGGTCACAATGTACTGTAGTTGGTACTGCAACCTTCTTTTTTCCTGCTTGCATGAACTGTAACAAAGCCATCTGGGCAGTAGCATCTTGGCAAGCAATTCGGTCAGGTGCAAAATCTACATAATCAACACCTCTTTTAAATGGTTTTTCAATTTTCGACCATAAATGAGAATAAAGAATTTTTTCCGAAAGGGTAAATGGATGTTTACATACGGATTGAGCCTGATCAACTTTTTCCCTGATGGAGGAATATATTTTTTTAATCATTTCTAAATCAAACACCATAGAAAATTATTTATTACAAAATTACTAAAGCCTGGGCTCTCTGCATAATAATATTAAACATTTGATACAAAACAAGAATTCCGAGTTTCAATGCTTGTAGCCTAAACTCTATTTCTTTACTGAATGTTTGTCAAACCAAGCATTGATGTAGCCATGAGTTCTCAAAAAGTTTGAGGGCTTACTACTTGTTCCGTGATATTCATCATTAAACCTTATCATTACAGTGGGCACTTTGTTCATTTTTAATGCTTGATAATATTCCTCAGTTTGAGAAATTGGAGTTCTTAAATCTTCCTCTCCACACATTAACATTGTCGGAGTTTTAACATTACCAACATACATTAAAGGTGATCTTTTTATGTGCTCACTAGGGTCTTCCCAGGGATATTTTTCAAAGTTATAATACCACACTGCACCGTCAGTAGTTCCAACAAAAGAAAACCAATTTGTAACTGGATAGTTAACCGAAGCTGCAGCAAAACGATCAGTTTTTCCAACTATCCAACTAGTTAAAACTCCACCACCACTTCCACCATAGACATACATTCTGTCCTCATCAATATATCCTTTTGAAATAACTTCATCTACACCATACATAATATCATCATAATCATTTCCTGGATAGGCATTTTGAATTGCATTAGCAAAGTCATAACCATATCCAGTAGATCCTCTTGGATTTGTGTATAACACTACTTGTTCTTGAGCTGCATGTAGTTGGAAATTATAGTTGAACCCGACATGATACATGCTGTGAGGACCTCCGTGAATTCGCAATACTAAAGGATATTTTTTATTTAAATCAAAGTTTGGGGGTTTTACAATCCACCCTTGTACATTTTCACCATCAATTGACTTGTAGGTTAACTCTTCCACTTCTCCAAACTCAACGTTGTAAAATATATCCTTATTCACATCTGTCAGGCGATTCATTTGATTTGGTTTATCCAGTGAAAAGCTGACAATATCACTTGGGTTTGATGGATCAGTCCATGTTGCTACTGCATTACTCCCAACTAAATCATTCATTGTTAACATGTGATTACCATTTGTGATTTTTTTTAACCTTCCCTTCATGTCTGCTTTATAAACGTTACTCTGACCAAATTCTCTTACATTGAAGTAAACAGCAGAACTATTTTTTCCCCACATAGCTCCACTTGGGGTTTGATCTAATTCACTACTAATACACTTAAGATTTTTACCATCAATATTCATAACATACATTTTACGATCTTGATAGAAATTCTTGGTCCATGTAGAACCTATAAAAGCAATTTTGGATCCATCAGGGGAGACACTTGGTGAAGACTCTGTTCCATCTCTGGATGTGAGTTCGCTTATGTTTAGGTTATTTATATTAACAGAGTATAAATTTGAATGTCCTCTTGCATATTCAGCGTCCTCCTTTTGATAGCTACTAAATACAATTGTTTCGCTATCCATTAACCATGAAATTCCACCAGAAATATCATCAAACTCACCAAATGTAATTTGTCTTGACGTTCCACCCTCTGATGGAACAATGAATAGCTGACGAAAACCTCTGTCAAGAAAACCAACACGATCTTGGCTGTAATCTACTTGGTCAATTACTTGAGGTCCCTTTGTCCAAGTTGCTCCATCAGGTCTTCTAGGAACATCTAAAGGTTTTAATGCGGGGTCACTGGGTACATGCATTATGAAAGCAATGTATTTCCCGTCTGGAGACCATTCCATACTTGAGGGTGATTTGTCTAGTTTTGTTATTTGAGTAGGCTCCCCCTCAACTCCTAAATATTTTACAAAGATCTGTGTTCCGTTTGGTTCACCATCTTTAGTGAATGCTACCCTCTTACCATCTGGTGACCATTTGCCATTAGATCCATTTAGGAAAAACCTGCTAGTTGTACCATTTTTATTCATAATCCATAAATCAGTCTCTCTTTTATCATCAACTAAGTTGATCCAAGACCTAGAGTATAGAATCTGTTCACCATTGGGTGATAGTGATGGGTTTGATGTCCATTCATAATTTTTGTAATGTTCAAGGGACAGTTTTATTTTATCTTGACCGTACGTGAAGATTAGAAAAAAAATAAATATAAATGATAATGTACGTTTCATAGTTTATAAACTTTATTATGTAAAAATAAAAAAACGGTTAACTATACAATAGTTTAACCGTTTTATTGTTTTGGTAGCGGGAGCAGGACTCGAACCTGCGACCTTCGGGTTATGAGCCCGACGAGCTACCTACTGCTCTATCCCGCGAAATGGAGGATGAATTTACAATTTTTTGATTTTATAACAAAAAATCTTGAGTATTACCCTTAAGAAGTTAAATTTGCCACGTGTTTAAATCAGGTTTCGTAAATATTATTGGGTATCCAAATGCTGGTAAGTCAACATTGATAAATTCGCTTTTGAATGATAAATTATCAATTATAACAGAGAAAGCTCAAACAACTAGACATAAGATAATTGGGATTGAAAATACTAATAATTATCAATTAATATTTACCGATAATCCAGGTTTTACAAAACCTTCCAATATTATTCATGAATACATGAACAAAAAGGTAAAAGAATCAATAATAGATGGTGATATTATATTATACGTAGTCGATTTGAGTTCAAAGTCCATTGAATATGTTGATTTAAATGAAAAATTGAGAAAAATCAAGGTTCCATTGATCATAGTTTTAAATAAAATTGATAAAGTGGACCAAGAAATTTTAGAAAACATTTCATCGAAATGGAAAACAGAATTTAATAATGCGGAGATCTGGACAACTTCAGCCTTAAATAAATTTAATGTTGAAAATCTAAAAGAAAGAATTATAGAATTACTTCCAGAGGGCCCAAAATATTTCCCCGATGATCAATGGACTGATAAATCTGAGAGATTTTTTGTAAATGAGATTATTAGAGAAAAAATATTTAATTATTATAAGGAAGAAATTCCCTATTCATCTGAAGTTGTAACAGAAAAGTTCAAATATAGAAACAAAGTTTTTAGGATAAGTAGTTCAATAATTGTTGAAAGAAATTCTCAGAAAGCAATAATTATTGGAAAAAAGGGTTATACTTTAAAAAAAGTAGCATCGCAATCTAGAACTGATCTTGAAAAATTCTTTAATCAAAAAGTTTTTTTAGAGATAAATGTGAAAGTTGTGAAAGATTGGAGAAAGAAATCAAAACAGCTTAAAAATTTTGGCTATAATTAAAGATGAATAAAATTGTTGCAATAGTAGGAAGACCTAATGTTGGAAAATCAACATTATTTAATCGTCTAGCTAAAAAAAATCAAGCGATTGTTGATTCTCATAGTGGGGTAACAAGAGATCGCCATTACTCAATATCTGATTGGAATGGAAAAACATTTACGATTATAGATACAGGTGGGTATGTTAAGGGTGGAAGTGACAGTTATGAAAAAGAGATTGACAATCAAGTAATGATTGCTATTGAAGAGTGTGATTCAGTAATTTTTGTTGTTGATGTTTTGGACGGGATTAACTCTTCCGACAAGGATATTGCAAAAATTTTACACAGAACAAGTAAAAGTGTTTTTTTGGTGGTCAATAAAGTTGATAAAAATACTATGATCAAGGATTCCTTAGAATTTTATTCATTAGGTTTTGAAAAAATTTATGCTGTTTCTGCCATAAATGGACTCGGGACGGGTGACTTTTTAGACGAACTGGTTAAAAACTTTAATCCTGACTCTGAGCAACCTAATCACGAAATACCATCATTCGCTATTGTTGGGAGACCAAATGCAGGTAAATCATCTTTTATCAACTCATTAATTGGAGAGGAAAGAAATATTGTAAAAGATGAGCCGGGAACAACAAGAGATAGTATAGATACACGATATAATAAATTTGGATTTGACTTTAATCTTGTTGATACAGCAGGAATAAGGAAAAAATCTAAGATTAATAATGATCTTGAGTTTTACTCAGTTGTGAGATCAATTAGGTCAATTGAAAAAAGCGATGTAAGTCTACTAATGATCGATGCAACAAGAAGTTTTGATAGTCAAATTAAAAATATTTTTTGGTTGGCCCATCGGAGAAATAAGGGAGTTGTAATTTTAGTAAATAAGTGGGATTTAGTTGACAAAAATAATTTATCAGCAAAAGATTTTGAAAAGAAAATAAAAGAAGAAATTGAACCATTTGTAGATGTTCCAATAATTTTCATTTCAACTTTAAAAAAACAAAGAATTTTTAAGGCACTTGAACTTGCAATCAAAGTCTATGAGAACAGAAGACGAAAGATAAAAACTAGTAAACTAAATGATGATTTATTTGATATTGTTTCTAAAAATCCACCACCCTCTATAAAAGGCAAATATGTTAAAATTAAGTTTTGTAATCAATTACCTGGTTATTACCCTCAATTTGTATTCTATTGTAACTTACCCAAGTATGTCAAAGAACCTTATAAAAGATTTATAGAAAATAAAATTAGGAGTATATATAATTTTGAGGGTGTTCCAATAACAATATATTTTAGAAAGAAATAATTACAGTTCTTTTCTAATACTCTCTAAGTTGTTTTTTAATTTTTCAAGCTTTTTTAAAACGTTAATTTTATCGGAATCATATTTGATTTTTTCTTTTGCACCGTCAATGGTAAATCCTCTTTTTTTTATTAAACTGTAAATTAAACTTATATTTTCAATATCTACTTTACTATACCTTCGAGTTCCTTTGAGATTTTTTTTCGGTTTTAATAATTCGAATTCTTTTTCCCAAAACCTCAGTAACGATGTTCTTACATTAAAAGCTTTTGCTATTTCACCTATGCTGTAATACAACTTTTCAGGTAAATCTAAATTCATATTAGTCTAAAGATTGATTCTCTTGGCTTGCTATTTTTAAAATTTCATCAAACTCGTCAGCTGTCAGATTACCATAAAAATAATTAACTGGGTCAACTCTTCTGCCATCTTTTAATACTTCATAGTGTAAATGAAATCCCTTTGATCTTCCAGTATTTCCAACATATCCTATTACATCACCCTTATTCACTTTTTGACCTCTTTTTACATTATATGAATTTAGGTGAGCATAAATTGTAGCATACCCATAACCGTGATTTATTCTAATGTGTTTTCCATAACCTGACGATCTACTGTCTGCTCGCGTAATAGTGCCGTTAGATGCTGCATAGACAGGTGTATTTCTTGGCGCGGAAAAATCGAGACCTTGATGCATTTTACGAGACTTATCAAATGGGTCAGTTCTCATTCCGAAACCTGATGCAATTCTAGTCAAATCATCGTTTCTTATGGGTTGAATTGAAGGTATTGCAGCAAGCATTTCTTGTTTATCTTTTACAAGTTTTTCAATCTCATCAAGGGATTTGGATTGAATTACCAATTGTTTTGTTAAAACTTCGAGTTTTTTGGTTGTTTCAATTATAATATCAGAGTTTTCATAACCCTCTAATTCAGAATATCGATTCACACCACCAAAACCTGCTTTTCTAATATCTTCGTCAATTGGATTTACTTCAAATAAAACTCTATATATATTATTATCTCTTTCCTCTATATTATTAAGTACTATCTCAAGTTGTTCTAATTTTTTATTTAAAATTCCAATTTGAATTTCATAATTTTTTAGTTCTCTAGACTGTGAAAGTTCAGTAGGGGTATTAATTGCAGGTGTATTAATAATTATAAGAAGAGTAATAGTACCAAAAAAAAATGATGCAAGAGAAAAAGATAGTAAACTCAAAAACCTATCCTTCTTGGATGTAGTAATCTTCTTATAAGACAATGATTCTTTGTCGTAATAATATTTTGACTTACTCATAAAAAATTTACTTTTGGTTGAGTACTAGGTATTTATTTTTTTACTTTGTAAATATAAAAATTCTATTTATTAAGAACACCTAAATGAAAGCATCTGAAATAAGAGAGAAATTCATCAAGTTTTTTAAAGATAAGGATCACTCAGTTGTTCCATCATCTACAATCGTAGCAAAAAACGATCCAAGTCTAATGTTTACAAATGCTGGTATGAATCAATTCAAAAGTATTTTTCTAGGTGATAAATCAAACAACACATCAAAAAGAGTGGTGAATTCACAAAAGTGTTTAAGGGTTTCGGGAAAACACAATGATCTTGAAGAAGTTGGTGTTGATCACTATCATCATACCATGTTCGAAATGTTAGGTAACTGGAGTTTTGGAGACTATTTTAAAGAAGAAATTATCAAATGGAGTTATGAATTACTCACAAAGACCTATGGTTTAAATTCTGATGATTTGTATGTCTCAATTTTTCAGGGAGATAAAAATGATAAAACATCAAAAGATGATGAAGCTTTTAAAATATGGTCTGAAATTGTTGGACATGAAAAAATCATTTTGGGAAATAAAAAAGATAATTTTTGGGAGATGGGTGACACTGGACCGTGTGGACCATGTTCAGAAATACACATTGACTTAAGATCTGATTCTGAAAAATCGAAAATTCCAGGCAAAAATTTGGTAAACATGGATCACCCAAGTGTTATTGAGTTGTGGAACTTAGTTTTTATTCAATACAATAGATTATCAAATGGAACTTTGGTTGAACTTCCAGAAAAACACATCGATACTGGAATGGGGTTTGAAAGACTTGTCCGAGTAATCCAGAAAAAAGATTCAAATTATGATACGGATATTTTTATGCCTTTGATTATCGCTATCGAGGGTATGAGTGATAAAAAATATGGATCTAATGAA
>CABZKA010000002.1 GCA_902526165.1 uncultured Bacteroidota bacterium
GAAAATAAAATAAGTGAAATGGAATCTTTATTGGCTGAGCTTAGGGATGGTATTGGTGATAGTGAATCACTGGCCGTTAGTGGAGATCATTCAAATATGATTGCACCAATAATTAATGTACTGGGTTACTTTTATTATGGTACAGGTGATAAAGAAAAAGCAAAATCACTTTTTGAAGAATACATTGAGTTGTATCCAAATGGATACAATCCGTACGATTCAATGGGTGAATTTTATTACAATGAAGGCGATTTGGAAAATGCTAAACTTTATTATAGCAAAGCTGTTGAAAAATATTACGCTGCAACAGTTGCAAATGGCAGGTTGAGTGAGTTGAATGATTAGTCACTAAATCCATCTTCGAGTCTTGTTCTTGTATGAAAGGTACTCTTTACCAAATTTTTCTGTAAGAAAAATTTCCTCTCTTTTTATTTGGAATCTATTTAACCATAGATAAAAAAAGAGAGGAGTTAATATTGAATAAATGTTCAAATAAAAAATTGAGGAAGAAATAACTATCATTAAAAAACCAAGGTACATAGGGTTTCTAGAATATTTATAAATTCCCGATGTTACAAGTTTATTGACTTTCTTGAACTTTATTGGATTAATCGTGGTTTTTGATTTCTTAAATTTTAATACTGGATTTATTAAAATAAGTAACCCAAAAGACAATACAAAAACTGCTATTAAGGTTTGAAACGGTATGTGAATTAAATCAATTTTTTTTGTTGAAAAGTAATTAGAAATAACTAAAATTAAAGCTAAAACTGGGGGAGGAATTTTTGAAAACTTTTTCATTTTTAGTCATACAAAGTTAATCACTTTTTGTTTTACTAACCCAATGCCACATCCAAAGACATCATAACAATAAATCCTGCAATGAGACCCATTGTAGCTAGATCTGTATTTCCACCTTTTTGACTTTCGGGGATTACCTCTTCAACAACAATAAAAATCATTGCTCCAGCAGCAAATGATAGTGCATAAGGAAGTATAGGCCATACTAACATAACTAGAGCAGCTCCAATCACAGCAAATATTGGTTCTACAATGGCTGATAGTTGACCCCAAAACCATGATTTTCTTCTTGACAATCCAGCTCTTCGAACTGGCATAGACACGGCAAACCCCTCAGGAAAATTTTGTAGGCCAATTCCAATGCCAAGTGCAACAGCAGCACCTAAAGTATAAACATCTGCAAACTCAGGAATAAAAAGTGCACCAAATGCAACACCAACTGCTAAACCCTCGGGAATATTATGAATTGCTATTGCGAGTACAAGTAGTGAGGTTTTTTTTAAATCTGTTTTAGGTCCTTCTGCATCTTTCAACTTCCCAAAAATATGAAGGTGAGGTATTGCTTTATCTAAAATAAACATAAATATAGCACCCATAAAAAACCCGATTGCTGGTGGCAAAAATGAGGGCATGGAAGATTGCCCTAATTCATTTTGAATCTCCACAGCACTAATTGCTGGGGCGATTAAAGACCAAAAACTCGCAGCAATCATAACTCCTGCCGTAAAGCCCAAAGCCATATCCAAAAACTTTCTGTTTGTAGATTTAAAGAAAAAAACTAAGGCTGCTCCAAGGGCAGTTAAAATCCATGTAAAAAGCCCGGCATATAAAGCCATCAATATTGGGCTGTCTTGTTGCTTAAAAAAATCTAAAATTAAATTTAAAAAATTCTCCAATTGTAATAATTATAATGAAAATAATATTTTCAGATGCTCACTAATCAAATATACTGACTAATAATTTCTTTTTAATAAAAACTCACTGAGTAAAATTAAGTTAGGTCTTTGATCAAACTCAGGTTTTAATTTTTGAATAATAGAATCTGCCTTATTTGAATAATCTTCAACTAAATTTTTTAAAGATTTATCTGTATTATTCTTGGATAATAAAGACTTGATTTTTTCAACTTTTTCATTATTATTTTTTAGCAGTATGTAATCTTGATATTTACTTAGTTCTGTTTTTGATGCTTTATTTACAAACAAATGGTGAAGAGCTGTTTTTTTGTTGTTGAAAACATCCTGTCCAACTTTTTTACCAATTATTTTTTCATTGCCGAACAGATCTAAATAATCGTCCTGAATTTGAAATGCAATTCCTAGGTTTAAACCAATATCATACAAACAATTTAACTCATCCTGATCTAGTTCATTGATAATGCCTCCCATCTTGATTGAAGATGCAATTAAAACTGATGTTTTTTTTGTAATCATATCGATGTAATCATCGAAATCAATATCAATTTTATTTTCAAATTCAATATCTAATTGCTGACCTTCACAAACCTGCAAAGCTGTAGAATTAAAGAGTTTTAAAAGATCTTTCTGGATTTTAGAATCATAAAAATCTAAAAATTTTGTAGCCATTATGAGCATTGAATCTCCTGAAAGAATTGCTTGGTTAACATTCCATTTCTCATGTACTGTGTCAAACCCTCTTCTTTTCTTGGAAGAATCCATGATATCATCATGAAGCAAGGTGAAATTATGAAACATTTCATTTGAAAGCGCTGCAGGAATTGCAAATGAATGTTCGTTATTGTATAATGCGTTTGTTAAAAGAGTAAATAAGGGTCTGACTCTTTTTGATGGAAGTTTTAAAAAATACTTTACTGAATCATAAATTGAATTATCTCCCAGTGAATTGATGTATTTATCAATTTCAATTTCAATCAAGTTAATCTGAGATTTGAATTTTTCCATTAGTGAAATCAAAAATACATCATTAATGGTATAGATTAAAATTCGAACAAATTATTTAATTTATTTATTAGATATTTGTAACCATGTACAGAAGTCATAATTGTGGAGAGCTTAGAATAGAGCATGTTGGACAGGATGTTAAGCTCTCGGGCTGGATTCATAAAATTAGAGACAAGGGATCACTTCTTTGGATAGACCTTAGAGATCGGTACGGAATCACGCAAATCATTATTGATATTAATGAATCAAGTAAAGATTTGGTTAATCAAGTAAAAAAAATAGGCCGAGAATATGTGGTTTCTGTTAAAGGAATCGTCAAAGAAAGGCAATCTAAAAATCCTAATATAAAAACTGGTGATATAGAGATTTCATTGTCTGAGGTTGAGATTCTCAATGAGTCGAAAATTCCTCCTTTTACAATTGATGATAATACAGATGGTGGGGATGAATTAAGGATGAAATATCGATACCTCGATCTTAGAAGAAATTTGATAAAGAATAATTTAATTTTTAGAAATAATGTAACGCTTGAAATTCGTAAATACTTGAACGAGTCGGGTTTTATAGATGTAGAAACACCTTATTTAATAAAGTCAACACCAGAAGGGGCTAGAGATTTTGTTGTTCCCTCAAGAATAAATAAAGGTGAGTTTTATGCACTTCCTCAATCTCCTCAAACATTCAAACAACTTTTAATGGTGGGTGGAATGGATAAATATTATCAAATTGTAAAGTGTTTTAGAGATGAGGATTTAAGATCTGATCGTCAACCAGAATTTACACAAATTGATTGCGAAATGTCTTTTGTTGAACAAGATGATGTTTTGATGCTGTTTGAAAACCTTGTCAAGAATACTTTCAAAAAATGTATTGGTGTAGAGTTGGATAATTTCCCCAAAATTTCATACTGGGAAGCAATTGAAAATTATGGTTCTGATAAACCCGACACAAGGTTTGAAATGAAAATTTTTGATTGTTCCGAAAGTAGCAAAGGAAAAGGATTTAAGATTTTGGATGACAGTGAATATGTGTGTGGTATTACCGTAAATACAACAGAACCTTTTACAAGAAAACAAATTGATCAATACACGGATTGGGTCAAACAACCTCAAATTGGTGCAAAAGGATTAATATGGATCAAGCACAATAGTGACGGTAGTTTTAAATCCTCAATTGATAAGTTTTACAATCATGATGATTTATTATCAATTGTTGGTGATTTTTCAAAAGACTCAACTACATTTTTAATTTATGGCAGTAAGATGAAATCTTTGAATCAGCTTGGACAGCTTAGATTAAAAATTGCGGATGATTTAGGTATGATTGATGAAAAAAAATTCTGTCCGCTTTGGGTGAATGATTTTCCATTATTTGAATTTGATGAGGATGAGAATAAATACCATTCTATCCATCATCCATTCACTTCACCAAAAGATAAGAATATAAACACTATTGAAAAAGAACCTTCAGGGGTTGTTGCAGATGCTTATGACCTGGTGATAAACGGGAATGAAATTGGTGGTGGATCTATTAGAATTCATAATAGAGATCTACAAAATCAAATTTTTTCAATTTTAGGGTTTAATGAAAAAGAAGCAAAAGATCAATTTGGTTTTTTGATGAATGCATTTGAATATGGTGCTCCGCCACACGGGGGAATTGCTTTTGGACTTGACCGACTAGTTGCAGTAATGAACGGAGATAACTCAATTCGAGACTATATAGCTTTTCCAAAAAATAACAGCGGAAGAGATTTGATGATTGATAGTCCCTCTCTAATCGATAAGAATCAACTCGATGAACTTAACATAAAGTTGAAATAAAATTGCTTTACAAAATTCTACTTTACATACTTTTCATTTCCAATCTCTCAATGATATTCTATGGGATATACCTAAATAACCAAGTTTATGGTAGTGGAGAGAAAATCGTTGGAGCTGGGGTTTTATTTTTTTGTTTTGTTTTTTTACCGCTTTTTCTTTACTACAGATATAGAAATAAAAATATTGAGGACTATATATATAAGGACTAAGACTTGAGTTTTCTTTGCTTTATAAAAAAGGCGTCTATCAACAATTTACATTCTTTTGAAAGTATGCCGCCAGAGACTTTTGTTTTTGGATGAAGTTTAGTATTTAATTTTCTAAATCCTCTGTGAGGGTCACTCGCTCCAAAAACAATTCTACCAATTTGAGCCCAAGCAAGCGCTCCAGCACACATTTGACATGGCTCTAATGAAACATAAATTGTACACTCTTTTAAATATTTACCGCCCAAATAGCTCGAGGCTGATGTTATTGCCTGCATTTCAGCGTGCGCAGTCACATCGTTTAATAACTCAGTCAAATTATGAGCTCTAGCAATGATTTTATCCTGAGCCACAATCACTGCCCCTACAGGAACCTCATTTTTTTCAAAGGCAAATTTTGCTTCCTGAATTGCCTTCTTCATAAAAAAAATATCTTTTTCTTTTTGATCCATCAACTAAGTTTTTCATACCACTCCAATGCAAGACCATCTGTTAAACTAGCAATAAAACAACTAACATCTAAAAGGTTGGTGTATACATCCACATCTTTATTCAAATAATCTTTTGGAATGCACTCAAGAGCAAGTTCATCAAAAGCGTTGAGATTGTCATCTCTCCAATTCATAACAGAATTTGTGAAGGTTTTTAAAAGAAAATTTAAAACCTTGTATCCCGTGAGCTCTTTTTCAATAACTTCAGAAGACTTGTATACTTTTTCAATACTAACTTCAATTATGCTTTTCATTTGTGATTTAAACTTGCTTTTTGACAATAGTGAAGATTCAAAATTTCCATTTAAAATTTCTTCTTCATTTTCAACAAAAATTTTAACAGCTTCTTTGATAAGTGTATTAATGGCTAAAGCTCGTAAATAAGAAACTCTTTGTGACTTTAAATTCATCTTGTTGTATTTTTCCTTATCAATTGAATCTGCAACGAGTTTTACCAAAAATTCCAAAGCATATTCTTCTGGAATCCATCCTAAATTTATTCCATCTTCAAAATCAATTAAGGTATAACAAATATCATCAGCAGCTTCGACCAAAAATGCCAAAGGGTGTCTCATGTAATCTGACTCTGATATTTTCAATCCTAATTCACTAGCAACATCATCGAAAAATTTCGCTTGATTTGAAAAGAATCCATATTTTTTATCCTTAATATTTCCTGTTTTATCATCAGGAAGAGAAAGTTTTGGGTATTTTGTAAAAGCTCCCAGTGTTGCATAACTTAATCTCAAACCACCTGGTGAACCTATTTTTGATTCTGTCAATATTTTAAAACCATTGGCATTTCCTTCAAACTTACACAAATCATTATACTGAATGTCTGTCAGTAAATCTTTGTATTTTTTTCCATCCCCAATTTTAAAAAAATCACCAATGGAGGATTCACCGCTATGACCAAATGGTGGGTTGCCTATATCGTGAGCCAAACATGCAGCAGCTACAATGCTTCCAAAATCATTAATCTGAAATTTGTGGATATGATCTAGTTGAGGATATTTATTTAATATGTGCTTGCCGATAATCCTGCCTAAACTTCTGCCAACAACAGAAACTTCCAAACTATGAGTTAGGCGAGTATGAACGAAACTTGTTTTAGAAAATGGTACTACTTGTGTTTTGTCTTGTAGGCTTCTAAAGAACGAAGAAAAAATGATTCTATCATAATCAACATCAAATCCAACTCTTGTATCATCCTGTTCAGCCCTTAGTCTTTTGACATTATCGCCATGTCTTTTTAGAGATAGTAGGTCTTCCCATTTCATTGATGCAATTTAAATATTTTTAGGAAGAGGTATATTTAAAAACGAATGTTTTATAACTTAATTTTCATGAGCCTAGCGCTTGAGCTGCTGCTCTCATCTTCAGAAGTTATCCAAAATGTATTTTCATCAATCATTTTTATTGCCTCAACCTGAGTCTTGCCAATTGGAATTTCATACATGTTAATTTTATGATCTTTATTATTTAAACTAAAATCATTTACTACTAAAATATAGTATTCATCAAAATTGATTGTTGATGTCAAAACTAATGTATTTGTTTTTTTATCATAGTCCGCACCTGTAACTATTGATTCAGTATTCAAACTACCAATTTTTTGTGCCTTAAAATTTCCTCCATATTTGGGTAGGGAATAAATCTCTGTAATTTTTTTTCTTTTATTTTTTGTGAATATTAATAATATATCGCCGAAAGAAATTAGAGCTTCAGCATCGTACTCTGATCTTCTATAAATTCTTTTGAATTTTTTTTGTTCTGGATATAAAAAATTTATTATTTCTGGGTTTTCATTTGATGACTTATCAATTGGAATTTTAATAATTGATAGGTTTTTTCTAGTATCATAATTATTTCCAAAGTCAGCTATGTAGACATAATCGGAATCAGCAGCTAAACTCTCCCAGTCGTTATTTTTACAGCAATTTAATTTTCTTTCATCCAAAATATTTCCTGATTCGTTAATGTAAAATAACACAGGATCATTTCCAGAATCATTGATTGTTACCAATTGTTTATTTATAATTTCTAGCCCTGAGGTTTCGTCTAATTTTTTAGAAAGATTGATATCCTCAACTACGAGCTGTGAAAAAATTATATTACTTGTAAAAAGAAAAAAAATAATTTTAAAAATTTTAACCTTCATTCTTAATCTTAATTTAACATGATTTATGTTTATAAGAAAGATATTTGTGTAAACAAAACTAAAACAATGAATACAAAAAAATTATCTTTCACAATCTTAATAATTTTTTTTAGTCTTAATATTTACACTCAAGATACAAATAAGGGTGACATTTTTTCTACTATATTTTGGAATTACAATACAGATTTATCTTCTGATGCCAGGAAAAAAAATTCCTTTGAAGTCGAAAGAGTTTATTTAGGATATAAATTTAAAGTAGATGATAAAATATCTGCTAAAGTAACATTTGACATAGGAAAAAATAATGCTGGAAGTGATTATACTGCATTTTTAAAAACTGCACAAATTGACTGGAACTTAAAAGATAATTTTAAACTTAGTTTTGGTATGATCGGGAATAAACAATTCAAGTATCAAGAATCCATTTGGGGATATAGATATATGTATAAAACATTTCAAGATGAGAATAAATTTGGAAGCAGTGCCGACTTAGGAGTTAATGGAGAAATTGAAATTTCCGAAAATTTAAAAATGAATTTATTTATATTAAATGGAGAGGGTTATAAAAATATCCAAGACGATGATGGACATATGAAAATTGGTGGAAATTTAATATATGAAATTGGCAATGGATTATCCTTGAAATTATATTATGACTCAGAACCAGGTACAGCGAGAGATGATACCAATGATGAATTTAATGTATCAAATGTTGGTTATTTTATTGGTTATGATAAAAATAAAACCAGAGCTGGGTTAGAGTATAATGAGATGTTAAATGCTAAAACATATAAAGACCCATTTAGTGACCACAATCTTTCAGGATTTTCTGGATATATTTCTCAAAATTTTTCTGAAAATTCCAGTTTATTTTTCAGATATGATTCTTTAGAATCAAACGTAATTTCAGGCAACTCTGAGCCGTGGAACTCTGATAAAGATGGTAAACTTATGATTTTGGGATACGAGTATGTAGTCACTAAAGGGTTTAAGCTCAATTTAAATTATAGAAACTATAATTACACTGATAACTCAATTAATAATAAATCAATGGTATTTATAAATGCCGAAATAAAAATATAATTATGAACTTACTTAACTTTCAATTACTTTTAATTAGCGATATACTAACAAATTTTGCTGATAATATGGATGTGTATTTTATAATGATTGTTGCCTTAGCTTTTTTAGCTATAGGTGATCTTGTTGTTGGTGTAAGTAATGATGCTGTGAATTTTTTAAATTCTGCTCTTGGCTCAAAGGCAATTTCTGTTAGAAAAATTATGATACTAGCTAGTTTGGGAGTATTAGTTGGTTCTGTATTTTCAAGTGGAATGATGGAAGTTGCAAGAAAAGGAATTTTTAATCCAGAAATGTTATTGTTTTCTGAAATCATGATAATATTTATGGCTGTTATGATTACTGATATATTATTATTAGATTTTTTCAATACTTTGGGACTTCCAACATCTACAACTGTCTCTATAGTTTTTGAACTGTTGGGAGCTGCAGTTGCAGTTTCACTAATAAAGATTTCTGGCTTAGGAAGTGAATTCAGTGATTTAGTAAATTATATAAATGTTGAAAAAGCATCCCAAATAATACTTGGAATTTTGCTCTCGGTTTTTATAGCTTTTTCGATCGGTGCTTTAGTTCAATTTATTTCAAGAACATTATTATCATACAACTATGAACAAAAATCCAAGTGGGTTGGTTCTGTTTTTGGAGGAGTAGCTTTAACCTCAATTTCATATTTCATCTTGATGAAAGGAATAAAAGGAACATCTTTTGCAAAAGAGAGCTACGATGTATTGGATGGGTCAACAATATCCTCTTTTTTAGAGACAGAAGTATTAATGATATCAATAGTAAGTTTTATTTTATTATCATTAATATCATACTTTTTAATTTTTTTACTCAGAGTAAATATTTACAAATTAATTATCGGGGTAGGTACATTTTCATTAGCACTTGCTTTTGCAGGAAATGACTTGGTAAACTTTATTGGTGTTCCTATTGCCGCTTGGCAATCATATGAAGCCTGGATAGCTTCAGGTGTTCCTGCAGACATGTTTTCAATGGAAGTTCTTTCAACTAAAGTTCCAACTCCTAATTTACTATTATTCTTAGCTGGTATGGTAATGGTTGTCACACTTTGGATATCTTCAAAAGCAAGGAAAGTTACCAAAACCGAAATTGACCTAGCCAGACAAAGAGATACTAAAGAAAGATTTCAGCCAAACTTTATCTCAAGAGGATTAGTAAGGTTTTCATATAATTTAGCCAATTACACATCGCTAATAGTTCCTAGAAAATTAAGAGAGAAGATAAATGCTCAATTTGAAGTTCCAAAGATAGAAATGAGTTCAAACAAAGCTGTTGAATTACCAGCCTTTGATATGATTAGGGCTTCAGTGAATATGATGGTGGCTGCAATTTTAATCTCAATTGCAACTTCATTTAAATTACCCTTATCAACCACTTATGTTACTTTCATGGTAGCCATGGGTACATCACTTTCTGATAGAGCATGGGGATCTGAAAGTGCTGTCTACAGAGTTGCAGGTGTGTTAAATGTAATTGGGGGGTGGTTCTTTACAGCATTTATAGCATTTACGGCTGCAGGTGTTATTGCATTTTTAATACACCTCGGAGGACCAACTGCCATTGCAATTTTGATATTTATAGCCCTATTAATTTTAGTTAGAAACTACGTCTCGCACAAAAAAGAATTGGATGATGAAAAAAACTCTGATGCACTGACAAAGGCTGAAAGCAAATCAATTCAAGGGGTAATTGATGAAAGTAGAAGTAATATATCCAAAGCATCAAAAAGAATAAAAAAAATATACAGCCAATCAATACAAGGTCTAGCTACAGGAAACCTGGATAACTTGAAGAAAAACCGAAAGGTCGTTGCGAAGTACTCTGAAGAAATTGACGATTTGAGAAATGATTTGTTTTATTTTATTAAGAACTTAGATGAGTCCACAATAAAGGGAGCAAGTAATTTTTATATCAATGTGTTAACATACTTACAGGATATAGCTGAATCACTTCAATATATTTCTAAGATTACTTATAAACACATTAACAACAATCACAGAAATCTTACTTTTAATCAAATCAGAGAACTACAAGAGATAGAAAGTGAATTGAGCACTTTGTTTGATGAAATTCAGATAATATTTTCAAAGAACAACCTATTAGAACTAAGTAAAGTGATTGGGAAAAAACAAGATCTTTACTTATCGCTGACGGGTAAAATTGATGCTCAAATTAAAAGGATTAAGGAAGAAGAGTCTAGCCCTAAAAACACTACCCTTTACTTCAGCACTTTAATTGAGAGTAAGAATCTGGTGGAGAAAACAATGGATCTTCTTGAAACATATTCAAAATCAATAGAGGGTAACTAAAACATGGGTTTTAGGTAACAAGCATAATGAAATAAGTGACTAAAATTACATTTAATTAATGAAAAGAATTTTGGTATTGTGTACTGGTAATTCTTGCAGGAGTCAAATAGCTGAGGGATACTTGAAAGGATTTTTAATCGGAAAAGCTAAGATTTACAGTGCAGGTGTAGAAAACCATACGATTAATAAAAACGCAATAAAGATTATGAAAGATGATGGTGTTGATATTTCCCAAAATGAAAGCAATCATGTATCGGATTTTGAACAAATTGATTTTGATTTTATTATCACGGTTTGTGATCATGCACACGAAACATGTCCTAGTTTTTTTTCAAATGAAGCTGTAAGAATTCATAAAAATTTCTTTGATCCGTCAACGATAAAAGACAAAGAGAAATTAATTTTTGAGTTTGAAAAGTGCAGAAATGAAATTAAAGAATTCTGCCAGGAATTTAGCTTAGAGTATTTTTAAAATACTTTAAAAAGGAATTTTATTTTTTTTGGATAAAGCCATTACTTATAAAAATAAATTTTCGGTGCGTAAAAAATATGTATATTTCATTTGATGAATAAACTATTAGAGTTTTAATATTTTTGTCGATGGGATGTGGTTGCTTTTTAAGTGTATTACTTTGTACATTACATCGATTTTTGTTTTAAAAATTAATGTTGAAAACTTTGTTGAAAAAGTTGTAGGACCACCTTTTGAAGCAGATAAAATAAGTTAGAACTTCACTTGTGGTAAAAATTTAGGACTTACCAATCACCTTTAAATTATTATTATACATATGGAGATAGAATATATTATCAAGAGAGACTTCAGCACCAAACCTTTCAGTCTGGATAAGATTACAGGAGCTATTCACAAGGCTATGAATGCTGTTGGAAATGGTAGTAAAGAAAATGCGCAAGATGTTGCCTTGTCAGTTTACCAATCACTAATTGGCAGAAAAAATAATGACTTGACATATGTACCAACGATTGAAGAGGTTCAAGATATTGTGGAGACCCAATTAATGGAAAGCAAATTTAAAGAAGTTGCAAAAGCATACATACTATACAGAAACAAGAGAACTCAGCAAAGAGAATCTGACATATTTGAAAAAAGAATCAATCTAAAACCATACGAATATCCACACTTGTATGAATATGTCCCAGCAATTAGGCATTCATATTGGATTCACTCAGAATTTAATTTCACCAGTGACATACAAGACTTTAAAATCCAGCTGACGGATTCAGAACGAAGCGCGATTAAAAATACAATGCTTGCGATTTCGCAAATAGAGGTTGCTGTAAAATCATTCTGGGGTGATATTTATCACAGAATTCCAAAGCCTGAGATTGGATCTGTTGGGTCAACCTTCGCTGAGAGTGAAGTTCGCCATGCGGATGCCTACTCCCACTTGCTTGAAATACTTGGGCTGAATTCAGAGTTTAAAGAGCTTAAGAAAAAGCCTGCTATTATGAAAAGAGTGCGATACCTAGAAACAGCACTCAAAAACTCAAAGAGTGATGACAATAGAGAGTACGCAGAATCAATTCTACTGTTTTCATTGTTCATTGAGCATGTTTCCTTATTCTCTCAGTTTCTGATTATAATGGCGTTCAACAAACACAAAAATATGCTAAAGGGAATTTCCAATGTGGTTGAAGCAACTTCAAAAGAGGAGCAAATTCATGGAGACTTTGGTATTGACTTAATTAAAATTTTACAAAAAGAAAATCCAGAGTGGTTTACAAAAAATTATCATCAAAGCATTCAGAAAATGTGCAAAGAAGCTTTTGAAGCTGAGAGTGAGGTTGTTGATTGGATTTTTGAGAATGGTGAACTAGATTTTTTGCCAAAGGCAGTAGTCAACGAATTTTTGAAAAATAGATTCAATAATTCCTTAGAGAGTATTGGCGTTGATAAAATATTTGACGTTAATCAGAGCTTGGTTTCAGAAACCGAATGGTTTGATGATGAGATCATCGGAACGAAACACGGTGACTTCTTTGTAAAAAGATCGATTAACTATAGTAAGAAAACTCAAAGCATAACAAGCGACGACCTATTTTAAAGCATGCAAACTGACAACCTAACAACCGAAAAAACATTTGAGTGGCTTAATGATAATAGTAGAAAATTTCTTGCTGCCGGATACCTAGGAGAAGGTCTTACAGCTGAGGAACGTATTTTAAATATTGCGAAAAGAGCTGAGGAAATACTTCAAATGCCCGGTTACGCAGAAAAATTTTATAATTACATGTCACAAGGGTTCTATTCTCTAGCTTCGCCTGTCTGGTCAAACTTTGGAAAAGAACGTGGATTACCAATCAGTTGCTTTGGCTCTCACATTGATGATGATATCGGTAATATTTTATATTCTCAATCTGAGGTTGGAATGATGTCTAAATTAGGTGGTGGTACGTCTGGATACTTTGGTAAAATAAGACACCGTGGGGCTGAAATAAAAGATAACGGTCAAGCATCAGGAGCTGTTCATGTTATGAGATTGTTTGAATCCATGGTTGATGTTGTGAGTCAAGGTTCGGTGAGAAGAGGGCGATTTTCTCCATACCTACCAATTGATCACCCCGATATCATGGAGTTTTTAGAAATAGGTTCTGAAGGAAACCCTATCCAAGAACTAACGCACGGTGTGACTGTAACCAATGATTGGATGCAAGCCATGATTGATGGGGATAATGAAAAAAGAACTGTTTGGGCTAAGGTATTACAAAGCCGAGGAGAGATGGGTTATCCATACATTTTCTTTACTGATAATGCCAACAACAACGCTGCAGATGTTTATAAGGACAAAAAGTTGCCAATCTATGCCAGTAATTTATGCACAGAAATCATGCTGCCTTCAGATCACAACTGGTCTTTTGTTTGCGTATTATCGAGCATCAATGTTTTACATTATGATAAATGGAAAGATACAGATGCTGTTGAAACAATGATTTATTTTTTAGACGCTGTGATTACAGAATTTCTTGAAAAGCTTGACATATATAAAAATTCGGAAAATAGAGACGACCAGCAAACATTTCTATTTATGGAAAGAGCCTATAACTTTTCAAAAGAAAATAGAGCGCTTGGGATGGGTGTTTTAGGTTGGCATTCCTTGTTGCAATCCAAAATGTTACCATTTGATAGTCAGGGAGCTTACGATTTAAATAGTGAAGTATTTAAATACATTCAGGCGCGCTCCCACGTTGCTTCTGAAAACCTAGCAGAAAAATTTGGTGAACCGGAACTACTGAAAGGTTATGGCAGAAGGAATACAACCCTAAATGCAATAGCGCCAACTACATCATCAGCTTTCATACTGGGTCAAGTCTCACAAGGCATAGAGCCCATTTGGTCAAATATTTATGTTAAGGATATTGCAAAAATAAAAACGACCATCAAAAATCCTTTTTTAGTTAAACTTCTTGAAGATAAAGGGATGAACACCCCTGAAGTATGGAGAACAATCAGAGATAAGGATGGATCTGTTCAAGAACTGGATTTCTTGTCTGAAAATGAAAAAGAAGTATTTAAAACCTATTCCGAGATTGATCAACTGACTATTATTTATCAAGCAGCAAATAGGCAAAACTACATAGATCAAGGTCAATCACTCAATATAATTATTCACCCAGATACTCCTACCAAAGAAGTAAATAAAATTCATGTTACAGCATGGAAACTTGGACTTAAATCCTTGTATTATCAGCACAGCATGAATGCAGCGCAAAAGTTCAAACAAAAAAAGGAGTGTGAAAGCTGCGAAGGTTAATACATCACAGCATTATTTATTTTTAAAAAACACAATTAACATCAATGATTAAATACATAGCTCTAATCCTTTGTTTTATTTTGATGGGTATTAATATTTTTTATATTGATTTTGATTTTGGAATTTTATCAAATGAAAATAGAATTTCTTTGATAGGATTATTGGCAACCTCTTGTGCTGCACTATTAATCATAATCTTTCTCTTCTCTGAAAAAGTTGATAAAATTAATAAGGATTAGCAATTTGAACCACTTCAACTCCTGCGTCTTTTAGAAATTGAATTCCAGTCGTGTCTTTGTATTGATCTATGTATACCACCCTAACTATACCAGCTTGGTAGATCAATTTGCTACAATCTGTGCAGGGTGAAAGAGTCACATACAGAGTTGCTCCAGCACATGATTGTGTGGAAGATGCAACTTTCATTATGGCATTGGCCTCCGCGTGAAGGACATACCACTTTGTATAATTTTCATCATCCTCACAGATGTTTTCCATTCCAGTTGGAGTTCCGTTGTAACCATCTGAAATTATCATTCTGTCTTTAACGATTAGGGCACCAACTTTTCTTCTTTTGCAATAGGAAAGGTTGCCCCACTCCCTTGCCATTCTTAGGTAAGTTTTATCGTATTTATTTTCTTTATTTTTCACTTAAAAAAATATTAGTATAGTTAGTAAACAAATTAGAATTGACATAATTTTTGTAAAGTTTTTTGTGAAAAAATTACGCTTGGATTGAAACATTGATGAAAAAAATAAAACAAAAACAACAATTATGATTTGAGCAATTTCTACACCAATTGTAAATCCTATCAGTGGTGTAAATTCAATCTGATCAGAAAAAGTAATTTGATCATAAAAACCCGCGAATCCAAATCCATGGATTAAGCCAAATATTAAGGAGATGAAATGGCTAAAAGATGTTTTTTTAATTTCCATTTTAGGAATCAGATTACTGACCGCCGAAAACAAAATTGTAAGTGGAATTAAAAATTCAATAACATCAAGGTTTGGGTTGTATATATTGTAAGTTGATATGAATAATGATAGTGTATGACCAATCGTAAAAAAAGTAACTATCCAAAATAAACTGTAGTATCTTTTAAATGTATAGGGAAGACTTATAGAACTTAAGAATAGTAAATGATCGTAAGCGTTCAAATCTATAATATGATTTATTCCAACTTTTAAATAGAATAAAAATGTATCCATTATTTTATTGATCTTTCCTTTTTAATTTTTTCATAAGCATCTTGAATTTTTTGAAACTTCTCTTTTGCAATCTTTTTATATCCATCGTCAAGATTTTGAATTTTATCCGGGTGATGAATTTTTACTAGTCGTCTGTATGACTTTTTAATTTCATCATTTGTTGCATCACTAGTAACTTCCAATATTTTATATGCTGAACCAATTTGATCAACAAACATTGCCTTAATACTGTCAAAGTCTGCTAATGAAATTTTAAACAAATTAGAAAATTCCTTGAGCTTAAGCAACTCATTATTAGAAACCATTCCATCTGCTTTTGCTACTGAAAATAAAAAATGTATTAACTGAAGTCTTGTAGCGTAATTCGAACTTGTCAGAAAAAAATTACAAATCTCCAAGTATGAAATTTTTTGTTTGTTGACATTTTCATTGAAAATTTTAAAAATTGTATTTGCTCTATTTTTTCCAAAAACCGAAACAAAATATTTTCTCACATAATCCAACTCATTTTGAGAAACTTGTCCATCTGATTTGATTAAAATAGCAGCCAAACCAAGTAAATTCAATTCAAATTTTCCTGAACTAGTCGATAAATTTTTATTAGAAAAATTAAAATTCTTCTCTATAAAAAGACCAATGAAATACCCTATAAAGAGACCCAGCCAGCTCTTCATAATAAACACTCCAATTAATGCTCCAAGATATCTCATAAAATTAAAATCAAATTTACAAATGTGGTATATATCTTGTTTAGTATATTTGAAAAAATTATGTATCCGCCAGAAATTGTAAATCCAATGAAATCAGAGCTAACCTCAAAAGGTTTTGTTCAATTGAATTCAGATGATAATATTGAAAACTTGGTCAAACAAGGCACTTCTCTAATTGTTATAAATTCGATTTGTGGCTGTGCTGCAGCAAACGCTAGACCGGGTGTTCTCAAGTCCCTTGAGAATGAAAAGAAACCCGATCAATTATTTACCTCATTTGCTGGTGTTGACAAGGTTGCTACAAATAACGCTAGAGAGTTAATGTTCCCCTTCCCTCCATCTTCACCATGTATGGCTATATTCAAGGATGGTGAAATTGTTCATATGCTTGAAAGGCATCATATTGAGGGCAGAAATGCTGAGATCATTTCAGAAAATCTCAAAGAAGCCTACAACGAATATTGCTAAATTTTTTTATCAATTTTTGGAAACGTAACCCTAAAAATTGTTTTCCCCTTTTTTGATGTAAATGTAATTTTACCTGAGTGAGCCGTTACTAAGTTTTTTATTATGCTAAGTCCAAGCCCCATTCCTTTTGATTTCGTTGTAAAACGAGGCTCAAAAATTTTTTCTTTTAATTTCAAAGGAATACCTACTCCATTGTCAGTAACATCTATAATTGCATTTTTATCATTTTGATATACCAAAACATTAATCTTGGGAATTTCAATAGATTTTGTTGCTTGAATTGAATTTTTTACAAGATTTGTTATGATTCTTATCAAGCTTGTTCTATCAATTATAACCTCAATAGATTTTTCTCTTGGCTCATAAACAATATCTTTTTCGTTGAATATATCAAGAGCTAACTTGATTGTTTTAATTAAATCAATTTTTTCATTTTTTTGAGTCGGTAAATCAGCAAAATTTGAAAAAGCAGTTGAGATTGAACTTAATACATCAATTTGTTGAATAATTGTTTTACTAAACTCATTAACCTTATTCACCATTTTCGGGTCATTAGGGTCAAATTTTAATTTAAAATTCTGAACACTAAGTTTCATCGGAGTTAATGGGTTTTTTATTTCGTGGGCAACTTGCTTGGCCATTTCTCTCCATGCCAGTTCCCTTTGGGATTTGGATAATTTTTTAACGTTATTATCAATTTGATTAACCATATTATTATAAGAGTTAACCAAGGAATACATTTCCTTACTGTTGACGTTAAGATCAATTTTTTTATTGATTTTATCCAATCTCATTTGCTTCATTTTGAAAATCAAAGCAGATATTGGATTAGTGATATAGCTTGAGACCAAATATGATATCATGATTGCTAAAACAAAAAGTAAAAAATAAACCTGAACTAAGTTTAGTATGTAAGAGTTAATCTCATAAGTATTTAACCTGTCATCATCAATATAAGGAAAATTAAGAATCCATATTGGTTTTTCATTTATGTTAAAAATATAAGAAAAAGAAGATCGTAAAAGTGTTTCATTTTCATTTTTCGTAATTACAATTTTAGAATCATTACTATTTTCTAAATCTATTAAAACCTGTTTTGGAAGGGTCTCGGTTTCATTATCACTAACTGTTGAACCAATCAAGGAGCCATCAATATCATAAAGAGTGAAGTTTATGTTCTGAATTTCAGAAATCTTAACAATTTCATTTGTTAAGATTGAATCTAAAACTGTATTAATACTAATATTCTGTTCTGGCCTCTGATTAAATAAAAAAGATAATTGGTTATCTTCTAGTTGTGATCTTTCCTCTAGTAAACTTCTAAGGGCTCTTTGAATTTGAGCTTCTTTTCTTTCTAATCTTAAACCATGGTAGTAATCTGAACTTTCCCTGATTTGATAATTTGTTACGATACCTGTCAATAAAAAAGAAATTAAAACAAGAAAAATCATTGAAAGAAAAATTCTTGTTCTCAAAAACAACTTGGGTGATTTCATTATTTTTTATTCAAATTTATAAGAAACAATAATTGTTCCTTTCTAATATTCTATTTTTGATACTTTAGTTTAGATTCAATACTTTAATATCTCTTAAAATGAGTAAAAAAACAATTCTTGAAGTAAAAAATTTGAAAATTTCTTTTAAAAAGAATTATTTGATACACGACCTTTCCTTCAAAGTTAACCACAAAGAAATTTTAGGAATAGTTGGAGAATCAGGAAGTGGTAAATCACTAACAGCACTGTCTATAATTGACTTAATAAAGCATAAAGGGTTAAAACAAGAAGGTGAAATTATTTTCAATCGTAGTATAATAAAAACTGACAATAACGAGCCTTGGAAGGCAAAAAAAAATGAAATTGCTATTATTTTTCAAGACCCAGCTAGTTACCTAAATCCTTCCATGAAATGTGGCGATCAAATTATAGAGTGTATAATTGGAGATAAAGATAAAGTGAATGAAGCAACCAATCTTTTGAAAAAGGTTGTAATAGACGATCCCATGGCTTGTTTAAATAAATATCCCCATGAACTTAGTGGAGGTCAGCAACAAAGAGTAATGATCGCCATGGCACTAGCAAAAAAACCAAAAATTTTAATAGCTGATGAAGCAACCTCTTCACTTGACACAATTATTAAAAAAGAAATCATTAATCTTATAATTAAACTAAAATATGAGCTCGAATCTAGTCTAATAATTGTAACACATAATTTAAATCTTATTAAAAGTATTTCCGACAGAATTATATTAGTAAGGGAGGGTAAAATTTGTGAAACAGGTTCAACAAAATCATTTTTTAAAAACCCAAAGACAGACTATGGTAAAAAACTAATCAAGAATTCTAAAGTTAAATTTTCAAGCTCTACAAGTACAAAAAATAATGAAATTCTAAGTGTTGAAAATATTCAATTAGACATAGGCTCATCTAATATTTTAGACAAAATTAATTTTGTTTTAAAGGAAAAAGAAACAATTGGTATAATTGGGGAATCTGGTTCTGGAAAAAGCTCAATTTCCAAATGTATAATTGGTTATTATAAAAATTATAGAGGAGTAATACGATATAGGGGAGTGAATATAAAGGATTATACTAGGAGATTACTAAGTAAGGAAATTCAATTAATTTTTCAAGACCCATATTCATCTCTTGATCCTAAAATTAGGATTATAAACCATATTCAACAAGTCTTAAAATTTCACTATAATCACTCAAACAATGAAGCTAAGACGCGTGCTAAAGAATACTTATCATTGGTGAATTTAGACGAAAACCTTTTTAATAAATTTCCAAAACAGCTTTCTGGAGGTGAAAGACAAAGAGTAGTAATTGCTGCTGCAATATCACTAAGTCCTAAAATTTTAATTTGTGATGAATGTGTCTCAGCACTTGATAGTTCAACAAGGTTCTCAATTTTAAATTTGCTGACTGATCTGAAAAATAATTTGAATTTTTCTTTAATTTTTATTTCACACAATTTACCGGTAGTTAAATCAATTTCTGACAAAATTATTGTATTGAAAAATGGAAAAATTATTGAAAACAAATTAAATTCAAATCTAATTAAGTCGAAAAATGAATATGTTAAAAAACTGCTTAAATCGTCATTTTAATGAATTTACCTTTCTCAGCAATTGAACCTTTTTTTCATTTTTTCTCAATTCTGATTTTGATATACCTAACTTTTTCATCATTATTTAAATACATTAAGAAAAGAGATTATAGTTGGTTTGATTTTAGGGTCAGTGTTTTTTGTACAATTTTTTACACCATTGATTTGATCTTAAATACGATAAAAGAAGAAGTGTTTTCTACTGCTCTAACCGTAGGTTTGGTTTTTTGTGTATTTGGTTTAATAATTCATAATGAACAAGTAAAAAAAGAGAAAAAGTTTTTGAGACTTTTCATATTTTTTGGTCTTGCTCTTTTTTGCTCTTTAGTAAGTGCTACATAAAACAAAAGCATTCAGAGGTGAATGCTTTTATTACAATTATGAAAAAATTAATATTTAAAATTAACTTATTTTTGAGGGCTGATTTATTAAAAATCTGTTAAAATGAAAAAGAAATGCATTGGTGTTTTGGGTTCAGGTAGCTGGGCAACAGCTCTAGTAAAAATACTTTCAGAAAATAATTTAAATTTAAACTGGTTCATAAGAAATCCTGAATCAATTGAACAGATTAAATCAGTCGGCAGAAACCCTAAATACTTAAGTTATGTAGATCTAAATCCAGATAAGCTTAAGATATCTTCAGATATTAATAAAGTTATTTATGATAGCGATATACTAATAATAGCAATCCCATCTCCTTTCATTGAATCATCGCTCATTTCATCAAAAAAATTACTTTCAAAAAAAATCTTAGTATCAGCATCAAAAGGTATTATACCCGAATCATTTTTAACTATTAGTGAACATTTAAATCGAGAATATAATATCCCAAAAAAAAACTTAGCCATAATTAGTGGTCCAAGTCATGCTGAGGAGGTAGCGCAAGAGAAACTAACTTATTTAACTGTTGGTACAAATAATTTAAAGCTTGGAGAACATATTTCTAGCTTATTAAACACAAAATACATCATTTCCACGGTATCTAGAGATATGACTGGAATTGAAATAAGCTCAAGTCTAAAAAATATTTATTCGATAATGGTAGGAATTGCGCATGGGTTAGGATATGGAGACAATTTTATTAGCGTATTGATAAGTCACAGCACAAAAGAAATGAGCGATTTTATAGAGGCATTTCATAAAGCCAAAAGAAAAATTAATCACTCTGCATATCTTGGTGATTTATTAGTTACAACTTATTCCTCTTTTAGTAGAAACAGAACTTTTGGTAATATGATTGGAAAAGGTTATTCCATTAATTCAGCAAAAGCAGAAATGAATATGATTGTTGAAGGTTATTATGCTACAAAAAACGCCTCACTAATTTCAAAAAAGTTATCAAAGAAATTTTTAATTATTGATGTTTGCTATAAAATATTGTTCGAGAATAGAAGCGCTAGTGGGCAAATGAGAGAGTTATCAAAAGGGCTATATTGAGGATTTAAATTGCTGTAAGAATCTTACATCATTTTCATAAAATGTTCTTATATCTTCGATTTGATATAATAACATTGTTATCCTCTCAATTCCCATCCCAAATGCATAACCAGAAAACTTATTAGGATCAATCTTACAGTTTTCTAAAACATTTGGATCAACCATACCACAACCCAGAATCTCTAACCACCCTGTTCCTTTTGTGATTCTATGATCAGCCTCAGAGTTCAAGCCCCAATAAATATCAAGCTCAGCACTAGGTTCAGTAAAAGGAAAATATGAGGGTCTGAGTCTTATTTTACTTTTACCAAATAGTTGTTTAGTAAAATGTAGTAAGGTTTGCTTCAAATCAACAAAAGAAACATTTTCGTCAATATATAACCCTTCAATTTGGTGGAAGAAACAGTGAGATCTTGCTGAAATATCTTCATTTCTGTAAACTCTTCCTGGTGATATTGTTCTGATGGGAGGTTCATTATTTTCCATATGTCTAATCTGCACTGATGAAGTATGAGTTCTTAACAAGTAATCTGGATTCTTGGATACATAAAATGTATCTTGCATGTCTCTTGCCGGGTGATACTCTGGTAGGTTAAGGGCAGTAAAATTATGCCAATCATCCTCTATCTCAGGGCCCTCTGAAATATCAAAACCAATTTTTGAAAATATATCTATAATCTTATTTTTTACAATTGAAATTGGATGTCTTGAACCTATTTTTAAAAAATCTGCAGGCTGTGTATAGTCTACTTCATTTTTATTATTTGAAACAACTGAAAGCTCCGCTTTTGATTTATCAATGATTTCACCAATCTTTATTTTTAGGTCATTAATCTTAGAGCCAAACTTTTTTCGTTTATCAGCATCTATATCCTTAAGCTTCGCAAACAGATCAGGTATAATTCCCTTTTTGGAAAGGAATTTTATTCTAAATTGTTCTAGTTCATCCAAACTTTTTATTGAGATATTTTTTAAATCAGATAAATGATTATCAATTTCTTTTAACATAACTTTGGCTAAAATATTCTAATTAAATTTAATTTTAAAACTGTAAACATAAAATCTTCACTTTGAATATAATTGATATTGCAATCATTATTGTACTCCTTTATGTATTTTTAAAAGGTTTTTTCAATGGTTTTATAAATGAAATTTCTTCATTTATAGGTTTTCTAATAGCAGGTTTGGTTTCATATAACTTTTCCGAACCTGTAGCCAGTTTACTAATAGATTTTATTGAGATCGATAAAAAAATTCTAAATGCCATATGCTTGATAATACTATTTATAGCTACTGCGCTCATATTTAAAATATTTGGAAAAGGATTTACTAAGTTGATTAAGTTTATTTCTCTAGGTGTTTTAAATAGATTAATGGGTGGGATTTTTAGTGCAATGAAATACATTATTCTTTTTACAACAATTTCAATTATATATAAAAATTTTGTTCAGATATACCCTGAATTATTATCAAATAATTATGTTGAAAGCTCTAATTCATTTCAATTAATGATTAGATTGGGGGAGTATATAATGGAAAATTTTAATGCTGCTTATTTTATTTAATCTTTCTGAACGATGCTGTTGGGATCCAACCCTCACTACCATTTGAGAGTTCAATTAAAGTCCAATCATTTATAGTTTCTTTAATATTTATCTTCAATCCTTCATGTAATTTAAATATCTCTTCAGACCTTAAGTTAGGTTCGCTTCTAAATGAAACCTCCTTATCAAATAAAATTGCAGGATCAGTCTTAAGATAGTTGTTTTTGGAATTAATTGAAATAATCAATGTGATTATAAAAATGAGAAGGCTAGTACTTGAATATGTGAAATACTTTCTTTTGAGAGCTGAGTTTTTTGAAATAAAAAATAATATGAAAAAAATAACGAAGAGCAACTGAAATAATATTGTAAAAAATTGCCAATACTCATAACTAAAAACCGATAAAATCGAATCAAATAAAACAGTTATTTGATTTTTAGGCAAGGTTTCAATTTTATCAATTAACATATTTTGAGCATATGCTAGGTTATTTTTTACGCTTTCATTATCAGGATCAAGCAATAATGCTTTTTCGTAATAAAAAATAGAGTTAGGAGTGTCGTTAATTTTATAATAAGAATTTCCAATATTGAAATATAGATCAGCAGAATGTAATCCGTCGTCAATTATCCCTGAATAAAGCTCAATAGCATCCATATACTCACCCTCATTATACAGCAGATTTGCTTCATCAAAATCACTGTTTTGTGAAAATGAGTAGTTTATTAATAAAATTAAAAAAAGCAGCCTCATAATTTAAAATTTTGCAGTTTCATAATTAATTCAACAGATTTTTTATAATCATTTCTTGTATCAAATTCTAAATTCGGTGTGAATTTAAAATACTGACATGTATTTAATATTTTTAGTAAATCCTGAATTGTGTTTTTATCAACTCCAATTTTTGTTAATTTTTGCTTTATACTTTCAGTAACAAGATCAGTGTTTTTAAAATTAAATTTTGTTGTTAAAAAACCAGTAATACATGTTTCCAATGTCTCGTAAAAAAGTTCTTTTTCGTCGAGGTATTTTTTTGCATTTTCTAAAGACCTAATAGCTACTTTATTAGCAACCTTATTATTATCGATAGATTTGGAATCTTTAAAGAAAAAGAATTTTAAAGCCAAAACCACCAAGATGAGAGAGAAGAAAATAAAGATTATTATATATTGAAAATACTGATCAATTACTGACTGTTTTTTTATTATTTTAAAAAGATTAGTTTCAAGTTCGATAAAATTAAACTGGTCTTTTGGGCTTAAAATATTTTTACTGGATACATTAGAGTCCTCATTATTTGTGACAACGGATGATGTTGGGCCATCCAAAATGTTTATGATCAATTCTTCTGTCGAAATTTTTACATATTTTTTTTCAAGTGGATTGAAATAAACAAATCTAGTTGATGGTATAGGATACTTTCCTTGAAACTGCGGAACAATAGTATAAGTATTTGAAATTGAACCGTTCATTCCAGAAAGACCGACTTTTACGTTTTCATTAAATTCTGGATCATATTTTTCCAAAGAAGAAGGAACAACAAGATCAGGGATCGAAAACAACTTAAGGTTTCCGCTACCAGAAATTTTTAACTCTACTTGAAATGATTCATTTGCCGATAACTCACTTCTATTAGATTCTGCAAATATTTTAAAATCTCCAACAGCTCCATTAAATTCAACAGGCTTGTTTTCTTCAGGAAAAGGTTTGGTAATAATTTTTACTTTATTGGATGAAACCTTGTTTGAGGTCTGTGAATAAATTACATTTCCAAAGAAATCTCTTCTACTAGTTGGAACATCAATTGTAACTTCAAGTGTTAATGGGTTAATGTCAATATCACCTTCTTTTTGTGGATATAATAGCATTTTTTTCCATGTGACGTAATTATAACTCTTTCCATTATGGGAGGTTCTATTTATTTCAATCCTTGGAATTTTTATATTTTGAGACCAGAAGTTTTTAAAATCTGGGGCATCAACTTCACTTAAATTCGTGACATTTATTTTCGGACTAAATAGCAATTTGTAAACAACAGAAATTGGTTCATTTAAATATGGTGAGCGCTTTGAAACTTCAGCAATTAATTCTAAATCATCACTAACTATACTATCAGGATTGTTTGGAGAAAGTGAAGAGCTAACAGCTTCTGTTACTAAAACATCAACGGTACTGGTCTTGTAAATATCGCCTTCTATTTCAATTGAAGCCTGACCTATTTTAAATCTTCCTCTTTTGATTGGAGTTAGAAAATATGTATAAGTTTTGGAGAAACTTCTAACACCATTGATCCAACTATTACTTACAGATTGATTGGGCCCTCCAACAACTTCAAATCCTGAAAAATTAGGTGGAGTAAAGTTATCTCCATCCTTATTCATTTTAAAATCAACTCTCAAGTTTTCATTGATACCCAAAGTTTCCTTACTTACATTGGCTTCAAATTTTACTTGAGATATAATAAAATTTGTAAAAAGAATAGAAATAATTATAATTGCTTTTTTCATTACCAATCTTTTTTATTGGATTTTTTTGGTGATCCTTTCATTTTTTTCTTATTAACTTTTTCTTGGACCTTTTTTTCCTCCTTATTCATAGCTTCCAAAATATTTTTCAGTTGCTGTGGTGATATTTCAGGTTTTTTTTGCTTTTCTTTTGAGTCAGCTTTATTTTTTTTATCATCATTTTTTTTATTCTGCGGATCTGATTTATCATCTTTTTTTTGTTGATCATCCTTGTTATCCTTGTTGTCCTTTTTGTCTTTTTTATCGTTTTGATTTTGATTCTTATTTTGATTCTTTAACAATTCTTTGGCTAATACATAATTATACCTAGTTTCTTCATCATTAGGATTATTAATTAAAGATCTTTTAAATGCATCAACGGCCCCCTGATAATTTTCTTCCTGCATGTACGTATTACCTAAATTATGATATGCTCTATGTAAGCTTTCTTTGTCACTCAATTTTTTTATTGATTGAGTGTAATTAAACCTTGCTTCAGGACTGAGATTATTTTTATACAACGAATTCCCTAAGTTGTAAGTTGCCGTTGGATTTAATGAATCCTTGGAATATGATTTCCTATAATTATACTCAGCTGTGTTAAATTGTTGATTTTCAAAATAAGTGTTACCATCAAAAAGAAACTTTTTTGAATCGATATTTTCCTTCACATTTTGTGAAAAAATAAAAAAGGGCAGTAATAAAAAAATAGTTTTATTTATCATCATTAAATAAATTAAGTTTTTCAATCCATTTTGTTTTTTTCTCAAATAAGAAACTATCAATCAAAATTAAAAATAATGAAATAGCCAAAAACCATTGAAATTGATCTTTGAAACTTGTGAATTCCTTAGCCTCAAATTCTTTTTTGTCCATGTCTTTCAGCTCTGAAATTATTTCCTCAACCACATCACTGGTTATCTCCCCTTCAATATATTTTCCTTTTGATTGATCAGCCAATTTTTTTAGAAGATCTGAATTAAGTTTTGTGATAACAACCTCACCCTTTTCATCTTTTTTATAAGACTTTACAATATTTTTTTCTCTAATTGGTATGGGCGATCCTTTTTCACTTCCAACACCAATTGAAAAAATAATAATACCTGAATCTTGAATTGTCGTATTTATTAGATTTTCCTGATACTCATGATCCTCACCATCAGAAAGTATACAAACTATTCTGTTAGTTTGATCTTCATCATCAAAATATGTACTTGAAAGCTGAATTGCTTCAACAATTGAAGTTCCTTGGGAAGAAATCATATCAGTATCTAAACTCTCTAAAAACATTCTTGCAGATGAGAAATCAGAGGTGATCGGTAATACTGGGATTGCTGAAGAAGCGTAAGCAACCAATCCAACTCTATCAGATCCAAGTTGATTTATTAATTGGGATACTATTCTTTTGGACTTTTCAATCCTATTAGGTGCAATATCCTCTGCCAACATACTTTTTGATACATCAACAGCAAAAACAATATCAACTCCTTCTCTTGTAACCGTCTTTAACTCTGTTCCAATTTTGGGATTAACAAGTCCAATTATTAAGAAAATGATTGCTAATATTTGAACTGCTAATTTTAAAGAATCTTTACTCTTAGAGAATTCAGGAACTAAATAATTCAGGCTATCAATTGAAAAATTGTTTCTAATAACCTTACTTTTCCAATATTTATTGTAAATGAAAACCATTATAATTATCGGTATAATTAAGAGTAGATAGAAAAATTTTATTTCATCCAGTTGATACATTAAAAAGCGCTTTTATAAATTAATTTTCTAGTTAAGTACTCAGTTGTAAAAAGAGAAAGAGCTAGAATGATTAAGAAGCGATATTTTTCATCTTTTTCTGAATACCTAATCTCCTCGATTTCTGTCTTCTCAAGTTTATCAATTTCCTTGTAAATGCTCTCTAAGCTTTTATTATCAGTAGCTCTAAAGTAAAGTCCACCTGTTTTTTCTGCAATTCCACTAAGTAATTCCTCATCAATTTCAACTTTAGTCATTCCAAATCTAAATGATCCATCTCTATTTATAGCAACAGGTGCCAAAGCATTACCATTTGTTCCAAGACCAATTGTGTAAGTTTTGATTCCATAATTTAAGGCTAATTCTGATGCTGTTTCAGGATCTATAACTCCGGTATTATTAACACCATCGGTAAAAAGGATAATTACTTTACTTTTTGCTTTACTATCCTTCAATCTGTTTACGGATGTTGCTAAACCCATTCCAATAGCAGTTCCGTCCTGAATAACGCCATCAAATACAATATCCTGTAAAGATGAGAGAATTAATTTTTCATCCGATGTTACAGGTGTTTTGGTATAACTTTCACCTGCATATATTACAATTCCTATTCGGTCATTTAATCTGCCTTTAACAAATTCTGATGCTACATTTTTTAATGCATCCAACCTATTTGGCTTAAGATCTCTTGCCAACATACTTGATGATATATCCACGGCAATAACAATATCAATTCCGCTGCTTGATTTTGATCTAGTTGAGTTACTCACCTCCTGCGGACGAGCAATAGAAACAATAATTAAAAAAATTGAAAGCAAACGTGTAATATCCAAAAAGGGATAAAGTTTTGATTTTAGACTTGGTTTAAAATCTGTGATTGATGAAAACTTCATGAAACTTTTCCTTTTTTTGTTAGTTAAATAAAAAAAGTAAGCAATGACAGGAATTAAAACCAGTAACCATAAAAATTCGGGATTTTGAAATTTTAAATCTGTCATTTTTCAAATTTTAAAGAGTTTAGAATCCTGTCTATAATTTTGCTTTGTATAGTATTATCAATTTCATATATCATTTCCAAAAGAAGAAGCTTATTACTAAAATCAAAAATTATAATATTATAATTTTTTTTGATTTTAATATTATTGTCATCAAATGACCCAAATACTTTATTTGCCTTATTGCCATTACCAATGTCAAGTTGCTCCTCTTTTGTTATAATATTTTTAAAATCCCTTTTTTTAAAGTCCTCCAACAACTCATTCAAAGCATCTTGATTTTCAGTTTTAGGTTTTACATAAAGGCTTAAACTAATTGATCCATCTCTCGAACTATAATTTAAATTATTTGATAGGGAATCTGATGATCTTACAAATGCATCAGGTGATTGTAATCTAAGATTAAATTCTGTGTAAACACTTTCAATCCAATCTTGATTTAGTAATTTTTTATCCGAATTAAATGTTATTGATTTTGGTGTGCCAAATAAAAAGATAACAATAGATAATATGGTCAGAATAGCTGTTAGCGCTGATGACAAAATATATTTTATCTTTTTATTTTTTAATTTATTTAGAAACTTGATCTCTTCTTGTTTTCTTTTTTCATTATCCTTTTGCTCATTATTAGGTATTGATTTTTTTGCTGAAGAAATTACCTCCTTAATTTTAATTTGATCGCTATTAATGGTGTTTTGGTCCATTTTTAACCTTGCAAACTTCACAAGATCAGAGTTTTTTAATACTTCGTCCAATGAATTTATAGTGTTATCTGATAGATTTATTTTTTCTGATGTTTTTAAAAGTTTTAATTTATTTATAAGTTGATTGGATGTGCTCTCCAATGCATTTGGATCAATATGATCATCTTCAAAATATCTTTTAACAATTTCAATTAATCTGGAATAGAATTCTTTTAATCCTTTTTGATTATCAAGTTTTGATTTCTCAATTTCTTGTAAACTTAAAACTGCTTTTTCAAAGGGTGTCTGAAATATAAATTCTTCGGATTTTAACTTTTTATATGATCTATAAATCAAAAATAAAACTAAGCACCCTAAAAGAAACAATAATAGGGATACTATGATATTAAATATTGAGCTATTGGGATTTTCAGCAAATTTTATTTCCTTAATATCAAAAAACTTTTTTGATACAGTATCTACCTTTATTGTTATGACATCAATATCTATTTTTTCTGTCAAATATATCTTCTTTCCAATTGATAATTTTTGTGGAGTTATTAAAAAAGATCCTTCATCAAAATGAGTTAAATTAAATTTTTTACTTATAATTTTTTTACTCTTTAAATAGTTGGTGTCTACAGGAAATTGATCGGCAATTGTAAAAGGACTAAAATTAAAATTATCTGGAAAATTGATTTCTTGAAAGCTGTTACTTTCTATAATTATGTTATAAGAAAACTGTTCACCAACCTTAATTGAAGTCGTGTCAACCTCTGATTTAACAACTATGCCATCCTGAGAATAACTCAGGTGAAAAGCAAATAAGCAGATTACAATCTTTAGAAAAAAATTAACCACGATTTTTAAAATAACCTAATAATAACTTGACATAGTCTTGATCTGTTCTACAGCTAATTACGCCAGCACCTGACTTTTTAAATAGCTTTTCAAAAAAATCTCTTTTTTTTAAATACTCTGATTTGAAAAAGTTTCTAATTTTTTTTGATGAGGTATCCACCAGCTTGTAATTTTTTGATTCCTGATCATACATTGAGACAAAACCAATTTCTGGAAATTCTTCCTCAAACTTATCAAAGATTCTTATTCCTGTTAAGTCATGCTTCTTGGCAACAATAGACAGTGGTTTTTCATAATCCTCAGAATTAAAATCAGATATTAGAAAAGCAATTGATTTCTTTTTTATTATGCTTGAAAAAAACTCTAATGCAACTGAAACATCAGTTTTTGAGTTTTTAGGTTTAAACTCAATAAGCTCTCTGATAATTCTTAAAATATGTGATCTTCCTTTGCTAGGTGGGATAAATAACTCAATTTGATCAGTAAAAAGAATTAAGCCTACTTTATCATTGTTCTGGATAGCAGAAAAGGCCAAGGTAGCTGAAATCTCAGTGACAATACTTTTTTTAATCTGATCTTCAGAACCAAAAAGTTTAGAACCACTAATATCAACCATAAGCATTAGCGTAAGTTCTCTTTCCTCCTCAAAAACTTTTACAAAAGGTTCATTGTACCTCGCTGTTACATTCCAATCAATTGTTCTCACATCATCTCCAAACTCGTAAGATCTAACTTCACTAAAAGTCATACCCCTTCCTTTGAAAGTGCTTTGGTACTCTCCGCCAAATACATTGTTGGTAAGCTTTTTAGTTTTTATTTCAACCTTTCTAACCTTTTTTATGATCTCTTTTGTATCCATCTATTGACTAGGGAACCTCAATTGAATTAACAATTTTCTCTATGATATCTGTAGAACTTATATTTTCTGCCTCAGCTTCATAAGTCAATCCGATTCTATGTCTTAACACATCATGAATAACAGCTTTGATATCCTCTGGTATTACATAACCTCTTCTTTGAATGAAAGCATGACATTTCGCTGCTTGAGCTAAATTAATACTTCCTCTTGGTGATGAGCCAAAACCAATTAGAGGTTTTAAGTCTTCTAACTTATTTTGTTCTGGGTAACGAGTTGCAAAAATTAACTTTAGGATATATTTTTCAATTTTTTCATCCATATAAACTTGCTTTACAGATTCTTGTGCCTTTAGAATGTCTTTGATTGAAACAACAGGTTTTACTTTACTAAATGATTCGTTAATGTTTGATCTGACAATCAATTGCTCATCCTCAAACTCAGGATAAGATATCACACACTTTAACATAAACCTGTCCATTTGAGCTTCAGGTAGCGGATAAGTTCCCTCTTGCTCAATGGGGTTCTGAGTTGCCATTACTAAGAAAGGTAATTGTAGTTTAAATGTATTGTCACCAATTGTAACTTGCTTTTCTTGCATTGATTCAAGTAAAGCTGATTGGACTTTTGCAGGAGCTCGGTTTATTTCATCTGCCAATACAAAATTTGCAAAGATTGGTCCTTTCTTGATCGAGAAATCGTTCTGCTTTATATTGTATATCATTGTGCCAACAACATCAGCTGGCAACAAGTCAGGTGTAAATTGAATTCTGCTAAATGTTCCTTTAACTGCTTGACTAAGTGTATTAATGGCAAGTGTTTTTGCAAGGCCAGGTACACCCTCGAGAAGAATGTGACCTTTTCCAAGCAATCCAATTAATAGCCTTTCAAGCATGTATTTTTGACCAACAATTACTTTATTAATTTCAATAAGTAGCAGATCAATAAATTCGCTGTCTTTTTTTATTTGAGCATTAATTTTATTAATGTCAATATTGTTATTTTCCATAAGATATATTTCGGGTAAGCAATTTTATTAAAAAATGTTAAGGTAAAGTGTTAAATAATGGTTAAAGATTTATGACAAGAAAATTGAATAGAAATTGTTATTAATCCTTTTTAGACTTCTTTTCCAATTGGTATAGAATCATACAAACTATGGAAACGATTAAAGCGTATACATGCTCTTGACTTGTTAGAGAATAGAGAAAGATAATGATTAGTAGAACCCACAATATGTTTTTGACAATATTCAATTAAGGTGTATAGAGTTTGTTTTTATTAATAAACTCGATGACTTTGTCTGGAACCAGGTGGTCAATGTTTAATCCATTACTAATATTAACTCTTATATCGGAGGAGGAAATTTCCATTAATTTACAATCACAGATTTTTACTTTTGGATGATCCTCTAAAATAATATTTGAATTGGATTCAATTTCTCTTGGATATACATAAACTCCAGTATCTAAAATTGTTTCATAATTTTTCCATTGGTCCAGATGCATCAAGTTATCTTGACCAATAATTACGGAAAAATCAATTTTGGGGTAAAACTCATAAAGTTTTGAAATTGTATCGGATGTATGGTTGGGTTGCTTCAAAGAAAACTCTACGTCCGAACAAACAAAATTTACATTACTATCACAAAACTTTTTAACCATTTCAAGCCTAATTTTTTCATCAGTTAAATCTAGTTTTTCTTTATGTGGGTTGTGGGGTGTGACAACAAACCAAATTTGATCAAAATAATTTTCTAAAAAATATGATGCAATTTGGTCGTGCCCAATATGAAGAGGATCGAATGTTCCAAAGAATAAGCCAACTTTCATTTCAGGAAATTTTCAACTTTATATATTAATTCTTGTTTTGCAACATCCAAATATTCATTAATAATAACTGTATCAAAATCAGCTTCTTTTTTCATTTCAATTTCTGCTTTTCCGACTCTTTCTTTTATTTCACTAGGGTCATTCTTTTTTCTATCAATTAATCTTTTCTCTAAAACATCAATACTGGGAGGTTTAATAAAAATTGAAATCGCAAGACTTTTAAAGTAATTTTTTAATGATAGTGCACCTAATACATCAACATCAAAAACTATATTGTGATTGACAATCAGATTATTTACTTCTGACTTTAGAGTCCCATAATATATATTTTCATAAACTTTTTCGTATTCAATAAAGTCTTGGTTTTCAATACTATTTTTAAATTCTTCTGTTGAAAAAAAGAAATAATCCTTTCCATTAATTTCATGATCTCTTTTTTTTCTTGTTGTTGCAGAAACAGAAAATTTAAAGTTTAGTTTTTGAACAGAAATTAGGTGTCGGGCGAGAGTGGTTTTTCCACTTCCTGAGGGTGCGCTCAATATAACTACCTTACCTGCCATTATAGAATATTTAATAATTGTTCTCTAATTTTTTCTACACTTGACTTCATCTCAACAACGTGGTTTTGAATCAATGCATTGTTGGATTTTGATCCAATTGTATTTATCTCTCTACCCATTTCTTGACATATAAATCCAAGTTTTTTTCCTTTTTCAACTGACTTGTTTTTTAAAGTATCATTAAAAAAATTAATATGACTGCCTAACCTAACTAACTCCTCATTTACATCTATTTTTTCTAAGTAATAAAACATCTCTTGTTCAAATTTTCCGTGGTCATATTCAACATTTAAATTTCTGACTTTCTTTTCTAAATTTTCCTCAATGGATTTTTTATGATACTTACTCTCTTTTTTTATTTTTTGGGAGTAAGTATTTATCATTTTGATATTTTCTGCCAAATCTTTTTTTGTGTTTTGGCCCTCTTTGATTCTAAATGAAATCAATTGTTTGATAACTGAGTTAAGAATGACTGTTATCTTTTTTGATACTTTTTCAGGCATCTTGTTTTCACTTTTGCTAATAGTATTTGGAAGATTTAAAATTGAATTTAACAGCTGTGATTTGTCGAATTTTGAAATATCATTAAGATCCTTAAAATAGTTTTTGATAACATTTTTATTGAAACTAAATGTGTCATCTGAAATTCCTAGCAACTTAATATTTAATTCAACTTTACCTCTCAACAAAAACTTTTTTAGAAGATTATTAATTTCTAACTCGTGTTTATGCAAAGTGGGTGGTAACGATATTTTTGAATCAAAATATCGGCTATTCAAAGTTCTTAATTCGATATTAATTTCGAAATCATCAATTTTAAAATACTTTGACCCGTATCCGGTCATTGACTGAAGCATGTACAAAATTAGAAAATCTTTTTGAGTATTTTACTCAATTTCTCTGACCCAAATATTTCTGAAGCTTACTTTAGTGCAACAATGTTCTTGAATAGCTATTGGTCCATCACCATGAACTATGTTTTTTGGAGGCCCTACGTTTTCTGTTGAACCTAAAATTTTGACGCTATTATGAATTAATATTCCATTATGAAAGACTGTAATTGATCCCTCCCTAAATTTTTTACCATACTCATCAAACTTTGGGGATACAAAAACTATATCATATGATTGCCATTGGTCATTAGACCTTGATGCATTAACAAGTGGTATATGTTGCTTATAAACTGATCCTGCCATCCCATTAACGTACGTCTCATTATCAAAGCTGTTCAAAATTTGAACCTCATATAAATTATGGAAAAAGACACCACTGTTTGATTGATATTGTGATCTGTCCATGTATTTTAACTCGCTACAGCCCCAAAATCTTTTTAAACCAAACTCATCAGGACACAAATCCTCAAAGTCTAAAATACCATCTTCATCTCTATCAGATTCCATATCAGTTTCGGATGATGTTTTCCACTCAATATGAAATTGAACAGAACCAAAATTTTCAATTGTTTGAATTCCCTCACCAGGATTTTCAGAAAACATTGAACCATCATCAGAGATTTTCCAATTGGATTTTTCGTTTGACCATCTTTGTGACCAGTTTTTGAGGTCTTTACCATCAAATAGAATTATTGCATCGCCAGGTGGCGTAGTAAAATTGACAGAATTGATTTTTTTAGGAACTGGCCCCCACAATTCAGTATCTTGTGGAGTTTGTGAAAATAAAATACAAGGGATTAAAAAACAGTAAATAAATTTTCTAATCAATACCCAAAATTTTATTTATGTTATCGACATCTCCCCCTGCAAAATCATCAAAGGTCTTTGAAGTAACTTGAATGATGTGATTATCAATGAATTTTGAACCTTCTTTTGCTCCTTGCTCTGGACTCTTTATGCAACATTCCCATTCTAATACAGCCCAACCATCAAATCCATATTGACTTAACTTTGAGAAAATTGTTTTAAAATCAATTTGACCATCACCAAGTGATCTAAATCGTCCAGGTCTATCAATCCAGTCTTGATATCCGCCATAAACACCAGACTTTCCTGTTGGATTAAATTCTGCATCTTTTACATGAAACATTTTTATGTAATCATGATAAAAATCAATGTATTGTAAATAATCCAATTGTTGCAAAATAAAATGACTGGGGTCATATAACATTTTTACTGAAGAATGATTATTTGTTGCATCTAAAAATCTTTCAAATGTGATACCGTCGTGTAGATCCTCACCAGGGTGAATTTCATAACAAATTTGTACATCTTTGTCCTTTGCATGATCTAGGATAGGAATCCATCTTTTTGCAAGTTCCTCAAAACCTGCATCGACTAATCCTGAGGGTCTTTGTGGCCAAGGATACATAGTATGAAACATGAGTGAACCTGAAAAAGAAGCCATTGGTTTTATTTCTAAAAAACTGCTTGCATTTATTGCATTGATCATCTGACTTTTTGCCCACATTGTTCTTTCACCAACTTTTCCATGTAAATTTTTTGGGGCGAATGAGTCAAACATAATATCATAACTAGGGTTTGTAGCTATCAATTGACCCTGTAGATGAGTTGAAAGTTCACTAATTTCAAGACCGTTATCATAGACGAGCCCTTTTATTTCGTCACAATAGGTTTTACTTTTTCCCGCAGTTTCTAAGTCAAAAACTCTACTATCCCAAGTAGGAATTTGTATGGCCTTGTAACCAAGATCTTTTGCCCATTTTGAAATACTATCTAGATTATTAAATGGCTTATCATCTCCTAAAAACTGAGCCAAGAAAATTGCAGGACCTTTAATGGTTTTCATGAGTTTATAATTTTTTCTAATAACTTTTTTGTTGCAAGAATTCCTTCATCTTCACTTAATCTATTTCCTTCATATTCGATTCCAATATAACCTTCATATGGGTGATTATTAACTACCCTCATCATTTTATAATAGTCAATATATTTCTCATCGCCATTGTCTAGAAAATCATAGGATTTAGCACTGAGAGCTTTAGCAAATGGCATTAAATCATTAATTCCTTCATACCTGTCATACCACTCAAAACAAGGTTCTAAACCTGTAGGATTAGGTTTTCCATTAATACAAAAGTTTCCAAAATCAGGTAATGTTCCACAATTTTCTTTAGTGATTGATTTCATTACATCAGCCAAATACTTCCCGTTTGATGAAAAACCACCATGATTCTCTACGGTAATATTTAGGTTAGGTGAATACTCGCACAAAGTGTTTAAGGATAGAATTGAGTTTTCTTTCCATTGATCAAAACTATTACCTCCCCGTAAATCTACTCTAACAGACTCACAACCAATTTCATTAGCAACATCAATCCAGGCCTTGTGTTTATCAATAGCTTTTGTTCTTGAATTTTGACTACCGGATGCTAATTCACCTTCTTGAGAAATCATAATCAATAAGTTTTTAACTCCATTATCATTAGCCCTTGAATTTAAATCCTTAACAAGAGTTTTCATCGAATTTTTTGATAAATAATTTGAACGATCCGAATACAATGTGTTTACATGTTCAATAGCATCAATTTCCAACTCTCTTGCCTTTATTGCAAAATCCACTGGAGAAATTTTACCCCTGGATATGGAACCATTAATTGACCACTGAGCCAATGAAATTTTATATTTTTTGGCATTAAAATTGTTTATTTTAATTGCATCTAAAGAAGCCAACCCTAAAAATGATGATGATAACAAACTTGAAAAATTTCTTCTATTCAAAATAAATATTTTAAGTGCTACTAAATATAAAAATTTAATTATGAATTGTAACTTTATAAAAATAAATCCTTTGAAGAAAATTAAAATTATTCCTCTTTTATCAATTCTATTTATAGTATCATGTAAAAATGAACCGGCTAAGGAAAAATTTAGTTACAAAAGGGTTCAGGAAGATGTGGAAAAAATTGAAAGTGCTGAACAAACAATTATTGTTTTAAATTCAAATGACCTAATGCTTTTTGACAAAACATCATTGTCGGCCAAGGCCGGAAAAAATATAAAGCTTACGTTAAATCATACAGGAAAAATCGGAAAAGAATTTATGGGACATAATTTTGTTCTATTGAAAAAAGATATTGATGTTGATGATTTTGCAATGCTTGCACTTGATTTTAAGGAAAATGAATATATTCCTAAAAATAATGACTTTATTGTTCATACTAGAATGCTTGGTGGTGGCGAAAGTGAGACAATAAATTTCATCATTGAAGAACCAGGAACTTATAAATATGTATGTACGTTTCCAGGACATTATCAAATCATGCAAGGGGAATTAACAATAGAATAATGAAATTTAATACAAAGGTTATTCACGGTGGACAGATAAAAGAAAAAGGATATGGTGCAGTAATGCCACCTATTTACCAAACCTCTACGTATGCTCAGTCTGAACCCGGTGTTCACCAGGGATACGAATATAGTAGAACCCAAAATCCAACAAGGCATGCACTGGAAAACTCCATTGCAAGTTTAGAGAATGCGAAATATGGTCTTGCATTCAGCTCTGGATTAAGCGCAATCGATGCAATTTTAAAACTATTCGAACCAGGTGATGAAATAATTAGTACGCACGACCTATATGGTGGTTCTTACAGATTATTTAATAAAATATATAAGAAATATGGATTTAAATTTATTTTTGAGGACCTAAAAAATTTAGAAAAAGTTGAAAAATTAATTACCTCCAAAACAAAACTAGTATGGGTTGAAACTCCTACAAACCCAATGATTAATGTTATTGATATTGCTGCAATTTCTGAAATATGTAAAAAAAATAAAATATTACTTGGTGTTGACAACACATTTTCTACTCCTTACCTACAAAGACCTTTGGATTTAGGTGCTGATATTGTCATGCACTCTGGAACAAAGTATTTAGCTGGCCATAGTGATGTTATTATTGGTCTAATTGCTCTTAACAACGAAAAAATAGCTGAGAATCTCTTTTTTATACAAAATTCCAGTGGTGCAATATGTGGACCAATGGATGCGTTCCTCACTCTAAGAGGAATAAAAACACTTCATGTAAGAATGGATAGACACTGCTCAAACGGAGAAAAAGTTTTTGAGTTTTTAAACCAATGCAAAAAAGTTGATAAAATATATTGGCCTGGTTTAGAATCTCATCCAAATCATTTAGTAGCAAAAAGACAAATGAAAAAGTTTGGAGGCATGATATCCTTCACTTTTGTTAACAATATATACAGTGATGTTGTAAACTTTACAAAAAAACTTAAAGTTTTCACTCTTGCTGAATCCCTTGGAGGTGTTGAAAGTTTAGTCAATCATCCTGCAACGATGACTCATGCCTCAATGCCAAAAAAGGACAGAGAAAGAAATGGTATTACAGAGTCTTTAATAAGATTAAGTGTTGGTATTGAAGATTCAATTGATCTAGTAAATGACCTTGACAAAGCAATTAATTAATATTGATTACATTTAGATAATAATCAATCTAAATGCAAAAAAAAATCACTGGTTTTTTACGAGAGATTGAAAAAAGAAATTCTCATGAACCTGAATTCATGCAAGCCGTAAAGGAAGTTGCTGAAGATCTTATTCCGTACATTATTAAACAAGACATATATCACGGAAAAAATATCCTAATGAGAATGTGTGAACCTGAAAGGGTTTTAATGTTTCGAGTGAATTGGGTAGATGATAAAGGGGAAATTAGAGTTAACAGAGGCTACAGAATTGAAATGAATTCTGCAATTGGTCCTTACAAAGGTGGTTTACGATTTCATCCATCTGTGAATTTGAGTATTTTAAAATTTCTTGCATTTGAACAAGTATTTAAAAACAGTTTAACAACTCTACCAATGGGAGGTGGAAAAGGAGGTTCAGATTTTGACCCTAAAAACAAATCTGACTCAGAGGTAATGCGGTTTTGTCAAAGTTTTATGACAGAATTATTTAGACATATTGGGCCAAACACAGATATTCCAGCCGGTGATATCGGAGTTGGTGGTAGAGAAATTGGCTATATGTTTGGACAATATAAAAGGTTGAAAAATGAATTTACTGGTGTTTTGACAGGAAAGGGAGTAAGTTGGGGTGGTTCATTAATTAGGCCAGAGGCAACTGGTTATGGAACAGTTTATTTTGCTGAAGATATGTTAAATTATGAAGGTAATAGCCTGAAAGGGAAAACTGTAACAATTTCAGGATCTGGTAATGTTGCTCAGTATGCCGCTGAAAAATGTCTCCACCTTGGTGCTAAAGTTTTAACGATGTCAGATTCAAACGGATTTATATTTGATAAAGATGGAATTAATGAAGACAAGCTAAAGCACATTATGTTTTTAAAAAATGTCAAACGATCTAGAATCTCCGAATACTTAAAAAAGTACCCCAATGCATCATATGTGAGAGACAAAAAGCCGTGGGCAATTAAATGTGATGTTGCTCTTCCTTGTGCAACCCAAAATGAATTAGATCATTTTGACGCAAAAAATCTAATTTCAAACGGTTGTTATTGTGTCGCCGAAGGTGCAAATATGCCTTGCACGATTGAAGCTATATCTGAATTTAAACTAAATAAAATTTTTTATGCACCAGGAAAAGCATCCAATGCAGGAGGAGTAGCTGTTTCAGGACTTGAAATGGCGCAAAATTCACTTAGGTATTCTTGGTCAAGAGAGGAAGTCGATGAAAAACTAAAACAAATTATGATCAATATACACAGATCATGTCTTGAGTATGGCAAAGAAAAGGACTACATAAATTATGGAAAGGGTGCCAATATATCTTCCTTTATAAAAGTTGCCGATGCAATGTTGGCGCAAGGAGTTGTATAATACCAATGGCCAACGTTACTGAAGCAATTATTTTAAGTTCAATAAAATACTCTGAGACTAGTGTAATCATGAAATGTTATACTGGAGATTACGGGGTTTTATCCTTCATAATTAAAGGTATTAGAAGTAAAAAAAGAACGAAATTCTCTTTAAGTAGCATAGAGCCTCTTAGTATTGTTGAAATTGAATTTAATAAGTTAAAAAAAGGAGAGCTTTCTCATTTAAAAAATATCAAAAGTGTCGTAATTTATGATGATTTACGTTTTAATGTTATAAAATCTAATATTGCTTTATTTCTTTCAGAATTTTTAAGTAATATTTTAAGATTTGAGGAGGAAAATATTAGGATGTATGTGTATATAAAAGACTCTCTTATTCATTTAGATAAAATCTCAAAATATGAAAACTTTCATATTAATTTTTTAATTAATCTTTTAGAATTTTTAGGTATCAAGCCAGAAATTAATAATGAAAATCATAAATTTTTTGATATTGAAAATGGTATTTTTAAAAACATTCATGATTCAAATTATTGTGTTGGAGGAGAATTAGTGAATGAATTTAAAAAACTTTTGGGCATAAATTTTGATCAGTATTACGAAATACTTAAAACAACAAACCAAAGAAGAAATATGACAAATTTTCTAATGAATTACTTTGAATTTCATATTTCAGGTTTTAAAAGACCAAATTCTTTAGAGATACTAAATGGTCTATTTTCATAAAATCATATTATTTCTACTTAGTTTTATAGTCATAAATTTCAATTATTCTCAGACTGAAATTTCTGTAAAGGATAGTTCAAGTGGAGAGGCGATTTCGTCAGTGTTGATTTTTAATAAAAGTCAAACAGAAACTATTTTAACCGATAACTTAGGTAAATTCGATTTGGATATTTTTGGAAAAAATGATTCTATTTTTTTCTCACATGTTTCATATGAACCAAAATCCGTCTTTTTTAAAGATTTAAACGATAAAGTTGTTTTTTACCTTGACCCAAAGATGATGGGTCTTGATGAGGTTGTTCTTTCTGTTGGTAGGAAAAAACAAAGCTTAAAATATATTTCCAGAAAAGTATCGCTTATAAGTTCAAAAGAACTTTTATCAAATGTAAATAAGACTGGTGCAGATATATTGTATGAGGCTGGAGGTGTCCACATTCAAAAATCTCAATCTGGTGGTGGAAGTCCAGTTATCAGGGGTTTTGAAGCTAACAGGGTTTTGCTTGTAATAGACGGTGTTCGAATGAATAATACTATATATAGATCTGGTCATTTACAAAACTCAATTACTGTTGATCCAAATTATTTAGAAAGAATTGAAGTTTTATATGGTCCATCGTCTGTGAGTTACGGCTCAGATGCAATTGGTGGAGTCGTACATTACTTTACAAAAATTCCAAAATTTTCTAATGAAAAAAACTTTGAATTTAAAAAGAGGAGATCTTATAATCTTACAAATAAATCAAAAATCAGAAACTACCAACTGACAACAAACAATAAGAACTGGGGATTATTTTCAAGCCTATCAATTTCTGACTATTGCGATATAATTATGGGAAAAAACAGAAAACATGGATATGATAATTGGGGACTAGTCAATCAGTTTTCTGAAAACAACAGAGAAAATTATTTTGAAAACCCAAGTCAAAATACTGACCCAAATGTTCAAAGAAATACAGCCTATGATCAAAAAGATTTCATTACAAAAATCAATTTGAGGCTAAAAAATCAATCAAATTTGATTTTAAATTTTCAAATCTCAAAGTCATCAAAAATTAATAGGTTTGATAAATTATCAGAGCTAGATTCAACCCAAAATTTAAAATTTGCTGAATGGTATTACGGACCACAAAAAAGAATTTTAGCATCTTCAATTTTGAATTTAAGTCCATCAAATATTTTTGATAAAGGACGATTTATTGCATCCTACCAAGGTATTGGTGAGTCTCGTCATAAAAGAAAATTTGAATCTGAAATTTTATTCAATCAAAATGAAAAACTGGACGTCTACTCTCTTAATGGTGACTTTTCAAAAAATATATTTGAGAAATTGGAAATATTATACGGTTTTGAATATACAAATAACCTGCTTTTTTCTGATTCTAATTCAGCTATAATTGATATATCTAATCCGAGTGTTTTTTTGAGTGAAACTCCGTCATTTTCAAGATATCCTAACGATAAAGCTACTCACTCAGCAATAGCTGGATATTTTAAATACTTAAAAAAAATCAATACTTATTCAAATTTAAATTTTGGATTAAGACTCTCACATAATAAAGTAAATGTAGGTTGGGATTTTGATTCAGAAGAGTTCTTGAATGATGACTTTAGTTCTGGTTTTTTAGATCAATTTGAATCATTGTCATTAAAAAATTTGTCGTTGACTGGAAGTTTTGGATACGTTACAAGAATTTTTAAAAATAATAAGGTTTCAATTAATTTATCAAGCGGTTTTAGATCTCCTAATATTGATGATATTGGAAAAATTAGAGAAAATGCAGGTATTTTACTAGTTCCAAACACAACTGTGAAGCCTGAAAAAGCATATACCATTGACTTTGGTTGGACAAATTTTTCAGACAGATTTAATTCAGCTCTAAATATTTATTATAGTGTCTTAGATGAAACAATAGGCAGAGATTTTTATAACGACAGTACTGATACAACTACAAATGACATGTCAACAATTATTTACCAAAATGAAGAAGTTTATACGATGTCTAATTTCAATTTAGGCCAATCAAAAGTTTATGGTTTTAATTACAAACTATATCTAAATTTTTTTAAAAATGTTGATTTTACTGGGAATTTGACATACACCAAAGGCACAAAATTAAATTCTAAAAATCCAATGCCATCTATCCCTCCTATTTTTGGGGATTTTAAATTAACTTGGAATTACTCCAATAATAAATTGATGCTAGCCTATAAGTTTTCAAAAAATAAATCACCAGATACATACAGCATTGGGGGTGAAGATGGATTAGAGGAAACTCCTTATTTTATTAATAGTGAGGGAAATATTGAATATTTAGGAATGCCAAAGTGGGCTATTTTTAATCTAACTTCAACTCACAAAATTAAGATATTTAATAAGCTTATTGACTTAAACTTTTCTGTTGAAAATATATTCGATCTACACTACAAACAGTTTGCATCTGGCATTAGTTCACATGGAAGAAACTTTAATATTTCTGCTTTTTTTAATTAAGTATTAATAAGTCTTAAATTTGGGTTAAATTAATTACATTCGTTTTTTTTAGAAAATGCAATTTAAAGAGTACAAAAGTTTAGATTTAATTAAAATCAGTGATGATATTTTAAGTTTTTGGGATAAGGATAAAACCTTTGAAAAAAGTATATCCTCAAGGGAAAAATCCAAACGTTTTGTGTTTTTTGAGGGGCCTCCATCCGCTAACGGAAAGCCAGGCATTCATCATGTGATGGCTAGAACATTGAAGGATATTTTTTGTCGCTATAAAACCCTAAAAGGTTTCAAAGTTGAGAGAAAGGCAGGTTGGGATACGCACGGGCTTCCTATTGAATTAGAGGTAGAGAAAGAGTTAGGTATCAGTAAAGAAGATATTGGTAATAAAATTAGTATTGAAGATTATAACCAAAGTTGTAAAGCTGAAGTTATGAAATATACCGATATCTGGAACGAGTTGACAAGAAAAATTGGCTATTGGGTTGATATGGATAATCCTTATGTAACCTACAAATCAAAGTACATTGAGTCTGTTTGGTGGCTTTTAAAAGAACTTTATGAAAAAGGTTTGATTTATAAAGGATATAGTGTACAGCCATACTCCCCAAAAGCTGGAACAGGATTAAGTTCACATGAACTAAACCAGCCCGGTACTTATCAGAATATAACTGATACGACTGTTACTGCCCAGTTTAAATGCACAAAAAATTCATTACCTGATTTTTTAAAAAAATATAATTCAGTTTATATTTTAGCTTGGACAACAACTCCTTGGACTCTTCCATCAAACACAGCACTTACCGTTGGTGCTAATATTGATTACGTCATTGTCAAAACTTTTAATCAATATACAAAGTCAGAGGTGAATGTAGTTTTGGCTAAAAATCTAATTGAAAAGGTTTTTAAAAACAATTTTAAAAAAGTCGAGTCTGAGAAAGAATTAATATTTTCAAAAAATAACGATATTCCATATTTTGTTTGTGAGAAGTTTAAAGGAAGTGATTTAATAAATATTAGGTACAAAAAGCTATGGACAGACTCACCTTTACCATATAAAAATCCTAGAAATGCCTACAGAATAATATCAGGAGATTTTGTTACAACAGATGAAGGAACTGGAATTGTTCATACAGCTCCAACATTTGGTGCTGATGATATGGTCGCTGCACAAAATGCAAAACCAGAAGTTCCTGCAATGCTTGTATTGGATAAAAATGGTGATTTAGTTCCACTAGTAAACTTACAAGGGAAATTTATTGATGGTTTAGGATCAATATCTGGAAAATATGTAAAAAATGAATATTACACTGATAAGAACAGGCCCGATAAATCAGCAGATGTTGAAATTGCAATAAAACTAAAACAAGAAAATAAAGCTTTTAGAGTAGAAAAGTATACTCATAGTTATCCTAATTGTTGGAGAACTGATAAGCCTATATTGTACTATCCACTTAATTCTTGGTTTGTTGCAGTAACCAAAAAAAAGGAAGATCTAATAAAGAATAATGCTAAAATCAATTGGAAACCTAAGTCAACTGGTACTGGAAGATTTGGAAATTGGCTTGAAAATGCAAATGATTGGAATTTATCAAGATCTAGATATTGGGGAATCCCACTGCCCATATGGTGCTCTGAGGATGGTAAGGAAACTAAAGTTATAGGATCTGTGAAAGAACTTTATAATGAAGTTGAAAAATCAGTTAAATCTGGATTCATGAAACAAAATCCTTTTTCAGATTTCGAAGTAGATAATTTTTCAGAATCTAATTATGAGAAAATTGATCTTCATAAGCATATTGTAGATGAAATTGTACTTGTCTCTAAAAATAACAAACCTCTTCACAGAGAACCAGACTTAATAGATGTATGGTTTGATTCCGGATCTATGCCATATGCACAGTGGCACTATCCATTTGAGAATAGAGAAATGATTGAAAAAAACTCACATTTTCCTGCTGATTACATAGCAGAAGGTGTTGATCAAACAAGAGGTTGGTTTTATACTCTACATGTGATAAGTACACTGATTTTTAATTCTATTTCATATAAAAATGTAATATCAAATGGTTTAGTTTTAGATAAAAGTGGACAAAAAATGTCTAAACGACTTGGTAACTCAATCGATCCATTTGATACCCTGAACAAATTCGGACCAGACGCATTAAGATGGTATATGATATCAAATGCCAATCCGTGGGAAAATTTAAAATTTGATTTAAATGGAATCGATGAAATTAGAAGAAAATTTTTTGGTACCCTGCATAATATCTATGCTTTCTTCAGCTTATACTCAAATATTGATAGATATAATAAAGATGAAGTAATGATTCCTTATGAATCCAGGAGAGAGCTTGATCGCTGGATCATTTCTAGTTTGAACTCATTAATTCAAAAAGTTGAATCTGCATATTCGGATTATGATCCAACAAAGGCATCCAGATTAATTTCACACTTTGTGCAAGATGACCTTAGTAACTGGTATGTGAGGTTGTCAAGAAGAGTATTTTGGAAGGGAGAATATAATCATGAAAAAATATCAGCATTTCAAACATTACATGAATGTTTAACAAAAGTTGCCATTATTTCATCACCAATAAGCCCATTTTACATGGACCAACTATTTCGTGATTTAACCAGTGACAGTAAATCTGTTCATTTGGCAAACTTTCCAAAAGTTGATAGTCACAATATTGACTCAGGACTCGAAAATAAAATAAAAAAATCTCAAATAATTTGTTCTGTTGCTCTATCGATTAGAAAAAGAGAGAAAATAAAAGTGAGACAACCTCTTAACAAAATTTTAATTCCGTTTAAAGGTCTTGATGAAAAAAATGAAATTTTAGAAATTGAGGATTTTATTAAATCCGAAATCAATGTAAAAAAAGTAGAATTAATAAGTGATTCTTCCAAAATTCTTATAAAAAAAGCAAAACCTAACTTTAAATCATTGGGTCCAAAATTTGGCAAAAACATGAAAACTGTTTCAGGATCAATTTTTAACCTTAGTAGTGAGCAAATTAATTTTTTAGAAAATGGTGAGATTCTTAATATAAAATTGAAAAATTTCAAATTTGATCTATCATTAGAGGATATTGAAGTTTTTTATGAGGATATTGAGGGTTGGCAAGTTGGATCAGAAAATGGTTACACTATCGCACTTGATATAAATATATCTGATAAGCTTAAAAATGAAGGAATCAGTAGAGAGGTTGTAAATAAAATTCAGAACTTAAGAAAAGACTCTAACTTTAATGTTAGTGATAAAATTATTATTAATATTGTCAATAGTAATTTAACAGATAAAGCGTTAAAGGATAATTTAGAGTATATCAAAAATGAAACTCTAGCCATTGAAATAAATTTTGTAGAAAAGCTTAATTCCCCAAATGAATTTGAGTTTGATGACATAAAATTAGAATTAGAAATTAATAAAGTAATTTAATTATGGATAAGGATAATATTATTGTAAGGTATTCTGATAAGGACCTTGCTAAGTTTAAAAAAATTATTGAAGAAAAAATTAATAAAGCTCAGCATGACCTGGAGCTAATCAGAAGTGCGTATATGAATGATGGAGACAATGGAACCGAAGACACTTCGCCTACATTCAAAGCATTTGAAGAAGGTTCACAAACAATGTCTAAAGAAGCAAATACACAATTGGCAATTAGACAGGAAAAGTTCATCAGAGATCTCAAAAATGCTTTAATTAGAATTGAGAATAAAACTTATGGTATTTGCAGAGTTACTGGTAAACTAATTACAAAAAAAAGACTAGAGCTTGTTCCACACGCAACACTAAGCATTGAGGCTAAAAATAGAATGTCATAACTTTTTATGAAGATTGATGATCTTTTAAACAATATGTGGAAAACTTACACAAGTTTAAATCCACATATTAAAGAGGTCCTTGATTTAATTAAATCAAAAGAAAATACAGAAATCCTTAATGATCACATTGCTCTAAGAACCTTTAATCACGAAAGGATTAATAGAAATAAGTTAGCTGATTTTTTTCTAGATTCAGGATATAATTTTGTTGAAAACCTGCATTTTGATCAGAAAAGACTTGATGCCTCCTATTACATTCATCCCAACAATAAACTTCCAAGAATATTCATAAGTGAATTAAGGATACAAGATTTTTCAACTGAATTTCAAAATAAAATAAATGATATCATTGATAGCATTGAAAAAAATAAATTTAATAGTCCTTTATTTTTGACAAATGGTACGCCCTGGGAAAAAATATCTTATTTAGATTATAAAGTGGTTCAAAAGGAATCTGATTATGCGGCTTGGGTTTTATCACATGGCTATATTGCAAATCATTTTACTGTTAGCGTAACAGATTGTACTTTTTTTAAAAATCTCCAGCAAATAAATCTTTTTTTAAAACAAAATGGTTTTGAAATTAATTCATCTGGTGGTGAGATAAAAGGTTCTCCAAAAATTGGTTTGGAACAGTCCTCGATAATGGCAAAAAAAATCAGTGTAGCATTTTCTGATGGTATTTACGACATTCCAGGGTGTTATTATGAGTTTGCGTTTAGGTATAATGGTTTCGATGGATTTATAACCAGTTCTGCAAATCATATTTTTGAAAGTACTAATGAAAAAAAAGCTTGAGTTTTATCATTGCATAATACTAATTGTAGGGATTTTAATTCTTGATCAATTTTTAAAAGTTTATATAAAACTGAACTTTCCCCTAACCATATATAGTGATCAGATTATTTTTGATTACAACTGGTTTAAACTATTATTTGTTGAAAATAAAGGCATGGCTTGGGGAGCATCCATTAATGATTTTTTGCCATTTATTGATGGTAGAAGTGCAAAGCTTATGTTAACATTATTTAGAATTGTTGCAATTGGTTTTATTTTCTTTTGGCTCAAACAATCAATAAAAAATGGTTTAAAGAATATTAATTCCATTGTATTATCATTGATTCTTGCTGGAGCTATTGGGAATGCTATTGATTCGATTTTTTATGGGTACATTTTTACTGATAGTTACTTTAAAGTAGCTACGTTATCTGTGGGGAGTGGGTATGAAAGCTTATTTCATGGAAGTGTTGTGGATATGTTTCAATTTCCAATGTTTGAGTGGACTTGGCCTGATTGGCTGCCAATGGTTGGTGATGAAAATTATGTGTTTTTTGAACCTGTATTTAATATTGCAGATGCATCAATTTCTATTGCAATATTTCTAATTATTCTAAACTACAGGACATTTTTTTCTAAAAACTAAAAATTTTGTTTGGTGTGATACAAAAGTCCAACTTCACATCGTTAGGGTTTGTGTCTTCAATCTTAATTTCAGGTTGAAAAAATGACAAACCTATCTTTAAAATTTTGGGATTACATTTTTTGAAAAAATTATCATAAAATCCAGCACCATAACCAACTCTATTTCCTTCAATGTCATATGAAAGTAATGGTGTAAAAACAACTTCAATCAATTTCGGATTAAAAATTACGTTCTCTGAAGGTTCTTCGATCCCATATTTATTTATTTGAAATTTAGTTTGTTCAGTAAATAAAAAAGCATCTATAACTTTTGTTTGAAAGTTGATTTTGGGATATAAAGTTTTTTTTGACTTTAAATTTAAAATTTCTAAAAATCTAGATGTTTCAACTTCTCTTTTATGCTTAATTGATTTGTATATCATAAAGATATTTTTATTCCAAATCTTTAATCCTAATGACTGTTGATAGATTTGATTACTTAATTGTTTTAACTCTAAATCATTTAATTTGTTTCTAAGATCTTTATATTTTTTTCTTGCCTGATTTTTTTTCATTTTAAAATATGTAACAAATAAAATAATTATTTTAGTCTAATGGCTATTGATGGTAAAATAATGTATAAAACCATTCCCGAAGAGCCCGGTGTCTATCAATTTTTCAATAAAGAAAATAACATAATATACGTAGGCAAAGCAAAAAATTTAAAGAAAAGGGTTTCATCGTATTTTCAAAAAAGTATCAAATCTAGGAAGACTATAAACCTAGTTAAGAATATAGATAAAATAGAGCATGCTGTGGTATATTCAGAGTCTGATGCTCTTCTTTTAGAAAATTCATTAATAAAAAAAAATCAACCTAAATACAATATTCTTTTAAGAGACGATAAAACTTATCCGTGGATATGTGTAAAAAATGAGAGATTCCCTCGGATTTATTTAACCCGAAAAGTAATTAGTGACGGTTCTGAATATTTTGGACCTTATACAAATGTTAAATATGTATATATTCTTTTAAACCTAATTAATAATTTATATCCCATAAGGTCAAGTAACTATAATTTTAGCCCAAACAAACTTAAGAAAATCAATGTTCCAATATTTTTGAATATTTATAAAAAAAAGGGGCAATCTATAATACTTAATTTTTCATATGAAAAAGCAAAAGATTCTCTTTCAGAGGAAAATTATAATGAAAATATTTCTTCAATAAAAAAGATATTAAAGGGAAACTTAAAAGATGTAAGAAATCTATTAAAAGAAAGAATGTTAGAGTTTTCTAAAAGATTACAATATGAAGATGCACAAAAAATCAAGGAAAATCTTTTATTACTTGAAAACTATCAGTCTAAATCAACTGTTGTTAGCAACAAATTAAATAATATTGATGTATTCAGCATTGTTTCAGATTCTGAATATGCCTATACTAACTATCTTCAAATAGCTCATGGCCGAATCATTAGATTTCAGAATAAAGAGATAAAGAAAAAGCTAGATGAAAAAGATACAGATATATTAAGTTTGGTTATAATTGATTCAAGAGAGAGATTTAAATCCAATTCTAATACCATTATTTCTAATTACAATTTATCTAATGAAATAAATACAAAATTTATAGTCCCAAAATTAGGTGATAAAATGAAGTTGTTAAATCTATCTATAAAAAATGCTAAGTCATTCAGAGTTGAGAGGCTTAAACAAGTTCAAATACTGGATCCTGAAAAACATTCAAATAGAATTTTAAATCAACTAAAAATAGATTTAAAAATGGAGAATATTCCTTCTCATATTGAGTGCTTTGATATATCCAATATTCATGGGACCAATACTGTTGCAGCATGTGTTGTTTTTATTAACGCAAAACCATCAAAATCAAATTACAGGAAATATAATATTAAGTCAGTAAGTGGTCCAGATGATTTTGCGTCTATGCAAGAAGTTGTATTTAGAAGATATAGAAGACTGATTGATGAAAAAAAATCTTTACCACAATTAATTATAATTGACGGTGGGAAAGGTCAGTTAAGTTCAGCTTTGAAAAGTTTAAAAAAATTGAATATTGAAAGTAAAGTAACAATTGTCGGGATTGCCAAGAGACTGGAAGAAATTTATTTTCCTGGTGATTCGATTCCTCTATACCTTAATAAAAAGTCAGAATCATTGAAGATTATTCAAAATCTGAGAAATGAGGCTCATAGGTTTGGAATAGAATTTCATAAAAGCAAAAGAATAAAGAATGCTATGTCTTCAATTTTTGACAACATTGATGGAATCGGTGAAAAAACTAAAAATAAATTGCTAAAAAAATACAAGTCTCTTTCTATTATAAAAAAACTTTCTTTTGATGAAATTAAAGAAGAAATAGGCAGTGATAAAGCAAAAAAAATATTAAATGCTCTTGAAAAAATTTAATAGAATCTTAAAGCCAATAATTTTCTTGGTTATTTTCACATTTAAAGCTAATTCTCAAATGCAAAATTTATATGAGAACAACTATAACTCTTTTGGGAACGGTGAAATACTTGAATACAAATTAAAATATGGATTTTTTAACACAAGTTATGCCTCACTATCTTTAAATGAGGTAAGTCAGAACGGAAGAAAAATTTATAAAGCATCAGCAATTGGAAGGACAACAGGACTAGCTCGGATTTTTTTTAAGGTTGAAGATTTGTACGAAAGCTATTTTGAGAAAGATTTTGTTAGACCAATAAAATCAATTAGAGATATTTATGAAGGAGGGTATATCAGAAAATCTGAAACAACTTTTGATCATATTAATAATATTGGGTATTTCAAAAACAAAATAAATGGGGAAGAAAGAAAAATAAATCTTTTAAATAATATTCAAGATTTAGTTTCTACATTTTATTTTCTAAGAAAGCATTTGAATATAACAGAACTTAAACCAAATGATTATATTTTTGTAAATATATTTTTCAGTGCAGAAAATTACCCTTTTAAAATGAAGTACTTGGGAAAAGAAATTTTAGATACAAAATTTGGTTTAGTTGAATGTATGAAGTTTTCTCCTTTTATGGAAACAGGTAGGGTTTTTAGAGATAATGAGGGTATTTCATTATGGGTCACAAGTGATGAAAATAGAATACCAATTAAAGTGAAAGCAAATCTTAGAGTTGGCTCAATCACGGCAGACCTTTTTAGGTTTAGAGGAATTATAAATCCATTTAATATTAGAGTAGAATAAAATTTTATGACAGAGGATTTTAATGATGATCAGAAAAAAGAGAGTTTAAGTCTTAAAACTCTTACTTTAAAATTTCTCTTTTTTCTAGCTGTAATAGCCGTTTCTTATAATCTATTTTTCAAGAATAATAATTCTGCAGAGGATTTAACAAAAATTGAGAAAAAAGAAAAAATAGTAAAGGAGTTTGGTTATGTCCTTAATGATTACACAGTTAAGCGTGATACAATAAAAAGCGGTGATTCGTTTGGACAAATTTTAGAAAACAACAATTTATTTTATCCGAGGATTTACAATATTGTACAGGCAACAAATAAAATATTCAATATTAGAAAAATAAATGTAGGCAGACCTTATACAATTTTTTATTCAAAAGACTCTCTTGAAATTCCTGAATTATTTATCTACCAACCTAACCCAATAGATTATGTTGTAGTCTCATTGTCAGATTCTATATGGGCAGAGAGAAAACAAAAGGAAGTAGAATTAAAGAGTTTAGAGGCATCAGGTACAATTTATAGCTCACTTTCGGAAACAATGGAAAGTTTAGGATTAAGTCCTCTACTTACGAATGAGCTTTCAGAGATTTACGCATGGAACATAGATTTTTTTAGACTGGAAAAAGGCGACAATTTTAAAATCATGTATACTTCTAAATATGTCAATGATTCCGTTTACATAGGTTTAAATAGAATACATAATGCCTATTTTGAACACCGAGGAAAACCATTTTATGCAGTTGAATTTAAAACAGACAGTTCGAGAAATATTTATGAATATTTTGATGAAAATGGGAAAAATTTGAGACGAGCTTTTCTATTATCACCTGTTCAGTTTAGTCGAATTTCATCGAGATTTAATCTGAGAAGAAAAATTGCATATTACGGAAAAATTAAACCCCACTATGGTACTGATTTTGCCGCTCCCGTTGGAACTGAGATTAGAGCTACAGCAGCTGGACGAGTTGTTAAATCAGGGTACACAAGAGGAAACGGATATTACGTAACAATTAAACATAATGCAACTTATTCTACTCAATACTTGCATATGAAACAAAGAGGATTAAAGGTAGGGACATATGTTAGTCAAGGTGACAGAATTGGGTACGTTGGAATGACTGGTTACACATCTGGCCCACACGTGTGTTACCGGTTTTGGAAGAATGGTAAGCAAGTAGACCCTCTAAAACAAAAACTTCCTGAAGCAAAACCGATATCAAATACACTAAAGGAAGAGTACCTAGCATACATGAAACCAATAAAAGGTAGGTTGGATAAAATGAAATCTACTAACTTTGGGTTTAATCAGAAAAGTATTATACCGTAAATGAGCCTTTCCAAAATTAATCCAACAAAAACAAAAGCATGGAAAGCACTTCTTAAAAAAAAGTTGGAGCTAGATGGTGCAAAAATTATTGACCTTTTTGATTCTACAAACGATCGACTCAAAAAATTTTCTATAAATTTTGATAATCTATTTTTAGATTTTTCTAAAAATATAATTGATGATAAAACTTTTGCCCTATTACTAGAATTATGTGAAGAATGTGAATTGGAAAAAAATATAAAATGCCTTTTCAACGGAAATAAGATTAATGAAACTGAAAATAGATCTGTTCTCCACACAGCATTAAGAGATTTTGATTTAAATACCGAGATTGGAGATGAATTAAGCTCTGATAGAGAAAAAATAAAAAAATTCACTGAAGATATTTTATCAGGTGTAATTAAAGGTTCTACCAATAAAAAAATAACTGATATAGTCAACGTTGGTATAGGCGGATCTGACCTTGGGCCTAATATGGTTGTAGAATCTTTGAAGTTTTATGAAACCGACCTTACATGTCATTTTGTTTCTAATGTTGATGGAGATCACCTTTCAGAAATATTAAAAAAGATTAACCCTGAGACTACTATTTTTATAATAGTTTCAAAAACATTTACAACTCAGGAAACATTAACAAATGCAAAACAAATCAAAGATTTTTTAATTTCTAGATCCATTGAAGATGTATCAAAGCATTTTATAGGTGTTACGTCAAATATTAAAAGTGCTGTAGAATTTGGGTTTGATAAAGAGAATATTTTTAACATGTATGATTTTGTTGGGGGAAGATTTTCTGTTTGGGGTTCTGTTGGATTATCAGTTTCATTAGCAGTTGGGTATGAAAATTTTGAAAAGTTTCTTAAAGGTGCAAATAAAATGGATGAACATTTTAGGGTTTCCAGTTTTGATAAGAATATTCCCGTTTGTCTTGCACTCATAAGTATTTGGTATAATAATTTTATGAACTGCGAAACAGAGGCTGTATTGCCCTACAGTGAATACCTAAAGTTTATACCCAACTATTTACAACAAATGTTCATGGAGAGTAATGGAAAATGTATAGATAGATCTTCTAGAAAAGTTGATTATCAAACGGGTACGATTGTTTGGGGGGGCACAGGAACTAATTCACAACACGCATTTTTTCAATTACTTCATCAGGGAACAAAAATAATACCTTGTGATTTTATTGGTTTTAAATCTTCATTACACGGCAATAATGAAGCTCATAATAAACTTATGTCAAACTTTATTGCGCAAACTCAAGCATTAATGATTGGTGGTTCAATGGGTGATAGTCCATTTAGAAAATTTGAAGGAAATAACCCTTCAAATACAATTTTATTAGATAAAGTCAGCCCAGAATCTTTGGGGATGATATTGTCAATGTATGAACATAAAGTTTTTGTTCAAGGAATTATACTCAATATATTTAGTTTTGATCAATGGGGTGTTGAGCTTGGTAAATCATTGGCTAATACCTTATTAACAGAAATTGAATCAAAAAATATCCTAGATCATGATCCTTCGACCGAAAATCTGCTCGATAAATTGATTAATAAATAAGGCTGATCAACCTATATTAGTCCCCACTTGTTTTTTTTTAAAAAGTTTGTTCATAAAATTAATTTATACTTGACAATCTTATTAGAAAAAAATGGTAAATTCTGCCACATAATTTAAACAATAAATAAATGAAAAAATTAATATTTTTCTTCATAACTGTTTTCATATTTGGAACAAGTTATGCTCAAAATTCAGTTTCTGGTACTGTTGTAGATGGTGAGGTCGGATCCGGCCTTCCAGGAGCATCCGTTGTTGTCAAAGGAACATCTGATGGTGTTTCAACTGACTTTAATGGTGCTTTTTCAATAAGTGCTGAAACTGGTGCAACACTAGTTGTGTCATACATTGGTTATGATTCGGTTGAGGTTGTTGTTGGTGAGTCTGGAGATTTAGGAACAATTGAACTTAATCCGGGTGAAAATATTCTTTCAGGTGTAACAGTTTTTGGAACTGTTTCACTAGCAAAAGATAGAGAAACTCCTGTTGCAGTTTCTACACTTACCACAGCAGAAATCGAAGACCGAATTGGTAATCTAGAATTACCGGAGTTGTTGAACTCTACGCCTGGTGTTTACGCAACACGTCAAGGTGGTGCATTTGGTGACTCTAGAATTAATATCAGAGGTTTTCGTCAAGAAAATATTGCAGTTCTTATTAACGGAATGCCTGTTAATGACATGGAAAATGGACGAGTTTTTTGGAGTAACTGGGCAGGTCTGACTGATGTTGTATCTGCAATGCAAGTTCAAAGAGGTTTAGGGTCCTCTCCTCTTCCAATTTCCTCTGTTGGTGGAACAATAAATATTGTAACAAAATCTACAGACTTATCAAAAGGAGGAAAAGTTGCTGTAAGAGTCGGTAACGATGGATACATAAAGAAGACTTTAAACTATAACACTGGTGTTATGGATGGTGGTCATGCACTATCATTTGTCTTCAGTAGAACAGCTGGTGATGGTATTGTTGATTTCACAGAGTTCGAAGCCTATTCTTACTTTTTAGGATATGGCTGGAAAAGTGAGGATGACAAGAATAATGTTCAGTTAATTGTTACTGGTGCTCCGCAAACACATGGGCAAAGAACAACTAGTTATTATAACATGGCTAGGCTGTCAGACTATATTGAGCACGGTATTTATTACAACTATAATGGTGGATACTATAATGGTGAGACTTTTAATATGAGAAAAAACTTTTATCATAAGCCAATTGCATCTTTAAACTGGGAAAGTAAATTAAGTCCCAGTCAAACACTATCGGTAACTGCGTATGCCTCCTATGGTAGAGGTGGTGGAACTGGAGATTTAGGTAGAATCGGTTCATACTTTAGTAGTGGAAGATTTAGAAATGCTGACAGTGGACAAGTCCTCTGGGATGAAATTGCAAAGTCAAATAGTGGTGTAGGTGGTACATGGAGTTATGGTGGGGGTTATGCAAATACACCGGATGTTGCTACAGGACTATATATCATAAATGATCCAGACAATTATGTTGATGGGAGAAGAAGAAATGGTTTTATTAGAAGAGCATCCGTTAACTCTCACAACTGGTTTGGTGGACTTGTAAATTATAAAAATCAAGTCAACGACAACTTGGCTTTTCAAATTGGTGCTGATGTCAGATACTATACAGGTATACACTATAGAAGGTTAGATAACCTACTAGGCGCTGATGGATACAGGGATTTTGATAACGTCAATTATCCTGGTGGTTTTATAGCCAAAAAAGAATATTCATCAGATTTATCTAGTTTATGGAATGTCTTTAAATCAACAGACGATGAAGCAAAAATTGACTATCACAATGATGGAATTGTTTCGTGGGCGGGTGTCTTTGGTCAGGTTGAGTACGTGACTGAAGAAACATCGGTATTTGTTCAGGGATCTGTTGCAAATCAAGGATTCCAAAGAATTGATTATTTCAGATACACTGTTGATGATCCAATGCATAAAAGTGATACTAAAAATATTTTAGGTGGAACCATTAAAGCTGGTGCAAACTTTAACCTTGATGCTCAAAATAATATTTTTGTTAATACTGGGTATTATTCGAAAGCTCCAAATTTTGATGCAGTTTTTCAAGATTATGACAATTTTATAACACCTGATGAAGAGCTAAGAAATGAAAAAGTTTTGGGTCTTGAATTAGGTTATGGTTTCAGATCTAGTGATTTTAATATGAATATCAACCTTTTCAGAACTTCTTGGAAAGATAGATTTTTGTATGAAGGAGTTAGAATTGATGGAGAAAGTGGTCAAGCAAATTATACAGGTATCGAACAATTACACACAGGAATTGAACTTGATGCTGTTTGGAACATTAGCCCATTTGTAAAACTAGAGGGCATGTTAACTCTAGGTAATTATGAATATGGGGGGAACTCTACTGATGATAATGTGACTAATAATGATGGTGTCTCAATTGGTTCTTCAACTTTATACTTGGACGGAATAAAAGTAGGAGACGGAGGTCAAACAACAGGTAGATTAAATTTAAGTGTATTTCCTTCAAGCGACTTAAAGTTTAATATAGCATTATTTGGTGCTGACAATATTTTCTCTAATATAAATGCAGAAGATTTTGATGAGCCAGATGGAGGAAATGCTCAACTACCAGCATATAAACTTTTTGACTTTGGTGCTGGATACAACTTCGATTTATTTGGAAATAATGCTTATTTGAGATTAAATATTAATAACCTATTTGATGAAGAGTATTATCCTGAGATGGAAAATAACTACTTAGCAACTGATGATTCCACAAATTACATGGGAATAAATACTGCTAATAGAATTTTTCCTGGCTGGGGAAGAACTTGGAATGTAGGTTTGACTTACAGATTCTAAGTTTTTTGTCATAGTTTATTTTAAAAAAGCCTCCATAAATGGGGGCTTTTTTATTTTAAACCTTCAACAATAATCACAAATTCACCCTTAATTTTTCCATCACCAAGGTTGATAGTTCCAAGATTTCCTCTTATTGTTGATTCGTGAATTTTAGTTAACTCCTTTGATACAGATACTTTTCTATTATCTCCAAGGTAAATTTTTAAATCATTTAACGTTTTAAGAATTTTGTGGGGGGATTCGTAAAAGACCATTGTTCTAATCTCTCTTGAAAGCTCTTCTAATCTTTTTTTTCTTCCCTTTTTGATAGGTAAAAAACCCTCAAAAGTAAATCTCTCGCATGGTATTCCACTTACAATAAGAGCAGGAATAAGTGCAGTAGGTCCAGGTAAAGATTCTATTTCAATTTTACTCTCTAAACAGTTTTTAACAATTAAATATCCAGGATCGGAGATTCCTGGTGAACCGGCGTCAGAGACAACACCAATAGTTAGCCCTTTTTTTAAATCATCAATTATATTTTTAATTTTTGAATGCTCATTAAACTTATGAAAAGACTTGAGCTTTTTTTTAATATTCAAATGATTCATTAATTTGGCTGTACGTCTTGTGTCTTCACATAAAATATAGTCAACTTCGGAAAGAGTTGATACTGATCTGGCTGTAATATCTGCTAAATTTCCAATTGGTGTTGGAATTAAAAATAGTTTTGACATTTAAAATTATCTTTGTCTAAAATAATAACTAATGATGTTGTTAAATACTAAATTTTCAAATAATTTAAGGTAAATGGGTAGTATTGAGGTCATATGTGGTTCTATGTTTTCTGGAAAAACTGAAGAATTAATTCGAAGAATACAAGAACTTAATAACACAAATCTAAACTACAAAGTCTTTAAACCAGAAATTGATAAAAGAAATAGAGAGAATAAAATTCTTTCTCACAGCAAAAAAAGTATTGATGCTATTAATATTAAAAATGCTGATGAAATTATTAACCATTCCATTCATTGTGATGTAATTGCAATTGATGAAGCTCAGTTTTTTTCAGAAGATATTATTGAAGTTTGCAACACACTAGCAAATAAAGGAATTAGAATTATAATTGCAGGTTTAGATATGGATTATTTAGGGAAACCTTTTGGACCCATGCCAAAATTAATGGCAATTGCTGAAGATGTTATAAAAGTTCATGCAATATGTACTGAAACAGGAAAACCGGCAAACTACAGCTTTAGAAAATCAAATAATGATGATACTGTAATGTTGGGTGAAAAAAATGAATATGAGCCTCTATCACGTGAAGCCTTTGTATCAAAAATGAAGAAGAAAAAAAATTGAATATTCAGAATACTCATATAGTAATTAATCTAAAAAACTTAGAACATAATCTGAATTTTATAAGAAGTAAAATTTCAGAAAAAACAAAAATATTATGTGTTGTAAAAGCTTTTGGTTATGGATCTGAACCAATTGAAATAGCCAAAAGGCTAGAGGATAATAAGGTGGACTATTTAGCAGTTGCATATTCAAATGAAGGCATAGAATTAAGAAAATCAGGGATAACTACTCCAATTTTGGTATTGCATCCTCAAACGGACGATTTTGATGAGATTGTTAAATATCAACTTGAACCCAACATATACTCCTTCAGAATTTTAGAGTCCTTTCTAAAAAAAAGTGGTAATCTGAAAGAATATCCCTTTCATCTAAAATTCAATACAGGATTAAACAGGCTTGGTTTTTCATTTGGTGATATCGAGGATATATATAGAAAAATTTCATGTTTGCAGAGCGTCAAAATAAAATATATATTTTCTCACCTAGGTGCATCTGAAGATTTTAATGAAAAAGACTTTACTCAGAATCAGATTAAATTATTTGAAAAAATATCTAAAAAAATGTCAACTATTTTTCAGGTGAACTTTAAGAAACATCTACTAAATACATCTGGTGTTATGAATTATAGCAAGTTTCAATACGATATGGTAAGAACTGGCATTGGGTTATATGGGTATGGAAATGATGATAAATATGAGAAGTTTTTTAAACCAGTTTTAAGTTTAAAGTCTATTATTTCACAAGTCCATGAAATTAAAAAAGGAGATTCAGTTGGTTATAACAGAGGATTCATTGCAACAAAAGATATTAGAGTTGGAATTATTCCAATTGGACATGCAGATGGCATCAGCAGAAGTTTTGGAAATGGTAGAGCAAGTTTTATCATTAATGGAATGAAAGCCCAAATAATTGGAAATGTATGTATGGATATGTTGATGGTTGATATTTCAAAAATTAAATGTGCAGAAGGTGATGAAGTAATTATAATTGATTCTAATAGTCAAAATGCAGATCAACTTGCAAAACAAAATAGTTCAATCTCTTATGAGGTATTAACCTCACTATCGAATAGAATAAAAAGAATTTTTATAAAATAATTTTAAATTAAATTTGAATTATGAACATCGCAATAGTTGGGGCTACAGGTCTAGTTGGTCAAGTAATTTTAGAAATACTAGAAAAATTTGAATTTGATTTTGATAAAATTTATGCGATTGCATCAAAAAAATCTATTGGAAAAAGCATAAATTTTCGTGATCAAGAGATTACAATAATTTCCATTGAAAATTCCTTAGAAAAAGAAATTGATGTTGCAATTTTCAGTGCTGGAAAAGAATTATCATTAAAGTGGGCTCCGATTTTTGTTGCTAAAGGAATTTACGTAATTGATAATTCCTCAGCTTGGAGAATGGATGAAACAAAAAAACTGATAGTACCAGAAATCAATGGTCATATCTTAGAAAAAAATGATAAAATAATACCAAATCCAAATTGTTCAACTATACAAATGGTTTTGGCAATTCATTCTATTCATGCGAAGTATAATATTTTAAGAATTATTGTATCAACATATCAATCTATCTCCGGAAATGGCAGAAAGGCAATTGCTCAATTAGAGGGGGAACAAAATGGTTTTGAAACTGAAAAAGTTTATCCCTATCAAATTCATAAGAATGCTATTCCTCATTGTGATGAATTTGAAAAAAATGGTTATACCAAAGAAGAAATGAAGTTGATTAATGAAACTAACAAAATACTTGATTCCAATATATCAATAACTGCAACTGCTGTAAGATTACCAATTTCTGGTGGGCACAGTGAATCAATAAATTTAACTTTAGAGAATCAATTTAAAATTGATGACATAAAAAATGTGATAAAAAATTCTAAAGGTGTCATTTTAGAAGATAATCCATCTAAAAATCTTTATCCAATGCCTTTAAGTTCACAGGGAAAAGATGATGTTTATGTTGGAAGAGTTAGAAGGGATAATTCCTGTGAGAATAGTTTAAATATGTGGGTAGTATCTGATAATTTGAGAAAGGGAGCGGCAACTAATACTGTACAAATAATGAAACTACTTATAGAGAAAGGATTTATAAATTAAAATTCAAAATCCTCCATAAATTTTGTGGTATAGTCTCCTTTTAAATAATTTTCATTATCCATTAACTTTCTGTGAAATGGGATTGTTGTTTTTATGCCTTCAATGACAAATTCGTCGAGTGCTCTTCGCATTTTATTAATTGCTTCAGACCGCTTTTGATCAGTCGTTATTATTTTAGCAATCATTGAGTCATAATTTGGTGATATTGTGTAACCACTGTAAACATGCGTATCAACACGTATACCGTGACCTCCCGGTAAATGCAAGTTTGTTATCAATCCTGGTGACGGTCTAAAGTTATTTTCTGGATCTTCAGCATTAATTCTACATTCAATTGAATGAAGTTTTGGAAAGTAGGGTTTCCCCGATACCTTGGCCCCAGCAGCGACCTTAATTTGTTCTTTGATTAAATCATAATCAATAACTTGTTCAGTAATCGGATGTTCAACCTGAATTCTGGTATTCATTTCCATAAAGTAAAAATTTCTTTGACTATCAACTAGAAACTCTATAGTTCCAACTCCTTCATAATCAATAAATTTTGCAGCTTTCACTGCGGCATTTCCCATTTTATTTCTTAAGCTTTTTATCATAAATGGAGATGGTGTTTCCTCTGTTAATTTTTGATGTCTTCTTTGGATTGAACAATCCCTCTCAGATAAATGACTTACGTTACCATATTGATCTGCTATAATTTGAATTTCAATATGACGTGGTTCTTGAATAAGCTTTTCAATATACATATCATCATTGCCAAATGCAGCTTTTGCTTCCTGCTTAGCACTAGACCAATTCTTTTTAAAATCGTTTCGTTTAAATACTGCTCTCATTCCCTTTCCACCACCGCCTGCAGAAGCTTTTATCATGACGGGAAATCCTATTTTGACTGCTATTTTAAAAGCAATTTCAGCATCGTCGACAGCACCTCCTGATCCAGGAATAGTTGGCACTTTTGCTTTCTGCATCGTTGATACTGCTGTTGCTTTATCTCCCATTTTTTCTATCATTTCGGGTGATGGTCCGATAAATTTTATTTTATGTTCACCACAAATTTTCGAAAACTTAGCATTTTCAGATAAGAATCCATATCCTGGATGTATAGCATCAGCATTTGTGATTTCTGCAGCGGCAATTATATTTGATATTTTTAAATAAGATTCACTACTGGGTGCTGGTCCAATACAAACTGCTTCATCAGCAAATTTAACATGGAGACTTTCTTCATCTGCTTTTGAGTAAACAGCGACAGTTTTGATACCCATTTCCTTACATGTTCTGATTACACGGAGAGCTATCTCACCTCTATTAGCAATTAATACTTTTTTGAACATGGTTTTTAATTGGGATCTATTACAAATAATGGTTGATCAAATTCAACAGGTGTAGCATCGTCCACTAAAATTTTTATAATTTTACCTGATATATCTGATTCAATTTCATTAAAAAGTTTCATAGCTTCGATAACACATAATGGTTGACCCTCTGAAATTTCATCACCAACATTGACAAAGTTGTCTTTATCGGGTGAAGGTTTTCGGTAAAAGGTTCCAATAATTGGCGATTTAATGGTTACTAAATTAGTTGTCGTTTCAGGTTGAGAGACAGGTTTAGAGTCTGTATTAACAACGGAGACAGGTTCAGGCTGAACAATAGTTTGTTGTGCTTGAGTAGGTATTACAGATTGTTGAACACCTTTAGGTGGTTTATCAACATTAAAACTTTTTCCTTTTATGTTGATTTTAAAGTCTTTGTTTTCAATAGTTACTTCGTTGACATCTGTTTTTGAAACGAACTTAATTAGTTGTTGAATTTGCTTAAAATTCATAATAAAGTGTATTTGAAAGACGAAAATCGTAAAAAAAGAGTAGAATAATGAAACAAAATCGTCTTTTTTTTTTAAAAAAGTATAAAAGATCTGAAATTATAAATAAATTAAGTAAAAAAAAGACTTTTTATATATAAAGTAGTGTAGTAATAGACCTATTTTGTATTTTTTATGGAATAATATCAATTTATGTATATATTTTTATATTTAATTTTAAATAATTTACTTTTTTTGCCTGTTTTTTTCTTTATATAGATTTTTTTTGAAGTTTTACGTACTAAAATCGTTTAAAATTAAAATAATAAGCTATTTATTGATTTATTTAATTGTTTTTTTAATTTTTAGTATCTTTTTAAACTAAAAAACTCTTTATTTTCTCAAAATTTTGATAAAAAACGTACTAAATCCTGTAGAATACTATAAGAATCATACAATTTCCTATGGAAGTGCATCTTGGACATGGAGATGTAGAAATCCAAGATGTAGAGTGAGATTTCCTTTTTGGGGTCAAAGAAAATTTGATCAAATGTTTGATAAAAACTTGAAAGACAATAGTCACTTTAAATTTAACACACTAAATGGTAAAAAAGTTGGTTTTTCTGATTGGTTTAAATCAGAGTACCATAAGAAATATACTGAGGCATACAACAAACATATTAAGGTATTTCCAAATAAACTCACTGGTAATATCTACTCTTATAAATGCAAAAATTGTAGAATGGTTACAAAGTTTAAAGATGTAGTAGTAGATAGTGATGGTGGAGCTAGTATTGCAATTGGCTATTAGTCTATGAGAATTTTTTTAATACTTTTTCTATTTACAATAACTCTTTCGGCTCAAATAAAAGAAAAAGTTTTTTTTGAAAGTGCCAATCCATTTGCAATGAGCAATGTGATTAACGATTTAGATAATCAAGAAAAACAAGAAGTTTATGGAATACTTACGTTACCAATAGATTTTGTATCAAATCGAAAATATCCCCTAATAATAGGTGTTGCAGGAAGCTTGGCTTGGCGAGATCATCATTACGAATATTTAGATATGTATCAAAAAGCTGGTTTTGCAACTTTTGAATTAAAAAGTTTTAAAAGCAGAGACATTGAATCAACAGTGGGGTCTCAAGTTGAAGTAACAACTGCCATGATGATCTTAGATGCATATCGAGCCTTAGAAAAGTTGTCAGAACATCCAAATATTGATAAAAATAAAGTATCAATTACTGGATGGAGTCTTGGCGGGGCTGTCTCATTGTTTTCAGCATGGTTACCTATAAAAAATGCGATTACAAAAAAGGTATCATTTGCATCACATTTACCTATATACCCACCCTGTTTTGTTGATCCAGAAAATACAGATTTCACAGACGCTCCAGTTCATATTTTAATTGGTGAAATTGACAACTGGACACCTGCAAAACCATGTACTGATTTCGTAAAAAAAATAAACAAAAAAGGTAATGTTGGGTTAACTATTTATCCAAATGCGCATCATTCATTTGATAGTAAATCTGAACTTACTCGAAACGAAAAGGGCTATAGCTTTAAAGATTGTATGTTTAAATTGAGTGAAGATGGTGATGTTCTAATGAATTATTTATCACTTCCAATGTCTTCACCTTTTATGCAAAAAATAGGATTTCTTTTTTGTGTTGAAAGAGGCGTAACTCTGGGAAGTAATCCTCAGGCCAGGGAAATGGCTTTTAAATTTGCGAAAGATTTTATGAAAAAAACTTTAAAATAATTACTCTTTCTCCTCCGCTGTATCAGCAAGCACCTTTCCTCTGTAGTAAAGCTTACCTTCATGCCAATGTGCTCTGTGGTAAAGATGATCCTGCCCAGTGGTTTTATCAGTGGCAATTTGAGATGTAGCAGCTTTGTAATGAGTTCTTCTTTTATCTCTCCTTGTTTTGGATGTTTTTCTCTTTGGATGTGCCATGATTTACTTCTTTAGTTCTTTAAGTTTATCCCAACGAGCGTCGAAATTACTATTTTTTTCTTTATTAATATCAAATTCCTTTAATCTATTTAGTATTTCAGAGTCTAAAGTTCCCTTTTCAACATCAGGGTGAACATTTCTTATCGGCATTGATAAAACAATCATTTCATAAAAATACTGGTCTAAATCTACTGAATGCGATCCGTGAGGAAGAACCAAAAGTTCATCATTCTCGTCATCGTACATATCTCCAAACTTTACAAGTAGATCTAAATTTGAACTTATGTCGTATTCAAAGGGTTCATTAGTTAGTGTGCAATTTATATTAACACTTCCACTTCCTTTAAAATTTAATTCAAGTATTGTTGATTTTTTTACTAATTCTATATCAATAATAATATCTGCACTATTAAAATCTGAATAATTGAATAATTCAAAAAACGATTTAAATAACGGAAACTGAAAACTATGTTTTCCGTCTTTTAGACCAATAAACTTAATTGAAAACCTTTTTGATTTACTCATTTTTTCAGAAACAGGAATGCGAATATACTAATTTTTTCCTCTGTTTTTTACAATATCTATTGATGTTAATATTGCAGACTTGAACGAATCATGATTAGCAATATTTTTTCCAGAAATATCGTAAGCAGTTCCATGATCGGGAGAAGTTCTAACTATTTCAAGTCCAGCTGTAAAATTTACGCCTTTGCCAAATGTTAATGTTTTAAATGGAATCAATCCTTGATCATGGTATATTGCTACAATTGCATCAAATTTCTTATATGATTGTGATCCAAAAAAACTATCACTTGCAAAAGGACCTTTGACGTCATATGAATCCAAATAAAGTTTATTTAAAACAGGAATCAAAAGTTTTTGATCAGCATTTCCTATCACACCTTGATCACCAATATGAGGGTCAATTGATAATACGGCCACTTTGGGTTTTTTTATCCCAAAATCGTTAGACAATGATTTAAAAACTTCTTTGACTCTAAATTCAATTAAATTTTCATTTAGATGATCTTTTACACTACTTAGAGGAATGTGTTCTGTTAAAAGAGCGACTTTTATTTCTTCAGAAACCATGAACATTAAACTTGTTCCATTAAATTTTTCATTAAGAAAATCGGTATGACCTTTAAACTGAAAATCTTCAGATTGAATATTTTTTTTATTAATTGGACCAGTAACTAAAGCGTCAATTTCTTTATTCTTTATAGCTTTTACAGCTGTAAACAAAGAATCTTTTGAGTATTTCCCGCCCTCAGCGGTTAATTTGCCATATGAAAGGTTTATTTCTTTATTATTAATTGGATAAACGTTAACATGATTTGTATCAAGACTATCAAAATCATCAACTTCTTTTAGATTCAAATCAATATTAAAAGAACGTATTTGACTCTCAATCAGTTCAAAATTTGAAAAGAGTACAACACAACATAAATCTAAAATGGATTTATCTGCCAATGACTTCAAAATAACTTCAATACCAATTCCATTTGGATCTCCAGTTGAAATTCCAATAATCGGTTTTGATTTTTTTAACATGCCTTTATTAATATTGTGTATTTTTGGGCCTGTAAATATACGATTATATGTTCACAGGCATAATAGAAACAATAGGTGAAATAAAGCAAATTAAAAAAGATGGTAACAACATAGTCTTTACCATCAAATCTGAAATCTCATCGGAACTAAAAATAGATCAAAGTTTGTCCCATGATGGAGTTTGCCTAACAGTTATTGAAACAACAGAATCCTCACACTCTGTTGTTGCAATAAAAGAAACTGCCTTAAAAAGTAATGTAAAAGAATGGGTAATTGGAAGTTTAGTAAACTTAGAGCGAGCAATGAAGCTTGGGGATAGACTTGATGGTCATATTGTTCAAGGACATGTTGATCAAACAGCAAAATGCACTAATATTTCCGAGGAAAATGGAAGTTGGTATTTTAACTTTGAATATGAAGAATCTGAAAACATTACTGTAGGAAAAGGATCTATTTCTGTAAATGGAGTTAGCTTAACAGTTGTTGAGTCAGGTCCGGGTAACTTTTCAGTTGCCATAATTCCATACACCTATGAACACACCAATTTCAAAAAACTTAATGTTGGATCAACCGTAAATATTGAATTTGATATGATTGGAAAGTATATTGCTAAACTTATCAAAAAAAATTAAGGATTGAATCGGACTAAAGTTTTGGCATTATTGGCTGCTACAACAGCCACAACTATATATGGATTAAACCATACAATAGCAAAAATGATAATGCCTATTTATATTGGTTCATTAGGACTTGTACTTCTAAGGGTTTTGGGGGCTACAATCATCTTCTGGATTTTAAGCCTTTTCATAAAAGGTACGCCAATTGAAAAAAAAGATCGATTTACGATTTTAAAATGCGGTTTGTTTGGCATGAGTATTAACATTGCAGCTTTCATAGCAGGACTGGACTACTCAACTCCTGTTAACAGTTCTATATTAATAATTATTTCCCCGATCTTTGTAGTGCTTTTATCTTTTTTCATATTCAAACAAAGAATAAATTTTTATAAAATATTTGGAATTTTTTTAGGATTTATTGGTGCTCTTATTTTAATTATAACTGCTGACACAAATAGTTCCATAGGCAGAAATATTCCGCTAGGAAATTTTCTATTTATTGTAAATAGTATTTCGTATGCATACTACTTAATTATTGTTAAACCAATGGCAGAAAAATATGATTTAATCACCCTACTAAAATGGCTTTTTCTCATTGGATTAATCTTTAATTTTCCATTAGGAATTAAGCAGTTTTTAAATGTTGAATGGACTAGCCTTCCAGCGCAAGAAGCAATTCTACCAATGATTTATGTAGTTATTTGTACCACATTTATGACATATCTATTTAATGCATTTGCTTTGAGTAAATTATCTTCTACTGAGGTTGCTGTGTTTATGTATTTGCAACCCATAATTGGTGTATTATTTGCGGTTTTTACAAAATCTGATACAGTAACACTAACAATTTTCGTTGCCTCAATGCTAATTTTTTCAGGTGTATATTTAACAACTGTTCTGAAAGAGAAAAATCAATTATAAATTAACTTTTCCCTTAAAATACGTCTTTGCTTTTCCATTAATTAAAACCCGATTGCCTAAATCTTCACAAAACATTTCGCCACCTCGCTCAGATAATTGAATACTTTTAAGTTTAGTTTTTTTTAGTATTTCAGTCCAATAGGGTACTAATGAACAGTGTGTAGAGCCTGTAACTGGATCTTCAAAAAAAGAACATTGAGGAACAAAATATCTTGAAACAAAATCTGATTTGGTTCCCTTTGATGTAATCACAACACCACCTGGATCCAAATTTGTTTTGTCGAATAATTCTTTGTCAATTTCAATATTTTTAATTTGCTCTTCATTATCATAAACCAAAACATAATCTCTTGCTTTCAAAACTTTGTTTGGCTTAATACTTAAAGAGTCCATTATGTTTTTTGGCAATTCTGAATTTTTTGGTTTTCTGTGCGGAAAATCCATTTGTATATAATCACCATCAAATTTTACAATTAGCTCTCCACTCATTGAGTCAAAGATGACCTGGTTTTTTTTATAGTCAAGATGATTTTTTAAACAATAGGCGGTTGCCAGTGTTGCATGACCACACAGATCCATTTCAATTTCTGGAGTAAACCATCTTAAATAAAAACCCTCACCCTCTTTAATAAAAAATGCAGTTTCTGAGACATTGTTTTCCTTAGCAATTTTTAACAGCAGTTCATCTGGCAACCAATTATTAAGAGGCATAACACAAGCAGGATTGCCTTTGAAAAGTTCTGATGTGAATGCATCTATCTGAAAAATATCTATCTCCATAATTATTACAAAATTAAACCTTTACCTTAATGTATTATCTTATATATAACAAATTCATAAAATGAGAAAACTTATTGTAATTCTTGCACTGCTTTTAACTTATACCAATTCCTATACTCAGGACCAAGAACAAATGAGACAAATGGTCTTAGAGTACATGAAAAAAATTGGGATTGAAGATGACCAGATTCAAAACTCAATGATGCTTGTTAGAAAAGTTATGATGGAGTATGTTAATGAAATGGAAATTTCAGAAGAATTAATCAAAAAATTAGAAAACTACAGTGATAAGCAGAGGCAAGCCCTAAAAGATCTAGCTAAAAAATTAATTAAATTAAGATCCGAAAATCGATCCAAATCAAATTTTAATAGCCCTAATAAACGTCAGGGACCTGCTAGACCAGATGTTGGTGATCCAATATTTGAAAACATTACAGAATATTTAAGAAAGCAAGGAATTAGCAGAGAAAATTTTAGAGAAGTTTTTAGTTCAGTCAGGAATATTAGATTGGGGTTTATAAAGTCCAATGACAAATCAAAATTTGAACCAAGTAAAAAACATGTTAAAAATCTAAAAAATTTAGGATTGACTGATGAATCAATAGAAAAAATTGTGGATTTAATAAAAGCAATAGTTAGCCTAGAAAAATGAAATTCAATAAATATTTATAATTTAATGGCTCTTTGATGAGCCATTTTTTTTTTGAGAATTTTAGGTTTTTGATTTTGTGCTGGATAACATTAGGTCTAATTACCTTTATTTATTTAATGTATTCAAAAAAAAAGGCACCATACGGAAGACACATTAAAAAGAATCGTGGTATTCTAATTGACAACTCACTTGGGTGGTTTATTATGGAGCTCCCTGCTTTAATTATTATGCCCGTCTTGAGTTTGCAGAATGATAGTAATCCATTTGTATTATTAATTACCTTTTTTTGGTTTTTACATTATTTCAATAGGTCTATCATATTTCCTATGAGAATAAATACTAAAAAAAAGAGAATACCAATATTCATAGTTCTAAGTGCTTTTACATTTAATATAGTTAATGGTTTGTTTAATGGCTATCACATTTATCTAAATGTACCAGAAACAAACCTTTTTGAATTTAATATTGTAATTGGTGCATTAGTTTTTTTTGTTGGGATGTTAATTAATATAACATCCGATAACAAATTAATTTCATTGAGGAAAGAGAAAATGGGTTACAAAATTCCGCAAGGCAAGATGTTTAAATATGTTTCATGCCCAAATTATTTAGGTGAGATAATTGAATGGCTTGGTTTTTTTATGATTGTACCCAGTCTAACCTCACTGAGTTTTTTTCTTTGGACTTCATTTAACTTAATTCCAAGGGCTATAAATCATCACGAATGGTACAATAGAAAGTTTAAAAATTACCCAAAAAACAGAAAAGCTATAATTCCGTTTTTTTTATAAATAAATTTTTAAATTTGAACAATTATGAATGCATACAAAGCAAACCTTATAAATTCCATTTCATTAATCGTTCTTGGTATTTGGGGCTATATTGAAGTATCCTCGGTTACAGCTCTAATTCCAACAGCTTTTGGGGCTGTTCTATTAGCTTGTAGTGGAGGAATTAAAAAACAAAATAAAATTATTGCACATGTTGCAGTGCTATTAACTCTGTTAATACTCTTCGCTCTTTTAGGTATGAGACTGCCAAAGTCAATAGAATCCGGGGGATTAGGTCTTTTAAGAGTCTTGGCAATGTGTATTACATGTACCCTAGCAATGATCTATTTTGTAAAGAGTTTTATAGCTGCAAGAAAAAAATAGACTATTTTTTTTGAGGAAATCTTCCATAATTTCCCATCCCATCATAGTCGATTTCATTAGCTTTATCAGAATCTTTGTATCTATCTTTTTCTTCTTTATTAACAAGAAAAACACTAGCAATAACTAGGCAACTTACTAAAAAACCAATTATAAATAAATACAATTCCATAGCTATTTATATACACTCTTAATGTAGGAGCCAAAAGCCAAAATTGAGGGGACCCACAATCCTACATAAAAACCTTCTTCCTTAAAACCACTAAACCATAAACCAACAGATAAGGCAAAAGATATTAATACTGCAAGAAGCAATAACTTATCTGACTTTTTGAATTTGGAGGACATCTTTTTTTAATATTAGTTTAAATTAACTTATATATTTGTGATCGTAATATTAGTAAATATTTATAAATATTAAATTTAAAATATTATAAAATTCATGACTGAAAAAATAAATATTATTTTCGGAAAGGTATTTTCAGAGGAAAATTTAGGAAAATTTGAAAAACTTATTTTATTTCTAGCTACAAGCGGATTTATAATTCATTTACTTCTTATTTTACTAAACAATAAGGGCTATATAGACCTGTCTTTTTTCAATGATAGTTTGTTTGTAAATCCCATTTCAGCTATTTATACTCCTTTTTCATTTATATTGATATATGAAGCTTTTTTATTGATTTATTATCTACCAAGATCATTCACTACTTCAATAGCAAAGCAGTTCGAAATTATGTCACTTATATTAATTCGAAAAATATTTAAAGATATTCCTGAAGTAGACCTTTCTGATAATTGGATTTTAAATGAAAATAATCTTCAATTAATTTACGACCTCATTGGTGTTCTTATTGTTTTTTATCTAATTTATCTTTTTAAAAAACTCAAAGAAAATTTACCTCAACTTCCTGTACACACAAATTTGGAACGTTTTCTTGGATACAAGAAATTAATTAGTCTTCTATTAATTCCTACACTAATTTTACTTTGCATTTTTAGCTTTTTGGATTGGTATGGGGCTGTATTTATTGGTGGAGAAAACTCACCAAACATTGATTATTTATTTTTTGTTGAATTTTTTGGAATATTAATTTTGGTTGATGTATTTATTCTACTTATTTCTTTTCAATACACGGAAAGATACTCACAACTGGTTAGAAATACCGGTTTTATTATATCAACGATACTTCTAAGATTGTCATTTAATGCAGTTGGGTTAACTAGCATAATCTTACTAATAAGCGGTATAATTTTCGGATTGATTATTCTTTACATTTATAACAAAATGGAAAGAACATCACTAGTCACATGAGCCTGAACTGTAACTGAGGAGTCCTGAACATTCAGCTAAAGTTGAATTATTATAAGAAAAACCATCACAACCACAAACAGGATCTACAACAGTAGGTGCAATGCAATTTTTATTAACCTTCGTTAAATCAATACATCCATCAAAGTATTTAGTGATAAATTGATCATTCTCTTGAGATCCGTAAGACATGTCACTAATTTCAGAGATAGCAGCTCTGATGAGTTCAACTGAATCAGATGTATCAGGCATTGTAAAAGTAGATCTGTCCATACTAATTAATTCGTTTTTGTCGGAGTTAAGATCAATAGCTGTGTAAAAATAATATCTTAAGACATAACCAATACTGATTTCTAAATTTCCATAATTTTTATCAAAAACTGCTGGATCAGAAATTGTTGTTTTTAAAATTCGATAAGGCTGGTTAAAACTTGAGTTAGTACGAAGAGCTGGCAACTCAATTATGTTAGACATATTTTGGTCTCTATCATTATCGTTGGGGTATTCTTCTGAACAAGAAATTGAGTTAAAAAGAATTATCATAACAAAAAAATTTTTCATAATTCTAATTGTTCAAGTATTATGCCATATAATTTTTCTCAGGCATAAGTACTATAACTTGGATTAATGGGCGATATAATTTCAAAAAGTTTTACTTTTTCTAATACTTTAATTTGGAAATAGTTTTCTAATTCAGCAGTAAAAAAAGTTCCCGCAGAGCATTCAGTTCCATTAAAAGACATTGTTCCATCCATCAAAAATATAGAATGAATATAACCTTCATTAATGTCAATTAGATGGTCTCCAATTCCTAAAAGATGTTCATTTACACTAACTCCTTCAGAACCAATTTGAACTGGTGAATTACTACCAATTATATTTTTTACAACCTTATTTTTAATGAAGCTTACAGGAAATTCGGTTGATTTATAATCATTGTAAGACGCTTCCTTGGTTAAAGTTTTTGAAAGATCAGGGTCAAACCAAATTTGAAAAATTTCTGTGCTATCACATATTTCTTCAGAATGAGATATTCCACTGCCAGATCTGATTACCTGAATATCTCCTTGCTCCAATGGAATCCATTTATTTTGTTTAGTATCATAATGGTTTATTTTTCCCTTCAAAACAAAACTACATATTTCGAAACCTCTGTGAGGATGCAATCCAATTGTACTTTTTTCATGAGTTGTCCATGCGTGGGCCCAATAGAAAATATTTGAATAAGGCTTTAATTCGCCTCCGTCATTAGGGAAACCAATCGGTTTTTTTTCAAGAATTTCACCGTTATTGAAACTTCCGCTTGCTTGATCACTTTTTTTATAAATACGAATACCCACTAATTATATTTTTGAAATAAATTCGTTGAGCTTTGATTCAAAACTTATTTTTAGAACAGGGTTCGTTATTCCATTAATATCATCAAAACTTTCATAGAAATTTGGTAGTGAAAAAGTTGAAATATGATTATCATTTCTTCTTGATATTCTGGAAAATGCTGCTTCAAGCACTATTACTGCTCCATTACCACCGGTTGATGTTGCCAATAAAAACATGGGTTTATTGTGCCATATGTTTTTATCAATTCTTGAGATCCAATCAAAAATATTTTTAAAAGCTGAGGTGTAAGACGCATTGTGCTCTGCAAAAGAAATTACAACAGCATCAGAATTTTTAAAATGCTCTTTAAACCTGTAAGCTAACTCTGGTATACCATTTTCTTCTTCTTTATCTATGCTGTATATTGGCATTTCATAATCATTTAAATCAATGACATTTATTTCTGCATTGGGTATGCAATTAGCAACATAAATAGCAAATTTTTTATTTATTGATTTTTTTGAGGAGCTTGCTCCAAATGCCAGGACTTTGCTCATTATTTTTTATTATGTGAGCCATCACAATATCCATTGGGGTTAGATGTATTACCACATCCACACAAAGGTCTATCAATTAGTTTCATATAAATTTTTATTATCAAATTTTCAAATAATATGCCATCTAATCCTCAAATTCAAATAAAAACTGTATTTCTTCAGACTCAAAATCGATTGAATCATCTAATTTCTTTAGCTCAGCAACTAAAAATTTCATAATTTTTTTATTACATCCCTCGAAATTTTTAATTTTTTTTAAGCTGTCAATAATAAAGATTTTACTTTCATTTTTTTTACACGAATTCAGTAAGTCGTCGATATGATCATTAAAAAAATTAATTTGATCCCTATAACATTCTTTGATCAGATCTAGTGTTTCTAAACTTTTTGACCTCCTTCTAAAAGATTTAAAATAAAATATTTTAAGTTCTTTAGAAATTATATTAGAAAGGATTTTAGTCAATACTTTATTTTTTACTGCTATAAAAATAATTTGATTTTAAATAAAATGGTTTATGTTTTGATTATTTTAATTTGTAATGCATATATATAATATAACTTTTATTGTTGAGGAAGAAATCGAAAAAAGCTGGATAGAGCACGTTGATATGGTTTTACTACCAGAAATTTCAAAAAATGTCAATCAAGTTGATTTACTCAAAGTTACTTTTGAAGAAAGCCCAAGCAATATGAAGGGAGCTACATTTACAGTTCAATTTTACTGTTCTGATGAAAGTATGATAAGTTGGGTTAAAGAAATTGGACATCAAATGTTATTACAAAGGCTATATAGAAAATTTCCTAAAAACTGGGTGACATTTGCCTCCAGATTAGATTTCATAAAATCTTACAAATAATATTGGCACATGTTTTGAGCAATTTATAGATAATGAAGAATTTAGTTGTAATTGGCCATCCTGATAAAAATTCTTTTTGTTATAGTGGTATTTTTAAAACTATCTGCACGGAAATTTCTTCCAAAAAAGAAGAATTAGAAATTATTGACCTTTATCGTGACCCTTTTACTAGACCTCGTGTTAATGTAATTAAAAAATATAAGGAATTAGTAACGTGGTGTGATAGAATTTATATAGTTTCACCTGTTTGGTGGTTTAGATTAACACCAAGAATGGAAATTTTTTTCGATGAAGTATTTGAGCCTGGATTTGCTTACAAGTTTGTAAACATCACCAAGACATATGCCTATCCCGTCCCATTTCTAAAAAGTAAAAAAGTTAGGACATATGTAACACACGGTGCACCAGCCTTACCAGTCTTAACATTGTATGTTAACTCAGTGAAGCTGAGACTTGTTATGGGTGTTTATACTTTTGTTTTTGGTTGGAGATTGTCACTCTTTACTAAAACAAAACAATTCTGGTCGGTTCCTTTTGTTTCAGATAAAAAAAGAAAGAAATACCTAAGAACTGTCCAAAAAGATATACAAAGAGATTTGAGGCGATCAATAAAATCTCAAAAAGAAGTATTATCTTCACTGTAACAACAAATCAATGTATAATTTCAATACCAATGACTACTTAGTCAGAATACCTCTTTTTATAATTTTTTTTTGGTTTGGATTTTTGAAAATTATTAATTTATCTCCAGCTCAGCAACTTGTAATTGATACTGTATATTGGATGCCTTTTCTTGATGCTGCAACTTGGACAATAATTATTGGTGTATGGGAAGTCTTTATTGCAGTCTTTTTCTTATTTAAAAGAACAACTTTAATCGCTATGGTTTTTCTCTTTCTTCAAATGACAGGCACTTTTTTGCCGCTTGTAATACTTCCTGAAGTCACATTCCAAAATTCTAATCCTTTTTTACCAACATTAGAGGGGCAATACATTATAAAAAATATAATCATTATAACCGCTGCTTTAATAATTGGTGGTACACAATTGAAAGTAGGAATATTGAACAAACTGTTCCAAAAAGATGGGTTATAAAAGCGAAATATTTATCTATGTTTGGCTAGCCTTGGTTGTTGTATTGATTAGTTTGGAAGTTTATAAAAAGTTTAAAAAAACTAGAAATTAGGTTTTGCATAGTTTTTGCTTAATTTTATTAAATGAGTACATTTTTTTTAAAATATTACCCAATCATACTAGCCTTTATATCTTTTTTATTTTCTGTTTTTCTATGGTTTAGCGGCGATAAACTTAGTGGAATTTTTGTTGGAATTTGGGTTCCATCCATTCTTGCTCTATCAATTGCAATAAGACAAAGAAGAAATGATGATAAAAAATTAGGAAATGGATGATAAAGTAATTTTTATTGTAGGTCTTGTGATATTTTGCCTTTATTTGATTGGCTTTTTATCAGTTATTTACAGTCAAAATAAGATACAAGATGAGGAGTTAAAAAATGATCCAGAAATGAAGAATAATTAAGGATTGAAGTTCATGGCTGTTTCTATCAATGCCAAGTGAGAGTACGCCTGAGGAAAATTCCCTAGCATTTTTTTTGTTTTAAAATCCAAATCTTCACTAAATAGCCCTAGATGATTTGAGTTTGAAAGTAATTGATCGAAAAGACGTTTAGCTTTACTTTCCTCTCCAATTTTAAAAAGACTATTTATGTACCAAAAAGTACAAACGGTAAAAGATGATTTAGGCTCCCCAAAATCATCATTATTTTTATATCTAAATAATAAACCATCATAAAGAAGTTCTTTTTCAATTGCTTTAACGGTGTCAATGTACTTAGGGTCTTTACTTTCAATAAAACCGTAGGACTCCATTAAAAGGACAGATGCATCTAAAAAATCAGAACCATAAGATTGAGAAAAGGCTTTAATTTTAGGATTCCACGCATTGGATAAAATATCATTTTTTATTTCATCTCTAAGTGGTATCCATCTGTCTGTTTTTCTCCCTTTTTTAATCAAATTTGATATTTTTATAGCCCTGTCAATAGCTACCCAGCACAGCAACTTTGAAAAGGTAAAGTGTTGATCTTCATTTCTAAACTCCCAAATTCCTTTGTCTGGTTTTTTCCAATTTTTTTCTACAACCCAAACAACAGACTTTACAATTGACCATAGTTGTTCGTACTTGTAATTTTCTTCTTTGAACTTTTCAATCTGAAAATGAATTACATCGACCAAAATTCCATATATATCATTTTGTTTCTGAATATAAGCCGCATTACCTACTCTCACAGGTTTAGAGTTTTTATAGCCTGACAAGTGATCTAGCTTTTTTTCAGTTAAAATTTTTTGTCCGTCAATTCCGTACATGATTTGTAGCTTTTCATTTTTATTTGGAATCAAATTAACTATGAAGTCAATAAAATTTTTTACAATTCTTTCGTGTCCAAGTTTAGCAATGATCTTAATGACCATCGACGCATCTCTTATCCAGCAAAACCTATAATCCCAATTTCTTACCTCACCAATAGTTTCGGGAATTGAGGTGGTGGCAGCAGCAAGTACAGCACCTGTTTTTTCAAAGGTTAACAACTTTAAAGTAATTGCACTTCTTTTTACCTCATCATTATATAGTTTATATTTAGGACCTTTTTTACACCAGTTTATCCAATATTCTTTTGTTTTTTCAAGTTCTAGATTTGATTTTTCTAGATTTGGAACATCAATTTTTTCATTATAAGATAGGTTCAAATATACAGGTTCAGCCAATTCAAATTCTTTATTTTCTAAAATTTTATTCTTTTCAATATCTGTATATAGAAATAATGTTTCATAACTAGCTTCTTCAAATACACTGACTATAAAATCTTCTTTTTTATAAGTTTTTGTTTTACCATTTGCATATTCTAAGGTAGGATTATATAATACCTTAATTTTTGGTAATCCTCTGAGGGGTCGAATCATTCGCTGAAGTTCTGGGGGATTATAAAAATTCTTATCATCCAGCTTAAATCTTGTCATAAAGTCTAACACTTCAAATTCATTCTCGTTATTTCTAAAGTTGGTCTTGAGAATAGCAGTATTATTTAAATAATGTTGGGTAATTATATAGCTTTTATCAACCTCAATTTTAAAACTTCCTCCAATTTTTTCGTCAATTATTTTGCAAAAAACCGCTGAAGAATCAAATTGCGGCAAACAACACCAGTCTATTGAAGAATCCTTATTTATTAATGCCGAAGATTTACAATTTCCTATAATTCCGTAATTTAAGCCCTTGTCCTCAATCATTATTTTACATTTTTATAAATTCGCAATTGAATTATGAGAAAAAACATAATAGTTTCTAACAGATTACCAGTTAACGTAACGAAATTAGAAAATTCTTTCCTATTTCAATCATCAAGTGGAGGTTTAGCTACAGGTTTAAAATCAATTCATCAAAAATCAGATTCATTGTGGATTGGATGGTCTGGTATATCGTCTAATGAACTAAGCACACAAAGCAAATTAGAAATAAAAGAATCACTTGAAAAATTAAACCTTGATGAGGTAGAATTAACAAAAAAAGAAATCGATGGATTTTATTACGGATTACCCAACAAATGTATATGGCCTTTATTTCATTACTTTATAGAGTTTGCAAAGTTTGATGAACAGGATTGGCAATCTTATGTTGAGGTAAATAAAAAATTTTGTGATAAAATTATTGAAAAAGCTGCACCAAATGCTACTATCTGGGTTCATGATTATCAATTATTACTTCTTCCCAAAATGTTAAAAGAATTAAGATCTGATTTAACAATTGGGTTTTTTCTTCATATTCCGTTTCCATCATTTGAAATTTTTAGAATATTTCCATGGAGAAATGATCTCTTGGAAGGTATGTTGGGGGCTGACTTAATTGGGTTTCATACATTTGATTATCAACGGCATTTCTTAAGCTCAGTAAAAAGGATCTTAAGATATGATGTGGATTTTAATAGGGTAAATTTAGGATCTAGGGAAGTTGTTGTAAATACGTTTCCAATGGGTATTGATTACAACAAGTTTAGTGAAGCTGCCAAACTTCATAAACAACAAAAAAAATCACAACAATCTGAACTAAAAATACAATTGAATTTACATAAAAAATCTTCGGATAAAAGTAAACTAATCCTTTCAATAGACAGGCTTGATTATACCAAAGGAGTAATTAATCGCATAAAAGCATTTGAACTTTTTTTAGAAAAATATCCACATTATCTTGAAAAAGTAAGGCTTGTTATGCTAAGTGTTCCATCTCGATCTGATGTACCCGAATATAAAAAATTGAAAAAAGAAACAGATGAATTTGTTGGTAGAATAAATGGAAAATTTGCAACTGTAAATTGGACGCCAATATGGTATTATTATAGGCATATGGACTTTGATGATTTAATTGATTTGTATATGATATCTGATATAGCAATGATTACACCCGTTAGAGATGGAATGAACTTGGTTGCAAAAGAATTTATTGCAACAAGGATTGATTCTGATGGTGTATTAATATTAAGCGAGATGGCAGGCGCATCAAAGGAGCTTTTTGAAGCAATAACTGTAAATCCTTTCGATTTAGATGCAATGGCTGATAGCATATTAAAAGCGATTAAAATGCCAAAGGATGAACAGATTAGAAGAAATCAAACTATGCAAAAAAGACTTAGTAGGTATACCGTAAAATACTGGGCTAATGCATTTTTTAAAGCTTTAAATAATAAGTCCAAAGAGACAAAAGAACCTTCTACTATTAAAATTAAAAATGATATAATTAAAGATATCCAAAATGAATTTCATAAAGCAAAAAAGAAATTATTACTGCTTGATTATGATGGGACATTAGTACGTTTTCATCACAAGCCTGAGGCGGCAGTACCAAAAAATGAGATTTTGGAAACATTGAAAGCTTTATCTCAAATTGATAATACAAGTGTTGCTATTATTAGCGGAAGAGATAAAAAATTTTTAGAGAAGTGGTTCTCTAATTTAGATATTATATTGTTTGCTGAACATGGTCATTTCCAAAAAAAATTTAACAAAAAATGGATAGAAAAAATACAAAAGGATAGTGATTGGAAGAAAAACTTTCTTCCAATTTTTCAAGACTTTACAGATAGAACACCAGGAACATTTATCGAAGAAAAATCAAATTGCATAGTGTGGCACTATAGAAAAACAGATCCTGAACTTGCGAATGATAGAGTTGTTGAACTCAAGACCGTAGTTAATAGTTTAATTTCAGAGAACCTGATAATGATGGATGGTGACAAAGCAATTGAAATAACCAATGTCAATATAAATAAGGGAAGTGCAGTCAATTCTTTATTAAATGAAAAAGAATATGATTTTGTATTGTGTGCAGGTGATGATATTTCTGATGAAAATATGTTTATTAATTTACCAGAAAAGGCATTCTCTATTAAGGTAGGCAGAAAAGCTACTAAGGCAAAATATTTTTTAGAAGGGCCAAGTGACATGGTTAATTTGTTAAAAAAAATTACTTGAGATCTAAAGAAAAATTAATTGACAAAAATCTTTGTGATCAACTAAAGAAGCTTTATACAACTATATTAAAGGCCCCATCTGATTACTCAGTTTTAGAAATAAGAAAACTTTGTAGTACAGAGTTTGCAAAAATTTTTTCCAACGTAAAATTTATTTTAAAGGGAACGGAACATTTACCCACGGAAAGTAGCTCTATATTTATTTATAATCATTTAAATAATCATGTAAACTATTCTGTTTTTGATGACTTTCAAATAACACTTGATAGTCACTTTATTAGCAGTATTATTTTGAAAAAGTATTATGCTAATCCCGGGACTAGGGTTGTTAGATGCTCATTGCAAGATGAAGTAAACCATTTTAACTACTACGATAAGTTTGATTATGTGAGGGTCTTTGCTCAAAATTTTATTCCTCCAAACATAAATTACAGTCAAATAAAAGCTTTTAATAAAAGCTTTTATACAAAATCTATAAATGAACTGAAAAAAGGAGGAGGAGTTGTTGTTAGTCCTGAGGGATTTTCAAGAAAAACCGAAGAATCACCAGGTGATTTTAAAATTGGAGTTTTCAAATTGGCCACTAAATTAAAACCCCAGCCAAAAATTGTCCCGATTATTATGGCAAATTTTGATAAACTTTTATCAGAAACCACCTACAAATGTGAAATCATGAAACCATTTAAGATGAGTGATCATGGGATTAATGATGAGAATGATCCAAAATTAGTAGACTTTGTAAAAGATTATAATGAACAATATAAAAATTGGGTCAAAGATTTAATTAGAGAAGATTTAAACTTTGAGGGTGAGTTAAAAAAATTAAAAAAATTAGTAAGTAATAAAAAAGACACCAATAATCTACTCGTATTTTATGGGAGTTCTACAATTAGACTTTGGGAAAGATTAGCATCTGATTTTTCGAATTTTAATACAATTAACCTAGGTTTTGGTGGTGCTTTAGTTCAAGATTTAAACAAAAACTTTAATGATTTATTCAAAAGTTTAAATCCTAAATATATAGTAACATACCTGGGCGGTAATGACCTTACATTGAACTACAGCGCTGAAAAAATTTCCCAAAAGATCATTGAATTTTTCAAGAAAATAACTGAAAGATTTCCAAATACATCAATCATAAATCTTTCGATAAAGCCTTCATTTGAAAGAATAAAAGATATTGAAAAAATTGAAAAAATAAATAGCTTGATTAAAACTGAAAGTAAGACCAACAATAAATTAATTCAGTTAGAATTTTATGATGAGTTAATGATTGAAAATAAAATAAACTCTGATTTCTACTTACAGGATGGACTGCACTTAAACACTAAAGGGTATGAAATAATTATTAAAAAATTAAAACAATTATTAAAAAACCTAGATTAATTAATTGGCACTATTGTATCAAAAATAGCTTCAGAAAAATAAAATTTGAATTTTAATTCATCATTTTTTTCTACTAGGTAAGTACTCTCAAGCCAATCAAAAATCAATCTCACCTTTCCGTCTGGTGTATTTATATCAAACTCCCCGTGATGTTCTAAACTTACATGCGCTGAGTTAAAGTCAGTGTCTATTTCTATGTTTTTAAAATCTCTTTTTGATTCAATGATATCAAATGATTTTACAAAATCTATAAACTCATCTGTGCTGTATCTTTTACTATTTTCAAAAATGAAAAAATCTTCGGTCACAATTTCACTAAATCGATCTACATCATTATCAACAATCTGAAAAATTTCATCTAATTTTTTCTCTACATCAGATTCTGAAACTTTATTAGACACTGAAAATAGGCCGTATATCATTCCTAAAACAATCCCAACAAAAAGGAAAAAACCGAACTTAAAATTAAATATATGCTTCATGATTTGTTTTTTTTTCCAAATAAATGTAAGGTTTCTTTTGTTGTTGGTAGTAAAATTACTAGTGGAATTAGAAAAATCCACCATTTAGGAAATATAGGAATACTATTTTTTTCTGATTCACTTAAATCACCTAGTTTATGTAGTTGCTCATAAATTGTCAAATCTTGTAAATAAGAATTATAATCTACAATAAGCATCAGAATAGTGACTACAATTGCAATAATCAGCCTAGATTTAAATTTCATTTATTTTCACTTTCTTTTTGCTCATCCAATTTTTCATTTGGATATTTTACCTTACTGTACCCATATGCCATAAAATATGGGTCTTTAATTTCTAATTTAATTTCGTACTTATCTTCGAACTTATCAATGATCTCCAGGATTTTATCTAGGTTCTTCCTTGTTTTTTTCTGTATTCTTAAGCAAACTTTGTCATTAAAATCTATAAACCACAATACTTCAATTTTTTGTGTTCCGTATTGTCCACTCCATTTTTCAGTAACATGAGCGTAATGTTTAATTTCTCTCCAAGTCTTTTTTTTAAGTGTAATGGGAGCTAAGTATAATTCCTTTTTTATTCCCTCCCTGTTAACCTTAACAGAGGTAATGCAACACATAGCATATAAAATTACACAGGGAATGATAATATTTAGATTTTGGATAAAAAAGTCCAGGACAGAGTCTATGTATAAGGGAAGCAAAAGAATTAACAGTCCTCCAAGCATATCTAAATTTATTCCAATTGACTTAAACTCTTTCATTCCTATAAGTTATTAAATTTTACTGATATCTTCCAGGAACTAAAAAAGAGCTTAAAACGTCAAAAACCTTTTTTGGGACAATTTTTAAAAGACAAACAATAAACTTCCATGTTTTAGTTGGTACAACAACTTTTTTATTTTTAAGCATTCCATCAACACCTTCTTTTGCAATTCTTTTCGCGGATTTTTTTAAAAAACTTGGAACACTATCCATCTCATTTTGAACGCCACTTGCTGTATGAAAATTTGTTACAGTATACCCAGGACACAAAGCTGTTGAATATATTTTGTGCTTATTATATACAGCGTTTAAAGACTCATTAAATCTATTCATAAATGTTTTTACAGGGCCGTACAATGACTGAATTGATGATGGAGGTGCGTATGCAGCGACTGAGGATACAATCATTATATTTCCTTTTCCATATTCAATCATTTTAGGTAAAAATATTTTTGTCAAGGCAATCACAGACGTTGAAAGCACCCTTAGAAACTTTTCTTCGTCTTCCATTGGGGTAACATGAAACAAATCTGGTAATGCATAACCTGCATTGTTAATTAGAATATCAATTTGATAATCCTTTGATTCACAAAAATCATAAAGCATTTGCGGTGCATCAATTTTACTTAAATCACATTTAATATAATCTGCTTTCACATGATAATTTTTCGAAATTTCTGATGATAACTCAATTAGCTTATCTTCACTCCTCGCTGTCAGAATTACATTATATTTTTTTTCAGCAAGACACTTTGCAATTTCTAATCCAATTCCAGAACTGGCCCCAGTTATGAGTGCAAAGTTATTTGACATTTTAGAGCGATTCTACTTTCTTTCTATTATCATCAGAATTCGTATCAATCAATTTATTGTAAGGATCAATTCCAACTTCAACAGGCTTACTATCTAAGATAATTGACAACTTGTTATTTATAGATGTAATTTTGTGTTTCTTTAAATAAAGTTCATTGTCATCATCTTCTCCAAAAACCCCTACATCAATATAGTCTTCTAAGTAGACTGAGTACTCAGGCTTTCTCATATCATCAGACTTATAAAAAATTGAGTCTCTTTCCTCATCTCCATAAAACATTTTTCCTTTTTCATCATTTCTGTACTTACTCACTCTAAACTCAAAATCAACCTGATACTTTCCGTTTTCTAACTGTTTAGATTCTGCCTTAAGTACTCTATTTTCATATAATGTAATTGTTTCAAACATATCTTTAATTACATAATTTAATGAGTCAGGAATTACCTTTCTCAGATCATCTACTAATTCTATTGATGTTGTATATGGTGGAGATTGGAATGCAACCTTTTCAACATAATTTGACAATGTTTTATTTAGAAGACTTTCGCCTATGTAATCACTCAAAGCATAAAAAATTAATGAGCCCTTTTGATAGTGAATATATCCTTGACCATCATTATACATCAATGCATTTTCTCTTTTAGTTTCAAAAGTTCTTTGAGTCAAATATGTATCCAATGACCTTTTCAAAAACTTACGCATTTTATTTTTACCATTTACCTCCTCTGTAACTTTGAGTGCAACATATTCTGAAAGGCTTTCAGAAAGCATTGTTGCACCAAGAACATCGGCTCCAATTACTTGATGAGCCCACCACTGGTGTGCAATTTCATGAGCTGTAACAACAAAGGCAAAGTCATTGCCTCCTTCATCAGAATCGTCTACATCTGCTATGAAACCAAAAGTTTCTGAGAAGGGAATTGTGTTGGGAAATGATTGAGCAAATGTTCCGGTAGTTCTAGGAAACTCAATAATCCTAGCTTGCTTATGTTGATAAGGGCTAAAGTTTTCGGAACAATATTTCAAGGCTGCTTTCATCCCTTTCATCATTCTATCTAAATTATACTCATGTCCTTTGTGATGATAAATTTCTAAATTAAGATCATTCCATTTGTCTCTTGCTACTTGGTAATCAGCAGAATTAAATGCGTAAAAGTTTAAAATTTTACTATCCATTTTATAGTGAAAATACCTTCTATCATCTTCAATCCATTCTTTTTGTAAATAGCCTGGAGCAATGGCAATTTGATCTTTTGATGTGCTTACAACAGCCTCAAAATCTACCCAATCAGAATCATTGGAAATGTAAGTATTGCCAAGTGCTGTTGAATCAGATGGATGTGGTTTTAATTTATTTGGAGGAAGACCGTACTTTTCTCTTGTCTTATCGTCTCTCAATTCTCCACCACTGTAACCCAATGAAGGGAATAACGTAAAGTTATTGACAAATGTTCCATTGTAAATAACTGGAGAATTATTTCTTAAAAATGTGTTTGGTTGATTTTTTACACTAAATTCTAAATTTAATGAATCCCCTGGGCTCAATGGCTCTTTTAATTTATAAATATCAAAATGATAAATGGTATCCTCTAAAACTAGAGAATTTTCTTTACTGAACTCAAAAGTACTAATAGCTCGGTTGTGGTTTAAAAATATACTATCAATTACATCACTTGTTTTATTAACCATAATATACTTACCAGAAGCGCTAACATTTCTAGATTTTGGAAAAAGATCAACATTAACATTTACTGAAACAATTCTGGGTTGACTGTAGCTCTCAAACTTTTTGTATTTCTTTTCCCACTCTACTGTTTCAATTTCTCTTTCCTTAGCTGATTTTCTAACGTTTAGTATGTTATTTACATAATAAATGTATCCACCGATTGAGATAAACAATAATGTGAAAAGTGATAAGAAAAATGGATTTTTTCCGTTAAATCTTGATTTGGCAATTTTAAACTTTTCCGTTATACCGCTAGATAATCCCCTGTTGTAAAATAAAATTGTAAGAATGTAAAAAACTATTCCTAGGCTCAACCAGTAAAATTTATAAACAAAATAGTTTTGAAGACCTGAACCATAACCGTTCATGTCAGAATAGGAAAACCCAGGGCCTTGATTATATTTAAATATTGATTGTTCAATACCAGCTATACTTGTCAGTGGAATACCAATTAAAAGAACAATCATAACAAAAAGTCCCAAGTAAGGGTTTGGTATCAAAGTCTGTACAAAAAAAGATAACAAAGCCCATATTACGTAATAAATAAGGTTAAGTACGATTAACTCGTAAATGTATAATCCAATCTGAAAATCATAATATCCTTTATATGTCTGAAAAATAATCCCAGTGATCATGATCAATGATAGTAATACAATCTGCATTTTAATAATTGCTAAAAATTTTGATCCCAATAAAATCCAATTTGGAGTTGGGGTGGTATCAATAAGTTGGTTAACATTTGATATCCTTGATCGGTGGATTAATAAGCCTGCATATAAAAAAGTACAAATATTTATTGCTAATGAAAATGGTGCTCCTGCCTCCAACATTCTCCATGTACGAGGAAGTGTCGCAGTGCCAAAAATATTTCCTAATTCGAATAGGCCAACTAAATTAAGAAGTAAGCCTACGATTACTATTGAAATAAAAGGCCAGCTTTTTACTATATAAAAAAAGTCAATATTTGAAAGGCGCCAAAATAAATTTAACTGAGTTTTGATTGAAAAGTTTAAATTAATTTTGGGTAAATTAATTTTTGTAATTCCTCCAAAATTAGATTTGGTAAATCTTACAGAATTATTCTTTCTAAATGAGAATGTAAATGCATTTTGGCTAAAACTGAATAGTCTGTATATAGAAATAAAAACAGCAAATCCAATTGTGAGCCATATTAGTCTGTTATAAATAAAGACTCCTTTAATAGGAATATACAGTTCATTTTGTTCTGCAACTGTCCAATATCTTGTGTAGTAATCTAAGGCCATATCACCAAACGGATCAAGAAGAGCGGCGATTAATCTATTTTCTTGTTCTTGACCGAAGCTTGCTAGAAAACCCTGTAATATTAAAATAATGATCACGAATATAAATCCAGCAGAAATATTTCGTGTAAATGTTACTATTCCAAAAACAATAGCTCCTGTGAATAACATATTAGGTAGAATGTAAATTATGTAAGCATCCAAATAGGGCTTTATATCAAATTCTGTCAAAAGATCTGGATTTGTACCCGGGAGGTTAAATCCAAGTCCAATCCCTAATGCAATTAATAATACTATTACGTGAACAATGAATATTCCACTAAAAAATTTTGCAAGTAGATATTGAAGCTTAGTAAAAGGATAAGAGTACAGTATTGTATGCATTTCACTTTTAAAATCTCTGTACACAGATACTCCAATTATGGATGGATATAAAAATATTACCAAGCTGCTAAGCCCGGCAAAAAGACCGGAAAGTGCAAATGGTGAGTTTACGATTCTTGATGATCCAACAGTAACAGTAATTGAATCAAATAAACCAGCTGCAGAACCTGAAGTCATTACTGCAATAAATAAGAAGATTAATGAGTAGACATAAAAGGCTGGCCTATCCAACCAATAACTAATTTCATTTTTGAAAATATTAAAGAACATAAACACTATTTTTTTTGATCTTCCTTCAAAGCGATGAAATAAACATCATCAAGTTGTGGTTCAGTTTTTTTAAATCCGATTCCTGGTTTTTTTTCATTGTAAACCCTAATATTTATTGTATTATCAACATTATAATTGGAGGATAACACATTGTGTTTTTGTTCAGCTTTTTCAAGATCATCTCTTTTAACTGCTTTCGTCCAAATCTTCCCTAATATTTCTTTAGTTGCTTTAACAGGCTTAATATGCTTTAGTATTTTACCTCCATTCATTATGGCCATATCATTACAAAGCTCTTTTACATCTTCAACTATATGTGTTGAAAAAATAACTGTACAATTCGTCCCCACCTCTCTAATTACATTTAAAAATCTTTGTCTTTCAGCTGGATCTAAACCTGCTGTTGGTTCATCAACAATAATAATCTTAGGATCATTAAGTAATAGCTGTGCAATACCAAATCTTTGTTTCATTCCACCAGAGTAACCGTCAACATTTTTTTTCTTAACGTCCAATAAATTGGTTATTTCTAAAAGTTCATTGACTAGTTTCTTTCGCTCGGCCTTATTACTCACCCCTTTCAAAACTGCGAAGTAATTCAATAATTGTTCGGCAGACATTTTTGGATAAACACCAAATGATTGAGGAAGATAACCTAAAACCTTTCTTAATGATAATTGATCCCCAAGGATATCAATATCATTAAAATGAATTTCACCTGAGTCTGGTGATTGGATTGTAGCAATGGTTCTCATCAATGTAGATTTTCCAGCTCCATTAGGCCCTAACAGGCCAAACATTCCTACTCCAATTTTTAAACTAACATCGTCAAGTGCTTTTACTTTGTTGCTGTAAGTTTTTGTTAAATTTTTAATTAATAATTCCATATAATATTTTTTTAATTTAAGTCAAACTACTTAATTGACAATTAACAATCAAAAGAGTTTAATATCTAAGAACAAACCTGTTTCCGCACTTTGGACATTTTGCCATAAAAGAAATGAATTCTGTCAATTTTTTTCTCGTCCAAGTGTGTTTACATTTCAAACATTTCATAATTATAAGTTAGACTTTCTATAAATAAATTTTTGTGAAATCTTTTTATGATTGTTTTCAATAATTATTGAATAAACTCCATTTTCTAACTGAATTTTTGAGTTTGAACTATTTATTATTCCACTTTTCTTTTCTTTACCGGTGATATCAAATAGCCTATAATTAAACTCATTATCTACATTTTCAAATTGGATTTCTTGATTGTTAAATAAATCTCTAATTAGCGGGTTTTCTAAATTATATAAACTTGTTATTTCTCCATTTTTTGCATTATTTGCTCCAATATTTGGTGTTGAGTTAACAGCTAATGATCTACCAAAAAAACCAACCGAAGGTATCGCTTCAATTTCAGAAAAAATATCAGAATCCCCAACTGGGATGGGTGGGTGAGCATATTTTCCTGAAAATGAAATTCCAGCATTAATTGCCGGACTACCTGCAAGTAATTGATAACCTTTAGCTCCATCTAAACTTTCATCATAAAAGTTTGGGTTTTGAAAAACTGCTTGTTCATCATAATCTTTAAATCTGGTATCAACTTGCCCAAAAAAGAGATTATTGGACATCGATAAATTGTTGTCAGTTATATTGACTTGTTTATTGCCCATTTTTGATCCATTAATAGAATAAAAAATGTTATTAAAAATTCTTGTATTAATTGCTTGAATATCAATTGCTGTACGATATGGATTGGAAGTTCTGTTTATTACCACTGTGTTATTGTATATGTAACTATTATCAGAATTGTATCCATCCTGCCCACCAATATTGTCGCTGAGCCAAATGGTATGATTGCTGTTAGTCCAATTTGGATTGCTTCTCCATCCATCATTAACACTAATATTGAATCTATATACTGAGGTCTCATTACCACCTAAAATTTCGACAAAACCTCCTTCACAATCTTCCATGTAGTTGTATTGAATAAATGTGTTAACATTTCTGTGATCTACATGAATTCCGTGAGAGTCAAGAATTCCTCTAATTTTCAAAGCTTGGTTATTTTGAATAATTGTATTGACACTGTACCAATTCCAGACTGCACTTCCCCTACCAATCATCCTTGAATTGGTTTTTGCACCTGGCTCATCAAAGATGTTATTTTCTATCAAGCAGTTTCTAACTCTTGATGGGAGTATGCATGTACCACCAATTTGTTTAAATTCATTTCCTCTAAACACAAAATTTGTATGTCTATTATCATTTGCATTGTTACCAATAGCATGCTTTGCATGAACACCAAACCTTTGTAGGTCTGTGAAATAATTATCTTCAACCAAAACATTATTAATAGGAGCTTTATTCCATTCAGTAAAAATCCTGATTCCAGCAACTTCAAACTGGTTAAATGCTTGCTGATCTGAGGGATCCACTTGTGCTATGGCATAGACATTTCTAAATGTCATATTCTTAAAAACAAAATTGTTTAAAATCTCATCACTATTATTATGTATTTGAATACCAAAGCTGTCGGTATTGTCCACATTAGTTCTAGGTGCTTGACGGTTATTTTGAATTTCAAGATTTTCAAAAACCATATTATCATGATTCAATATATAGATCGCTTGTTGATAATCACCACCACCACTTGATCCAACTTTTCCGCTAATAATTGGTTTATCTCCGGAACCATAGGAGGTAAAAACGATTGGCTCGGATTCGGTACCTGAACCATTGACCACCAACTCTCCAAAAAAAGAATCTCCTCTGTTAAAAAAAATTGAATCACCAGGTGATAGCTCACTGTTACTTAATTTTGATAATGACTTCCAGGGATTTTTTTGAGAGCCAGAGTTTGAATCATTGCCTGATTCACTGAAATAAAAATTCGTTTCATCTTTACTGTCATCATTGCCTCCGCTATTGTTTCCACCACTATTGCCTCCATTACTATTACCAGTGTCTCCACTACTATCTGATGGGTCATCAGAGCTTCCACAAGCCATAAAAATCAGAAGAATAAAATATAAAAAAAGTTTTTTTGCAATCATGTTAGTTAGCTTATGCAAAAATATGAATTTTATACCTTAAGTTCCTTATAAAAAATTGCAAATGAAACGTATGCTTGGGGGATCAACCATAGCCACCATATACCTACGGTAAAAATTCCTAAAATGAAAAACAAGAAATACTTTAAACTTAAACCCAAATATTGAAGCTTTTTATTTTTCATCAAACTTGCACTTTTTTTAAAAATATCCATAACGTTGGTCTCAGGATCATCAGCCATAATGTAGAAAATTTGAGAAAACATAAGTATTACAATAATTCCAGGGATAAATAGTAATAAAAATCCAAAAAGAGATGAAATTGTAAATATTATAACTAAAATTAATGCTTTAAAAAAATATTTAAATGCCGAAATAATTTGAGTGTAACTATACTCTTTTTCGTTCACAATTGAAAGTGCATATGTTGCTAAACCGATATTTATTGGACCTTGGATAAATAGGGCTAATGATCCAATGGTAAGGTCATAGCTTAAACCATTAGCTTCATAAGAATAGTTATAAAAATCCACTGAACTGGCTAAACCAACTAATAAAGTTGCGAATATAAAAGGTAACATTACATTTTTATATTTTCCTTTTAATATTTCTTTAGTGACATTTCTGATTTCTGAATTATTCATAATTAATATGATTGATGAAAATCTGGGTAAATAAACACCCAGATTATTTAATTAATTTAAAGTTTGCTTGAAAGATCTGGACGATACATCATTTTAACAACGCTGGATCCCCACATTTCAATGGCATCATTTGCAGCAGACCAATCCTCTTGCCATGCATTTTCACCATGTTTTTCATTATAAAAACCAACAAAGTTTTTTCCTTCAGGAAGATTATTTGTGAATGTATCTGCATGAGATTCAAACCCGCTAATTAGCATGTAAGTTTGATTATTACCTCCACTATTTAATCTAAATAAAGCCCTATTTCCTGTATACTCTGTTTCAGACATAAATTGTTTTATTCTTCGGTGAACTTTCATAAAGTCTTGATTTTTTCCTCTTTTAACTACAACCGTATTTTGAACATAATATTTAACAGGTGTTCCTGCTTCATCCCATCCATGACTTGCACCCTTGAGCATTTGCCAAATTTTTTGGCCACTCTTATCTGCTATATATGGATCGACATTTTTATTCCAATATTTTAACTCTTCAGCATTATCCTGATCAAAAAAAGATCTGTCTTTTCTTACAACCCATCTTTGATAAGCACCTTGACCACCACCGGTCATTATCTGAAATGCAAAAATTGCATCTTCTTCTTTCGCATTGTACTTTGCTGTTTTTTCAGCAACAGCCTTTTCAAATTCTTCAACCATACCCTTTTTTGGAAGATATGTAAAACTAACCCAATATTCGGCATTCGCTCCTCTTTGAGAATTTAGAGAAATACAAAAAAGAATACTAAGGCTAAATAAAATTGATTTTTTCATAATATATATCTTTGTTAATCTTCGAAATTATTTATTTAAGACTCTAATCATTAAAAAATAAGATTAAATTTTTAATAATTATCATTCCTTTAAAATTCTGTATTTATAAATATTAAATCTCTAAAAATAAATTTATTTTTTTGATAATATTAAATTATGAAAATTGAAACTTGAGCGTTTATTGGATAAATTCTTAATGATTTATTGAAACCTCAAAGTTTATGACCTATTTATTGGGAGGACAACAATTCTCATCCTCGCACTGGCAATATTTTAAATTGTAAATGTGTAATGAGGCAAGAGATATTCCAGCAAAATATGTCAAAAGCTCCGGCATGTGCATAATCTCAAACTCTTCATTTAAAATTAAAGAAGACAGCAGAACCCATGATACCCACAAGAGAGATTTAACAAGACTATTTGATGAGTTTTTTACAGTCCTTTTGACAGCAAAAAATGAAACAATAATAAAAATATAATTAAGCAATTGCCACCATAATGGCACTCCAGAAAACTCAACCAAACTAGTTTGAGCTTGAGTTAAAAACAAAAATGGTGTCGCGAAACAATGAATAACACAGAAAGAGCTGTTTATGGCTCCAATTGAATCAGGATGGTTTAAAGTAATTTTCATAATTATGGTTGCAAACTTAAATATTTTTTTTTTACTAAAAATATTATTTTTTGTTCTTAACATATTTATCGAGCCATTGGTCTTGTTCCCACAAAACATGATAAATACTTTCTTTTGATCTATAACCGTGACTTTCTTTTGGAAGCATTACTAATCTTACAGTTGCTCCCAAACCCTTTAAAGCGTTGAAATACCTTTCGCTTTGCATAGGGTAAGTTCCTGAGTTATTATCATCCTCTCCGTGAATTAATAATAATGGTGTTTTCATCTTGTCAGCATGCATAAATGGAGACATTGTATAATAAACATTTGGAGCTTCCCAGTAACTTCTCTCCTCACTTTGAAAACCGAACGGAGTTAAGGTCCTGTTGTAAGCACCACTTCTGGCTATTCCTGCTGCAAAAAGATCGCTGTGTGACAATAGATTTGCAACCATAAAAGCACCATAGCTGTGACCACCAACAGCTACTCGATTTTTATCAATATAGCCCATTTCATCAACAGCATTAATAGCAGCTTCTGCGTTAGCAACTAATTGGTTTCTAAAATTATCATTAGGTTCATTTTCATCCTCACCAATAATTGGGAATGATGCATCATCCAAAACTACATAACCCTGAGTTACCCAATAAACCATTGAACCATAATAAGGGTATGTAAATTCATTTGAATTTTTAGTACTCTGTGATGCACTTTTTCTATCTTTAAACTCTCTTGGGTAAGCCCACAGAATCATTGGCATTTTATCTTTCTTTTCCTCATCATAGTTTAAAGGAAGATATAATATACCTGAAAGTTCGACTCCATCTTTTCTTAAATATTTAATTTTCTTTTTCTTGACATTTTGTAATTCCAAAAAAGGATTTTTTAAGTCTGTTATTTTTTCAAGTTTCCCAGACTTTATTTTTTTTGTGTAATAGTTAGGATATTCACTTGGTGATTGGATACTCACTGTTAGCTGGTTTTTTTTAGGATCATAGTCAATAATACTTTCAATTTTATCAGTGTAGCTTGACTGATAAACCCTGGTTTTTTCAAAAGTTTTGGTATTAACCTTGTCGATAAAAGGAAATTGACCATTTGGTGAAAAGCCTTGTCCTCTAAGAAAAATATTTCCATAATGCATTTTTAGCACTGACTTGTTAAACTCATTTCTAGAGCGAAGAAAAACACCTGGATCACTATATATGTCTTGATAATTTCTATCAGAAATTATTTTCGGTTTTATATTTGGGTTTGATGGGTTAAACACATAAGATTTTCTATTTCTGGTGTTCCACCAAGTGTCATAAGCTATTGCCATATCTTTAGTTCCCCAATCAATACCAGAGAAACGATTTATTGTTTTGAGTATAAATTTTCCTTGGCCTAAAAAAGGATAATTTAATTCATAAACCTCATCCCTAAAATCAACTTTTTTTGAGGGATCTCCAGAATCCAATGCTGTAACATAAGTGAGAGATGCTCCTTTATCGGGTCTCCAGCTAAAACTTCTTTTTCCAGTTCTTACCGACATAAAACCTTTGGGTAATTCTTCAATCAATGGAACATTCAAAAGATTAGATATAAAATTTCCGTCTTTGGAGTAAACATTTGTTTCGATTGGAAATCTGCTATATGTAACTAAATAGGAAAACGGTTTATTGATTTGGGAAATCATAACATATTCACCATTTGGTGAAAAAGATATTGTTCTATACATTCCCTCATCCATCCATTTTTTTACAGATCCATCTATAGAAACTTTGTATATAGCTGATGTTGACAATTGTTCAAAGTTGTGCTCATCAAACTTATTTTTTAGTAAATCTTGGTATGTTCTATTTTGTGCTTTTTCACCAAAATTTGTTGATATAGTTGGTCCATCAGGTACAATTTGGTTTGTATCGATTAATGATTTTCTATTATTTGAAATCATTTTAACAAGCATATTTTCACTGTCAGCAAACCAATTAATCACACTCCCAATATTTGAGTTTAAATTTTGCTCTGTTAATTTTGTAACTGACCCATTTTCGAGTTCAAGAACCCAAAGTTCAACACCAGTTTCAGTTGTATTTGTTAGTGCAATTATCTTTTGATTGGGAGACCAAGTTATATTACTCAGTTTGGGATTTTTGGGTAGACCCTGAACTTGAGTAATCTCAGATTTTTGATTTTTTAGATTTCGAATTTTAACATTATTGTAATAAGTTATCCTACTTCCAATATTGGTTTTTGGATCAATTCTTAAACCCCCTAGTCGTAGTTCCTTTGCCGAAAGTTCTGAAATTGATTTATAATTATCTCTGAACAAAAAAAGCATAAAATTCTTATTGTCATCATACACTATTGACGGTGGTCTTTCATATTCAACAAGATCTAATATCTCTTTGGATGGTTTTTGATACTTGATATTCTCTTGCGAACTAATTGATAAAAGAAATAGGGAAAAGAAAAGAATTGATAGCTTTTTCATGTTTTATTTTGATTAAATTTTAACATATAAATCTAACCAATCTTTGCTAAATTTGATATAATTATAATAATAAAATTCAGTATTAGAATAAATGAAAGAACAGATTGAAAAATATTTAGACTTTCATAAAAATAAGGGCGGATCAGGAAAAATTTTCAACTTTAAATTTATAGAATATCGTAAAGGGTTTTTAAAATTAAAAGGTTCCTTTCCGGACAAAACCTTAAATCCCGCTGGAACTGTTCAAGGGGGACAAATGAACTCTATGTTAGATGATGCGACAAGTCTTCTTTTAATTTATGAAGCTGGCGGAACTATATACCCAAACTCGACCAATCTACACAGCATTCATCATAGACCTCTTTTTGAAGGTGAAGCAATAGCAACTGCCGAAATAATTAAAAAGGGTAAAAAAATTGTAACCATGAAAGGTGAATTATACAACCTTAATGGAAAGTTGGTCGCAACCTTGATACACACAGCTTTGATCATGGAATTTAAAAATAACTAACCGAAGGTTTCAATTTTCCCCACATGTATAGAGTATGCAGGGGAGATTGAAAGAAGCACTAAAATTATATGCCCATAAACTGCATAATGTGAATATTATGATTTTATTGTCTGCTTGATTTGATGTTTTTAAAATAGGTTTTTTTACATGAACCAAATCGATAAAATTTTGCTTTGAAAAAAAAACAAAACGTAATTATTAATATTAATTTTTATAAACTTCATAATTATTACCTCAAAATAAAATTTTTTACAAAAGTTAATTTTTTGATTTTATACCTTAAAGTTGATAATGACATCATCTTTAACAAATTACGACAATAGAGCCTACTTTGGAAAATATGATGAGATGTATGCTCAAAATAATAGTATAAGACCATTGTATAAACAATTTTCTAAAATTTTAGAAAAACTTTCGATTGAAGATTTAAATAAAATGCATGAATTCTCAAAAGATTTCTTTTTGAATCAGGGTGTAACTTTTACAGTTTATAATGATAAGGAGGGTGTAGAAAAGATTTTTCCTTTTGATATTATTCCTAGAATTATAAATAATAAAGAGTGGATAAAAATTGAAGAAGGAATAAAACAAAGGATTAAGGCTTTAAACTTATTTATTAAGGATATCTATCATGAACAGTTTTTTTTAAAGGATAATAAAATTCCTGCTGATTTAATAATTTCCAATCCAAACTATCTCAGAATAATGAGAAGGCTTAATGTTCCTAAAGACATTTACACTCACATTTCCGGTATCGATTTAGTACGTGATGAAAATGGTGATTTTTTTGTTTTAGAGGATAATTTAAGAACTCCCTCTGGCGTCAGTTACATGCTAGAAAACAGAGAAATAACCAGAAGGTTATTCCCAAATTTTATTCCAAAACAGAAAGTAATGCCTGTCAGTAATTATCCCAACATGCTTTATAAAGAGCTCAAGTCATTGGTCAACAAAAAAAATCCAGTAATTGTTTTACTAACGCCTGGCTTATTTAACTCTGCATACTATGAACACACTGCATTGGCTCGACTAATGGGTGTTGAGTTGGTTGAAGGGAATGATTTGGTTGTCGAAAATAACATGGTATATATGAAAACTGCTGGTGGATTGAAAGTGGTAGACATAATTTATAGAAGGATTGATGACGATTATTTGGATCCTCTAAATTTCAAATCTGAAAGTATTCTGGGTGTAGCAGGACTGATGGATTGTTATAGACAAGGGAATGTAGTGATAGTAAATGCACCGGGTACTGGAATCGCAGATGATAAAGCTGTATATACATATGTTCCTGAAATGATCTCTTACTATCTTAGTGAAAAACCAATTTTAGATAATATTAAAACATTTCAACTTTCCAATAATGATGAAAAAAAATATGTAATTGAGAATATTCAAAAATTAGTTGTAAAAAGAACTGATGGAAGCGGGGGATATGGCATGCTAATAGGCAAAGATGCTTCTGATGAAGAAATAAGTCTTTATATAAAAAAAATAAAATCAGAGCCAGATAAATATATTGCCCAACCGACTCTAAATCTGTCGACTTCTCCCTGTTTTATAAAAGATAGTTTAAAACCTAGGTGTGTTGACCTGAGACCTTTCGCAATCTATGGTGCAAATGGAATTAAGGTTTGCCCTGGGGGTTTAACTAGGATTGCTCTTAAAGAAGGGTCATTGGTTGTAAACAGTTCACAAGGCGGTGGAAGTAAGGATACTTGGATTTTAAAAGAATAGTATGTTAAGTAGGGTTGCAAATAATTTATTTTGGATGGACCGATACATGGAAAGGTCCTACGGTTTATTAAACCTGATGAAGGCTAACTATAATTCCACATTAGATTCGGAAGATTTTTCTTCTTGGGAAACTATTATGAAATCTTATATGGGAGTTGAACATACCGAAAAAAACACCGCATTGTCTATAATAGATTTTATGGTATTTGATAGATCAAATAATAATACATTAATAAATATGGTGACTAGTGCAAGGGAAAACGCAAGAAGTGTTCAGGAACATGTTTCAAGAGAGATTTGGCTGTCTATTAACAAATATTTCCTAGATATTTCTAACCCAGATTTTTATAAATCCTTCAAACACAAAGATCCTATAGATTTTATAAATGAATTAATTCAATATCATCATATTTATTACAGTGTTGCTGATGTGACTCAAGAAAGAGGAAATGCATATTGTTTTATGAATGTTGGTAAATATTTAGAAAGAATTCTTCAAAGCATTGACTTTTTAAATGTAAAAGTTGACTCATTAAAAACCATGAATAATAATTTGAACGAATCATATTTTTGGAAGAACCTTCTTGTGTCGATTGGTGGTTATCAGCTATATATTAAGACCTATAAATCCATTTTTAGTATTGATAATATAATTGAACTGATATCTCTTAATGAGTTTTTTCCCAGGTCAATAAAATTTAGCGTGAATAAACTTTATACTCACGTAATGAGGCTTGAAAAATTTAATAAACCTCATGAAAATAACTTAAACTTCATGGCAGGTAAACTCAGAAACCAATTGAAATACTCAAATTTAGTTTCGATTAAAAAACAAGGTTTGAAAAACTTTGCATATGAAATTCAATTGCAACTAAATGATATATCTAATGAGATTAATAAAGTTTATTTTTACCAAATTATTTCATGAAAAAATTCTTTTTAAAACACTTTACAACATATAAATACTCTAATAACGTCAGCGAGAGTAGTAATAAAATTCATTTATATCCGTACAATGAAAATACTCAGCAAATCATAAATCATAAAATTACAGTATCTGGAAACCCAACAATATCAACTTATTTGGATGATTATAATAATATGGTGGGTTATTTTAATCATTTACCTCCTCACAAATATTTAATGATTTTGTCTGAGGCAGAAATTATGAAAACAAGAATAATTATGCCTGAGGATATTGTAGATATTTCAACTCAATGGGAAACATTAAAAAGCCTGAAGAATTCTATAGACTTTTTACCTTTTTTAAAAATAAGTTCTTTTAGAAATTTAGATAATGCTATTAAACTTGTAAAAACTATTAAATCAGAAAACGCTTCACCCTTAAATGTATCTCAAAATTTATGTGAGCATATAAATAAGAATTATAAATATAAAAAGGGGGTTACCAATGTTTTTACCAAAACTGATGAAGTTTGGGAAAGTAAGGCTGGTGTTTGTCAAGACTTCACAAATGTTTTAATTGAACTATGTAGAATTGCTCAAATTCCTTGTAGATATGTAAGTGGTTATGTATTTGCTACGGGAAGGTTCAGGGGAACTTCAGCGACACATGCTTGGGTAGAGGTATTTATTCCTAATTATGGGTGGATAGGTTTAGACCCAACCAATAATTGTATTGCGGATATCTATCATATAAAGTTGGCTGTTGGTAGAAATTATAATGATTGCTCGCCAGTCAAAGGTGTATACAAAGGTAATGAGACTCAGTTAATGGATGTCAAGGTTGAGTTAGATACAAATCCAATAAGGACTGACTTAAATTATTTTGAGGAAGAAAGTGCAATAAAAAAAGAAAAATCTGCTAATAATATAAATAGTTATCAAAAAAATCTCCAGATGATTCAACAACAACAGCAATAATTATAAAAGTTTAATATTAGAATTGAAAAATGGTTATCTCTTAATTTATGATTAATTTGTTGAAAATATTCTCAACTTTCAATTTTATAAAATGAATCAAATAGTCACATATCTAATTCTATTGTTTATTGCTTTTGCGTGTAAAAATGATACTCCGAAATTTGATATCAAAAATTTTCCTAACGAACAACCTAGATCGGGGGAGATCATTGAACATTCCGGTATTTCATTTGAAAATAAAGATTATACTGAAGCATTTGAGCTAATTGATTATTGGCTAGAAGCACAAAAAGATTATGAACAAATTACAGGGCTTACTGCAATAATAACTGATGATAATGAAACCAAATGGATTGGTTCTTTTGGAACATCAGATGGTATAAAGCAAATGAAAAATGACAATAAATTTAGTATTTGTTCAATCTCAAAATTATTCACATCCGTAGCTATCATGCAACTTGTAGACGCAGGGAAAATTAGCATTGATGATCCAATCAAAAAACATTTACCATGGTTTAATATCTCAAATAGTTTTGGTAATTCGAATGCTATTACTATCAAATCTATACTTTCCCATTCAGCAGGATTACCTAGAGAGTCTAACCACCCTTATTGGTCAGGGCCAGAATTTCCATTCCCATCAAAACAAGATGTTATCAACGAGTTAGGAAATCAAAAAATGCTTTATCCACCTTCAAAGTATTACCAATACAGTAATCTAGGGCTTAGTCTTCTTGGATATGTCGTTGAGGAAGTTTCTGGTGTTCCATATTCTGAATACATCAATAATAAAATATTAATTCCTCTTTCAATGATGGATACAAAAACATTTATGTCAAAGGATGATTATGGCAACTCACTAAGTATTGGGTTTTCTTCATTAATGAGAAATGGAAAAAGAGAAAAGGTTAATTTTTTTAATGCAAATGGGATTGAAGCTGCTGCAGGCTTTACTTCGACTGTTGGTGATATTGCAAAGTTTGCTAGGTGGCAAATGAAATTATACGATGGTTCAGAGAAGGATATACTAATGCCTGAAACTATTAAAGAGATGCATAAAATTTATTGGTTTGATGATGTTAAGTATGGATTAGGTTTCAGGATTTTAGATTTTGATAATGAGACTTGGGTTGGTCATGGGGGGTCATGTCCAGGCTATAGATCTCAACTTATTATAAATCCAGATAAAAAAATTGCCTATTCAGTTATGATTAATTCTGGTGGTACAAGCCCAACAAAGTATATTAAAGGAATTCATGAAATTTTATCAAAAGTAAAAACATTTAAGGGTACGGAAATAAGTAAGTTTAAAGAACTAACAGGATCTTATAATACTCAGCCATGGGTCGGAGAAACTTATGTCCAGTCTTGGGGAGACCACATTGCTTTAGTTTCTTTACCATCAGACGAGCCTTACTTGAGATTATATAGAAATGTTGATAATGACCTATTTAAAAGAGTTCTCGCTAACAAAAAACTTGGTGAGGAGCTTGAAGTTTTGAGAGATAATGACAACACTATCATCGGATATAAAACCCACCAAAATATATATAAAAGATCTAAATAATTGTTAGCCCTTACTTTCTAACGTAACCCCCAATAGATTCTCTATATTCTATTTCGAAACCATTTTCAGATGTCCATGATTTAAATTCATCCGTGGCATTTCCAATTGTTATAAATGACTCAATCTCAAATATTTCAAAGAATTTTTCAAAATTAGGGCCATTTATAAAATCTATTCCATGTTGAATACCATCTTGGCTATTGTTATACCGTTCAATAAGTGTTACTTTTTTTCCGTCTTCCGAAATGTAATATCCATAAACGGTAGAAGGCTCTCTCTCTACAATAAAATCAGAAAGGTATTGGGTAAAACTTTTGACATCTTCTGGCGCATTTTCTTTTGTATTAAGTTCAAGAATAAATGTTATTTCTTCAGAATCTTTATTGTCCAAAACAACCAATTCTTTTTGTGTATTATTTGTATGGCACGCCAATACGAGCGCTAGAAATAATAAATAAATTCTATTCATGGTGAAATCTACTCATCAATGACAGACTGATTAAATTGATTGACCCAAACTATTTTTCCATCCAATATATAATACCTTAATATTGAGTTAAAGCTACTTTGATTTTCTCCATCATCAAAATTTACAACATAGTCTGCTGTTACGTGTTCACCTCCTCTTGTTGGATCTATATCAACCGAAAATACATTAACTAAATTCCAATTCATTGTTGCTCCATTTGCATCATAAACTGAATCCCTCCTTTTAAAAAAATCAAACAGTTCTGTTGGGGTTACTTTATTACCATCATAATAAGTGATTGAGGCCGTATCAGCAAAAAGCTCAAAAGCTTTTTGATATTCTCTAGAGTCACTAAACTCATCATACTGCATAACAAGATCAACAGCTTCTTGTGTCCCAAGGAAAAATTTATATTCTTTTCCATCATCAGACCATGTTGTCATGCCAATTGATTTTTGTTCAGTTTCACACGAATAAAGAAGCGCTGCAATAATAATGGTTAGGTAATATTTTTTCATAATGTTTTTTTTATTAAGTTAGCGATTCTACATGATAAAAAAGTTAAAATTAATAGTTTTTTGTTTGCTTATTTTTTCATGTTCTGATGGTGGAGATTCAGGATCAAATATTGATGATAATTCAGGAAATAATACCAACAGTCCAGACTCACCTCATGTTCCCTCGGGTTTTGATTTAGTAGTCATTGATGACTTTAATTCATTTGATAAAACAAAATGGTCTAAAGGTTTGACACATGATACCAACCCAAACATTAGAATGATTTGGAATAAACAAACTGGAGGGCAGAACCTTTTAAACGATAAATATGCAGGGTATGTATTGGATGCGAATACTTATACAAGTAACGGTCAACTATATTTAGCCAACAAAAAAGAATCAATTACTGGAACTGATCCGGCACGTGAGTTTGATTATTCAACAGGTTGGATTAATTCACTCCAGAAAATAAATTTCAATGGTACGAGTAAAGATGTTTATATTGAGGTTAGGGCTAAATTTCCAAAGGGTGATAAAGTCTGGCCAGGAATCTGGATCATTGATGATTCAGAAAATAGACGATGGCCACCTGAAATTGATATTTGGGAATATTTTGGTAAATTTTTTAATACCAACCGTTATGATGAAATGTATTTTAGGTATATATATGGTGTTTGGAATGATAACCATAACGATAGTTATGTCTTGCCCAACTTTCAGGCTACATATAACGCATCTGCACAACATCGCATTTATGGTTTCAAATGGACAAAAGATGATATGAAATGGTACATCGATGGTGAGCTTGTACATACAAAAACTAAAGGGATTGAAGTTCCCGAAGCAGACTGGCCCGATCAACCTATGTGTATGGTAATTAATAATGGATTATTGAGTGTTGTTGATGAGGGAAATACAGCCTTTCCTAACCACCTAATTCTTGACTATTTCAAGGTTTACGAAAAAAATTAACTATAAATTTCTTGTTTATTTAGTGGATTGATTGATGTTATGAGCATCGTAAATGCAAACAAACATTCCCATACTTCAGAAACCCTTTCATGGTCGAAAATATAAATAATTATTGTTGAGATAATAAAAATTGTGGACTGACTATATTTTGGGATAACAATCGAAAATCTATTTATTAAATATTTTATATTGTTGCTTTTAGTGTATAAATAAGGTATTGCCAAAAAATAAAATGAGAAAATAAAAAACAAACCGTTGGTAAAAATTAATTTATTTAACTTGACCCCACCAATCATTAGGTTGTGAATATTTGTCTCCGATTGCAGGTTATTTTCTATAAAGAAATGTGGCGTTTCAATATTGAAAATTCTTTGTCCCCATGAGATTTCTTCGCCAAATCCAAAAAAGAATATGATTGAAAACATTATAATTCCAAAATTATTTACAGAAATTAAATCCTTCATTTCTAAAAGTTTTTTAATTAGAAAAATTGAAATAGATAATAAAAAAATAGCAGTTAAATACTCAATAATCCCATCCTCCTTCACTAATGAATTATAAATAGAATTAGAGTGGTAAAACAGAAAAACTGTTGATGCTATTGCTGAGGAAAAAATAGAGTGAAGAAAATTTATTTTTTTGTTAAACACTATTTAAATATAATCAATGTTAAACTCATGTTAAGTTATTGTTAACTGCAATTCGTAAGTTTTTGATAAATCAATAATTAAACAATTTAATAATTGCTAAAACCAAACTAATTGAAATAATAAATCAAGAATATTAATAGATAGAATAACAAATATAGCCTGTAGCTATTTCTAGTTTTTAGATAGTTTTTATTGTTCGGATAAAGATTAAATATGAGACCTTTAATTTCTTTGACAAAAATTGGTTTAATGTTTATCTTCCAATCATCTGTTTGATAAACAATCTTTCTAAACTTACTTCTAAAAAATGTACTGGGTAAGCCCCATAAAACTAAAAGTATAAAAAGTGCTGTTTTCAAATTCTAAATTTACTAAATATCAATTTTAATTATATTATCTTGGGCAAAATTACTTGAATGAAAGAGAAAATAATGAAATCTTTGGTTGTTGCTTTATTGTTTTTATTTACACTTTACCTGTTTCAGTACTTTAATGAAAGTAGAAAAGAAACGAGTGAGAATGTTAAAGAGTTTATTGAAAAATACGAAGATTAATATTTGTAATCTAAAAGCTCCTCGAAAGTTATGTATTCAAGGGTTTTTATGTTTGTAGATTCCAATATTATTTTTGGTGCACACCCAGCTTTGTAAGCCTCAATCCACCTGGAAACACACAAACACCACTTATCACCACTCTTTAGTCCTTTAAAATTATACATAGGATTTTCTGTTGTTAGATCATTACCTCTTTCTTTAGAAAATCTCAAAAACTCATCGTTAACTATTGCGCAAACAGTATGAGTTCCGTAATCATTTGGTCCTGTTTCACAACAACCATTTCTATAAAATCCAGTCATTGGATTGGTGCTACATAATTCAATTTTTTTACCTAAAACATTGAGAGTTTCCATATTCGATTATATTACTTGGATACTTAAATATAATGACAAAAACTGTGCCTTGTTTAGGCTGAAAATTGGGAGCTAAATTGACCTAGACCAATATGTATATATAGTACGTATAAAATGTAAAGAAATATCGCAGATGATATAAATACCAATAAACTTTTAATAATTCCATTAATATCTTTAATGGTAATCAGTATAATTGAATTTGTATAAAGGATCACAAGTATAAGATTTATATAATTAAATATTCCAATCATAAAAAGTGCAGAGAGGAAAACAACCGAAGAGAAAAGAAAAAAAATGTTTATGTATTTTAAAAATTTCAGCGTAATCTTATTGAATTTTAATTAAACAAAATTAATTTTAATTTTTTATAAGACATACAATTTTAAATAAATAGTTTTTAATTATGATAGAATTTAACCTCGCATTGGATTGGACACCAAATATTAATCACATTGGATTTATAGTTGGAAAAGAGAAGGGATTCTATGAAAATTATAATATTAATCTAAATATTCAATCACCAGCTGATGATAATTATAAAAATTCGCCAGCAAAAAAAATTGAATTAGGTATTGCTCATTTCGGACTTTGCCCAACCGAATCTGTACTTAGTTTTCGAACAAAAAATAATCCATTTAATCTATTTGCGATCGGAACAATTTTTCAAGAGGATGTTAGTGCAATTGTAGTCAGTAAAGATAGTCCTGTAAAAAGACCTAGAGATTTGGATGGAAGATCATACGCATCATATGGTGCTCGATATGAAGATCAAATTGTCAAACAACTCATAAAAAATGATGGTGGAAAAGGCGATATTAAAATAAGCTACCCTAAAAGATTGGGAGTTTGGAACACTATGAAAAATAATCTTTACGATTCCACCTGGATTTTTATGAACTGGGAAGGTATTGAAAATCCAAATTTAAATTTTTTTAGACTTAAAGATTACGATATTCCATACTCCTATTCCCCTCTTATTGTAGCATCTGAAAAGTTGATAAATGTAAGCAGATTAGGAATAAATGATTTTTTAAAAGCCACTAAACAGGGTTATATTTATTCCATGAATAATATTGAAGAATCTACCGAAATATTATACAATTATCTTCCAAACAGCGATAAAAAAATTAATATAATTGAATCGTTAAAGTTTTCTATTCCATATTTTGGAAACTCTAAAAGTTTTGGGAAAATCAGTAAGGATGTTTTTCAAAAATTTTTTAAATGGCTCGAGCTTAATGAAATAGAAAACCGATTAATTAATGTAGATGAAATTTATTTACAATACGATTTTTAAAATATCAACCATTATGTTCCTTAATATCAGAATTTTTAAATAATATATATATAATAAAAATAAAAATGGGTATCTCCCCTAGATCTACGTAGGAAAATTCTTCTGATAGTCCTGACTCAACATCGATTAAGTAATATAATGCTATAATTAAATCTATGGCAACTGTAATGTAAAATAGTTTTTTACCAGTATCAATTTTATCTTTAAATACAGCACTCATTCTTTTATGTCTAAATGAAAACAGTGCAAAAAGCAAAAGAAAATAAAATACAGCGCCAGCGTAATAATTAACACCCGTTAGAACTTCTGTGATTATTATAAGCGGTAGTCCTACAACCAAACCTCTAAACAGGTATATTTTGCCAGAAATTGTTCCTTTATAATTAAACCAATTTTTCATGTAACCTATTTATTAAAAACCCCAATAAACTGGGGAATTTAAATTTTTATTGCGTAGCCGCAAGTGCAGCAGCTTCAGATTTCTCAATGGCCTCATCATAATAGGCTAATAACTGAACTATTTTTCCATCTTCCCATTTGTAGTCAAAATGAGCTCTGTTTGTATATTCAGTTCCAGTTGTCTGACCAGTTCCTTTCCATGTAAACCAAGCGTTGGACCAGATGTCTCCATTGCTCAAATAACATGTGTGGGCATATAGTTCTTCTATATTAATGTCTTTGTAAAGCACATCATGATGCATTTTAAAACCTGTAATAAAAGTATCCAGACCCGTGAACTCAACATTATTAACTTTACAAACTAGATCACTTGAATAGTAGTCGCCAATGTCAAAATCGTTCTCTACATACTTGTCAAATAAGACTTTTATTTTCGATGTTAATTCATCATCATTTTTAATAACTGATTGTTCAGTGTTAGCACATCCTATCAATAATATAGATAGAATTAAAAAGTATAATTTTTTCATTTATTTGAATTTTTATTTAGGAAAAATAAGTTACAAAATTTTCACTTTGATACAATTCAATGTGTTTAATATTTCCAATAAATCAGAATTAATAAATTAATTACAAGCACAATAAGTGTGAAAATCATACTTGCTGCGTGAAGAATAAAAAATAAACTTTGTTTGCCAGAGTCTCTTGAATCGTTCATGAATGGTACTGCAAAAAAACATATTAACATTAGTACAAAAGACACAATAAAAACAATCTTTGCAAAACTTTGATCTTGATTTGAAAACTGTATTATAATAGCTCCGACAATTGACAAAAAAGCTATAATTAAAAAGAATTTAGGCCATATGAAACGAAGGTAAGTGCTAGCATCTTGTGTACTTAATAATTTATTAACTGAGGGAGCAATCATGGCAGATTGATAAATTATCAGTCCTGAAATAATTCCAGTTAAAAAAAGTGGTAAATGTTTCAACATTTTGAATGTTATTTAATACAAATTTAGACAATCTGTAGTGAATAATTAAAGATTAATGAGCTCAACATTAGGTAGGTAATTGCTGGTAGAATTCTAGCAACATTATCATTAATCCTGACTCTCACAATTATTGCAACAAACATCATTATTGATAGACACAATGAGGATGCAATTAAAAGCATATTGATTTTTAAGCCGATCAACAAACCCAATCCACCTAAAATTTGAAGTGATGATATCAGCTTTCTATATTTCTTAAATCCCCATCTCTTGAACTCACTTATCATTCTTCTTGAATAGAAAGAGTTTACACCATAAATTATAAATGAAATTCCTGTGAATAGAATAATTGCTTTTTCCATTAATTATAGTAGACCATAATTAAATGCAGCTACAAATAGAGACATTAAAAGAAATACAAATGATGGGATAAATTTGACTATTGGGTTTTTAACTTTTAAGTGAGAAGCTTGTGCGCATAACATAAAAAAGGCCATAGATAAAGATGCATAAACGATAACTTCATTGAACCATATGCCCATTATCATAATTGCAGAAATTGAAATTTTGGAAGCTCCCACTGCATTTCTTAAAAGATCCGAATAACCATAGTGTTTAAATTCGAGAATGATGTTGTCATATCTAAAAACCCAAATGTATAAAACTGAGACTGATACTATAATTTGACATGCAAAAGATAGGTTTTCCATAACCTTAAATTACGGAATTTATTTTAGTTTATGAAGATAGTTGTTTGCCGGCTACTTTTTTGCAATATAAATTGTGGAGGCTCCAAATAATTTTATATCCTGTGATGGGTTTATAAAATTTGAGTTTTTTAAAATCTTTATAAACTCCTTTCCGTGAGGAAAATTGGAAGCTGATTGTTGTAGATATGAATAAGCTTTGTAGTTCTTTGAAAAAACTCTACCTATTAATCTTACATAAATTTTTGTGAAAATATTATAGACTGTTTTGATAATACAATTTGTTGGTACAGATGTTTCTAATATAATCAGAGTTCCATTTTCTTTTAAAACTCTGTGAATTTCATCCAAAGATTTCTTTAAGTTTTCAAAATTTCTTACACCATAACCAACTGTTACAACATCGAAAAAATTGCTTTCATATTTTAAATTTTCCACATCTCCGACTTCAAGTTTCACCACTTCATTTAAGTCTAATTCTTTAATTTTTTCGTCGCCGAATTTTAACATATTCAAGGACAAATCCATCCCAATAATTTCACAATTTGGGATTTTAGTAAGAGCTATTGCTATGTCAGCAGTTCCGGTTGCCACGTCCAAAATTTTTCTTGGCTGTAAAGATTTTGAAATAGTTACTATTTCTTTTTTCCAACTTTTATGTAGTCCAAAAGTGATAAGGTTATTAATAAAATCATACTCCTCATAAATAGAGTTAAACATCTTTTCTATTTGATTTTTCATTCTAAAAATCAGCCTTATAATTAAATCTATTTCCTTTTACAATCTTTAAATTCACCATAATCCCATCGCAATTTGAAAAAATACTATTGATCTTCTCTACAAGCATTTGCATCATTGGTTCAAAGTCGCCATATATTTGAGTGCTAAGTGG
>CABZKA010000003.1 GCA_902526165.1 uncultured Bacteroidota bacterium
AACTCTGTTTTTGAAAAACCACTAACAATCAGTCAAATTTCTTTTGAAACCAAGAAGCCCGTTGAGAATCATATTATCATGTGTGGAGATACTGCAGGCATGATTCATCCATTGTGTGGAAATGGGATGGGAATGGCAATCACTAGCGCAAGATTAGCAAGCATACTGATTCTACAATTTTTAAATGGAGAAATAAAAACCAGAGAAGGTTTGGAAAAACAATATTTCAAAGATTGGAATAGAGAATTTAAGACAAGACTAAAGACTGGACATTTTATAGCAAGGTTATTTAGAAATCAAACTGTTTCTCAGATTGCATACTCAATTTTAAAAACAATCCCTTTTTTATTACCCAAAATGATTCAATTTACACATGGACAATATGTCAAAGCAATATGAATTTTTAGTTGATACATCTCATCGATCCACAAAAACAGAAATCATGGATGATTTCACGTTGGAGGGAGTTTTACTTAGGGATACACTTGATAAGTTAGAGACAATTAATAGATTATTGGGTGGTAATTCAGTAACAATCAGTGGACTTAAAAAAATTCTTAAAAATCAATCAAAAAATAAGACAATCACAATTGTAGACTTAGGATGTGGAAATGGTGATATTCTTCGTGATGTTGCCCAGTTTGGAAGAAAGAATAACTATTCTTTTAAACTCACAGGAATTGATGCAAACTTAGCAGCAATAGATTATGCAAAGGAATTATCAAAAGATTACTCGGAACTTAATTTCAAAAAGATTAATGTTTTTTCGGAAGATTTCAAAGAACAATCATTTGATATTGTCTTATGCACCTTGTTCTTACATCATTTTAAAAATGAGGAACTTATACCATTTCTAAAAACAATTACTGAGAAAGCAACAATTGGAATAGTTGTAAATGATCTACATAGACATCGATTGGCTTACTACCTTTTTAAATTAATAGGATTTTTTATAAAAAATGAAATGGTTAGAGAAGATGGATTAACATCAATTCTCAGGGCCTTTAAAAAAAAAGATTTAGAAAATATTGCAAAAGAGTTAAATGTTCATTTTTCAGTTCAGTGGAAATGGGCTTTTCGCTATTTATGGATACTAAAAAAAGATTTTATCAATTAAAGAGTTATTTCTGAAATTGGAAATATTATGAGTGTAAAAATAATATCAGTGGCAAAACAACTGCCAAAATATGTCAAAGAGACGAAAGAAATTATTCCATTTGTAAAACAATGGATTCAAGGTCAGGAAAGTAGATTTCAAAGAAAAGTTCTAAAACTATTTGAAGCAGCTGGTGTTGATAGGCGCTACTCGATTATGGACGCTGAAGAAGTTTTTATGAATTCTTCATTTGAGGAAAAAAATGATATTTATGTTAATGAAGTAACACTGCTCGCTGAACAATCTTTGTTAAAATCTTTAAAAAAAGCTGGATTAGAGCCAGCAGATATTGACTACATTGTAACAGTAAGTTGCACAGGAATTATGATTCCATCAGTGGACGCATATTTAATTAATAATTTAGAAATGAAACAGGATGTTGTTAGGCTTCCTGTTACTGAAATGGGTTGTGTGGCAGGAATTTCGGGGATTATTTATGCAAAAAACTTTTTAAAATCAAATCCAAATAAACGAGCTGCTGTAATTTCTGTTGAAGCACCCACTGCAACATTTCAAATTGAAGATTATTCAATGGCGAATGTTGTCAGTGCTGCGATTTTTGGAGACGGTTCAGCAAGTGTTATTTTATCGTCATTTAAAGAAGATCAAGGTCCAAAAATTATAGACGAAGCTATGTATCATTTTTACGATACCATCGATATTATGGGCTTTAAGTTGGTAAATACAGGATTGCAAATGATTTTAGATAAAAATGTTCCTGAGACCATTTCAAATCATTTTCCTAACATTATTCAACCTTTTTTAGAAAAAAATAACCTAAATATTGAAGATATAAATCATTTAATTTTTCATCCAGGAGGAAAAAAAATAGTTGAGACTGTTGAAGGTTTATTCAAGTCACTGGGGAAAAATATAGATGATACAAAAGAGGTTTTAAGATTGTATGGAAACATGTCAAGTGCAACCGTATTATATGTTCTAGAAAGATTTATGGATGGAGACAGAAAAAAAGATGAAAAAGGGCTAATGCTTAGTTTCGGACCTGGATTTTCTGCACAAAGAATATTATTAAAATGGTAAAAGAGTTTGAAAATAAAAATGAATGGGCACTAATCTTAGGTGGTTCTAGTGGATTGGGATTAGCCACTGCTAAGAAATTAGCTAGACACGGCATGAATATTTGTATCGTTCATAGAAACTCTCGATCTCAGCTCAAACAAATAAATAAAGATTTTAAAGAAATTGCTTCAAATTCTGTAGATTTTATTAGTTATAACACGGATGCTTTTATTTCTAAAAAGAGGAATGAACTTATAGAAAATTTTGAAAAGGTGTTAGATGGAGGTAAAGTTAAGACATTAGTACATAGTGTTGCCAAAGGAAATTTAAAACCTATGGTTTCAGATACAACACCAATATTACAAAAAGATGATTTTGAATTAACAATTCAAACGATGGGAATTAGCTTGTATGATTGGGTGAAAACTGTTTTTGAAGCAAAATTATTTTCAAAAGATGCGCGTGTAGTTAGCTTCACAAGTGAGGGTAATAAAAAAGCGTGGAGAAATTATGCGGCTGTGTCTGCTGCAAAAGTAACATTAGAAGCTATTACAAGAAATATTGCATTAGAATTTGCACGTTTTGGTATTAAAGCTAACTGTATTCAAGCAGGGGTTACTGACACTGCTTCATTGCGAATGATTCCAGGAAGTGATAGAATTAAAGAACATTCTTTACAGCGTAATCCGTTCAATAGATTAACATTACCAGAGGATGTTGCTGACGTTGTATATTTATTATCAAAAGACGAAGCTGCTTGGATAAATGGAACTATAATTCCAGTAGATGGAGGTGAACATATTAACTAATAGAGTTTATTTAATTTCAAAGTTTTAAAATGTTTATTATAAAAGTAAACTGATTTATATTTTTTATTGATTGAAGAAAAAAACCATCATACAACTTTTACCTTATCAGGCACCTTTTTTATTTGTAGATGAGCTAACTTACATTTCAGCAAATCGATCTGAAGGCTACTATACTTTTAAAAATGATGAATATTTTTATAAGGGTCATTTTAAAGATAAACCAATAACTCCGGGTGTTATTTTAACTGAGGTTATGGCGCAGATAGGAGTGGTTTGTTTGGGGATTTACCTATTAAAAAAAGAGTTTTCTGAAATAAAAAAACCACAAATAGCGCTCACATCAAACGAAATAGATTTTTTTTTGCCGGTCCTACCAAGTGAACGGGTAAAGGTGGTTTCAGAAAAAATATATTTCAGGTTTAACAAACTAAAATGTAAAGTTGAGATGTTAAATAAAAAAAATAAGTTGGTTTGCAGAGGAACTATTTCCGGGATGTTAAAGGGAATAAATAATGAAACATAGAGTAGTTATTACTGGAATGGGGGTTGTGGCACCAAATGCTGTTGGTTTAGAAAACTTCTTAGGAGCCATTCAACAAGGAAAGTCGGGAATCACGTTTCATCAAAAACTACAAGACTTAAAATTCTCTTGCTGTATTGGTGGTGTTCCATCTGTTTCAGATGAAATGAAAAATCAATACTTAACCCCATTGCAATTGCGTGGGTTCGATAGTGCTGGAATATTATACGGATGTATTGCAGGAACGGATGCCTGGGCAGATGCAGGTTTTAAAATTGATAAAAACTCACCAACTGATTATAATTCGGGAATGGTGTTTGGTACGGGAAAATCTGGAACAGAAAAGTTTAGGGAGGCAATTTATAAGTTGGATGATCAAAAAGTAAAACGCCTCGGAAGTACTGTAGTAGTGCAAACTATGGCAAGTGGAATTAGTGCTTATTTAGGTGGGATTCTAGGGCTTGGAAATCAGGTTACGACAAATTCATCGGCATGTGCAACAGGAACTGAAGCGTTACTCATGGGCTTTGAGCGTGTTCAATCAGGAAAAGCATCGAGAATGTTGGTAGGTAGTTGTAGTGACGACGGTGCCTACATCTGGGGTGGATTTGATGCCATGAGAGTATTGACTTATAAGTACAACAAATCACCAGAGAAAGGGTCTAGACCGATGAGTGCGCTAGCTTCAGGCTTCGTTCCTGGAAGTGGAGCTGGAGCTTTGGTCTTAGAATCTTTAGAAACTGCATTGAAAAGAAAAGCAACCATTTATGCAGAAGTTTTAGGAGGAAATATTAATTCTGGAGGGCAGAGAAATGGAGGAACCTTAACTGCTCCAAATTCAGAAGCTGTACAAAGATGTATAACGGATGCAATAAAGGATGCGAATATTAAATGCAGTGAAATTGATGCAATTAATGGACATTTAACCGCAACTACAAAAGACCCTATTGAAATAGAAAACTGGACCAAAGCACTAAAAAGAAGTGGAAAAGATTTTCCAGTGATTAACTCACTCAAATCAATGATTGGACATTGTCTTTCCGCTGCAGGTTCAATAGAAAATGTAGCAACGGTTCTGCAATTAAAACATCAATTTATTTTTCCTAATTTAAATTGCAATGAAGTACATCCTGATATTTTAAATTTAATCTCCAAAGAAAAAATCCCCACGAAATTGCTCAAAAAGAAACTTAATATAATAGCAAAAGCAAGTTTTGGTTTTGGAGATGTAAATGGATGTATTATTTTTAAGAAATATTAAGAAAATTTTAAGATTTATAGTAATAATAATACTGATTTAAGGAAAACATTTTAAATGAATAAAAAAGAACTTATAACTTCTTTAAAAAAAATTATAAAACCCTACATTCAAGATCAAGAAGCTTTTAAAAATCTCTCTGAAGAAACTGATTTCATTAATGATTTAAAAATTAACTCAGCAAATTTAGTTGACGTTATTTTAGATGTAGAGGACGAGTTTGATATTGAAATTGATAATAAATCCATGGAAAAAATGCTTTCGGTTAAAGCTGCTATTGATATTATTGAAACCAAATTAAATAAATCTTGATTGGTAATGATATTATAGACTTATCACTTGCTAAATCAGAAAGTAATTGGCAAAGAAGAGGTTTTTTAAAAAAACAATTTACAGAAAACGAGCAACAACTTATTTTAGCGGCATCAAATCCTTTTGTTCTGGTTTGGAAGCTTTGGAGTATGAAAGAAGCTGCTTACAAGGTTTACGTTCAACAAAATGAATTACGTTTTTTTGCCCCAAAAAAATTTGATTGCTTATTAATTTCAGAAAATGATGGATTAGTAAATTTTAAAAGTCAAACTTTTTACACATCATCAATCGTTACTCAGGATTATATTTTTACATTGGGAAGCACAAGAAAAACAACAAAGGCATATACTGAATTAGTAAGGCCAGAATTAATAGACATTAGGATTAAAAGTAAACTAGAAGATGTTACAAAATTCTCAGCATCAGAAATTGAACAAAAAAAAACAACAAACAGAGCACCTGTTTATTATTATAAAAACATTTTGCTGACCAAATCATGTTCTATTTCTCACCATGGTAATTATGGAGTATTTTCTTTATTGTATAATTAGAAATTATAAAAATTTAATATCACTGTCAGCAGTGAAATAAATGTTAATAATTAAACAGAGAGGATTTACCTATGATTTATTAATAAAAGTGATTAAAAAATATCAGATCTATAAAACATATATTTTTTCAAATCTTTTGCTTTTAAAAGAGCAGATTACTAGAAAAGAAGTCATATCCAGTGGGTCTACAGAATTCTCTATATTTACAGGATGAAAAATCGATTAGAAAAAATATTGCTTAAATTAACTGAAAATTATGAAGACTAAATTTTTAGTTTTTTTCTCACTCATATCAACATTTGGTTTCTCACAAAACTTAACCATTAACAATGGAGCCACTTTAACTATTTCAAAGGATGGAAAATTAACAGTTTCTGGTTCTTTGACCAACAGTGGTACACTAAACATAGAACAAGATGCAGATGAATCGGGAAGTTTAATTGCAAAATCTGCAAGTACGCCAACAATAACCTTAAAAAAGTATTTAGTGGGCAGTCAGTGGACTCTTATTGGGATACCCTTGACAGGTGAAGTAGTTAATGATATTGATGATAATCTAGCTACAAATTCAGGAAAAAGTGCAATTGGATATTGGGACAATGACAAAGCTGGTGGAGCTGGATGGGTAACTTTCGATACAGGTTCAACAGACGCTAATGAGCTTGTTCCAACAAGGGGGTATGAAATTATGAGAAGCTCTTCTGGAACAGTTTCCTTCACTGGTACTATGTTAAATTCTGATCAAACACAAGGAATTACAACAGAGACTGGAACAAATGGGAACTGGAATCTAGTTGGAAATCCTTTTCCATCCTATTTAAATATGACTGATGATTCAAGTGATGCCACCAATAATTTTTTAACAGCCAATGCATCTGCTCTGGGTAATGGAGCATATGTTGCTGTTTACGCTTGGGATGGATCTAATTATGACACATACAATCAAAGCGATGGCGACAGCCAAGATAAAATGGCACCAGGTGATGGTTTTTTTGTGTATGCCTCATCAGATACAAATGTTTCATTTACTGAAGCAATGCAAGAACATGACGGAGGGATCGGTTTTGTTGGTAGTGTTGCTCCCCCAGGTGATCCACTGAATGGACCAAACAACTCTGAAGTTTTAAACAGAGAGGTTTATTACAAACTTAAAATGGATGATCAATCTGAAAACAAACACGTACTCATTTCATTTACGGATCAATCCACAAAAGGATTAGACCCAGGTTACGATGCTGGTGTTTTTAGAATCGGAAATTCACACATTTATTCAAAACTACTTGATGATGATAATGGCATTGGATTTTCAATTCAATCATTGCCCTACTCTGAAATAAATAATGTAGTAGTTCCTTTGGCAATTGACTCAAAATCATCAAAAATATCGATCGATGTTGTGCAGAATACTTTGCCCCTTGGTACACTTGTTTACATGGAGGATCGATCTCTAAAAACCTTTACTGAAATCGATAATGATTATACAGTAAATACAAATTCTGAGCTCAATGGCTATGGCAGATTTTACTTGCATTTCACCAATGATATAATTCCTGAATTACCAACAGATGGAGATTTTAGAATTTTCAAAATCTCTGAGAATGAAGTTCGATTAATGGGTGATAGTGATAAAAATTACAATGCCAACATTTACGACTTTTCTGGTAGACTCATCAAGACACTAAATTTTGATCACAAGATTGATGTAAACAATCTAAAAAAAGGAATTCATGTTTTGAAATTGTCAAGTGAGGGAGTCATTACAACAAAGAAGTTTGTGGTAGAATAGTGGTTTTTTCTGATTATTCAATGCCCGGTTGCTTGATTTTATAACCAGCTTCCTTTTTAGCCAAATCGACCATATTTTTTACCTCTTTCAAAAGTTTTTTGGCATCATATACAATTCCATCTTTGATTGTATACTTTACTCCACCTACTCTTGTAACATTATTGTCATCATCAAGTTTGATAGCACCCGTACCATACAAAACTTTTAAATTTTCTAGTGGGTTTTCGTCAATCACTATGAGATCGGCAAATTTTCCAATCTCTACCGAGCCAGTTAAATCCTCTATTCCCAAAGTTTCTGCGCCGTTAAGGGTGGCAGATTGTATCACCTCCAACGGATGGAAACCTGCTTCTCTCAATAGTTCAAGTTCTCTCACATAAGCAAAGCCATAAAGCTGGTAAATAAATCCTGAATCAGATCCTGCTGTTACACGTCCACCACGGTTTTTGAACTCATTTAAAAAAATCATCCAGAGTCGGTAATTTTCTTTCCATGCAACTTCCTGCTCCGTTCCCCAATAATGCCAGTAAGAACCATGTGAAATTCTACTCGGAGCATAGAATCCCCACAAACTAGGCAGAGTGTAATCGTCGTGCCATTCAGCCCGTCTCGCCCTATGTAAGTCTCTACTTGCTTCATAAATATTTAAAGTTGGCGAAATTGTAAAGTCCAAAGAAATTAATTCATCCATTACATTATTCCAATGATCTGAAAAAGGTTCTGCTGCTTGGGCCCATAATTTTCCAGCTTCCTCAAATCTATCCTGCTCATTTTGATAATTATAATTTGGTGGATAATTTTGAATAATTCGATTATTGAACAATGCCTCAGGTAATCCATACCAATGTTCCATTGAAGTTAGACCTGCCCTGGCAGAATTTAATACATTCCATTTTACAACATTCAGCTGTGCATGGTGAGCTGTTGACCTTAATCCGATTTTTTTATTTTCCTTAATGGCTGCATCCATTATCTCAGGTGGTGCACCAAAAAATTTTATCCCATCTGAACCCTCTTTTGCATTATTTCGAACCCACTCTTTAGCCTCATCAACTGATTTTACTCTCGAGTTAAAAGTTGAAAAGGAAATTATTCTAGGAGCAATTATCTCATTTTTTAAACTCTTATTTTTTAATTCTAATTTGAGATTTTGGGAAAGTGATCCACCGGGCTCTCTAATCGTGGTTATTCCATGAGCCATCCATAAGTTAAAAACATATTCAGGATTAGCACCCTGAGATCTTCCTCCAATATGACCATGAGTATCTATAAATCCAGGTAAAATATAGCTGCCCTCACAATTTATTTCAACACCGCCCTTTAATAACTTTGGTCTTCTATTTTCATTGATTGGAATCCCTGGATAACCAACATTTTGGATTTTTGTAATAATATTTTTTTCAATAACAATATCAACCGGTCCAAGTGGTGGTGCTCCTGTACTATTAATTAGTGTTGCACCCCTAAGTATTAACTGTTGATGTTGTTTTTCAAAAATTTGAGATAGGGAAACAACGGGGAATAAAACTAAAATTAAAATTATTTTTTTCATAATTTTTGTGGGTGATACTGGATTCGAACCAGTGACCCCTACCCTGTCAAGGTAGTGCTCTGAACCAACTGAGCTAATCACCCGAAGCATGCGAAATTAAAAAATTAAATCAATTCTGCAATCATACATCTAACACTTCCTCCACCACATTTTTGAATTACTGGAATTGAAATATTAACAATCTTTGATTCACTGGACAATATTTTTTTTTGATTAATCGATAATGAATTAAAAGCCAATTGACTTATAACAACTATTTTATTTGCCTTTTCACCCAGTTGTAGTAAGTTTCCTGCAAAACATTCCATCTGATTCAAATCAATTTCAATGATATTCTTTCCCATTTTTTTAGTGGAATCCTTTACTCTTTTTCTTTCCACTTTATCAGTTATGGAGTCAAGACAAACTAATACAAAATCATCACCTATACTCATCATTACATTGGTGTGATAAACAATTCCTCCGTTTGAATCATGTGATGTAAATGTTATTGGACTATATCCAATATCTTTGCAAAACTTCTCAAATAATCCTAGGTCAGATCTTTTTGAAATTGCACAATAAGCAACTTTATTTTTTCTATCTAAAACTACGCTACCGGTCCCCTCCAAAAAAATATCACTTTCCTCATATTTTGTATAATCATTTAGAAGACTATAATTAAATCCATTATTATTCAAAGTTTCAATAAAAGATATATTTTTTTCTTTTCTTCTTGACTCGGCATACATTGAGTGAATCACATATTTGTCTTTGTGAAAACTGATCCAATTATTTGGGAACACGTCATCAGATAAGTTTTTGTTTTTTTCATTTTCACATACAATAATATTGATTCCATTTTCTCTTAAAATTGAGCACATATTCTCAAATTCGTAAATAGCAGCCAACTGAATTTCATTATCGTTCATATTATCAACTTTTGATTGAAAAAAATTATCTTTTGATGTATCATCATTGTATCCAAATGAAGATGGTCTAATCATTAAAATATTTTTTGTTATTTGGTTCACTTATTGTAGATATTAATCGAAATTAGAATAATCTTTTTAAATGGTAAGAAATGTTTCATATAAAAATGAAAAACAAGAATTAGAAATTAATAATCTTGTTGGTAAACCTTTTGGGCTTTTCAAAAGAATTAAAGAAGGAGGAGTTGGCTCAGGGAAACTTTTGATTACGAAAGCTGACAAGGATATTGAAAACCTTCTAGTTTTAGATCATAATCTAAACTATTGCAATATTGAAATGAGACCAAATGGAATAATCATATACTTTAGAGTACTATTGGAAACTTATGCTCTTGTTATTCCATACTTTAAATTGGTAATGTTTAAAGTAGATGGCGAAGAGTACACTCTAAATATTGATCAAAAGTTCATAAAAATCAAAGTTAAAGGCAAAGGTGATCATGGATTCTTTAGAAAGATAATGGAACAAAAAGCGATTGACTTTGATAAATATAAAATCAATTAAAAAAAATATTTTAATTTTAATAAAAAGGTATATCATGAGAATAATTTATTTTTTGACATTTTTAGCTCTTGTACTCACATCCTGTGAAGTTGATAAAATTAACAGTGATGATGATTTAATTGAATCAATTATCAACTCTGATGAAAAAATTGTTGTCTTAGAAACAGAACTTCCAATTGATTCCAAACAATTTATTGATGAGGAACTTCCTGAGGAATTTATTGATCGATCTCTTCTTGCAAATGATCTTGGTTTTGAAATTGAAATGAGAAATTTAGATTATAAAGATTTGGGTTTAAAGAAAGAAAATATATATTTTGATTTGACAGGGAAAAAACTTGAAAAATCAAAGAAAAGTAAACAGGATAAAAAAAGAGAAAATGCAAAAAAAGAGAAGTGTTATTACATACAGTATCCAATAAAGATTAAACTTCCTGATGAAAAAATTGTTGAGATCTCCAGTAAAAAAGAGCTATCACAAGTACTAAAAGAATGGTACAAAAAAAATCCTGATGTAAAAGTCAAATCAACATACATATATCCCATAACTGTCAAGGTTTTTATTGACGATAAAACTATGGATGAGTACGAGGAATATGATTTGAATAGTGATGATGAATTCGGGGAATTAAAAGAAAGATGTAAACAATCTTCTGATTAGTATTGAATCATCAATTTTACTTTTTTTTAAAAGCAAATAACAAATAGAGCAGTACAGAAATTATAACTAGAACTGAACCAATTGGTATTAAAAAGAATGGTTCATTCAAAATTCCATCTTTTTCTACTTTAGAGCCTATGAATTCAAATGTTATGAAACATATTATTCCCATGGACAAAAAAACTGTAGCTATTTTAAAATTATTATCCATTTAGGTTATTAATTTTATAATTTTAAATTAATAAAAATTTAGAATGATTAAGTTCGATTTAGAAAAAATAAAGGGTTTAGAAAAAATTTATAGATTAAATCTAATTAATAGTTGTACCGGATATAAATCTGCAAATTTAATTGGATCCATTGATGAAGAGGGAAAAACAAATCTTGCAATCTTTAGTTCAATCACACATTTAGGAAGTGATCCTGCAATGATTGGCTTTGTCTTAAGACCAAGAACAGTACCTAGAAATACCTACAATAATATTTTTAAGAACAAATTTTTTACTGTAAATCATGTTTTTGAGAAGGATATTGCAGATGCACATCATACCTCAGCAAAATATCCAAAAGAAGTTTCAGAATTTGATGTTACAAAACTTGAACCTGAATTCTTGGATGATTTTAAAGCCCCATTTGTCAAAAGCTCAAAAGTAAAATTTGCATGCAAATATCTCAACGAGTATGATATCAAAGAGAACAAAACAGTTTTAGTTGTTGCAGCAATTCAAACACTTTATGTTGATGAAAAATCTATTCATGAGGATGGTTGGATTCAACTAGATAAAGCAGGAACAGTAACAATAAATGGGCTTGACGGATATGCAAAAACCTCGCTGTTGGAACGTTTTGAATATGCTAGACCAAAAAAATGAATGAATTTATAGATGAGGAATTGTATGAGTATTTGTTAAAACACTCCTCAGAAGAACCTGAACATTTAAAAAAGCTAAATAAAGAAACACATTTAAAAATTCTAAACCCTAGAATGCTTAGCGGCCACATCCAAGGTAGATTTCTATCATTGATTGCCAAGATATATAGACCAAAAAGGGTTTTGGAAATAGGAACATATACAGGCTATTCTGCTCTTTGCTTTAGTGAAGGTATTGATCTTGATGGTGAAATTCACACCATTGATAAAAATGAGGAACTCTTAAAAATTCAAAGTGACTATTTTAAAAACACAAAAGTTTCAATCAAGCAATATTGTGGCGATGCTCTAGAAATTATACCAACAATTAAAGAAACTTTTGACTTAATTTTTTTGGATGCTGATAAAGAAAACTATATAAATTATTACAATCTTATTATTGATAAATTGAGAGTGGGTGGATTGATTATCGCTGATAATGTACTTTGGAGCGGTAAAGTATTAAAAAAGAGTTCCAAGGACGAAGCAACAAATTCATTAATAGAGTTTAACAAATTAATCAAGGATGACAATAGGGTTCATAATGTAATCATACCTGTTAGAGATGGATTAAATTTGATTTATAAAAATTAAAGGTCCCTTTTGATTGAATCAGTAATATCGTCAAGTTCTTCCTTGACTTTACTAATATCCTCTGTGATTTTATCAGTCTCAATACCCTTGTTTTTTGAGCCTTTCTTTATCTCAGATTTTATTTCTTGAGTTGCATCACGAACCTGTCTAATTCCCTTACCCATCCCTCTAGCAATTTCAGGAATTTTATCCGCACCAAAAATCATAAGAATTATGAAAAAAACGAATATTATTTCTGCTCCGCTAATAAAATATAACATGTTTAACCTTTAACATTAGATTTAAATTTATCGAAATCAGTTTGGTCTTCTTTTTTGGGCCAACTGTTATTTCTTTCATCAATATCGGCCGTTTCTTTTTCTGGATCTAAAACTATTTCTTCTATTTTTTTATTTGACGTAATAATTTTTTTTACTTCTTTATCATTTTTTCTCCAAACTTGTGCAGGATATCTTTTCCTTACAGTTTCTCCATCATCATATTTAATGTCAATAATTATCGGCATCACTAAACCGCCGGGCTTATCAAATATGATCTCATAATAATATTTTGGTATATCGATAGTATTTATTTCTTCTTGACTGTAATTCTCTTTTAAATAATTACCCAAAAGTTTTGAATTATCCAACGGAGATTTATCCTTAAAATCACTTTTATTATTTTCATATTTGTCAAAAAATATCAACGGACGAAGTCTATTTCTCGGAATTCCTTGATCCTTCATAATTTCCAACATTTCCTCACCTGGTTCTGGTGAAACAAAATATTGATTAACCTCCTTTATTCCTATGTCAACATAATCAGTTGTGTAGAACCAACCTCTCCAAAACCAATCTAGGTCAACTGCTGAGGCATCTTCCATGGTTCTAAAAAAATCCTCAGGTGTTGGATGCTTAAACATCCATCTTTGAGAATATGTCTTAAATGCGAAATCAAAAAGTTCTTTTCCCATGATTGTTTCTCTTAGAATATTAAGAGCAGCAGCTGGTTTTCCATACGCATTAGGACCTAAATAGTATACGTTTTCAGGATTTGACATGATAGGAGCAAGAAAGTTTTGATCCACACTCATGTAATCAGTAATCAATTGAGCTGGCCCACGATCTGAGGGAAATTTATCCAGTGGAGCTATAATTTCTGGATATTTTTCACCAAATTCTTGCTCTGCAAGATATTGAACAAAAGTTGTGAGACCTTCATCCATCCAAGCCCACTGCCTCTCATCACTATTTACAATCATTGGAAAAAAGTTATGACCTATCTCATGAATGATAACACCAATCATTCCAAATTTTTCATCATCAGAATATGATCCATCAAAATTGGGTCTACCAAAATTGAAACAAATCATTGGATATTCCATCCCAATTCTATGAGCATGAACAGATACTGCTTTGTGATATGGATAATCAAATGTGTATTTTGAAAAAGATTTAAGGGCCTCAACAACAGTTATTGTCGAATAATCTTCCCAAAGAGGGTTACCCTCTCTTGGGTATATTGATACAGCCATTACATCGTCATCCCCAATCTTTACTGCCATCATATCTAAAATATATTTTCTAGATGTTGCAAATGCGAAATCACGAACATTATTAGCTAAAAATTTCCATGTTTTTTTCTCACTAGAGAATGATTTTTCAGCGTCAATTGCTTCTTGTTGATTTACAATTATAACAGGCTTATCGTAAGATTTCTTTGCCTGATTATACCTCTTTATCATCTCTTTAGTATAAACCTCTTTTCTATTTTGAAGTTTTCCTGTTGCCTCTAAAACATGATCAGCAGGAACAGTTATATTAACTTCATAATTTCCAAAAGGAAGAGCAAACTCTCCATCTCCCCAGAATTGTTGATTTTGCCAACCCTCAACCTCATTGTAAACACACATTCTGGGAAAGAACTGAGCTATTATGTAAGCTCTGTTTGTATCGTTCGGAAAAGTTTCATATCCTGATCTGCCATCCTGATTAACGTGATCATTAATATTATACCACCATTTGATTTTGAATGAAAACTGCTCACCTGTTGACAATGGTTTTGGTAGGTTAACCCTCATCATTGTCTGATTTATGATGTATTCCAAAGGTTTATTATTGATGTCATGAACATACTCTATGTTGAACCCCCCATCAAAAGGGTCTTTTAAGAATTCTTTATCAAATTCATCAGGTATGTATACCGGTATAATTTCGGTATCGGAATCTCTATCGAGACTTGGAGAATTTTTTTTCCTGACATTTTGATCCAACTGAACCCACAGGTAATCAAGTTTTTGGGGTGAATTATTTGTGTAAGTGATAGTTTCATCACCATAGATCATCTTATTTTTATCATCTAATTCAACATTAATCTTATAATCTGCCTGTTGCTGATAATATGATGGACCAGGGGCACCAGAAGCAGCTCTGTATATGTTAGGAGAAGAAAATTCCTGATATAGTTGTCTAAATTTATTATTATTGATATGCCCTTCTTGTTTCTCTTCAGCTTCTTGGGAAATTAATTGAGGAGAAAAAATTAAAAAAATAATAAAGTAGGTTATATTCTCTAGGTTCATGTTAAAACTTTAGCTTGATAAAAATAATAAATCTATACCTAAAAACTAATTTGATTTGTGTGTTTATTTCTTGACTGAATAAAACTTTTACGTGTTAATTCTGATCTGAACAAAATCAAGTTTTTTTGATTACTAAATGAGCTAAATAATATTTTATTTGAAATACTTAGCTTTTTTGTTTCATCATCTAATGAAAACTCAATATAAAACTGAAGCAAATCATTCCTTTTTTCAAAGCCTATAAAATTGTACTTAATTTTTTTCTTGTCAGCAATCAAAAGAAAATTATCCATTAGATAAGTTTTGAAAAGGTCTTTTAAATTTGAGTATTCATAATCATAGTCCACCACTCTTTCATCCAAACCTAATTCAAGTTCAATATCATCATAGAAAGCCTTGACTGTAACTTTGTAATAATTATTTTGATTCTTATCTATTAGTGTTGTACTTACATAATATTTATGAGCACCTACTGAAAATGTTAACGCTAAATAGAGAAAAATGGACTTAAAGTTCTTCATTAATAGAGTTATAAAAGTTTGATAAATCTTGCAGAACAAGACCATGATTGCCATAAATGAAATTTTGCTCCATTTCCGAATTTTCTAGTGCTCCAATAACAAATTCATAAAGGTTGTTTTCATTTCGATTGAATTCATTTTTAAAAAAATTTAAGCCATAGAATTGAATAATATCGACCGCAACTTTGTTTTTTACATCAAGAGCTCTTGACTTTCTTAAAGTATCATAATATCCACTCAATTGCTTATATACAGCCTCAATGTTAAGTGGCATTCCTAGAGGTATAAGTAAAGTGCTCAAAAGTACACTTGAATTATTTTTAAAAACAATTTTTTCTTTTCTATTTCCTTTATACCCAGGAACTCCCACATCATCAAAATTCAAAATATCTTTTTTATCTACTAGTGCCAAATCAGACTTGATATTGCCAGATAGATTGTGTGGTCGAACTGTGACATTATCAAGAACATTAACTAATGGCTCTAAGTAGACCTTTATACTATCAGAACCATATATCTGATCTGTCATTACAATAAGTTGTTTTTTAATTTGAACTGACGAAAAATAAATAGAATCCATTTTTCTGACACCAATTTGAAAGCTTCCTTTTTGATCTGTAATTGTTTTACCACCAGAGTTGGCATTAATAACATGAATTCCACTAATATCAATACTGTCATTTACAACTTCACCAAAAAGTGTTTTAAATTCGGCTGTTTGTGCACAGTTATTTAGTGGGATTAAACTGAAAATAATTAGTGGTAAAAAACTAATTAAGTATTTTTTGATATTTTTCACTTTGTTTAACTAAAAAATCTATTAATTCAAATTCATTATCTTTTTTTAACAAAATTCTGGATGGAAAATTATCATCACAAAAGATTAAAAATTCTTCGATTTTTTCCTTTGGAATGTTAAGATTAGATGTAAAAAATATATCATCATAAAATTCCCTAATCAAATTACTAGGCTTGTAAGAACTCACTACATTTTCTTCTTCTTTATTCTGCTTCAGGTTTTCACGGATAATTTTATATAAATTGATGAAATTTATTCCATCTTGGAGCTTACCTTGTTCATTAATCACATTTGAAACTCTTGTAGATTTATCAAATTTATAGTCATATCTTTTAAACTCTTCTTCCTTTAAATCTAAAAATTTCTCTGTATTTTCTGGTGTTACGACAACTTCATCTAATTCGGTAATTTTATCATTAACATCAATTACTATTCTGTTTTTTTGTAATATATCCTTAGTAATATTTATTTCTCTTATTTGGTACTGAACAGATGAAAATAAAAGCTTATCATTAAGTTTAACTTGGATTTCAAACTCTCCGTCATTGTTGGTTGTTGTGGCTGCTTGTGAGGTATTATTAATCACATTGGCGGATGGGACACTAACGTTTTTATATAAAACTTTTCCTTTGATCCATGTTCGGTAATCAACTTGAGAAAAAGAAGGATTTATAAATAAAATTATTAATAATGAACTGAGTAAAAATCTCATTTTAATCCAATGATTTGATTTGAATATTTTTAAATTTTATAGGATGACTTTCAGATTGTAAAGATATATATCCCTCCGATAACTTTTTATCTTTCATGTTAAGCATATTTTCAGGCAATCTTCCGTCATCACCATATCTCATATTTGTGTATGTTAAAACGGTTTCTCCATTTATGATATGATGAGCAATTGAATCATTGTAAACAATGATTTCTGCTTTTACCCAATCATCAGAGTGGTATGTTTTAGATGAAGATTGAGTACAATGACTTTTTAATTTTTTAAATTCTATATCTACATCTGTACCAGGCGTACATAAGTTTCCAGTTGGTCTTTTTCCATCACCAAGACCACCTAAAAACTGGGCTTCTAGGCTTACAGGGAATGATTGGTCAATCAACATGGTTTCAGGATGCTGACTGTGAAACATTATGCCACTATTTTTGGTTGCCCAACCTTCCCCTCCAATGGCTTGATCTCCAAAAAATTTATACTCTAATTTTAAGTGATAATTTTTATATTTCTTATCTGTGTAATAAATATGACCGAATTTAAAATCAAAGTTATCATAATTTTCATATGAAACTTGAATCGCTTCATCAACAACCTTAAAAGTATTTCCGAAATTATCTCCAATCGGATAACCCTTAACCTTTACTGTCCATCCGTCTAAATTTTTTCCATCAAATATAGTGTCCCATTCACTCTGTTCATTTTTGATTGAACATTGACTGAGGACTAAAAGTATAAGTATTGTTCTCATATATTATTGAGCGGAAGACCGGGTTCGAACCGGCGACATTCAGCTTGGAAGGCTGACGCTCTACCAGCTGAGCTACTTCCGCATCATTTTTTTAATTATTTTAACTAATAAAACTTACTTTGAAAATACGAATAAAAATTATTAATTCTTATGAGTTACATGACATAAGGAGTAAAGTACTTCGAAATGGATTAGATCCTAAAATGTGTACATTCGGGGGTGATACAAAAAAAAGTTCAATTCATATCGGAGCCTTTAATAATAACAAGATTTTGGGAGGAGTATCTTTAATTAAGAATAATTGTAATGAAAATAATGAGGTTGATTGTTTTCAGCTAAGAGGCCTATGCGTTTATAATGAGTTTCAAAATTATGGCATAGGTACAAAAATCATGAGTAAAATTGAAAATATAATTTCTGAGAAGAATATTAAATACGTTTGGATGAACGCTCGTGAAAGTGCTGTTAAATTCTATTTAAAATTAGGCTATACTAATTCAAACAAATCAAAGATTATAGGAAATATTGGTTTACATTACATGTTGTACAAATACCTATGAATAAAAGAAATTTGTTGTGTATCTTAATGCTATTATTGGCTAATAGGCTGATGCACGCGCAGGAAATAAATACCGAAATTTTGATTGGAATGGACAATTCTAGGATTGTTAGTGACACAATTCTCCTTGAAAAAAAAACCTACAGTGCGTTCATAAAAATGAAAGATGCAGCTGAAAAAGATGGAATTATAATAAAACTTGTTTCTGGATTTAGAGATTTCTACAGACAACAAATAATTTGGAATAATAAATACAAAAAATTTACAGATGAATTTTCATTAGATGGTCCCACGGCAATTAAAGAAATTATTAGATTTTCTACAATTCCTGGAACTTCAAGACACCATTGGGGAACTGAAATTGATATAATAGATAAAAATTTCGAAAATGAGAAAGATTTACTGATTTCAAAAAAATATGAAGACGGTGGAATCTTTAATTCTTTAAAAAAGTGGATGGATAAAAATTCAAAAAGATTCGGTTTTTACATTGTTTATGATGATGATAGTGACAGGCCAGGATTTGAATATGAACCATGGCATTACACATACAAACCAGTTTCCGATCTATACCAGAGAGAATTTCTTAAGCTTAATTTAAAATCAATAATTTCAAAAACCAAGGTTGAAGGAAAAGAATTTATTAATGATGAATTTATCAAAAAATATATTGACGAAAACATCATGGGCATAAGTTCCCATTTAAAATGATTTTTTTATGTCTAAATTTGAATTTAAAATAGATTCTTGAAAATTAACAAAAAAGTACTTCTCATGATTTTAGATGGTTGGGGAATTGCCAATCAACCTGAAAAATCTGCAATTTCAAAAGCACAGACACCTAATTATAATAATTATTTGAAAAAGTTTCCAAATGCCAAATTATTAACTCACGGAGAACATGTAGGTTTACCTTTAGGGCAAATGGGAAATAGTGAGGTTGGTCACATGAATATAGGAAGCGGAAGGGTTGTCATGCAAGAATTAGCAAAAATTAATTTTGATATTAAAAATAATTGCTTTGATAAAGATAAAGTCTTGTCAAAAAAAATCGAAAAATCAATTCGAAATGACAAGAACATTCACATAATTGGTTTGGTTTCCAATGGTGGAGTTCATTCACACATTGATCATCTAAAACATATTATCAATATGACAGATCAAATGAATGCAAAAAATGTATTTATACATGCATTCACAGATGGTAGAGATGTCGATCCAAAATCAGGATTAAATTTTATTTCTGAGTTAATTGAATTTACAAAAAACAAATCAGCTGAATTAGCATCTCTGTGTGGAAGGTATTACTCAATGGACAGAGATCAAAGGTGGGAGCGAATAAAAGAAGCTTATGACCTTTTAGTAAATGGTGTTGGAGAATTGACTAAAGATGTATTAAACACTATAAAGATGTCTTATAACAGAGGGATAACTGATGAGTTTATGCCTCCAATAGTTTTAGAAAAAAATGGAAGACCAATTACAAAAGTTTTGAGTGGTGATTTGGTCATATTTTTTAATTTTAGAACTGATAGAGGAAGGCAATTGACAGAGGCTTTAACTCAAAAAAATATTCCAGATTATGGAATGGAATACATTGATATTGATTTGGTTACAATGACTGTCTATAATGATGATTTTGTAAAAGTGGATAGCATTTATAAAAAGGATATATTAGAAGATACACTTGGTCAAATTCTTTCAATGAATAATAAAAAACAAATTAGAATTGCTGAAACTGAGAAGTATCCTCATGTTACATTTTTCTTTAATGGAGGAAATGAAAAAATTTTGAAAGATGAAAAAAGAATTATGTGCAATTCACCAAAGGTTGCAACATATGATCTAAGGCCTGAAATGAGCGCATATGAAATTGTTACTAAAATTACCCCGGAGATTGAATCACAGTCAGCTGAGTTCATTTGTCTTAATTTTGCAAATCCAGATATGGTTGGACATACAGGTAATTTTAGTGCAGCAGTTAGAGCATGTGAAGTAGTTGATGATTGTATGGGTATGGTAGTAGATAAATGTATTGAAAATAATTACTCAATAATCATAATTGCAGACCACGGAAATAGTGATATTATGATTAACAATGATGGGTCTGTAAATACAGCTCACACGACAAATCCCGTTCCAATAATTGTAATGGACAAACAAGTAAAAAAAGTTGAGAATGGAATTTTAGCAGATATTGCTCCAACAGTGCTAAAACTGTTGGATATTAAGCAACCTAAACGAATGACAGGAAAAATATTAGTATGAAGAAATTTATAATCGTTTTTACAATTATTTTTTTTTCATGTGATAACATGAAAAAAAATAAACAGACGGACATTGATACAAATGAATTAGAATATGTTGATTTAATTGGTGAGTTTTCAAGAAAAGATTTGTCACATACATTATATAGTTCATGGTTTGACAAAAATTACGAAAGCTACATCGTTGATGAAGAAAGTGCTGATAAAATAAAGGATTATATTACCAGAGATCTCAAAATAAAAGTTATTATGGGGACATGGTGCTCAGATAGCCGTGAAAATGTTCCTTCATTTTTTAAGTTGATGGATTATTTAAATATCAAGAAAAGAAATATTGATTTAATCGGATTAGATCTAAATAAAGAGAATCCAAATGGCGACGAGAAAACCTATGAAATAATAAACGTTCCAACATTTATTTTTTATAAAAAAAATATTGAGATTAATAGAATTGTTGAAATAACACTCGAATCTTTTGAAAAAGATATTTTAAAAATTTTGGACGGATCTGGTTACGAAAATGCCTACTATGGATTCTAAAAAGGTTGTTTTAAAAAGTTTAGAAGAAATTGCTAAAATAAAAAAAAGTGCTCAACTAGTATCAAAAACTTTGGGTATGCTTGCAAAAGAAATTAAACCTGGTGTTGATACAATATACTTAGATAAAATTGCCGAGGAATTCATAAGGGATCATAATGGAATTCCTGGGTTTTTAGGAATGTATGGTTTTCCAAATACACTATGTGTAAGTACAAACCATGAAGTTGTTCATGGCATACCAAATGATGAACCCCTAAAAGAAGGAGATATTGTTTCAATTGATTGTGGAGTACTAATGAACGATTTTTATGGAGATCATGCATATACTTTTGAGGTTGGTGAAGTAAGTAATGACATAAAAAAACTTCTAAAAACAGCAAAGGAGTCGCTGTACATTGGAATAGATAATTTCAGGGATGGAAACAGGGTTGGTGACATCAGCTACTCAGTACAAAAACATAATGAATCAAAAGGATATGGTGTTGTCAAAGAGCTTGTTGGTCATGGTTTGGGAAAAAGTTTACACGAAAAGCCAGAAGTTCCGAATTTTGGAAAAAGAGGAAGTGGAAAGAAATTTATAAATGGTATGGTACTAGCGATCGAGCCCATGATCAATATGGGCACTGACCAAGTAGTTCACTCATCGGATGGTTGGACTGTAGAGACTAAAGATGGGATGCCAAGCGCCCATTATGAACATAACATAGCTCTAATAAATGGTGCACCTAAATTATTGTCAACATTTGATTTTATCTACGATAACTTAGGAATTAAATCTGACGAAGAAAAAAAGTTTAAGTGGAATGCAAAGATTAGTTAAAATTGTTTTAAATCTTTTTTCAAGGAAATTTCTCATAAAAACCAGCCTATTATTAAAACCTTTTCTAGAACTAATATTGACTGGTAATAAATTTCATGATCCAATTAATAATAAATCTTATTCTTATTTTTTCCCATATGGATACAATAAACTTAGAAAAAATGCCTTATCACCTGGAACATTATCGTTAGAGAGACACAGACTTCTTTGGGTATTTTTAAAAAATGAGACTGATTTTTTTAATAAAGGCAATAAAATATTACATATTGCCCCAGAACAATGTTTTTATAATAATTTTAAAGAGAATTTTGTTACATATATAACTTGTGATCTCAATTCTCCGTTAGCAGAGATAAAGGCTGATGTTTGTAATCTCCCTTTCAAAGAAAATGAATTTGACTTCGTTTTGTGTAACCACGTCTTAGAACATGTCTATGACGATGAAAAAGCTATGAGAGAAATATATAGGGTTGTAAAATTTGAGGGAAAAGCAATACTACAAGTTCCAATTAATAATAAATTAGAAAAAACTCTTGATGGAAGGAATACAGAAGATGTAAATGTAAGAAACAAACTTTTTGGTCAATATGACCATTTGAGAGCTTATGGATTGGACTACTATGAAAAATTAATCCAAGTTGGTTTCAAAGTCGAAAAAATTGATCAAACAAAAAAGATGGATGAATCACTGATTAGGAAATACAGTATTGTAAAAGGCGAAATAATACCTTACTGCACTAAGGTTTAGAAAATAAATTCCTCGAATCCCTCTGAGATAAAACTTTTAAGTTCATCATTATCGTCCAAATAAATAATCAAACTCTCAATTTCATCATTTTCTTGGGTTAATTTTTGAGCATTATCTAGGCTTCCTGCCATCATCGCAGTTGCATAAGCATCAGAGAGAAAACAAGATCTTGATAATACAGAAACACTAAAAACATTCGTTTGTTCAAATTGTCCATTTATTGGATTAATTATATGAACATATTTTTTTCCTGTTACACTATCAATCCTGAAGTTTCTATAATTTCCAGATGTTGCAATAGCAGCATTCTTAAGTCTTATTCTTGTATAAAACTTATCATCTACTCTGTCAGGAAGAGGGTTATCTATTGCGATAGACCAAAACATATCCTTAAAATGATTTTTACCAGATGATCTGATCTCTCCTCCAATGTCAACCATGTAATCATTAATGGATTTGGAATTTAAAAATTCGGATATTACATCAACAGCGTACCCTTTTGCGATTGCATTAAAATCAAGCTTAGATTTATAATTTAGTTTTTTAACTTGTCTATCTACAATATCAATCTTATCAAAACCAACTGTACTTAGAATTATGTTCAACGAATCTTGAGAAATTATATTTTCGGTTTTTGTGGGTCCAAAACCAGCATATTCCAATAATGTTCCAATCGATGGGTCAAAATAACCACTCGTTTTTTCGTGTATTATCTTGGATTTTTTGAAAACATCAATAAATAAATCATCCAAAAGAACTTCTTCATTTCTGTTTACCTTAGAAATTATAGAGGATGAAATATATGTTGATAATGAATTATTAAAGTGATCAAATATGGAGTCAATCTCTTTATCAATAATTGGATTTTTTTCATCATGCTCAAAAAATTTTATTTGATAATATGTACCAAAAGTTGAACCTTTTAAAACTGTATAATTAGGTTCAATATCACAAGAAAAATTTAATATTAGAAGAACTAAAAAAAGTTTTTTAATCCTAGCCTCCAAAATCATCAAATCTTATATTTTCAGGGGGAACTCCAAAATCAAGCGCCATTTTCTCTACAGCTAAGTTCATTAATGGTGGTCCACAATAGTACACCTCTATATCCTCAGGTGAATCATGATGTTGTAGGTAATTGTCAATAACAGCTTGATGTATAAAACCAGTGAAGCCATCACCCTCTCCGTCCAGGCTATCTTTTACTTTCCAGTTATCTTCCTCTAATGGTTCAGAAAGAGCAATATAGAATTTAAAATTCGGGTAATCTTTTTCTAATGATCTAAAATGATCGACATAAAATAATTCTCTTTTTGACCTTCCACCATACCAAAAATTTACCTTTCTTCCAGTTTTAATTGTTCTAAACAATTGGTACAAATGAGATCTCATTGGTGCCATTCCAGCACCCCCACCAACATATAGCATTTCAGCTTCAGATTCATTTATAAAAAACTCACCATAAGGACCGGAAATAGTCACTGTATCACCAGGCTTTTTTGAAAAAATGTAAGAGGATGCTACACCAGGGTTAACATCCATCCATTTATTAACTTTTCTATCCCAGGGTGGGGTAGCAATTCTTACATTAAGCATAACTTCTTTTCCCTCTGCAGGGTATGATGCCATTGAGTATGCTCTTTCAACATCATCATCATTTTTCATTTTCAGATCCCACAATCCAAAATTATCCCATTCTAATTTAAACTTTTCAGGATCATCAGGATGTTCTTTTGGATGTGATGTTATATCAATATCACTATAATTCACCTCACACTTTGGTATTTCAATTTGAATATAACCTCCAGCTTTATAATTCATTTCTTCAGGCAGTTCAACAACAAACTCTTTAATGAACGAAGCAACATTATAGTTTCTAACAACTTTAGCCTCAAACTTCTTTATTCCGAAAACTTCCTCAGGAACATGAATATTCATATTTTCCTTAACCTTAACCTGACAACCTAGTCTCCACCCATCTTTTATTTCTTTTCTTGAAAAATGTGGTTTTTCAGTTGGTAATATTTCACCACCCCCATCGTTTACAATGCATTTGCACTGAACACAAGTACCTCCCCCACCACATGCAGATGGAAGGAAAACTTTATTGTCACCAAGTGTTGACAATAAGGTACTACCTGAGTTTACCTCAATCTCTTTTTCGTCATTAATCAAAATCTTAACTGGACCAGAGGGCAACAACTTTGCTTTAACACCCAGCAGCATTGATACTAATAAGAAAATAATTACTATAAATATTATTGTACTAAATAAAATATATGATGTAATATCCATTTTTATAATTTAATTCCCATAAAACTCATGAAACCGAGTGCCATTAAACCTGTTATGATAAAAGTAATACCCAAACCCTTTAGTGGGGCAGGAACATTTGAGTATGCAATCTTTTCCCTTATTGCGGCAATTGCCACTATGGCCAAAAACCATCCTACACCAGAGCCAAAACCATAAACTGCAGCCTCTGAAATACCAGAGAAATCTTTTATCTGCATGAAGAGTGAGCCACCTAATATGGCACAATTCACAGCGATAAGAGGAAGAAAAATACCCAAGGACCCATATAGAGCCGGTGAAAATTTTTCAACTATCATTTCTACCAGCTGAACCATTGAAGCGATGACAGCTATGAACATTATGAGACTCAAAAAACTTAAATCTAGCTCACCATACTCAGGTCCAATCCACGAAAGCGCACCATCGACTAAGAGGTATTCATATATAAGATAATTTAGGGGTACTGTTATAGTTAGTACGAAAATTACTGCTAGCCCCATCCCTACTCCATTTTTAAGGGTTTTAGAAATTGCAAGATAAGAGCACATACCAAGAAAATATGCAAAAACCATATTTTCAATGAAAATACTTTTGATAAATAAATTAGCGTAATCTTCCCACATAATTTTTTTAACCTTTTTCTATTAGTTTTTTATTGAATGACCTCTGAATCCAAATTATAATACCTACTGTTATTAAGGCCATTGGAGATAAAAGCATTAATCCATTATTCACATACCATGATTCGTATAAAAAGTCTGGAACAACTTGCATTCCCCATAAGTTTCCCGAACCAAGTAGTTCTCTAAAGAAAGCAACTAAAATAAGTATCACACCATAGCCGATGGCATTTCCTATTCCGTCTAAAAATGATTTCCAAACACTATTTCCCAAAGCATATGCTTCTAATCTTCCCATCACAATACAATTTGTAACAATCAATCCTATGAATATTGAAAGTTCTTTACTCACATCATAAGCATATGCTTTTAAAAACTGATCAACTAGTGCAACAAGAGAGGATATTACTACCAAAAAGACAATTATTCGAATTCTGTTAGGAATAAGATTTCGTAATATCGATATAATAACATTGCTGCAAGCCATTACAAAAATAACAGACGCAGTCATCACAACTGCAGGCTTTAATTGGACAGTTATTGCCAAAGCAGAACATATTCCCAAAACCTGAACAGTTATTGGATTATTATCATCTAGCGGGTCTGATAATAATTTCTTGTTTTTTTTTGAAAATATTCCATCGGTAGAATTTCTACCAATAAACAAAAAAGTTGGTTTTTTATTATTTTTTTTGTTCATCTCATTGAAACTTTTCCATTAATTATGGTTAAATAGGGTAAATAATTATTAATCCTTTCGTATATCATGTCAGTCACTCCATCTCCTGTTATTGTTGAACCAGAAATAGCATCAACTTCGTGATCATCTTTATCGCTATTATTTGGATCATTATTCCCTTTCAAAACAGTAATACCAACTAACTTTCCTTCATTATCAAAGATTTTTTCGTCCTTAAAGCTTTCTTTAAACCATTCTTTTGTTATCTCTGCACCTAATCCTGCCGTCTCACCCTTATGATCAAAGGACACACCATTAACGGTATTGAAATCAGACTTCAGTGAGATATAACCCCAAATTGCATCCCAAAGTCCCGTTCCGCGTAGTTCAATTATATAGTATTTTTCAGAATTTATTTCCGCAACATACAACGGAAAGTGTTGATCTTCGTAGTCTTTTTTTAATTCCTTGGCTAAATTTAAATCGGAAAACGGATTAATATTTTCATTAATAGATCCATCTATCTTTAATGCAAGTTCCTGAGTTATGAATTTTTTATATGATTCCTCTGCTTCATCTCTGGAAACATTAATACCAACTGTAGAAAGAATGTTTTGCATTTTTTCATTTTTTACATTTTCGTCCTGCATCGGTTTTAATGTCTGAGAAGTAAATGCTAAGATAGAGGCAATTCCAACTATCATAATTCCAACAAACAAAAAAGTGTAAAAATTTGAATCTCTATTCATCGTGCTGTTTTCAGTTGTGTTTTTAATCTATTTTCTCTCCTTTTGACGTTAGCTTCAACTACGTAATGGTCAATAGTTGGGGCAAAAACATTCATCAACAGTATTGCCAGCATAACACCCTCGGGATATGCTGGGTTGAAAACTCTAATCAGAATACATAAAATACCAACTAATATTCCATATATCCATTTGCCCTTGATAGTTTGTGCAGCCGATACTGGATCAGTTGCCATAAAGACAATACCAAAAGCAAAGCCACCAACAATTAGATGGTTTTGCCAATCAAAACTCATTAATGCATTTGCTCCCCAAAAGTTAAAAAGCAAACCAGTAATAGCAGCACCGATAACACCTCCTAACATAATCCTCCAACTACCTATTCCAGTATATATGAGAATAAATGCACCAATCAATACCATCAATGTAGATGTTTCGGCAATGGACCCTGGAATTGATCCAACAAACATTTCGAGAACACCAAACTGTTCAGGTGAGTTACCTGCAGCCAACATTCCAAGAATTGTTTCACCTGACACACCATCAACATTTGAGGCCTCTGAAACCCAAACCTGATTACCTGACATGTAAGTTGGATATGCAAAAAAGGCAAAAGCTCTTGCTGTTAATGCTGGGTTTAGAATATTCATACCAGTACCTCCAAATGCTTCTTTACCAATAATCACAGCAAATGCAACAGAAATACCAACCATCCAAAGTGGAATATCAACCGGCATAATCATTGGAATTAACAGTCCTGTTACTAAGTAACCCTCGTTTACTTGATGACCTCTCCAGATCGCAAATAAAAACTCAATCGATAAACCAACAATATATGAAACTGCTATCATAGGCACTATTTTATAAGATCCGTGAAGAATAGCGTCTAATGTTGTGAAAGAATCATTTGTTTGAACGAGATACTGATATCCTGTATTGTAAATTCCATAAAATAAAGCTGGTAACAGTGCTATTATAACTGTTATCATAACTCTTTTTAAATCAATAGCATCTCTAATATGGGCTCCTTTTTTAGCAGTATGATTCGGTACAAACAAAAATGTTTCAAAAGCATCAAACGCAGGGTAAAATTTTTCTAACTTTTCACCTTTTTCAAAAGGTTTTTTTAAATTATCAACTATACTTCTAATATTCATATTATTGTGTTTCTTTATATAAATAATCCAAACCCTCCCTTATTATTGTTTGGGCTTCAATTTTTGAAGAGGATGAATAATCTATTAATCCAAAATCCTCAGGTGAGACTTCATAAATACCAAGTTTTTCCATTTTTTCAATATCACCTATTAAACATTCCTTTATTAATTGCATGGGATAAATATCCATTGGAAAAACATTTTCCATTTCTCCAGTTGCAACAAAAGCTCTCTCTTCACCATTCAAGTTTGTATCATAATCCTTTGGCTTTCCATTACTAAGCCAAGAAAAAGAGGTTTTATATATACTAGGAACCTTATTATTTATAAATGGTATCCAACCAAAGAGTTTGTAGTTATTACCCTCTTTTAAAACAGATAAGTTATTGTTATAAAAACCTAAAAACCCATTGGAACTAACAGTTTTTCCTGTTAAAACATTACCGTTGATATATCTTAATTCTGCATCTTCAACAAGCTCAACGTTTGATAATACTGAATGTAATTGTGCACCGATAGTTAACCTGAAATATTTGGGGCTTTTGACTGGAGGACCTGATACAGCAAGAGTCCTTGTTGGATTAAATTCACCAGTTTTAAAAAATTCACCTATTATAACGACATCCTCGGGGTTGAGGACCCATACAATATCCCCTGAATTTATAGGATCTATGTGATGAATTTGAACGCCAACATTTCCGCTTGGGTGTGGACCATTAAAAAAATTGATATTATAATCTTCAAGCTCTGACTCTAAAAGTTTTTGTGAACTATTTAGACCTAAAAATAAATTTCCAGAGGCTAACTTTTTTAAAATCGAAAGTCCATATTTGAAATGGTCTAAACGATCATTTAAAATAAAACTATAGTCAACAGGTAACGGAGCAGAGTCAAAACATGAAATAAAAATTGATTTGGGAGTTCTAGTTGGGTCAGCAATTATATCAAAAGGTCTTTGCTTTATAAATGGCCAACATCCAGAACTTAATAAGGATTTTATAATAACGGCTGAATCTAACCTTGGCAGTGAAGGAATATTATTTTTTTGTACCGAATCTTTTTTATCACGCTCAATAATAATATTTAAGATTTTTCTTCTCTCTCCCCTAACTATATCTTTCACATATCCGGAAACATTTGAAACAAATTTTATTGCCTCATTTAATTTTGAATAAAACAATGGTTGCCCTCTTTTGACATAATCACCAATCCCAACCTCAAGCTTGGGTATTAGTAAGTGAAAGTCATCTAAATTATGGCCGTAAAATTTTGATAAGGGAATTTTTTTTACCTCTTTTTGAGCAACACCTTTTATGTTTATGGACAAACCTTTTTTGATTAAAATGTCTTGTGACATAAATCCACTAAATTTTAGAGTACAAAGTTATTAATTTAATGGCATTCAATAAAATAATTATCACTATTATTATATAGTTTTTTTTTTTAAAAAATGATTGAAAAAATTACATCCTTAATTTTATTTTTTTTTATCTCAAATCCTGTTTTTTCTCAGTCAAATATTGCAAAGAGCGTTAAAGTTAAATCCAATGGAAATTTTGATTCTAATATTATGTTTTACAAAAATGATATTATTAGTGTAAGCTTCGACATTTTAGGTAAAAAAAAAAGTGATTATTATTATCAAATAATACATTGTGATTACCAATGGAATCCATCAAAAATATCAAAATTTGAATACATTGATGGTTTTGATGATATTAGAATTACTAATTATTTTTTCTCAAAAAATACTTTTCAGTCTTTCACAAATTTTAGTTTCCAAATACCTAATGAAAATTTAAAAATTAAAATTGATGGAAATTATGTAATTAAAATTTATGATGAAAATTATAATGAAATTTTTGAGAGAAAAATTATAATATTAAATAATCTAACTAATGGTCTAGTTAATATCACGAGATCTAAGGAAATATTGGATTCTTCCTATTCTCAAAATATTCAAGCTTTATTTTCAAATACGAATAATATTATATTTAATAATAATAGTGATTACAAGCTGGCGGTTATTAAAAATAATAATCTAAAGTCCTCGAAATATTTTTCTTCACCAAGATTACAAACTGGCTCAACGATAATTTATGATAACATAAAATTTAAAGGTGGTTCAGAATATTTATATTTTGACTCTAAAAATATTCTTTCAACATCAAACGAAATTAAACAAGTTAATTTCAAAAATATATATAACACTATTTTGTATGAAGATTATGAAGAGTCTATCTATGCGCTACAGCCTGATCTAAACGGAGCTTATATTGTTAATGCTAATTGCACAGAAAAAAAAACCTGTGCAGACTACTCAAATGTAAACTTTAGTCTCAATACAAATAAAAATTATGAGTATGATATTTATGTAATTGGAGAGTTTAATGATCATGAAATTAGCGAAAAATATAAAATGAAAAAAAATAAAGAAAATCATTATTCGCTAAACATAATTTTAAAACAAGGACTTTACAATTATAAATATGTTTTTAAAACTAAGAGCGGTTTTGAAGATTTATCTAATTTTTGGCAAACTGAAAACAATTATAAAGCTATTTTATATGAAAAAAAAATTACTGACAGATATTATAAAATAATAGGATACGGAGAAAAAAATTCAAATAATATTGTAAATTAGAAATACATATTTTTCATGAAAAAGTTAATAGATATAAATAATATAAAAGGTATTAGAATCTCTGTTAAATCTAAATTTAAAAAAAGTTTTCAAAAAAAAAATAAAATTCTTCATTCATTTAGACCTTCAATTACGATACATAACTTTGGTAAATCAAATATTCAAATTTTATCAAATTACAAAAGCATATTAGAACTGTTTCTGAAAGAAAGTACTCTTATGAAATTTTCAAGCAAACCTTTGTTAAAACCTGGAAAAAAAATTAAAATCTATTTAGATCATTCTCTAAAATCTAAAACAGCTAAAGTGAATGGATATTTTTCAATGATAAGTATAGATAACTCTAAAAAATTCAAGGCTCATACTCCCTCAATATGACTAATTCACCTAGAAATTTTAAATTAATGGAAAAAATTAAAATATACAGAGCACAAAATGAACCCGTACTTTCCTACATGAAAGGCTCAGAAGAAAGATTAAATGTCGAATTGACTTATAATAATATGTTTAATTCAAAAGTTGACATTCCACTTTATATTGGAAGTAAAAAAATATTAACTCCCAAACGAAAAAACATTCTTCCTCCACATGATCATAAAAATATAGTTGGGACTTACAGCTTAGCAAACAAAAAACATGTTGAGGGTGCAATTGATAATCTCTTGAATGTAAAAAAATCATGGTCAACTATGCACTGGAAAAAAAGATGTGATATTTTTTTATTAGCAGCAGACCTTGTTTCTGGTAAATACAGGGCAAAAATAACAGCCGGTACAATGATTGGACAATCTAAAAACATTTTTCAAGCAGAGATCGATGCAGCTTGTGAATTAGCAGATTTTTTAAGGTTTAATGTTTCGTATTTAACAGAAATATATAATGAACAACCAATTGATGGTCCTGGAAAAACTAATATTCTCGAGTATAGACCTTTGGAGGGTTTTGTATATTCTGTAACTCCTTTTAATTTTACTGCTATTGGGGGAAATTTATGTGCTAGTGCCGCTTTAATGGGTAATGTAATTTTATGGAAACCTAGTGACAACCAAATGTATACTGCTAAAATAATAATGGATATTTTTGAAGAAGCAGGTTTACCATCCGGGGTTATAAATTTGGTTTCTGGAGATCCAATTTTAATTTCTGACATTGCATTGAGTCATCCAGAGTTTTCTGGACTTCATTTTACTGGATCAACATATGTATTTAAAGAACTTTGGAAAAAAATTGGTAATAATATTTTCAAGTATCGTGATTACCCCAGAATTGTTGGTGAAACTGGAGGAAAAGATTTCATATTTTGCCATCCCTCTGCTAAAATTGATTCAGCCAGAACTGCAATTATTAGAGGTGGTTTTGAGTACCAAGGTCAAAAATGTTCAGCTGCATCAAGGGTATATATTCCTAAATCAATCTCTGAGGAATTAATTTCACAAACAATAGTAGAAACTAAAAAAATTAAAATGGGGTCACCTATTGATTTCAATAATTTTATGAACGCTGTAATTCATAAAAATGCATTTGATCGTATTTCAAATTACATCAGCTATGCTAAAGAAAGTAAGGATTGTGATATTGTTTGTGGTGGAGAATGTGATGATTCAATTGGATATTTTATTGAACCTACAATCATAATAACTAGAAATAACCAATCCAAAACAATGCAAGAAGAAATTTTTGGACCAGTTATAACAATCTATGTCTATGAAGATAATAAATGGCAAGAAATGTTAAACACAGTGGACTCCACATCAGATTATGCCCTTACAGGAGCCTTTATTTCCGAGGATGAAAACAGTATTGATTTCGCAACAAAAAAGCTTATGTATAGTGCTGGTAATTTTTACATAAATGATAAATGCTCAGGAGCAGTTGTTGGCCAACAACCTTTCGGTGGATCAAGAGCATCAGGGACAGATGATAAAGCGGGTTCTAAACTTAATTTATTGAGGTGGGTTAGTCCTAGGTTAATCAGTAAAACTCATAATCCACCTACCGATTTTATGTATGATTATATGGATTAGGTAAATGAACTAATTTTTTTTCATTAAAAAAATCCAAATTTATTTTTTTTAATATCTCATAGGTATAAAAGTTCTTTGCATTTCTAAATTCATTTCTCATATCACCCCCCTTAAATAAAATAAAGCCGTTTTCAAATTCGTTTTTGTTGTCACTTAAAAAAATACCTTCACAATTTTTAAGAATTTTATCATAAGAGGATACTGATCTTGAAATAACAAAGTCATAACGATTGTTTATTTTCTCAACATTAATCCAACTTGTTTTAACATTTTTTAATTTAAGGTTGCGTACAATATTTTTAACCACTTCAATTTTTTTCCCAACCTTATCAATCAAATGAAAATTTACATTAGGAAAAATTATAGCAAGTGGTATTCCTGGCAACCCACCGCCCGTTCCTAAATCTAAAATTTCTGTACCATTCTTAAATTTAAAATAAAGAGAGATTGATAATGAATGGGCTATGTGATTTATTTTGAAGTTATTTATATCTTTTCTTGATACCAAATTGATTTTTTTGTTCCACTCACGAATTAATTGTTCAAAGCGAATCAATAAATTATATTGTTTTTTTGTAAGATCAAACAATTTGACTAAATCTACACTCATTTTCTTAACAATGAATATCTAAAATACTCTATTTTAAATATCTTTGGAGTAAATGAATAAGTTTCTTACGAAAAAGGTTAATAATCTAGCTCCATCAGCAACCCTCGCAATGGCTGCAAAGGCTAGAGAATTGAAAAGTAAGGGTGTCGATATAATAGGCCTAAGTTTGGGGGAGCCAGATTTCAATGTTCCTGAATTTATTAAAGAAGCAGCTGTAAAAGCCATAAACGATAATTATAATTCTTACACTCCAGTAGATGGTTATTCAGATTTAAAAAATGCAATTTCAAGGAAATTCTTGCGTGACAATAACTTAAATTATAAATCCAGTCAAATTGTTGTTTCTACTGGTGCAAAACAGTCAATTGCTAACGTTATTGAAGCAATGATTAGTCCTGGAGATGAGGTTATTTTATTAGCTCCTTTCTGGGTCAGCTATTCTGCAATGATTGAAATTTGCGGTGGTGTTCCAATTGTTGTCCAAAGTGATATTAAATCAAATTTTAAAGTTCCTGCATCCAAAATAAAAGATCACATATCGAATAAAACTAGAATGGTAATTATAAACTCTCCAAATAATCCAAGTGGATCATTATACAATGAAATGGAATTAAAGAAAATTGCAGATGTGCTTAAAGATCACCCTGAGATTTTCATTTTGTCTGATGAAATTTATGAACATATTAATTATGGCATTAAACATTTTAGTTTTGCATCAATTCCAGAAATGTATGAAAGAACAATAACTGTGAATGGAGTAGCCAAAGCATTTGCAATGACTGGTTGGAGAATTGGATATCTCGGAGCTCCTGAATGGCTTGCTAAAGCTTGTACAAAACTTCAAGGTCAATCAACAAGTGGAGCAAACTGTATTGCTCAAAAAGCCACAATAGCTGCTTTAGATGCAAATATTGATCAAATAAAGTATATGATTGATGAATTTAGGGAAAGAAAAAAAATTATAATCAATTTACTTTCTAGAATTGAAGGGTTTAAATTAAATGATCCTGAAGGTGCGTTTTATATTTTTCCAGACATTTCTTATTTTTTTGGTAAAACCATTGATGGATTTGAAATAAAAGACTCAACAGATTTTTCTTTATTCCTTCTTGAAAAAGCCCATGTTGCAACAGTTACTGGTGAAGCTTTTGGTTCACCTAAAAACATACGAATAAGTTATGCAGCATCAAGAGAGAACATAAAAAAAGCTGTTAGTAGAATAAAAAATATTTTTTAAATTTTTTGCCAAAAATATGGTGAAAAAATTATCAAAAATGTAAATAGCTCCAGCCTACCGACCAACATTAAAAATGAACACCAAATTTTCGCAAAAGGTGTTAAGTCAGTATAAGTGAATGCAGGTCCTACAGTACCAAGAGCAGGACCAACATTACCTATAGAGGCGGCAGAGCCACCTATTGCTGAAATAAAATCTAGACCTTGGATACTCAATACTCCTGCTCCAATTATAAAAAGAATTAGATATAGCATAAAAAAACCTAGGATATTAATAATAACTTCTTTTTTAACAACATTGTGATTGTATCTCAGTGGTAATACTGCATTTGGATGAAGTGCCTTTTTAAACTCCAAAAATCCATTTTTAATAAGTATTAAGAATCTAGAGATTTTAATTCCCCCAGACGTAGATCCAGATGACGCGCCCAAAAACATTAATCCAAAAAATAACATTGTTAAAAATGGTGTCCATCCAGCAAAATTTGCAGTAACAAAACCTGTCGTTGTAATTATCGCAACAATTTGAAAAAGGGCGTGTCTGAAACTTGATTCTAGCTTTCCAAAAATTTCAGGATGTTCAAAGCTTGTTTGTTGTAAATCAACATAATTATAAACACTGAAAGATGTAATTAATACAAAAACTAGTATGAATGAGATATACCATGAAAATTCTGTATTTGAAAATAGTTTTTTGAAATTACCAATCAAAGCAGAATAAATCAATAAATAATTTGTTCCAGCTAAAATCATAAAAAAAATAACTATATATTGAATTGCTGGTGTAGAGTTCCAATACGCCAAACTTTCATTTTTGGTGGAAAAACCGCCTGTTGCAATATTACTCATTGAATGATTCAATGCATCAAAAAAACTCATTCCAGCAATACTCAAAGCTAAAGTTTCAAAAATTGTAAGTCCAAAGTAAATAAACCAAAGTCTTTTTGCTGTAGCACTAATTCTTGGATGAATTTTATCACCGCTTATGCCTGAACCAGGTACTTCGGCTGAAAATAATTGCATACCGCCAATACCTAACAAGGGTAAAATTGCAATTGCCAGTACTATAATTCCCATACCACCAAGCCAATGGGTCATACTTCTCCAAAAAACAATACTCTTTGGAAGTGATTCAACATCATCTAAAATTGTTGAACCGGTAGCTGTATATCCTGACATTGTTTCAAAAAAAATATCTGAAAAAGAAGTGATTGAGTTAGTCAAATAATAAGGAAACATCCCAGAGAGTACCATAGTTAACCAGCCTACAGTAACTATTAAATAACCATCTCTTTTATTTATTTGCCTAATACTATTTTTATTAAAATACATTAAAATCATACCAAATGAAATTAATAAAATTGAGGATGTAACAATTTCCTTGACAACACCATCATTAAATATCAAACTAACACCAGCAGTGATTAGCATAGCAGTGCCATTGAATATTAGTAACAACCCTATTATGTAAAATATTAATTTAAAATTTAGCCTCATGACTAACGGAAAAGTTTCTCAACTTTATTAATTGCGCTATAAAGGGAACAAACTAAAATCTTATCCCCTTTAAGTATTTTAAAATCACCAAGAGCTATCATACCTATACCATTTCTAATAACACCACCAACAATTGATGACCTAGGAAAATCTAAATCCTTTATTTTTTTGCCTTTTACTTTTGAGTCTTTTGATATTAAAAACTCTAATACTTCTGCATTCATATTATTTAACTTATTAAGCTCTAAAACATTTCCCTTTCTAATAAACCTAAAAATCTCATTTGCAGCCAAAAGTTTCTTATTGACTAGAGTATCTACGCCAATTGACTCAGATAATTCAAAATAATCTGTATTATCAACAATCGCTATTGTTCTTTTGATATCCTTTGACTTTGCCATTAAACAAGACATTATATTTTTTTGAGAATCACCTGTAGTAGCAATAAATGCATCCATATCCTCAAGACTTTCCTCACTTAGTAGGTCAACACGGGTCCCATCAATATTGAGTACTAAAACTTCAGGAAGTAAATCAGCAATTCTCTCAGCTTTTAACTTATCAGATTCTACTAATTTTACACTTAGTCCTTGGTCACCCAATTCTTTAGCAACTTTAAACCCAACTCTGCCACCTCCTAAAATCATAATTTTCTGTATTTTACCTTTTTCGGTACCCATAAGCTTATAGAGCTCATCCACACCATCCTTGCATGTGACAAAATAAACGTGGTCGTCAGTCTTAAAAATTGTATTTCCTCTCGGGATAATAGCATTGTGAGTACCACTTCTTTCGATAGCTATTGGCATAAATTTAATTCCAGGGTATACCATTGCTGCATCCATGACGGTTTTGCCAACAAAAGGGGCATCGCTTTGTATTTTTGCAGCCATCATTTTTAAAGCACCCTCCTCGAAATCATGACTGTTAGTAAAACCTGACTCGTTGACTAATAATTTTACTTCTTCAGAAGCTAAGTTTTCAGGGGAAATCATTGCATCAATGCCTAACGACTGAAGATCAAATTCACTAGAATCTTCAATAAATTCTGCATTATTAATTCTTGCAATTGTTCTTTTGGCACCTAATTTTTTTGATAAAAAACAAGTCAATAAATTCACAGATTCACTCGCCGTAACTCCTATAACCAAGTCTGCATTAGAAACACCAGATTTTTTTAATGTTTTTGGTGATGATGAGTCACCATTTATAACATTAATGTCAAGATAATTTTCACCATCTTTGAGATTAATTTGATTATTATCAATTAATGTAATATCGTGTGACTCGGAAGAAAGTAATTTCGATAAATGCAATCCAACCTCACCTGCACCAGCAATAACAATTCTCATTATTGTAAGTTTGATAACACCGACAAATATACTTGATTTTAAAGATTTAATTAAAAAATTATTTACTTCCTTTGTTTATTGATCAATAAAACAATATGTTAAGGTATACTGTTCCATGTTTTTTTCTTTTTGTTCAGATGTTAAGCTCTCAATTTACTAATCTGCCCAACTTCGACGAAAAAAAAATTAGATTTGGTTACTTCATTGGTCTTAATCAATATGATTTTAAAATAAACTATAATGTAAATCCAGAGTATTCTATTAAAGTTAACAGAGGAACTGGAATTAATGTAGGTTTAATTGGTGAGTTAAAGATTAATGATAACATTAGACTGAGCCTTGAACCAGGACTATTCTCAAACAATAAAGAATTAATATTTAATGAAAGAAGTCAATTTACAAGTTACAATGACACAGTCTGGAATGTCAAATCAAATAATGTTCATTTGCCCATACTAATTAAATATAGTTCGAAGAGAATTGGTAATGTGAGGCCATATTTAAAAGGTGGTTTTTCAACTTCGTTGAATTTGGGTAACATAGAAAATAATTTAGAAAGCTATGGGATAGCAAATAATCACTTTAATAAGGTTAATTTCTATTATGAACTATCATTTGGTATAGATTTTTATCTCAGATATTTTAAATTTTCACCATCTGTAAGAGGGGTTTTCTCGCTAAAAAATGAGAAAAAGAAAAATATTCCAGACAATCCTTGGACTGGTTACGTTAATAAATTTTTTACTCGGGCAATTTTTATAAACTTTAGTTTCTATTAAACCCCAGTAATTTTACTTAAAAAAATAGATACAGAAATTGATAAGTTTAAACTATCAGGTGACGAATTCTGATTGATTTTGGGAATTGATATGTAATCGCTAATTTCATTTTTAATATTTTCTGAGATTCCATTTGATTCCGAACCAAAAATTAAGATCCCATCAAAATTTTGAAAACTAAAATCACTGATTGACTTACTATTTAGAGATGTACCAAATATTTTTTTATTTGTTTTTTTTGTGAATTGAATCAAGTCAGTGTATATCACGTTTACAAATGATAACGAACCCATCGAAGATTGAACAACTTTACTGTTGTAGCAATCAACAGAATCTGTGCTACATATGATTTGATCAATCCCGAACCAATGACATGTTCGTATAATAGTTCCAAGATTACCAGGATCTTTAATTCGGTCGAACAAAATGTAGAAATCTCTCTTTTTTAACATTTCTTTTTTAAGATGAAAAACAGCAAGATGTTTGTTGGGGTTTTTTAATGAGCTTAGCTTATTTAGTTCATTAATACTAATTTCTATTATTTTATCTGAGCTTATCTCTTTGGGATTTGTGGAGTATATTTCAAAGAGTTCATAATCAGATTTTAAAAATTCATCAATTGATTTTTTGCCCTCAACAATAAATAATTTTTTTTCTTTCCTGTTTCTTTTTCGTTTAATTTGTCTAATGAGATTTATTTGATTTTTGGTAACCATTTAATTAGATGTATTTTTGAAAATATATATGAAAATAAATTTTTTAAAAATAATAATCATTTTTTTTCTAATCATATTTTTTGGTTCTTGCTCAATTACCAAAAATTTAGATGTGAATGATTATATTCTTGAAAAAAACAGATTAATAGTTAATGATAAGCTTATTCAAAGTGATTCCCTAAGTAGATTAATTATTCAAGAACAAAATAAAAAGTTTTTTGGGATCCCAATTCAATCATTGATTTATCAATCAGCTAGTAAAAACTCAGATAGTATATTTAGAATTTGGGAACAAAATAAAAATAAGAGAAAAGGATTAAAAAAATTCTTATCTGAAAAACAATTTTTTCAATTAAAAAATTATCACAAAAACTGGAATGAATGGAAATTAAAAAATGGTAAACCTATTGCATTAATTGATTCACTTAAAATTAGTCAAAGCTTAAATAATTTTAGGTCTTATTTCCAAAATATAGGATACTTAGAGAACACAGCTGAGTTTAAATTATTAAAAAATAATTTGAAGGAAAGGTATGCAACTGTTGATTACATTATTAAAACAGGCCCTCAATATTATATTGGTGATGTTAGTCTAGTTACAAAATCAAAAATTATTGATTCTATTTTTTACAATGACATAGAAAAATCATTTTTAAAAAAAAATGGAGTATTTGAAACACTGAATTTTCAAAAGGAGCGAGATAGAATTAACAGTTTAATGAAGGATAATGGAATTTACAATTTCCAAATCAATTCGATTTTTTTTGACGTTGAAATTGATTCAACGAGAGAAGTTTATTCACTTCCTGTAAATATTATTGTAGAAGGGGATGATTACAGAAAACATAATATAAAAGAGATAAATTTTATAAACGTGAAAAACGGTGAGGAATATAAAGAGAAAAGTTTTTTAACAAATCAAATTGAATTTAGGGAGAATGAGCCATTCAATGACTCACTAAGATCAAAGACTATTCAAAATTTAAACAATTTAGACTTATTCTCATTTCCCTCAATCGGATATGAATACCTTAGTGAATCAGACAGTGAACTTTCTGCAAATATTTTTCTCAACCCAAAAAAAAAGTATGGTTTAGGTTTTGGATTTGACATAAAACAGTCTGATATTGAGGATATTGGTATTTCTTTTGAAAACAGATTTAAATCTAGAAATATCTTTAAAAATGGAGAAAATTTAGAACTGTCTGCAGTAGGATCAATTGGTAAATCAAATGACGTTACAATTTCACAAGTTTATTTTGACGCCACCCTTAGGCTTCCCAAATTTATTTTTTTTGGAAGTTTAAAAAAAAGATTTGGATCTGACATAATGTCGTTTATTAGTTTTGGATCCACGAACCAAAAAAATATTGGTTTGGATAGAACAAGTTTTAGATTCAACCTAAACTACGCATGGGAAAACAAAAATAATTTTTTGAATTTTTCTTTGTCTGATGTAGAATTAATTAATAATAGAAATATTAATAACTATTTCAATATCTATACAAACTCTTACCATCAATTAAACCAGATAGCACAAAATAACACATCTGACCCAAAGTACTTTTTTGAAGATAATTTATCAATACCAACTGGCGTCGATAGTTTTATAAATGATGTTTTGAATGGTTCCTTAACTTTATTCGAACAAAGTGATGTGCAAAGGATTCAGTATATTGAAAATAGAAGAAATCGATTAACAAGTAATAACCTAATAATCGGTTCTACTTTTACAGTTTCAAACAATTATGATAATAGATATGACAAGGGAGATTTCAAACAGTGGCGATTTAAATTAAAAACTGCTGGCAACTTGACTAGTATATTTGCAAAAAAGAATTCTGATGGATATAGAAGAATTTCTGACCTAAAATTTTCTCAATTTATTAAAACTGAGTTTAGTTATATAAGACACTGGAATATATCTGACAATTCACTATTTGCATTTAGATATTTTTCAGGAATTGCTATTCCATTTGGAAATTCTGATAATATACCTTTTTCAGAATCATTTTTTGGAGGTGGTTCTAATGATAACCGTGCTTGGCAAGTGTATCGATTAGGGCCAGGAAGTAGTGGGAGCTCGAACGAATTTAATGAGGCTAACTTCAAACTAGCGCTAAATTTTGAATATAGGTTTAATATTTTAGGAAGGTTTAATGGAGCGCTATTTAGCGACTTTGGTAATATTTGGAATGTTCTTGATGATAACAATGATAAAGAAAGAACATTTGAAAGTTTTAAGGATCTAAATGAAATTGCAATAGGCTCAGGATTTGGACTAAGATATGATTCAAGTTTGTTTATTTTTAGATTGGATATGGGCTTAAAGACCTATAATCCGGCTGCTGTAAAAAATAGACGTTGGTTTAAAGATTTTACTCTTAAAAAAGCTGTTTTTAATATTGGTCTAAATTATCCTTTCTAACTTACATATTTCTTACTACTTTAGCTTTGATTCTTTATGGGAGTATTAACAGGGAATGATGTTCAAAAACTATTTGATTTAGCAAAGAAAAAAAACTTTGCAATGCCAGCAGTAAATGTTGTTGGTTCTAATTCAATAAATGCCACTCTTGAGACTGCCAAAAAACTTAATGCACCTGTTATAATCCAATTTTCAAATGGAGGTGCATTGTTTAATGCAGGAAAAAGTCTTAACAATGAAAATCAAAAAGCAGCTGTAGCAGGTGCAATTTCTGGTGCCAAGCATGTTCATGAGATAAGTAAACTATACGATGTTAAAGTTATATTACACACCGATCACGCATCTAGGAAGCTTTTGCCATGGATTGATGGAATAATGATAGAGAATGAAAAAAATTTTAAAAATTATGGTTACCCCCTGTTCAGCTCACACATGATAGATCTCTCTGAAGAAGATATAGAAAAAAATATTAGCACTTGTGAGAAATATCTGAGAAGAATGTCAAAGATAGGAATTACACTTGAAATTGAACTAGGTGTAACTGGGGGTGAGGAAGACGGTGTTGATAATACAGACATTGATAGTTCAAAATTATATACTCAACCCGAAGAAGTAGCTTATGCTTATGAACGTCTAATTAAAATAAGTGATAAATTCACTGTTGCTGCAGCTTTTGGAAATGTTCATGGTGTTTATAGCCCCGGTAATGTAAAATTGACTCCAAAGATTTTAAGAAATTCTCAGGAATATATTTCTAAAAAATTTAAAGTTCCTAGTAATTCAATAAATTTTGTTTTTCATGGAGGTTCTGGATCCACGGTTGAAGAAATACGTGAGGCAATTTCATATGGAGCTGTAAAAATGAACATCGACACTGACATGCAATATGCATTTATGTCAGGTAGTAGAGATTATTTTACAAAAAATATTGATTATTTAAAGTCTCAAATAGGAAATCCTGAAGGAAATGAAATACCTAATAAAAAATATTATGACCCTAGAGTTTGGCTGAGAAAATCTGAAAAATCTTTTGTTAAAAGGTTAGAAAAAGCGTTTAAAGATTTAAATAATGTTAATACTTTATAAATGGCTTGGTTTCGTCGAAAATTAAAAGGAATAAGGACTGAGACTAAAGAAAAAAAGATACTCCTGAAGGTCTATGGCATAAGACACCCTCCGGAAATATAGTTGATAATGATGAGCTGATTAAGAATAATTTCGTTTCTCCAGCAGACAATTTCCACTTAAGAATTGGTTCAGATGAATATTTCAAAATCATTTTTGATAGCGATTATGAAATTCTTTTCGAAAATCTTAAAAGTACTGACCCATTAAACTTCAAAGACTCCAAAAGTTATAAGGATAGAATTGAACAGGCAAAAAATAAGAGCGGCTTAAATGAAGCAATTAAAGTTGGGTTTGGTAAGTCATTTTCAAAAAATATAACAATAGCAGCTATGGATTTCAAGTATATTGGGGGTTCAATGGGGTCAGTTGTAGGTGAAAAGATTTCCAGAGCTATCGATCATTCTATTCAAAATAAAAGTCCTCTTTTGATAATTTCAAAATCTGGTGGTGCTAGAATGATGGAAGGTGCAATATCATTAATGCAAATGGCAAAGACCTCAGCAAAATTAACACAACTGTCTGACAAGAAAATTCCTTACATATCACTATGTACAGATCCAACAACTGGGGGAACAACTGCATCTTTCGCAATGCTTGGAGATATTATTATTTCAGAACCTGGTGCTTTAATAGGCTTTGCTGGTCCGAGAGTTGTAAAGGATACAACCGGTCAAGATTTACCATCAGGATTTCAAAGTTCAGAGTTTTTATTGGAGCATGGTTTTATAGATTTTATTTCCAACAGAAATGATTTAAAATATAAGATCAATTTTTTTATAGACTTAATCCAAAATAAACCACTCAGAAATTATAATTATAACTAAAAAAAAATTTTATATTTGCCCCACAATTGAAATAATGTATCTATCAAGTGAAATAAAAGAAGAAATTTTTAAAGATAATGGTAAGTCTGAAAAAGATTCTGGATCAATTGAAGGCCAGGTCGCCCTTTTTACAAACAGAATTAATCATCTTACTAGTCATTTAAAGAAAAATAAAAAAGATTTTAACACTGAAAGAGCCCTTTTAAAAATGGTTGGTAAACGAAAAAGTCTTTTAACTTATTTAAAAAACAAAAATATCGAAAGATACAGAGCAATCATAAAAAAGTTAAGCCTCAGAAAGTAATTTAAGAATATAAGTTTTCATTGGTTCTACTCTCACAACAATTAATTAATGAAAACAAATGAACTACAAACTATATAAAAAAGAAATAAGTCTACCCGATGGTAGAACAATCACAATCGAAACAGGAAAATTAGCGAAACAGGCTGATGGATCTGCTGTAATACAAATGGGAAATGCTATGCTTTTAGCAACCATTGTTTCATCAAAAACAAAAAGTCCTGTTGACTTTCTGCCACTAACGGTAGATTACAGGGAAAAATTTGCTGCAGCCGGAAAATTTCCTGGCGGTTTCTTTAAAAGAGAAGCAAGACCTTCAAGCGAAGAAATATTAACAATGAGATTGGTTGACAGGGTTTTGAGACCTCTTTTCCCAAAAAATTATCATTATGAGACTCAAGTTATGATTCAATTAATGTCTCACGATGAAAATGTAATGCCTGATTCATTAGCAGGACTTGCTGCTTCTACAGTCATTCAACTCTCAGATATTCCGTTTGAGTATCCAATATCTGAAGTTAGAGTTGCAAGAATCGATAATGAATTTGTTATCAACCCTAGCAGATCTCAACTTGAAGTGTCTGATATTGATATTATGGTTGGTGCAAGTTATGACTCAGTTTCCATGGTTGAAGGAGAATTTGATGAAATCTCTGAGGAAGATATGACCAATGCAATCAAATTTGGACACGAAGCTATAAAAAATCAAATTGAAGCCCAAAATGAGTTAGTGAATGAAATTGGTAAAAAAGATACAAGAGATTATGACTCAGGATTGGAAGATGATGATTTATTAAAAATTATTCATGATAAATGTTATACTGATTGTTACGAGATTGCAAAGAAAGGGTTGAGTAAAAAAGATAGATCTCAAGAATTTTCAATGATCAAGGAAAAACTTTTTGACTCATTTAGCGAAGAGGAAATTGAAGAAAAAGGGGCTTTAGTTAAAAGCTATTTTTCAAAAGTTGAAAAAGATGCTGTTAGAGAATTAGTTTTAAGTGAAGGTATTAGATTAGACGGAAGAAAAACAGATGATATAAGACCTATTTGGTGTGAAGTAAATTACTTACCCTCAACTCACGGCTCATCAATATTTACTAGAGGGGAAACTCAAGCTCTAGCAACTGTTACATTAGGTACATCAAGGGATGCAAACATAATTGATTCCCCAACAAATCAAGGTGAAGAAAATTTTTATTTACACTATAATTTTCCTCCATTTTCAACTGGTGAAGCTAGACCCTTGAGAGGTACCTCTAGACGTGAAATTGGTCACGGAAACTTAGCCCAAAGAGCGTTGACAAAAGTTTTTCCAAGCGACTGTCCCTACACTGTCAGAGTAGTTGCTGAAGTGTTGGAATCTAATGGTTCATCATCAATGGCTACAGTTTGCTCTGGAACTATGGCTCTGATGGATGCAGGAGTAAAAATAAGTAAACCTGTTTCAGGAATTGCTATGGGATTAATCTCAGATGGAAAAAGGTATTCAGTTTTGTCTGATATATTAGGAGACGAGGACCACTTAGGAGATATGGATTTTAAAGTTACTGGTACTGAAGATGGAATTACAGCATGTCAAATGGATATTAAAATTAAAGGACTTTCATATGAAATCCTTGAAAAAGCATTAAAACAAGCAAAAGAAGGTAGATTATCAATCCTAAAGGAAATGACAAAAACAATTGAGAAACCTGCTGATTCTGTCAAAGAGCATTCTCCTAAAATGATTAAAATTGAAATTGATGGCGCATTCATTGGTGCAGTCATCGGACCTGGTGGAAAAGTAATACAAGAAATGCAAAAAGAAACTGGCACAACCATAGTAATTGAAGAGGAAAATGAAAAAGGAATAATTGAGATTTTAGGGACTGATCAAAATATGATTGATTCTGTGATTCAAAAAATTGAAGATATTACCTTCAAACCCGAAGTTGGTAGAACTTACAATGTTAAGGTTATTAAGATTTTAGATTTTGGAGCTGTTGTAGAATTTAGGCCAGGTAAAGAGGTTTTACTTCATGTTTCCGAAATTGACTGGAAACGTGTAGAAAAAGTTGGTGATTACTTAAAAATTGGTGATAAAATAGATGTCAAGTATATGGGCATTGATCCAAGGACAAGAAAACAAAAAGTGTCAAGGAAAGTTTTAATAGAAAAGCCCGAAAAAAAATAATAATTTTTTGAAACCTTTTTCTATTTTATTCGTATAACATAGTAAAATACTAAAGTGAGACAATTAAAAATTACAAAACAGGTTACCAACAGAGAAACAGCTTCTCTGGATAAATACCTACAAGAAATTGGTAAAGTTGATTTAATAACAGCTGAAGAGGAGGTAGAATTAGCACAAAGAATTAAGGCTGGTGATGAAATTGCTTTAGATAAATTAACAAAAGCCAATCTAAGGTTTGTTGTTTCAGTTGCAAAACAATACCAAAATCAAGGTTTAACCTTGCCAGATTTAATTAATGAGGGTAATTTAGGCTTAATTAAAGCTGCTAAAAGATTCGATGAAACCAGAGGTTTTAAGTTTATTTCGTACGCCGTGTGGTGGATAAGACAATCTATTCTACAAGCTCTAGCCGAACAATCTAGAATTGTTAGGTTGCCTTTAAATAAAATTGGGTCCATAAATAAAATTAATAAAATGTATGCCTTTCTTGAGCAAGCAAATGAAAGAGTACCATCTGCTGAGGAAATAGCTAAAGAACTCGATATGACAGTGTCGGATGTTAAGGAATCAATGAAAAACTCTGGAAGACATGTTTCAATGGATGCTCCATTAGTTGAAGGTGAAGACTCAAACTTATATGATGTCTTAAAAAGTGGTGAATCTCCTAATCCAGATAAAAAACTATTGCATGAATCATTAAAAACAGAGATTGAAAGATCGTTAGAAACTTTAACACCGAGGGAGGCTGATGTTGTTAGATTATATTTTGGTTTAGGTGATCAACATGCAATGACTTTAGAAGAAATTGGTGAAACATTTGACCTTACGAGAGAAAGAGTCAGACAAATTAAAGAAAAAGCTATTAGGAGGTTAAAGCATACATCAAGAAGCAAAATTCTTAAAACATATTTAGGATAGAAATAATGAAAATTATAGCTCCCTCAATGCTTTCCTCTGACTTTGGAAGGTTAATTAAAGAAATTGAGCTAATTAACGATAGTAGTGCTGACTGGTTTCACCTTGATGTTATGGATGGTGTTTTTGTTCCTAATATTACCTTTGGATCACCCATACTAGAAATATTTAAAAAATTCTCAAAAAAACCTTTAGATATCCATCTGATGATTGTTGAGCCCGAAAATTTTATAGATAAATTTTCTAATTATAAACCTCAAACATTGACAATACATATTGAGGCTACCAAAAATTTAAAATCATCATTGAATAAGATTAAGAAGCTTAATATAAAAGCAGGCTTGGCAATTAATCCTGACACTCCAGTCCTAGACTTAGAGCCATACTTAGATGAAATTGATATGGTGTGTTTAATGGGTGTTTTCCCTGGTTATTCCGGACAAAAATTTATTAAAAGTACAACACAAAGGTTAAAAGAATTGAGAAAATTAATAGATAAAAATAAATCCAATACTTTGATACAAATTGATGGTGGCGTTGATTTAAGCAACATAAAAGAACTAGCATCAGCAGGCGCTGATATTTTAGTTTCGGGAAGTTGTATTTTTAGTTCTGAAAACCCTAACTCTATGATAGATTCTTTAAAGGTAGAATCTAGCACTTAAACTTTTATGTCATCTAGTTTATTGTACGGATTAGGTATAATGAGCGGGACTTCCCTTGATGGATTGGACATTTGCTACGTCGAATTTAAAGAAAATGATGATAATTATTTTAAAATTATAAATTCTAAAACATTTAAGTACAATTCCAGTTGGGTAAACAAACTAAGTAATATTCACTTAAAAAATGATTTAGAAATTAAGAAAATAGATTTGGAATATGGTCTATTGATCTCACAAAAAATCATGGAATTTAAAAAGGATAACAATATTTCGAATTTAGATTTTATTTCATCACATGGACATACCGTAAAGCATAAACCACCTGACTATAGCATACAAATTGGAAATGGCAAAATTATACATGAATTAACTAATGTAACAACCATCAACGATTTTAGAAGCCAAGATATAAAACTGGGGGGGCAAGGTGCACCTTTGGTTCCAATTGGTGACAAATATTTATTTGGCAAGTATGATTCATGTTTGAATTTGGGAGGAATTGCAAATATTTCTTTTGATTACGTTGGAAATGTTAAAGCTTTCGATATATGTGGATGTAATATTTTGTTAAATAAATATTCTAAAATTTACGATAGAGAATTTGATGAATCTGGTAAATTATCCTCAAGAGGAATAGTCATTCCTGAATTAATTGAAAGTTTAGATTCAATTAGTTATAGCTTTATTAAAGGACCAAAGTCTTTGGATAAGGAAAAACTATTGATAGATAATTACAAAGTGATTGACGACTATTTAGCTAATAAAAGTGGTATCGATTTGAAAAAGATTGGTTGTAATATTTTAGCAACAATTGTTGAGCATATTTCAAATGAAATTTTTAAAGTCGTAAGCAAAAAGAATAATTTAAAAAATATTTTAATAACAGGTGGCGGAGTAAAAAATATTTTTTTGATTGATCAAATAAAAAAAAAGTTGAAATGTTCTGTGATAATACCAGACGAAATAATAGTTGATTATAAAGAAGCTTTGATCTTTGCTTTTATGGGTAAACTTCGTTTACAAAATAAAATTAATTGTTTAAAAACTGTAACAGGTGCAAAAATAGATCACTCATCTGGCAATATATTTAATTAAGAAACCTTGAAAAAATTTTTTAAATTTCGGATATGAGAATATCTTTAATAAATCTACTAATTTTAAAATCAAAGACTATTTTTCACAACAAACAAGAATAATTAGAAAATTAATAAAATTTAAATCATACATGAAAAATTATATTTTACTAGCCCTTGTGCTTACCTACTCATTAAATTTATATTCTCAAGAAGTCAAACTAAGTTATTATCTACCTAATTCAAACAATTATAATCAAGACATTCCAAAGCCAAGCGAAATAATTGGCCATGAGGTTGGCGAGTGGCATGTTACGCATGATAAACTAGTTCAATATATGTATGCTGTAGCCAATTCATCAGAAAGAATTATCATTGAAGAGACGGGAAAAACCTATGAAAATAGACCTTTACTAATTTTAAAAATTTCATCTATTGAAAATATTAAAAATTTAACTTCAATCAGAAACAGTCATCTAGAAATCTCAAATGGAATCAAGAAATCTGACTTTAAAAATATGCCAGCAATCGTATACCAAGGTTATTCAGTTCACGGAAATGAAGCAAGTGCATCTAATGCAGCTTTATTAGGTATATATTATTTGGCAGCATCTAATGAACCTGAAACCAAGGAGATTTTGAATAATAATGTTATTTTATTTGATCCTTGTTTAAATCCCGATGGATTACAGAGATTTGCAAATTGGGTTAATTCAAATAAAAACTTGGTACCCAACCCTGATAATAATGACAGGGAATTTAGTGAAGTTTGGCCAGGTGGAAGGACAAATCACTATTGGTTTGATTTAAACCGTGACTGGCTACCTGTTCAACTTCCTGAGTCTAAGGCTAGGGTTAAAACATATACAGATTGGTTACCTAATATTGTTACTGATCATCACGAAATGGGCACAAATTCCACATTCTTTTTCCAACCGGGCATTCCCTCAAGAGTAAATCCATTAATACCTAATTTGAATCAAAAACTAACTGAAAAAGTTGCAAAATATCATGCTAATTTCCTAGATAAGATTGGAAGCTTATATTACAGTAAGGAAGATTATGATGATTTCTATTTTGGAAAGGGCTCTACTTACCCTGATGCTAATGGAGGTATTGGGATTTTATTTGAGCAAGGTAGTTCGAGAGGGCATATTCAAAATAGTCAAAATGGAGTACTCACTTTTCCTTTCACCATAAGAAATCAATTAACTACAACATTATCAACATTAAAGGCGGCTAGTGAACTAAGGATTGAACTTCTTTCCTATATGAATGACTTTTATGTTAATAACTTTAATGATTCTCAGAAATCAAAATTTAAGGGAATTGGATTTGGTAATAATCACGATAATACAAGTAGTTATCAATTAGCTAGTGTTCTAAAAGCTCATAAAATTAAAGTTGTTGAAACCGATGGAGAGAAATTTAAATATTTTGTACCATTACAACAAAAGAAGTCAAAGCTTATAAAAGCGATATTTGATACTCAAACAAAATTTGAGGACAGTCTATTTTATGATGTTTCTGCATGGACTTTTCCTCTAGCATTTAATTTAAATTATGAATTTTTGAAGGAAAACTTAAGTGGGAATGAGTTGTTTGATAAACGTTCTGGAAAAATTAGTGGTTTTTCTAGTTATGGGTATTTAATAAAACCCTATGATTATAATATTCCAAGATTTATTAATTTTTTACAAGAAAATGGTATAAGGTTAAAATCAAGCAGTAAAATATTTAAAATAAAAAATAATTATTTTGATTATGGGACCCTACTAATTCCTGTTGTTGGACAATCAAAAAAACCTGAAAAAATCTTTGAGTTGCTGACTGATATTTCTAAAAAAACTGGTATAGATGTTTATTCTTTATCAAGTGGTTATGAGGATAATATTGGTTTTGGTTCCAATTCTTTCACAACAATTAAAAAACCAAAGATAGGATTAATTGTAGGTAATGGTATTAGGTCGTATGATGCGGGTGAAATCTGGCATCTTTTCGATACAAGATATGGCATTCCAATAACTAAAATAGATGTTAAAAATTTAAATCGAACTAACCTATCAGAGTATTCTCACATTATTTTGCCAAGTTACTCTGGAAACAGCATAAATATTGATAAAATTAAAAACTATTTAAAAAGTGGTGGTAACATAGTTGCTTATAGAAGTTCTATTAACTGGCTAGAAAAAAATAAAATTGTAAGTGTTGATTTTCTTAAACATGAAATGTATGCATCTAATGTCTCCTTTGAGGATAGAAGAAAATTTAGCGGATCACAAGTTATTGGTGGGACGATTTTTAATACAAAAATAGATAAGAGCCATCCTATTAATTTTGGAATAAAAAATAATGATCTGCCAATCTTTAAAAACAATACTATTTTTATGAAGCAAGACGAAAATAGTTACAATAATCCAATTACATATTCGAAAAATCCACTACTGAGTGGATATATCTCAGATGAAAATTTAGAATTATTGAAAAAAAGTGTTCCTTTCAAAGTTGAAAGGTATTCCGCTGGAAAAATTTTCTTGTTTTCCGATAACACCAACTTTAGAGCCTTTTGGTATGGAACAAATAGATTATTGATGAATTCTATTTATTTATCAAATAAAATGTAATATTGAATTTTTTAAAGCCTTACACCAAAGAGTTTTCTTATAATTTAAAACTAGCATACCCAGTAATAATAGGGATGATAGGCCATACATTGGTAGGGTTCGTTGACAATGCAATGGTTGGCCAATTGGGAACGTCAGAGCTAGCCGCGATCTCTTTAGGAAATAGTTTTGTGTTTTTGGCTATGTCATTTGGTATTGGATTTTCAACTGCAATTACTCCTTTAATTGCCGAAAGCGATGCACAAAATGATAAAAATAAAACAAAATCTATTCTTTCAAATGGTATAATATTATGTTCTATTTTAGGACTTATTTTGACTGCTCTGGTTTTAATTTGTAAGCCAATAATATATTACATGGGTCAGCCAGAAATAGTAGTTAGTGCAGCCTATCCTTATATTACACTCGTAGCAATTTCATTATTTCCATTAATTATTTTTCAATCATTCAAACAATTTTCAGATGGATTATCATTTACAAAAATTGCAATGATTTCAACTGTTATTGCAAATGTCATTAATGTTGTCATGAACTACATCCTAATTTATGGTGAGTTTGGTTTTCCAAGGTTAGAGTTAGTAGGTGCTGGAATAGGAACATTAATTTCAAGATTTATAATGGTACTAATAATTATTTATTTAATTAAATCTAACTCTAAAACAAATCAGTACATAAACAACTTATTTAGTTTTGAATATTCTTCGAAAATCATAAAAAAAATTTTTAATCTTGGCTACCCATCTGCTTTACAAATGATGTTTGAAGTAGGGTTTTTTATTTCAGGCATATGGGTTTGTGGAATTATTGGAATAAATTATCAAGCAGCAAATCAAATTGCACTTAATCTGTCTTCATTAACCTTTATGGTTGCATTAGGACTGAGCGTTGCTGCAACAATCAGGGTTGGAAATCAAAAAGGATTAAATGATTATAAAAACCTAAAACGTATTGCTATATCAATTTTCTTAATTACGATTATGATTGAATTCATCTTTGCGTTAATTTTCATTATTTTCTCTGACTTATTACCCTGGCTTTATTTAGATAACAATGGTAGTTCTGATGTTGTTGAGACTGTCACTTTAGCCTCAAAATTATTAATAGTTGTAGCTCTATTTCAAATTTTTGATGGAATACAAATTGTTGCACAGGGCGCATTGCGTGGAATTCAAGATGTAAAAATACCCTCAATTATTTGTTTTTTATCCTATGTAGTCTTTGGAATACCCATAATGATTTACCTAGGATTATATACGGAACTCAAAGCTACGGGTGTCTGGATTGGTTTTTTAATTGGTTTGATAATTGCATCTATTCTACTGTCTAGAAGATTTTTTAAAAAATGTAAAGTTCAAATTAGAAGATGACTGATATTAATAATCGGAAAATCATAAATTAAATTTCTTAGATAAAGAGATTGACTCAGTAAGCTGAACAAAAAAATATATTAAAATACTTATTACAATCATCTTCTGAGAAAACACCTGAATAAATAATGATTGATTATCTAAAAATGGATTTGGACCATACTCCATCACAATGATAAAAAGCAGTAGTATAATACAAAATAGAGAGGAGCTTACAAGCATTATTTTACTAAGCTTGCTCTTATAAACAATGAATAATTGAATAAAACAATGAATCAATAAAAGTCTAAATGCAACTTTTACAAAAAAAACGTGGATATCAAACGTGGAATTATCAGCAGAAAATACTGCAACCAAGACAAAGGATATTAATGATATAAGAATTGTAGAGAAAGAGAGAAAATTCAATATTTTATTTCTGTTAAATTTTAATTGAATCCTGAGAAAAGTTACATAAAATAGAAAGTATGATAAAGCTAAGATTAGCATAGAAGAATTAAATAAATATGCTGAAACTGTATTATCCTCTCCATTTTTTGCTGTCCATTCACCAAGATTACTTAAAAAATTATAAAAGAAGGAATACCCTTTCGTGTTAGGTTCAATAATAGTGCCTCCGGGGTAAACTACCATTGATATAAAATTGAAAATAACAAATAGTAATATGCCTATATAACCTTGTTTTATTGATATATTGCTCATACTAATACACTCAAAATTTACTCAGGCTGAATTTAATGAAAAGTCACTCATTTAAGGGGTTCTTTTTAGAAATAATTTGTGAGGGAGAGAGGATTCGAACCCCTAACCAACAGAGCCGAAATCTGTCATTCTATCCAGTTGAACTACTCCCCCAATTTGTCTTAATTATTTAAATTTTTTCTAACAATTTCAGATATTGTTTTTCCGTCAGCCTTACCTGATAATTCTTTAGTTGCCATGCCCATAACTTTACCCATATCTTTCATCCCGTTAGAGTTTGTTTCTTTAATTATTTTCAAAACAATATTCTCTATTTCATTTGCATTTAATTGTTCAGGCAAGTATTTAGATATAAACTCCGACTGAGCAATTTCATGTTTTGCTAAATCATTTCTTTTTTGATTTTGAAAAATTTCGGCGCTTTCTTTTCTTTGTTTTACTAACCTTTGTAAAATTTTAACTTCATCAGATTTCTCCAATGTGCTAGAACAAGAATCCTTTGTTTCAAACAAAATAATTGCTGATTTAATTGCTCTTAATGATTCTAACTTAATAGAATCCTTTTCCTTCATTGCTAATTTTATGTCTTCGTTTATAATATTTTTTAATGACATTTTTAAAATTTAATCAACGTTATCGTGAAGAAATGTATTGTTAGATTTAACATCCATTTTACCACCATCTTCATGATTTAGGGTCGATGATGAGATTGAATTTTTAATCTCATCGTCTAAGCTAATTCCAGCTCTCTTGTATGCTGGCTCACTTTCCAAGTCACTGATTCCTGCAGATTTAGTAAATTTATAATTAAATTTTTTAAGTTTTATTCTTCTTTGTTCAGTTCTTTTAGCCAATCCTTCAACAATCGGACTATCTATTGGGTTAAATTTAGGGGTTTTTTCATTTTCTAAGTTGTCTTCCGCATTTTTACTGTAAGAATTATTTTCAAGCGTAACATACGGAATTATGTGTACAGGCTCTATAACCTCTATCTCATTTAAATTCAACTTTAAATAATGTTTATAATCATTGTTTTCATTTGAATAAATTTTTTCCCCATAATCCAGAACTTCAATTGGATCAATAACCTCAATTTCCTTTAATTTTTTTGTAACTAATTCCTGATCAAGTTTACTATCAACTGGATCATTGATATCCTTTCTAATTAACTCATAATCCACATCAATTTCCAAAATCTCTTCATTTGTGATGTCATGATTATCACCTGTTTGAAAATTGTCAGTATCAAAATTGATATTTTTAAAATCTATTGATTGAGATGCATTATCAAACTGTAAAGGTTTTTGATCTTTTTCTACATTTTCAATGATTGGATTTTCATCTTCTAAACTAAATATAGTTTTTTTAGGTTCTATATGTAAAATTTCATCTTGTTGTTTCATGTCAAACCCCGTCGCAATTACAGTAACAGCAATTTCCTCGCTTAGTGTTTGATCCTCTCCAATACCCATTATAATATTGGCTTTATTACCAGCTTTTTCTTGTATATAATCATTGATAATACCAATTTCATCAATTGTAATTTCACTAGACCCAGAAACAATTAATAAAAGAACATTTTGTGCCCCACTAATTCGATTATCATTTAAAAGTGGAGAATCTAGTGCATTTGTTACAGCTTTAAGTGCTCTTTTTTCACCCGATGCACTGAAAGAACCCATGATTGCATTACCACTTTTTGATAAAACTGTTTTAGCATCCTTTAAATCAATATTTTGAGTATAATGGTTTGTGATTACTTCTGCAATTCCTTTTGCAGCTGTCGCAAGAACCTCATCAGCTTTCGTAAAGCCCTCTTTAACACCTAAGTTACCATACATCTCTCTCAATTTATTATTATTGATAACAACTAATGAGTCAACACTTCCCCTCAGTTTTTCTAGACCTAAATTAGCTTGTTCTGTTCTAATTTTCCCTTCAAAAATAAATGGCATAGTAACTATTCCAACGGTTAAAATCCCCATTTCCATAGCTAGACTAGATATTATGGGAGCAGCTCCTGTTCCGGTACCACCACCCATTCCAGCTGTTATAAAAACCATCTTAGTATTATTATCAAGCATTTTTTTGATTACGTCTAAACTCTCAATTGCTGCTTTTTCACCAATTTTTGGATCAGCACCAGCTCCCATTCCCTCCGTTAAATTAATTCCGAGTTGTACTTTATTTGGAACTGGGCTATTTTCTAGCGCCTGAGCATCAGTGTTACAAATCACATAATCAACTCCATTAATACCTTTATTATACATGTAATTAATAGCATTACTTCCACCACCACCAACTCCAATTACTTTAATAACATTACTTTGGTTCTTGGGCATATCCCAAGATAAATTCTCGTATTGATTTTCTGTATTCATATTTTTATTATTCTGCGTTTTCTAAAAATGTTTTTAGTTTTTCTGTAAATTTTTCAAAAATTGATTTCTGTTTTGAGATCTCATCACCATTATTATTCTGGTCATCATTATCAGTCACGGTAAACTCATTTTCATCTTCAATATCTATTTCTAATTCATTATCATTATTAAAAAAATTATCCCTTGCATTCATGACAAGACCTACAGCTGTTGCATACGTAGGGCTTGAAATTTCTATTAAATTATTTCCAGCTAAATGTTCATTTGGAGACCCAAGTCTGGTATCCATGCCAGTGATATATTCAACTAGTTGCTTCAAATGTTTTAGCTGACTTCCACCGCCTGTCAAAACAATTCCAGCAATTAGTTTCTTTTTTTGCTCTTCATGTCCATAATTTTTAATCTCCAAATAAACTTGCTCAATAATCTCTACAACTCTAGCATGAATAATTTTTGAAAGGTTTTTTAATGTTACTTCTTTTGGTTCTCTTCCTCTCAAGCCTGGAATTGAAACAATTTCATTTTCTTTATTTTCACCAGGCCAGGCAGAACCAAACTTTATCTTGAGTAATTCTGCTTGTTTCTCTATGATTGAGCAACCATCTTTAATGTCTTCAGTAATTATATTACCTCCAAAAGGTATTACCGAGGTATGTCTAATAATTCCATCTTTAAAAATTGCAAGATCTGTTGTTCCACCTCCAATATCAATAAGTGCAACACCTGCTTCTTTTTCTTCTTTACTCAAAACAGCATCTGCTGATGCCAAAGGTTCTAAAGTTATACCATGAAAATCAATTCCTGAACTTTTTACACATCTAGCAATATTCTTTATTGAGCTAACCTGACCAACAACCACATGGAAATTTGCTTCCAATCTTCCACCAAACATTCCGATAGGCTCTTTTATTTCACCTTGACCATCAACTTTGTATTCCTGAGGTAAAACATGTATAATTTCTTCACCGGGTAGCATTACGAGCTTGTACACTTGATTTATTACATTGTTTATGTCTTTTTCCTCGATAACTTGATCTGAATTCTGTCTTGTAATATAATCACTGTGTTGCAGGCTTCTTATATGTTGCCCAGCAATTCCAACTACAACCTTATCTATTTTGTATCCAGATGTTTTCTCTGCTTCATTAATTGCAGATTGAATCGATTGAATTGTTTGAGTAATATTATTGACAACTCCCCTATGTACACCTAAGCTTTCAGACTTTCCTAAACCAATAATTTTTAGCTTACTATATTCATTAACATGTCCAATCATTGCAACAATCTTAGTTGTCCCAATATCTAAACCTATAAAAAGCTCATTATTTTTCATTTTTATTATTTTCGATTACTACTTGATTTTTAAAACTTAAATTTATTTTCTCAATTTCAGAGAAAATATCTGACTTAACTTTAGCACCATAGAAAATCTTATATTTTTTAAGCTTCTCTTCTATATTGTTAAGACTTCCAAATTTTATTAAATAATTTTGATTGACTGTTTTTAAGTACATATTTGTTTGATCCATAAAAATATAGTCAATATGAGAAAACAAGAACTCATCATTTTTTATTACGGAACTAATTTTTATAGCCTTCATTAAATTAATTGAATCTATTTCACCTACAAAAAATGTTGTTTCTGGTTTATAAATTTTTGATAATGGAATCATTTCACCATTCAAATCGACATACTTATTTTGATATTCTAAAAACATAACTGGATCTTTTTCATTAATTTTTATATTAATTTTTGAGTCGACAGTCCTGTACACATTTGAATCATAAAAGAAATCGATATTATTGATATGATTTTCTAAACTTGAAATACTGAATTCCAGATTTAACAAAGAATCATTTATAAATTTATTTTCAACTAAATTTCCTTTCAAAGAATCTAATTCTATATAGTTAAGTTTTAAATAATTTAAGTCTTCGTAAATAAAATTATTTCTTTTGCTGTTAATAAAATTTGCCCAAATAGTTACACAAACAGTGAGTATTAAAAGAATTGAAAAAATTATTTTTTTATATATCATTTTGTAAGATCAATTTTTTTATACTTTCAACTTTTTCAGAGATATCACCAGCTCCCAAGGTTATAATTATATCAGAATCATCAATTTCTAGATTTTCTATTAACTCCCCATCATGAATAATTTTTTTGTTATCATTTTTTATTATTTTTAATAGCTCTGTTGAATCAATTCCAGGTATTGGCTTCTCCCTTGCTGGATATATGTTTAATAAGAATATTTTATCAAATTTTTCTAATACTCTTGCAAACTCACTCATAAAATCTTTAGTTCTTGAGAAAAGATGGGGCTGAAAAATTACAAGATTGGATTTGTTTGGATACATTTTTTTTACTGAATCAACAATTGATTTTATTTCATTAGGATGGTGTGCATAGTCATCAATTAATATTTTAGGAGATTTTGTAATAATTGAGAATCTACGGTCAATACCTCTAAATGATTTAATAGCATTAACAATTTTTTTTGGACTTAAGTTAAGATTGACGGCTATTGAAAAGGCAGCTAAAGCATTAAGTGCATTGTGTTTACCAGGCATTCCAAAAATTACCTTCCCGTAATTATTTTTCTCTGACTTAATTTCAAACTGAGTTTCAAATGGTCCGTAAATTAACTTATCAATGTAATAGTCGGATTTGTCATTTAGCCCATACTTATATCCTCCAAATCCTAAATTTTCGTTATGAAAAATAATTCCGTCTTTCTTTAAATTTCCTACAAAAGCTTTAAATGTGTTTATAAGATTTTGATAATTTTTATATATATCTAGATGATCAGGATCTATATTATTTATACATATCACATTTGGTTTGAGTTCTAAAAATGATTTATCAAATTCATCAGCTTCAACTATAAAAATTTTATTTCCATTGATTATTAAATTAGAGCCATAATCATTCATAATTCCACCTACAAAAGATGTAAACTCTAAATTGAATTGAAATAAAATGTGGGAAAGTATTGAGCTAATAGTTGTTTTTCCGTGAGTACCCGATATTGCAATACAATACCCATCGTTTACAATTTTTGAAAGAATTTTAGCTCTTTTAATTACTATAAATTTTTTATGGTGGCAGTAGTTTAGAATTTTATTATCATTACTTATTGCTGGTGTGTAAACAATAACAGTATTTTTTGTATTTAAATTCTTTAGGTCAATCATTGATTCTTTTAAGTTATGAGAAACTCCAATTCCTGAGCTAACTAACTTTTTAGTTATAGTCGTTTGAACTTTATCATAGCCTGAAATATTTTTTTTGTTGTAATGTAAGTATTTGGCTAAGGCCGACATTCCAATACCGCCAATTCCAATAAAAAAATAATTTTTGTGTTCTAAATAATTCATTTTAAAAAAGATTCAATTTCATTTAAAATTATTTGAACGGCGTTTTTTTTTGAGATTGCTTTAATTTTTTCAGAAAGATTTTTTCTGTATATATCGCTAACAATTAGTTTATTTATTATAGGTGTTAATTTAAAATCTAGCTCATCCTCGTTTATAAATTCACAAGCCCCATTTTCATAAATTTTTCTAGCATTTTTTGTTTGATGATCATCAACCACATTAGGCGATGGAATAAATATTACGGGCTTTCCTACGATACACAGCTCAGATATAATACTTGCACCTGATCTTGAAATGATTAAATCTGAAATTGAATACAACTCTTCAATTTTATCCACAAATGAAATAATTACTAGGTTTTTATTTTTAAATTTTTTGTAGGTCTCATAATATCTTGTTCCTGTTAGTAAAATAACTTGTAGGTTATTTTTTATAAAAAAATCCATTGATTCAATTATAGATTTATTAAGCTTATCTGCTCCTTGACTACCTCCCAAGACTAGTATTATTTTTTTATTACTCATAAGATTTAGCTTCTTGTAAACTTCATTTTTGTTGACAGTTTTAAATAATCTAATTGATTCTCTTACAGGATTTCCAGAATATATTATTTTTTTTGGATCAAAAAATTTATCCATTCCATCATATGCTACAAAAATTCTCTTTGAGTACTTACCCAAAATTTTATTTGTAATTCCAGGATGGGAATTTTGCTCTTGAATGAAAGTTGGTATATTTATCAGACTAGAAACAAATAAAATTGGACCACTTGCAAAACCACCAGTTCCTATTACTAGATTTGGTTTAAATTTTATAAGAATAATTAAGGATTGTAATAAACTTATAATTAACTTGTAAGGAAGTAGTAGATTGGAAATAGAAACCTTTCTGTTAAAGCCTGAAATATTTAATCCTTTAATTCTGTAGCCTCTTTCAGGAATGATTTTCATTTCCATTCTTTTTTTTGAACCGACAAATAACAACTCACTATTTATAAATTTATTTTTTATGCTATCGGCAATACTTAAAGCTGGATAAATATGGCCCCCAGATCCACCTCCAGATAAAATAAACCTATATTTTTTTTTATTAGCCACCTAATTCAACTGTTTTATAATTTATGTTGTTTTTACTTACACTTAATAAAATTCCCATTGCCAAAAAAGTTATCCAAATGGAAGTTCCACCAGTACTAACTAATGGAAGTGGTTGTCCAGTGACTGGAATCAATTGAACAGCAACTGCCATATTTGTAAAAGCTTGAAAAACTACAGGGATACCTACAGCAATAGATACTAATTGTCCAAATTTTGTTTGTGACTTATAGGATATTATTATAATCCTGAACAGCAACACTATGTACAATAATAGTATTATAAAGGCTACTATGGTACCATACTCCTCAGCAATAATAGAAAAAATAAAATCTGATGTGCTCTGTGGCAAAACATACTTCATGGAGCTTTTACCTGCCCCAACACCAAATATTTTTCCATTTGCTATTGCTGCCTTGGCTCTATTTATTTGATAATTTGATGTATCATCAAGATCATTTTTTACGAAATTTTCAATTCTATTAGTCCACGTATCGACTCTGTTAGGAATTATTTGAGGAAACTTATTGACCGCAAATAAAAACAATGACAATAATAAGACGAATAAAAAAAATAGTGTAGCAAGATGCTTTAGTTTGTATCCTGCAATAAATATTATCATTGTTGACATGATGAAAATTAACAAAGCGGTTGAAAAGTTAGATGGAAGAATTAATGCGACTATTACTATTATTGGAAGCCACATTAATAAAAATGTTTTGATGAAACTAAGACTCGTGTTTTTTTCCTTTGATAAAAAATTTGACAAGTAAATTAACAAGAAAATTGAAGCTAACGTTGATGGCTGAAACGAGATTTCCAGTATTGGTATATTTAACCATCTGTTGGCATTTGCACCGTCAATCACATTTCCTTGAAAAGATGCAAAAAACAATAAAAAAATTACCAATGGAAGAATAATTAAGGAAAGGCCTTTGAAATATTTATACTCAACCAAATGGGTTGAATACATTATCATAATACCAATTAATATGATTGATATATGTTTTATAATATTTGAAAAAATTAAATTAGCTCCAAAGTTTGAACTAGCACTATAGACAGGTAAGAATGAAAATATTGCTAAAGCTATAACTACAATCCATATAGCCTTATCCCCACGAATATTTTTGAGTATGTTCATAATTTTCTTACATGACTTTTAAATGAATTACCCCTCTCCTCATAATTTTCAAATAAATCAAAACTTGCACATGCAGGTGATAGCATAACAATATCACCCTGTTTTGAGATGTCATATGCACTTTTAACAGCATCAGCCATTTTATCAGTGGAAACTACAAGATTACAGTGCTGAGAAAATGTTGAGATTATTTTTTCATTATCTGAACCCAAACAAACAATTGCTTTAACATTTCTCTTAACTAAAGGAATTAGTTGATCATAATCATTACCCTTATCTACTCCCCCAACTATCCAAACTATTGGTTTATTATATGAATTTAAAGCATAAAACGCTGCATTTACATTTGTTGCTTTAGAATCATTCACATATTTAACTTTATGTATAGTTAGAAAATGCTCTAATCTATGTGGTACATTTTGAAAAGTTTTAAGACTTTCAATAATTTTTTTATTTGAAATATTTAAAATTTCAGAGACAGCAATTGCTGCCATTGAATTTTTTACATTGTGTAACCCAACCAATGAGGTCTTACTAATATCTATCATATTTTCGTTGTTATTTATTGATAATTTAATCTTGTTTTTAAGCTTTACTAAAAAGTTATTTTTTGGATTTTTGTTATTTCCTGTAAAAAACGGAATAGTAAAAACCTTGCTTTTTAAATCATTAATTTTATTTTTTATATTGGTACAATCACCGCTGTAAATAAGATAATCTGAACTTTTCTGATTGCTTATTATATTGAACTTTGCATTTATGTAATTTTCTAATTTATGATCATATCTGTCGAGGTGATCTGGTGTTATGTTGGTTATAACAGAAATATCAGGCCTAAAATTCAGAATATGATCAAGTTGGAAACTACTAACCTCCAAAACATAATAATCAAATTGATTTTCTGCTATTGATCCTGAAAAACTGTATCCGATGTTTCCAGCTAATCCAACATTAAATCCACTATTTTTTAATATGTGGTAAATTAATTTTGATGTTGTTGTTTTTCCGTTTGTTCCAGTTACGGCAATGATAAATGCATTAGTGTATCTACTGGCAAATTCAATTTCTGAAATAACATTCTTGTTTTGAAGTGATGGTTTAGACTTAATTAATGACCTAAGATCAATCCCTGGACTGATCACTATTTCATTTGAATGCTTTATTAAATTTTCAGAATGCCCTGACTCTTCATATATTACACCTAATTCTGATAAGATTTTTTTTGTTTCTGATTTAATATTTTTTGAGTCTGAGAGAAAAACATCTAAACCTTGTTTTTGAGCTAATTTTGCAACTCCAACTCCACTAATACCGGAGCCCAGAATAAGTATTTTACTCTTAGCTATCATCTTAATTTCAGTGTTATAAGAGTTAATATTGCGAGCAAAATTGAAACGATCCAAAATCTTGTAACAATTTTAGTTTCACTTAATCCTTTTTTCTGAAAATGATGGTGAATTGGGCTCATTAGAAAAATTCTTTTTCCAATTCCATATTTTCTTTTCGTGTATTTAAAAAAACTCACTTGTATTATTACGGACATTGTCTCAATAAGAAAAATACCACACAAAATAGGTAGCATTAATTCTTTCCTGACAAGAATTGCAATAACAGCTATTATACCTCCAACCGATAAACTTCCAGTATCACCCATAAAAACTTGAGCAGGATGAGTATTGTACCATAAAAAACCTATCAATCCACCAAGCAGTGCAGAGACAAAAACAAGTATCTCACCTATTCCTGGTATATAAATTATATTTAAATAATCTGAAAAAATAAAATTACCAGATACCCAAGCCAAAATACCAAGAACAAAGACAACTATTGCTGAAGTTCCAGCTGCTAAACCATCAAGACCATCTGTAAGGTTAGTTCCGTTTGAAACTGCAATTATTATAAATGTTATTACTAAAACATAAAAAATCCAGTTAAGGTTATTCTTCGAAATTTTAAATATTTGAACATAATCCAACTCATTATTTTTAACAAAAGGAATGGTTGTTTTTAAGGACTTTTGATTTGTAATTATACTTTGTTCATGATTAAAATCCTTATTTTGCTTAACCTCAATTCCGGGGTGAAAGTAAACAGTAAAACCAATAAATAAACCTAATGTAGTCTGACCAATAATTTTTACCCAACTATTAATTCCTGATTTTCTGTTCTTGAAAACTTTAATATAATCATCAACAAAACCAATTAGAGCTAACCAAATAAAAGAAACTAATAGAATTACTATATAAATATTCTTAAAGTCAGTAAAAAACAAAATGGGTATTATGGTTGATAATAATATTATAACACCTCCCATTGTTGGTGTTCCTTTTTTAGCCTTTTCGCCAGGTAAATTGAGGTTTCTAATGTTCTCCCCTATTTGTTTTTCTCTTAAATATTTTATTATTTTCTTACCAAAAATTGTTGAGATTAAAAGAGCCAGAATAAAACTTATTGCAGATCTAAAAGAAATGTATTGAAACAAACTAGCTCCCATTAATTGAAACTCTTTCTCTAATATTTCAAATAAATAATATAACATCAGACAGCAATTTTTAATGATTTTTTGACAACATATAAATCATTGAACTCAATTTTTTTTGATTTTATAATTTGATATTTTTCATGTCCCTTACCAGCTATTAGAATTATACATTTTTCATTTAACATTGATAGAGCAAGTTTTATTGCTATTTCTCTGTCTAACTCAATCATTACTTTTTTTAATTGGATTTTTTCAATACCTGATATCATATCTTCAATTATTTTTTCAGGGTCTTCATATCTAGGATTATCAGATGTAAAAACAGAAAATGAACTGTTATTCACTGCTATTAAACCCATTTTTTTTCTTTTATCTTTATCTCTTCCACCACCACATCCTATAACCGTAATCACTTTTAAATTATTAATGTTTATACTATGAATTGTATTCAAAATATTTAATAATGCATCAGGTGTATGGGCGTAATCTATAATTGCAGTTACATTTTTTTTGGTAACAATTTCAAATCTTCCAGTCGGTGACTTTAAAAGAGATAAATTTTCATAGATATTTTTTTCATTTAAATTAAGGACCTTGGCTATTGAAGTTACTGAGAGTATATTGTATGCGTTAAAATTTCCAATTAGTGAAGTTTGAATTTCTACATTATCAATTTTTAATTTCATTCCATCTAATGAGTTTTCTAGCACACGTAATTTAAAATCTGCTGGTTTTTTTAAGGACATTGTATAGGTTTTGGACCCCGTGTTTTGAGTCATATATACTCCGTTTTTATCATCAATGTTCACCAAAGATTTTTGATTATTTTTTAAGTTATCAAATAGCCTCTTTTTAGTATTTAAATAACTTTTGAAATCTCCATGATAATTCAAATGATCATGAGTAACATTTGTAAATACGCAGAGAAAAAATTCTAATGAGTTGATTCTGTCTTGATGAATTGAATGGGAGGATACCTCCATAAAGCAAAAATTGACATCTAAATCAACCATTTTTCTCAAATACAAATTAGTATGGTATGAATCTGGTGTAGTTAAATCTGTTTCGTAATTTTTATTATTAATTTTGATTGTATTTGTGGAAATTAATCCACTTTTATAACCCATTTTTAACATTAAATCGTGAGCAAGGGAAACAGTCGTTGTTTTTCCATTTGTACCAGTTACACCAATTAATTTTAAATTTTTTGATGGATTTCCAAAAAAATTACAGCAAATCTTTGCATACGATTTTCTGCTTGATTTGACTTTTATATACGTTATATTTTTGACTAAACTATCAGGTAATTTCTCACATACAATTGTGGAAGCACCTTGTTCTATAGCATTATCGATAAACTCATGGCCATCACAGTTATTACCATTAATCGCTACAAATAAATATTCAGAATCAATGTTTTTTGAATTGCTAGAAATATTACGAATAACTAAATCTTTTTTACCAATTAGCTTAACAGGACCAACACCAATTAATATGGTTTCAAGTTTTTTCATTGATTTGTACTAGTTATTTTATTGCTAATTAATCCTCTTTCAATTTCTGCTAGAGAAAATTCAAGATGATTAGGATACTTAGACATAATTTTTTCTGCAATATTTTTAAAAACAGGACCTGCAACTGTCGATCCATAATACCCTAATTTTTTATTTGGCTTATTAATCGTTATTATGCATGAATACTTTGGTTTATCAGACGGGAAAAAGCCAACAAAACTTGAATTATAATTAATACTATCTGTATTATAATCAATTTGAGCAGTACCTGTTTTTCCAGAGATGCCAAAATATTTAGACTTTATATTATTGGCTGTACCGTTTGGATGATGCACTACATCATAAAGCATTTTATTAATTATCTCCAGCGTTTTCTTAGAGCAAACGGATGAATTGATAATCTCCTTCTTAAATTTATAATCATTTTCAACGGAGCTAATAACCTTTTCTAAAAATTTTGGCTTTACCATTTCTCCATTATTTGCTATTGAATTATAAAATGTTAAAATCTGAAGCGGAGTTAATGATATTCCGTAACCATATGCCATCCATGGTAATGATAATCCATTCCAATTTTTATCATCAGGGTGAGGAAATATTGGCTTTGGTTCACCCTTTATTTCAATTCCTAATGGTTCATCAATTCCAATATTTGAAATTCTATTTACGAATTTTCTTGGTTGATTTTTATAAAAATCATTTATTGCTGATACAATCCCTGTATTTGATGATAATCTAAAAATATCCATCAAATTTATCTCTCCATAGCCACCCTCTTTTGAATCTTTAACATCATAACCATAGAAGTTTAATTTGCCATTTTTTGTATCTATTTTTTGAATTGTATCGAATGCATTATCCTCCAATAAAGAAATAATAGACATTAACTTAAAAGTTGAACCGGGCTCTAAAGATTCACCTACTGCATAATTCAATTTTTCGTAGTATTTACCCTCACTAGTTCTACCAAAATTAGATATTGCTTTAATTTTACCAGTGCTCACCTCCATGACTATAGCTGATGAGTGATCAGCTTCAAAATTTATAGTTTGCTCTAAAAGATTATCATGAACTATATCTTGGATTTCAACATCAATTGTTGAATATACATTTGATCCGTTAATAGGGTTCTTATTTAAATCATTATCTAAAATTTTCCATTGTCCATTTGAGATTTTTCTCTTTGTTACAAGTCCATTTTTCCCTCTCAAAAAATTCCCATAAGCATGCTCTAAGCCAACGCCTCTAAAATTTCCCTTCTCATCTACTCTTTCATATCCAACAGTTCTTTCAGCAATTTTCCCAAAGGGATATTCTCTTGTAACTTTATTTTCAATAATTAGTCCTCCCTTTATTGTACCATATTTAAGAATGGGGAAACTTTTAATTATTTCTAATGATTTTAAATCAATGTTTCTGAAAATGTTAAAATATCTATTGTTCTTTTCACGAGCTTTTTTTATTCTTGAACATTCATCATCAGAGCTCGTTTTCTTCAATTTTGAAATTTTTTCACAAAGAGATCTTAGTTCAGTTTGAAAAATTCTATCAGAAATAATTTTTGTATCAATAAAAATATCATACTTTGAGAGAGTAGTTGCTAGTATACTACCATCGCTTGAATATAAATTACCTCTAACAGGTTTTACTATAAAATTCTTTACAGTTTTATCCTCAGCAATTTTTCTATACTTATCTCCATCAATGAATTGTATTTGAAATAGCTTATAAAAAATTCCCAAAGAGAACACTAGTAATAAAAACCCAATAATATATAATCGTATTAAAAAATTATTTTCCATCATTTTTTTGTAATAATAATTTTAATTGGTGGGTTTAGTGATGGTCCAATTCCTCTTTCATATAATTGAATTTTGATATTTGACTCCATTTTTAGTGTAACTATTTCTTTTCTCACGCCAACAAATTCATTTTCAACCAATGCTAGTTTATTAGATAAATCATTTAATTTGTAGATTTTTGTATCAACACTATGCGAAAAGTAAATCATAATTAAAGCGAGAAAGAATAAAAACATGATGAACCTTATATTTTTGAGATTTGTTTGTTCAATTATGAACCTTCCATTAATAATATCAAATAATTTCTTTATCATAATTTTATCGCCGATCTTAATTTTGCACTCCTTGATCTTGTATTAAATTTTAATTCAGATTCTTTTGGTTTTAAAAAATGAAATTTTAGTTTGAAAGGATTTGAGAAATTTCCAAATTCGTCTTTAACAGGCTCTTGATCAAAACAACCATTTTTAAAAAACCTTTTTACCAGACGGTCCTCTGCTGAATGATAGGTTATTACAGACATAATTCCGTTTTTTGATAAAAGATTTTTAGATTGGATTAATATTTCCTTTAAAAATTCGAGCTCTTTATTTACCTCAATCCTAATTGACTGGTAAACTCTGGCTAAAAAACTATTTTTAGTATTAACGGAGAAAAATGTTTCCAAAACATAATTTAAATCGTTGGACGTTGTGATTTTTTTATTTTCTCTTTCTTTACAAATTATTTTTGCAATCTTTTTTGAGTTTTTTAAATCTCCATTTAGATAAAATAAATTTGAGAGCTCACTTTCGGAGTAATTATTAATGACTTGTATGGCATCCAAATTTTGATTTTGATTCATTCTCATGTCTAATTTATATCCAGGATGAAAGCTAAATCCTCTATTTTTTTTATCTAATTGGTGAGATGATACACCCAAATCAGCTAATATTCCGTCAACTTTTCTAATTTTTAAATATTCAAGAGTTTGCATCAAAAAAATATTATTTTGCCTAAAAAAAATTAATCGCTCATCATCAATTATGTTGCTTTGTGAATCCAAATCTTGATCGAAAGCAATCAGCTTTCCGTTACTCCCTAATCGATTTAATATTTCTCGAGAGTGACCACCACCACCATATGTCATATCAACATAAACACCATTTCCTCGAATTTCCAAACTATCTAAACTTTCATTTAACAGTACAGGTTTATGATAATTCATTGTTTTGATTACCCATAACTTGTTCTGTCAACTTTACAAAATCAATATTTTTATCATTAATTGATTTTTCGTATTGGTCTTTATCCCATATTTCAATAATATTAATAGCAGAAGCCATGACAACATTTTTTTTTAGTTTTATATTTGTGATTAAATCAATTGGAACCAATAATCTTCCATTAGAATCTAAATCAAGTGCCCTAACACCAGCACTAAATATTCTGATAAAATCATTATTCTTTTTAATGAACCTGTTCAAAGAATTTATTTTTTCCATTACACCTTTCCACTCAACCATAGGGTAAAGTTCAAGACAAGACTGGAATACAGATCTTTTGATAATAAAGCCATCTTTTAAATTTCCATCAAGTTGTTTTTTTAACTGTGATGGTAAAAGTATCCTACCTTTATTGTCAATTTTACACTCGAAAGTTCCAGTTAGTTTTGTCATATTCGAAACGCCTTCTTTCAAATATATATATTTTATCCCACTTTTTCCCACTTTTTCCCACATTGTTAATAAGTAAAAAAAATCTTAGGTCAATACTATATAAAATGTTGATTTGCAATATTTTATGAATAGAATTTTAAATTTTTATAATAAAAATTAATCTTTTAATAAAAAGTGTATTCTATATGATTACTTTAGCATCGACAATTTGAATTATTTTTTAATGATAAATACAAATTTTCAATACTTGTCAAAAGGCGATGGTCAGCCCATAATTATTCTTCATGGTCTAATGGGTGGCCTCAGTAATTTTAATGACGTATTCGATTTTTTTCCAGAGATTGGATATCGTATCATTGCCCCAGAGCTTCCTGTCTACAGCTCCAGTATTATAGATACAAATTTGAAACATTTTTCAAAGTATGTCTATTCCTTCATTAAACATTTGGGATTAAAAAATGTTATACTCCTGGGAAATTCAATGGGTGGTCACGTTGGATTAATCTTTACAAAATTATATCCTGAGTTAGTAAAAGGACTGGTTTTAACCGGAAGTTCTGGCCTTTATGAAAATTCAATGGGCGATTCTTACCCTAAAAGAGAAGACTATAACTTTATAAAAAAGAAAACAGAAAATGTTTTTTACAACGCAAAGGTTGCCACAAAAGAACTTATTGATGAGGTGTATGAAACCGTTAATGATCGAAAAAAATTAATTAAAATTCTTGCCTTGGCAAAAAGTGCCATCAGGCATAACATGTCTAAAGATTTACCCAAAATTAAAATTCCAACAGCATTAATATGGGGAAAAAATGATAATGTTACACCTCCTAATGTTGCTTTGGAATTTGATAATTTAATGCCAAACTCTGACTTATTTTGGATTGACAAATGCGGCCACGCACCTATGATGGAACATCCAAAAAAATTCAATGAGATTCTAAAAATGTGGTTATTAAAAAAAAGATTTTAATGAAATTTTCAAAAATTAATTTTTTAAAAAGTAGCCCAAACACAATACAGTGCCCCAAAAGTAATTTCAAAGAAATTGCATTTATTGGAAGATCTAATGTGGGAAAATCTAGTTTAATCAATATGCTTTTTAATAATAAAAATCTTGCAAAAATTTCAAAAAAGCCTGGTAAAACAAAATTGATAAATCATTTCATAATTAATGATACCATCCTATTGGCAGACCTTCCTGGATATGGATATGCAAAGCTTTCAAAAGTTGAAACAAAAAAAATTAACGAAATAATTCAAGATTATATAGAAAATCGTAAAAATCTAACTAAACTATTTCTATTAATTGACATTAGGCATGAACTAATAAAAACAGACCTATTATTTATTAATTACCTTGATAATCTAAAGAAAAGTTTTCATGTAATTTTTACTAAATCTGATAAGTTAAAGATGAATGAACTTTCAAAAAAATCAAATAACTATATTAAAAATATTAAGTCTTCATATTTAGAGAATAAATTTTTTGTAAGTTCTTCATCTTCTAAAAATGGAAAAGAAGAAATTTTAAATTTTATTATGGAATAATAAAAGTTAATATTTTTTTAGGGTTAATTTTTCAGCAAAATGATCGCAGAAATCGGAAAAATCGTTAAATATTTTTTCATTATTAGTTGACTTTAAATAAGTTTTTGACAAGCTAACGAGGGTTTGATAAATAAATATATTCATATGATCAAGCGGCATATCTTTGGTCCAAAGATCAATTTTCAAAGTCTCCTTTTTATCAAAATCCCAGGTACTTAAAATTAGTGCTTTTACATCTTGATTAGTCACACCCCCACCTTCTGCTGACCACTTTATATTCTCAGGAATCTTATTCTCATCAAGTTCAACATTTATAAGTATATCTTTTTTTATTTTTTTCATTTTCTTGGGCTGTAATTAGATTTCAAATATAAATCATATTCATTCATAGTGACTAAATTTTTGAGTTCAACATTGTATTTTTTTTGATAAGATTTTACAATATTATAACCGATCCATTTGCCTACCATGGGGCTAGATTCCAAATCTATTGATAATCCAAACTTTGAATATGGAGCATCATGAATAAATCTTTTATCAAGCGAAATGTCAGTAGAAAAAATTAAGTTGTTTTTAACAAAATACTCCCACATTTCATATTCATTTTCAGTTAACCAATTTATATTTTCTTGATTAATACCAATAATTTTTTCAAGACCAAAATCTGTCATTTTTTCCATTGAATAAATAATTTTTCCATTATAAATAATTTTTGAAATAAATCTTCTATCATTTGGGTATTTAATTAAATCTTCTATAAGAGATTGAATTATATCTTTGACAAAGTAGTCTGCATTCATTTTCGTTGAAATGTAATTGGGTATTGATTCATAGTGAATATTGTTACCCAAGTAACAATCGGTGGAAACAAAAAGAAGAGAGTCTGACCTTACAATATTATAGTTGTAGTCGATGCCATTATTTATAGTAATGATTTTTGGAATATAAAAACTACCGAACTTACTTTGTATTTGTTTGATATTTTTTGAAATTTCGATTTTATATGAATTAAAATTTTTAAAAACTTGTTCAGACTTTTTAAAAATATCCCTTCTCAAAGTATCATTGTAAATACTCATCCAATCCTCTATTGTAAACTGATCAGGGAATAAATAGGGAAATTTCTTTTTCAGGGACGAAATTGAGTCAAAATCGTACTCAAAAAAAAGTTTTTCAAATCTAATTACTTCGATTTCTTTTGTATAATCATTATCTTCATTTTTTATGTTTTTACATGAACAAAAAATTAAAATAGATACTAAAAAAATAAAAGAAAAATAGTGTTTGAAAAAAAACATTTGGCAAGTAATTTGATCAATGTTATTTGAAACCATGTTTAAAGATAATTCAAAAATAATCAACTTCATAGTAGACTGGTTATGCGATTATTGTGATGATAATTCAGTTGATGGGTTTGTTGTGGGTGTATCAGGCGGAATTGATTCTGCGTTGACCTCCACTTTATGTTGTATGACTGAGAAACCTGTATTATGTATTCAAATGCCAATACACCAATCCAAAAGTGAAATCACAAGATCATCAAATCATATTAAATGGTTGGAGCAACATTTTACAAATGTTATTTCAGTTGAAGACAATCTTTCTTCAGTTTACGAAGAGTTTGTAAAATCTAAAAATAGTGCAACAAATTTATTAACTGATAAAGTTGAGAACAAAGAACTCGCTTTAGCTAATACAAGATCAAGACTTAGAATGGTAAATCTGTATTTTCACGCAACAGCAAATAACTATATAGTAGCTGGAACAGGGAACAAAGTTGAAGATTTTGGTGTGGGTTTCTATACAAAATATGGGGATGGTGGTGTTGATATTTCACCAATTGCGGATCTTATGAAAAGTGAAGTAAGATCTCTTGCAAAATCTTTAAAAATTAATAATGAGATTATTTTAGCTAAACCAACTGATGGTCTTTGGGATGACACCAGGACAGATGAAGAGCAAATTGGAGCAAATTATGATGAGCTAGAATGGGCCATGAACGAAATTGAAAAAGGAAAAAAATCTGTTGATTTTGAAGGTAGGGAAAAAGAGGTAATTGAAATATTAATAAGATTTAATTCTCAGAACAAACACAAAATGATTCCAATACCAATTTGTAAAATACCAGAAATATTAAAAAATTAATAGTCTAAATAACTCTATTTAATTTTTTTGATAATAATGATTTTAACTGGTAGTAATTAACAATCTCCTCAAGTAGCTCTTCCCCTTGATCATCTCCGGATTCTTTGGTTTTTTTGCTTAGCTCCGATACCTTTTTATTTATCAATAAAGTTCTCAATGTTAGAATAGACTCTGTAACAAGCTGGGTTATTTTCTTTTGCTTGTCTTTAACAAAAACATTTTTGGATTGCCAATTATGCAACTGATACAAGTCATTATTCATTACTATTGATGTTACTTTAGTAGATAAATCTGAACTCAGATTATCTATAAAAGTTTTTAAGTCAAAATCATTATTTTTTTGAAAATCATCAATTAATAACAAATAAAGTTTTTGAAAATCTTCATTTGCAAACTCAATTTCATCTGCTTGTAAATCTAAATATATTTTTTTATAAACTTTTGATTTTTGTTTAATAGGCTTGTATGTCAGTTCACCATCTTTACCTTTAATCATGGAAATTTCATCAAAAACAACCTCATAATTTCCATAGAGAAGTAGTATCTCAATAATTTTTTGTTCAAGAATTTCAATTTGATCTAACTTTTTTGATATTTTGGGTATTGCAGATGGTTTTTCAAACTGTTTTTTTGGTGCTTTAAAATGCTTGATTTGGGCTAAAGAATTAAACAAAACTCTTTCAGAAATATCAAATAGTGAAGAACAATCTTTTATGTATATTTCTTGTTTGATTGGATCCGTAACTTTAGAAATTAATGTGATGATTTCATTAATAATATTTGTCTTTTTCGATGGGGAATTCTTTATAGAAGAACCCAACATGTTTGACTTAAATTCAATGAAATCAACAGAGTTTTTTTCAATGTAATTGTTTATTTCTTCTGTGGTTTTACTCTTACCAAAGGAATCAGGGTCCTCACTATCTGGCAAGATACAGATATCAATGTTCATGCCCTGTGAAAGTAAAAGCTCCACCGCTCTTTCAGTTGCATTGACTCCAGCTTTATCAGAGTCAAACAACATTGTAACATTCTTTGTCAACCTTCTAATTAAATTTATTTGACTTACAGTTAGAGCGGTTCCTGAGGATGAGACGATATTTTTAATTCCTATTTGATGGAACCTCATAACATCTGTATAGCCCTCAGCAATAAAACAATTATCTTTTTTTACAATTTCATTTTTTGAATTATACAGCCCAAATAAAACATTACTTTTATTGTAGATTATGGATTCAGGACTATTGATATATTTTGCTGATTTTTTATTGTTATCTAATATTCTAGCCCCAAATCCAATTGTTCTCCCAGAGATAGATTTGATGGGAAAAATTAACCTGGATCTGTAAATATCAATTTGATTTTTTGAACTAATAAGACCCAAAGCTTCTAAATCATCTACATTATAACCCATAGATAAACAGTGATCTCTGAGATTATACTTTTCAGATCCTAACGAACCAATCTCAAATTTTTTTAGAGTTTCATCATTAAATCCTCTTTCATCAAAGTATGTACGTGCAATTGTTTTTCCAAAATGCGACTCATTAAATTGATTTAAAAAATAATTTTTTGCAAAATCACAAATTAGAAATAGTTTTTCTTTAGCATTATTTTCATCTTTTTGTTTATCTGTCAGTTCTGTTTCAATGATTTCTATATTATATTTATCAGCTAAATACTTAATAGATTGAGGATATGAATATTGTTCATGTTCCATCAAAAAAGCAATAACATTGCCACCTTTTCCACTACTAAAATCCTTCCAAATTTGTTTTGTAGGGGAAACCATAAAGCTCGGTGTTTTTTCATTTGTAAACGGACTTAACCCTTTATAATTTGAACCAGATTTTTTTAACTGAATGAAGTCACCAATAACTTCCTCCACAAGTGCAGTCTGAAATACTTTATCTATTGTTGTTTTTGAAATCATTTTAAAAATCTCTTTCAATCACATAATTAATCATATCAATTAGTGATTCCTTAAATTCATTGTCAGGTAATTTCTTTAGATCATCCAATGCAATTTTATGATAATAATTCATTTTTTTTACAGCATAGTTTAAACCACCTGTATCTTTTACTAATGAAATTATTTCTTTAACTCTAGATTTATCTTTATTGTACTTCTTGATCGATTTAATCAACCATTTCCTTTTATTTTTGTCTACTTTATTCAAAGTATAAATTAAAGGTAATGTTAATTTTTTTTCTTTAATATCAATCCCTCTTGGCTTGCCGATCTTTTTTTTTCCATAATCGAATAAATCATCTTTTATTTGAAAAGCAGTTCCGATATTCTCACCAATTTTGGAGACGGATTCAATAATTTTTTTTTGTTTAGTTACTGAGGTTGCTGCTATTTTGCAACATGAACTAATTAACGAAGCGGTTTTCTTTTTAATAATATCAAAATAAACTTTCTCATTAATATCTAATGACCTACTTTTTTCAATTTGAAGTAATTCGCCTTCACTCATTTTTTTTACAGATTCAGATATAATATCCAAGTGATCATAATCTTTATTTTCTATACACAATATCATTCCTCTGGATAATAAAAAGTCACCAACTAAAACAGCAATTTTATTTTTCCAGATAGCATTAATTGAAAAAAAACCCCTTCTTCTTTTACTTTCGTCAACAACGTCGTCGTGTATTAATGTTGCTGTATGAATCAACTCGATAACCGAAGCTCCTCTATATACTTTTTCATTAACATTTCCACTATTTAATAATTTTGAAAATAGAAAAATTAACATTGGTCTCATCTGCTTTCCTTTCCTTTTAATAATGTAGTGAGTTATTCGGTTTAAAAGTGGAACTTTTGATAACATTAGTTTGGAAAATTTTTCCTCGAAAATTTCCATTTCGATATTTATTGGTTTTCTTATTTTATATAATCTATTCAAACTCTATATTTTATTTGCCAATTGCCCGCAAGCAGCATTTATATCTTTTCCTCTCGATCTTCTAATACTAACTGAAATATTATTTGCCTTTAAAATTTCAACATATTTTTGAATCCACATATTTTGGGGGCTTTTAAACTTTAAATTTCCTATTTCATTGAACTCAATTAAATTAACTTTTGATGGAACTTTTACACAGAATTCCACTAAACTATTTATATGTTGCATATTATCGTTAATAGCTTGCCAAACTAAATATTCAATTGTGATTTTTGATTTTGTTTTTTTGTACCAATAATTTAGACTGTCCATGAGTTCCACTATTGGAAAGTCCTTTGAAAAAGGCATAATATCATTTCTTGTTTTTTCTATTGCTGAGTGAAGTGAAACTGCTAAATTAAATTTCACATTTTGGTCAGCTAAGAGTTTAATAATTTTTGATATTCCAGATGTAGAAACGGTAATTTTCTTTCTAGAAATTCCTAATCCTTTTTTAGAGCAAATCATTTCAATAGCTTTTAAAACATTTTTATAATTTAACAAAGGTTCACCCATACCCATAAAGACAATATTTGATATTGATCTACCAAATAATTTGGAAGATTCAGCATTCAAAATCATTGTCTGATCAAAAATTTCATAAAAGTCAAGGTTTCTCATTCTCCTAATTTTTGCGGTTGCACAAAAATCACAGTCTAAACTACAACCAACCTGACTAGAGATGCAGGCAGTAATTCTTTTTTCAGTAGGAATTAATACAGCCTCAATAATATTTTTATCACAGAGGGAAATCAAAAACTTAACTGTTCCATCTTTACTTTTTTTAATCAACTTAATATCAATATTATTTATGATAAATCTAGAATTTAAAAATGAGATTAAATCTTTGGGTAAATTTTTCATCTCGTGAAAAGAGCTGACTCCTCCTTTTGTTAACCAATCATTAATCTGATTTGCTCTGTACTTTTTAAAATTTTGTTTTAATAAAATTTTTTCTAATTTTTTTATATCTAAAGATCTTATGTCAGGGCTTACATGCATATTAAATTATCAACATTGCATCGCCATATGAATAAAATCTATATTTTTTTTTAATAGCTTCAGAGTAAGCTTCCATCATGAAATCATGACCACAGAAAGCTGAAACCATCATTAACAAAGTTGATTTTGGCATATGGAAATTAGTAATTAATGAATCTGCTATAGTAAACTTGTATGGTGGAAATATAAATTTGTGGGTCCACCCAGCATAGGGGTTCAAAGTACCCATGGATGACACTGATGATTCAAGACCTCTCATAACAGTAGTTCCCACAGCACAGATTTTACTTTTATTTTTAAGTGCTTTATTTACACAATTTGATGCATTTATATCAATAAATAATTCCTCTGAGTCCATTTTATGTTTTGATAAATCCTCAACCTCAACTGGATTAAAGGTCCCTAAACCAACGTGTAATGTTATTTCAGCTAAATCAATACCCTTTATTTGCAATCTTTTTAATAAGTGTTTTGAAAAATGTAAACCGGCTGTTGGTGCAGCTACTGCCCCTTCATGTTTTGCATATATTGTTTGATATCTATCTTTATCCAACTCTTCTTCATCCCTTTTAATATATTTAGGCAATGGTGTTTGACCGAGGTCTATGAGCTTAGATCTAAAATCCTCATAAGAACCATCATATAAAAAGCGCAATGTTCTCCCTCTCGATGTAGTATTATCAATTACTTCAGCCACAAGGCTATCATCGTCGCCGAAGTATAGTTTATTTCCAATTCTTATTTTTCTTGCAGGATCGACTAACACATCCCAAAGTCGTTGTTCTTGACTTAATTCTCTTAAAAGAAAAACTTCAATACTAGCTCCTGTTTTCTCTTTATTTCCCATCAAGCGAGCTGGAAAAACTTTTGTATTGTTAAGTACAAAGACATCACCATCATCAAAATAATCAACTAAGTCCTTGAAAGTTTTGTGTTCAATTTTTTTATTTTTTCTGTCCAAGACCATCAATTTGGATTCGTCACGCTGATCCGAAGGGTATTCTGCCAATAAATTATTGGGCAGCTCATAGGTAAAGTTAGATAGTTTCATATATAAATTTAAGTGCGTAAATATACATTCTAAGACAGGGGGTTGTCAAGAAAAAAAGAAATTAATTAATAAATTGTATTTCGAAATTTAGATTTTTCAATATGTTCCAATACTCTGGAAATGATTTTGATATAACATCACTATCATTAATTATCAATTTAACCAAAACTGACAATGGGGAAAATGCCAATGCCATTCTATGATCATCATAAGTATCTATTTCAATATTTTTTGGTAGTTTATTCGGAAAGTTTTTGATTTCAATAGATTCATCATCAACCACAACATCTACATTAAATTTACAAATTTCAGTTTTTAAAGCTTTTAGTCGATCTGTTTCTTTAATCTTTAATGTATTTAACCCAGTGAGTTTTGTAGGAATTGATAAACCCATACTAGTAACTATTATTGTTTGAGCTAAATCAGGATTATCTATAAGGTTCAGTTCAATATTAATTTTTTGTTGTTTAGATTTTTTTAAAGTAATTTCATCATTCTCAAAATAGGTTTCAACTCCAAAATTCTCATAAAGTTTAGATAAAACACTATCACCTTGAAAACTATTTGATTTGTACGATGATAGTTTTAGCTGGACACCTGACAAAGCTACTATGGAGTACAGATATGACGCAGAACTCCAATCAGATTCTATATTATAATTTTTAATTGATAATTTTTTGTCGGGTTTTATTTCAATTTCGTCCCCATTAATAATAATATTTAAACCAAACTTTTTCATTATTGAGCTAGTCAATAATATATAAGGTTTTGAAAAAATTTTACCTATTAATTTTATTCGTAAGCCATTATCGAGAATTGGAGCGACCATCATTAGAGAAGAAACAAATTGACTGCTGATATCAGACCTTAGTTTAATTAAATTATTTTTTTGAATAAAACCATCAAATCTTAGTGGAGGATAACCAAATTTTTCTTCATATGTAATATTTGCTCCTAAAATTTTCAATGATTCCACAAGCTCTCTTATTGGTCTTTCTTTCATTCTGTTAGAGCCAGTTAATATTATATTTTTTTTATTTGTTATCGCAAAAAAGGAGGTCAAAAACCTCATGGCAGTACCTGCATGATGAATATTAATTATTTTGTCTTTACTTGCTAGCGCTTCTAACAAAACTTTCGTGTCGTCCGAGGTCGATAAATTATTAATAGTTATATCACAACTAAACAAGGATTTCAGAATTAAAGCCCTATTTGATTCACTTTTAGATCCAGAAATAAAAATCTTTTTGGATGATTTTATATTATAGCCAGATATTTTTACTCTGCTCAATTTAGTTTAGGATTATCCTTGTGTCTGGTTTTATCACGTAGTGTTTTTTTGTCTAATTTTTTTATAAATGATGATTCTAAGTCAACACCAGTTTGATTTGCAATACAAATTAAAACGAATAATACATCAGAGAGTTCTTCACCTAAATCACACAACTCTTCATTTTCCTTAAATGATTGTTCTCCAAATCTTCGAGAAATAATTCTTGCAACCTCTCCTACTTCCTCAGTCAATTGAGCCATGTTAGTCAGTTCATCAAAATATCTGATGCCATGTTTCTTAATCCATTTGTCTACAACTAGTTGTAAGTTTTTCAAGTCCATACTATTCCTTATTCTTTGAATCAATAACGATAGTTACTGGTCCGTCATTATTTAAAATTACATTCATATTAGCACCAAATTTACCAGTTTTTACTTTAAACTTATAAATTCTGTTCATTACATCTATAAATTCTAAATATAATTTTTCTGCAAAATGTCCACTAGCTGATTCTATAAATGATGGCCTATTTCCCTTTTTTGTTGATGCATATAATGTAAACTGACTAACAATCATAATATCACCGCCAAGATCACTAACGGATAAATTCATTTGATTATTTTGATCACTAAATATCCTCAAATTCACCAATTTGTTAGCAATCCAATTTATATCCTCTTGTGTATCATGCTCCGAAACGGCAACTAAAACCACTAAGCCAGTTCCAATTTTAGAGTAAAAATTATTATCAACGAGGAGCTCAGCACTAATTACCCTTTGTATTACTACTTTCATTTTAAATCAATTGCTTTTTAACTCAGATAAAAGTTCAAGATAATTTTGATATCTACTTTTTGGAATTAAACCTTTCTCAACTGCTAACTTTACATTGCAGCTAGGTTCATCTTTGTGTAAACAGTTGTTATATTTGCAACCATTATAATTTAAAAATTCCATAAAACAATCTTTAAGCTGAGCTTCATCAAAATTATATAGTCCAAATCCTTTTATACCTGGTGTATCAATTATTTTAGATCCATTTTTCAAATCGAACATTTTGGAAAAAGTAGTGGTGTGTTGACCCGTTAAATTTGAGCTTGAAATTGGAGCTGTTTTGATATTTAATGAACTATCTATTGAATTTAAAAGAGTTGATTTTCCAGACCCACTATGACCATTAAA
>CABZKA010000004.1 GCA_902526165.1 uncultured Bacteroidota bacterium
CAAAATTACCATCAGGAATACAATTTATTTTGATTACCTCAACATTTAAAGCCTCAAGTAGTTTTGGAATAATAATTCCCCCACTTGAATTTATACCATCAACTACGATTTTGAACCTTTTTTTTCTAATTATATCAGAATTAACATGTTTTAAGTTTAAAATTTCATTAATGTGAAGGTCATATGATCCTTTAAAATCTTCGATTATACCTTGATCATTTGTATTAATATTAGATTTGATATCACTGTTTTCAATTTTGAGAATTTTATTAACGTCTTTATGACTTAAAAACTCACCTTTTTCATTAAAAAATTTCAATGCATTCCAGTTTTTTGGATTATGACTTGCAGTAAGCATAATACCACCTTGCAATTTCTTTTTAATTATAACTAACTGAGTTGTTGGCGTAGTATTTAAGTCAATATTTACAACATTTATTCCGTTGGAAGAAAGAGTGTCATTTACAATTTTTATAAACATCTCCCCAGACTCTCTTCCATCCCTTCCAACTGCAATAGCTATATTTGTACTTCCATACTTCTCAATTAAAAAAAGTGAAAAGGCATAAACAAATCGTGATAAATTTGTCGGATTTAGACTGTTTTCATCATCCCCTAGTGTCCCCCTAATTCCTGAAATTGATTTGATGAGTACCATCAATATCAAATATACTAATTCAATGGTTCATTTTTGACAATTTTTTGAACAAGAAAAGTCTTTTTTATCATTATATTGAAAGATTATTTTATGCAAGAATATATTTCAATTACAGGATGCAGAGTTCATAATTTAAAGAATATTGATTTAAGAATTCCACGGAACAAGCTTATAGTTGTTACAGGGGTTTCTGGAAGTGGAAAATCATCACTTGCATTCGATACAATTTATTCGGAGGCGCAAAGAAGATACATTGAAACTTTTTCTGCATATGCTAGACAATACATTGGTGGTTTAAAGAAACCTGACGTTGATAAAATTGACGGTTTGTCGCCTGTAATAGCAATCGAACAAAAAACAACAACAAAAAATCCTAGGTCTACTGTCGGAACCACAACTGAGATTTATGATTTTTTGAGATTATTATATGCAAGGGTATCAGATGCCTATAGTCCAAAAACAGGAAAAAAAATGGTTAATTTCTCAACAGAGCAAATTATTGAATTAATTTTTTCAAAATTTGAAAATAAAAAAATATCTATTTATTCCCCTGTTGTAAAATCCAGAAAAGGACACTACAGAGATTTGTTTTTAAATATCAGAAAAAAAGGTTTTTCTAAAGTTCGAATAGATGATATAACTCAAAATATCACAGAAGGAATGGAATTAGATAGGTATAAAATTCATGATATAGATATTATGATTGATAAGTTATCAATAAATAACAATGATAATTGTTTGAAACGTTTGGAGGAATCAGTTTCATTAGCATTATCACAAGGCGAAAACTCTGTACTTGTAATCGATGAGAATAATAATAAATATTATTATAGTAAAAACCTAGTTTGTCCAGATACCGGAGTTTCATTTGAAAAACCTGAACCTAATTCTTTTTCTTTTAATTCACCCAAAGGGATGTGTAAAGCATGCTCTGGTCTTGGTGTTAAAAACGTAGTTGATATGGACTTATTAATACCTAATAAATCTAAATCGATCTATAATGGGGGAATTACAGCATTAGGTTCATTTCAAAATACTTGGATTTTTAAACAATTAGAAAACATCGCTAATAAATATGAGTTTAATTTAAAAGATCCAATTAAAAATATTCCCAATGAAGCTATGGATATAATATTAAACGGTGGGAAAGAGAAATTTAAGGTAGTATCAAAATCACTTGGTTTAACTAGAACCTATGAAATTGATTTTGAGGGAATAATTAATTTTATTTTAAATCAATACTCAAATGCTTACAGCAAAAAAATTAAAACTTGGACAAAAAAATTTATGCGAACTATTGTATGTGATAAATGTAATGGTACTCGATTAAAAGAAAACACAAAATACTTTAAAATCGATGAGAAATATGTTAGTCAAATAAGTCAAATGGATTTTGATGAGCTATATGATTGGATAAAAAGTTTAAATATGAAATTGTCCAAAAAAAAATATAAAATTTCAAAAGAAATTATCTCTGAAATTTTAAAAAGAGTTGAGTTTATCAGAGATGTTGGCTTAAATTACCTTTCAATTGGCAGAGAAACTAGATCACTTTCTGGTGGAGAGTCTCAAAGAATAAGGCTTGCAACACAAATTGGATCGCAGTTACAAGATGTTCTATATATTTTAGACGAACCTTCAATAGGTTTACACCAAAAAGATAATCTAAAACTAATTAAATCATTAAAAAAATTAAGAGATCTTGGAAACACAGTCATTGTGGTTGAGCATGATAGAGAAATAATGTTACAATCAGATCATTTAATTGACTTAGGTCCTGGGGCAGGTGAAAAAGGTGGTGAAGTTGTTTTTAATGGAAAAATAAATGATATAAAAAAAATAAGATCTATTACATCGGATTATCTATTTGACAAAGAAGAAATATCAAGGTCTGGTTTTAATCAAAACAAAGCCAACAAGAAATTAGTTTTATCAGGTTGTTCTGGAAATAATCTAAAAAATGTAGATTTATCAATTCCATTGGGAAAAATTGTGGGAGTATGTGGCTTGTCAGGTAGCGGTAAATCTTCTTTGATCAACAAAACATTATATCCAATTTTAAGTAGATCATTTTATAATTCAACAATCGATAATTTACCATTCTCAAATATTAGTGGAATTAAAAATATTGATAAAGTTATACAGATTAATCAATCTCCAATTGGTAGAACACCTAGAAGCAATCCTGCAACTTATACCGGTTTGTATGGACTTATCAGAGAAATGTTTGCAAAACTTCCCGAATCAAAGATAAGGGGTTATAAAGCTGGTAGGTTTAGCTTTAATGTTAAGGGTGGTAGATGTGAAGAATGTCAGGGTGCTGGTATGAAGAAAATTGAAATGAATTTTTTACCTGATATTTATGTGGAATGTGAGGCTTGTAATGGAAAGAGATTTAATAAGGAAACACTCTCTGTGAAACTGAACAACTATTCTATTTCAGATATTTTGAATATGACTATTTCTGACGCTGCAGTTGTTTTTAAAAATTATCCCAAAATATTATCAAAACTAAAGGTTTTAATCAATGTTGGGCTTGGATACATTAGGCTTGGTCAACAATCTACTACACTTTCGGGTGGAGAAGCTCAAAGAATAAAATTAGCTACAGAATTATCAAAAAGAGATACTGGTAAAACCTTATATATATTTGACGAGCCTACCACAGGTCTGCATTTTGCTGATATTGACCAACTAATGAAGATAATTATAAAATTATCTGAAAAGGGTAATACTATTATTATAATTGAACATAACACGGATGTGTTAAAAATTGTAGATCATTTTATTGAACTAGGTCCTGGAGGAGGTAAAAATGGTGGGAAAATAATTTTTCAGGGAAATTTAACTGAAATGTTGAAAAATGGGGACACACCAACATCAAACATATTTAAAAAGGAGTTAAATTTAACTTAATGAATAAAGAAAATTGGATAGAAAAATCACATGACTCATGGTCAGTATTTAAAATTATGGGTGAACTCGTTGAAGGATATGAAAAATTATCTGAGCTAGGACCATGTGTGTCCATATTTGGATCAGCAAGGACTAATGAAAATGATATATACTATAAAAAAACAGTCAAAATTGCGGAGAAAATTGTTAACATGGGTTTGGGTGTAATAACTGGAGGCGGACCAGGAATTATGGAAGCTGCAAATAAAGGGGCTCAATTAGCAGGAGGAATTTCAGTTGGACTAAATATTGACTTACCATTTGAACAAACACACAATGAGTTTATTGATTCAGACAAACTAATTGACTTTGATTATTTTTTTGTGAGAAAGGTTATGTTTGTTAGATATGCTCAGGCATTTATAGTAATGCCAGGTGGATTTGGAACTCTTGATGAATTATTTGAAGCAATAACTCTAATACAAACAAAAAAAATTCAAAAATTCCCTGTCATTTTAGTTGGTACAGAATTTTGGGCTGGATGTATGGACTGGTTAAAAAATAAAGTCTGTAATGATTATAAAAATATTTCATCCAGTGAAATGTTTTTATTTGAATTAGTTGATTCCGAAGATGGAATTATAGATATTTTGAATAAGTTCTATAATAAAAAAAGTTTCTCACCAAATTTTTAAGGTTTGCGTCTTATATTCCCGCTGTTTATACTTTATTCAACCAATTTTTTTGCACAAAATAGTTATAAAATTCAATCTTATTTTAATCCGAAGGAAAACTTTATGGATATTGAGCAAAAAATAATATTTCACAATAAATCAAAAAAAGCTATTAATCATTTAATCATTTACGATTGGAATAATTCATATTCTGAGAGTAACACACCCTTATCAAAAAAACTTTATGAAGAATATAACTTGTCTTTGGTTAAATCTGAAAAGAAAAAAAGAGGATTAACAAAAGTAAGTAAAATAAGTTCTGGTTCTTATCCTTTAAATTGGAATAGAATTCCAAAATCCCCCGATTTAATTAAAATATTTTTAAATGAGGAAATAAAATCAAATCAAAAAATTGAAATTGATATAAACTACACATTAGTTTTTCCAAAATCAAAAATGTATGATTATGGTTATGGAAATAATGGAAGTTATACAATTAAAAATTTTTTACTCAGGGTTGCTCCACATATAAATAATACTCATATTAAGGAATCCAACTTAAATTTTGATGATCAATTTAATACAGCAGATCACATATTAATGGATATTAAAATACCTTCAAACTATACTTTTCACAGTAATGTTAATCATTCAGAAACTGAAATAGACAGACTAAAAAATATAAACATTGAAATTAATAAAATAAAAGACCTCACTTTTTTTATTTATATGAACAATGAATTTGAAGAATTAAATAATGAATTTTTAAATATTGTAACAAATGAAAAGAAAATTTTATCAATCAAAAATGAAAGTTTCCGAAAAATTCATACTTTCCTCTCAAAAAATTTTAATAATTATTCAAAATCTAAATTATTATTAACTAAAAAATACTTAAAAGAGTATTCACTTTATCCTATTTCGGATGTTCCCACATATTTAAAGATTTTTGACCAAAATGCGATAAATGAGATTAATCTATTCAAATTAGTGTTAAGGGATTTTATAAGATCATCTATTAATTTTAGTGATAGAAAATATTTTTGGGTAAGATCTGGAATGGAGTTTTATTACTTAGAAAAATACATTTCTGAATATAATTTAAATACTAAAATATTAGGTGATCTATCAAATAATTTTTTAATCAGAAATCATGAAATATCAAAACAAAGAATTAATGATATTTTCAATATCTCTCAGCTTTATGTAAAAAGATTAAGACTTGATCAAAAAATTTCAGAACAATCTCAAAATTTAACTAGGATTAATTACAGATTAATAAATCCATCAAAATCATTAAATGCATTTAAATTATTAGATCTATATGAAAAAAATTTAGCTGATAAAACATTAAAAACTTTAATCAATGATGAAATAGTATTTGATAATATTGATGATCTACAAAAAATATTTGAATTGTACTCAAATAAGGATTTAAGTTGGTTTTTTAGTGCTTACATAAATCTAATAGAGCCTTTAGATTATAAAATTAGCTTAAAAGAAAAAAAAATATTAATATCTGAAAAATCAAAAAATGAAATAAATATTCCAATACCAATAAGAAAAGAATTTAATAATAATATTACCAAAGATATTATTCATTTAAAAGAAACTAATGAAAGCGAACTCAATTATCAAAACAATATCAAGAAAATAACTATTGATCCTGAAAACATATTCGTTGATATCAACTTAAAGAATAATCATTTAAACTTCAATTCATACAGAAAAAAAATAAAACCCCGCTTTTTCACTGATATTGAATCCAGAAATGAAAAACATGTATATTATAGACCGCAGTTTGGGTACAATTTTTATGATGGTTTCTTACCAGGTTTTACGTTGACCAATAGATCTCCTATATCTAAACCGTTTACTTATTTTATTTCACCATACTATGGTTTGAAAAAAAATAAATTAGCTGGTATATTAAGCTTTAATTTCAGGGATTTTATCAAAAAAAATATTATTGTGAACTATTATTTGTCAGCATCTAGTTTTCACTACAATGAAAATTTTATGTATAAAAAACTTACCCCTTCTATCTCTTATGTCAAAAAGGATCCTGATTTAAAATCAAATAAATATACTAGCCTTAGATTTAAATATTATTTCATCGATAGACCTGACAATAATCAAAGTGAAAAAATTAATAATATATATAGCTTTAATTTAACAAAAGGCAATCCTGGAGGGAAAAAAACTAAATTTATAAATTATAATATTCAGTACAACAGTGATTTTATCAAAAACTCGATTACATTTTATTATAGAAATTATTTTTCTGATTACAGGCAGTTCAGTTTAAGAGTTTTTGGGGGTAAATTTCTGAAAAACAATACTACAGGAAATCAAATTAGTTTTAATATCCACAATTCATCAGATTTTCTTTTGAATAATTCTCTTTTAGGAAGGACTGAGACAGAGGGTTTTTTGTCACAACAATACATACGCCAAGATGGGGCATTTAAATCAAGAATAAATCCTACATACGTTAATGATTTTATTCTTGTTTTCAACACTGGCCTGACAATTTGGAAATGGGTCGAGTTCTATGGGGATTTCGGTCTTTTCAAAAATAAAAATGTGAATATGCAAAACGGATATGACTTGGGAATAAGATTAAATTTTATTGAGGATTATTTAGAACTTTATTTTCCAATTCAATCATCAAATGGATTTCATCCTACTCAATCAAATTATTTAAATAATATGAGGTTTGTTTTGACACTTGATAGCCAAAATTTATCCAGATTATTTACGCGTAGATGGTTTTAAAATTCACTAATTTAGAAGAATTATTTTATGAAGCATAAATCTCTGACAAAATCAATTACTTATACTGATTTCAAAAAAGAAATTTTAAATGATTACAAGACAATTGTAATAAGTCGTGATACAAGTCTTCTTGGTAGAAAAGAAGTATTAGGTGGAAAAGCAAAATTTGGAATATTTGGAGATGGTAAAGAGTTACCTCAGATTGCAATGGCTAAGGCTTTTAAAAAAGGTGATCATAGATCTGGATATTACAGGGACCAAACTTTTATGTTGGCTATAAATGAAATTACAGTTCAACAAATTTTTTCTGCACTTTATGCAAATACTAATCTGAACAAAGAGCCCATGTCAGGAGGAAGACAAATGGGATCTCATTTTATGACAAATTATCTTGATAATAAAGGTAATTTCATTGATTCAACAAACAAATACAATTCTTCAGCGGACATTTCTCCCACGTCAGGTCAAATGCCTAGGTTACTTGGTTTGTCCATGGCATCTAAATTATATCGTGAGGGAACCTTTGCTTCTAAAAATTTTTCAAATAACGGAAACGAAGTTGCATGGGGAACTATTGGTAACGCAAGCACAAGTGAAGGTCCATTTTTTGAAGTTTTTAATGCAGCTGGAGTCCATCAAGTTCCTATGATTATAAGCGTTTGGGATGATGAATATGGAATTTCAGTGGATAATTCCTATCAAACTACAAAATCAAGTATTTCCAAAGCTTTACAAGGCTTTAAAAGTGACAAAATGAACAAAGGTTTTGAAATTTTCACTGTAGATGGATGGGATTATCAATCTCTGATTCAAATTTACGAACATAGCAGTAACTTTTGTAGAGAGAATCATATCCCTGTACTTATACATGTTAAAAATTTAACCCAACCAATTGGTCACTCAACATCTGGATCACACGAAAGATATAAAAATAAATCAAGGTTAAAATGGGAGTTTGAGTATGATTGTAACAGAAAAATGAGGGAATGGATTCTTGATAATAATCTTACAGATTTGAAAAATATTGAAAAAATTGAAAAAGAATCTATTGAATTTGTAAGATCTGAAAAAAGAATTGCTTGGGATGATTTTCAAAAGGATATGATTGATGAAAGAGATTCTTTTATTAAACTGGTAAAATCAGTATTAAAAGATCATAAGTCTAAGGGCTTAGCAGAAATTGCTAATTCACTACTCAGAATTAAAGATTTGGGGCGAAAAGATATTTTGAGTTCAGCAAGAAAAGCTCTTAGATTAGAAAAAAGTATTGATTTTTTTGAAAAAATTAATAATTGGGTTTCTGATTACAAAAAAAATAGTCAACCTTTTTACAGCTCACATCTTTATAATGAACATGAAAATAATTACAAAAGTGTTAGCCCAGTGGCAGCTAAATATGACAATGATTCTAAACTTGTTGATGGGAGATTAATACTAAGAAATAATTTTGATTATCTACTTTCTAAAAATCCTAATTTAATCTTTTTTGGAGAAGATTCAGGCAAAATTGGAGATGTAAATCAAGGACTTGAGGGATTGCAAAAAAAATGGAGTAAAAACAGAGTTGATGACAGAGGGATCAGAGAAGCATCCATTGTGGGAGAAGGAATAGGATTGGCAATGAGAGGTTTTCGTCCAATTGCGGAAATACAATATTTGGACTATTTGATTTTTGCACTTCAAATAATATCAGATGACTTAGCTACTATAACTTTCAGAACGCTTGGAAGACAGATCTCCCCTCTAATTATTAGAACTAGAGGGCATAGACTAGAAGGTATTTGGCACTCTGGTTCACCGATGGGAATGTTATTAAACTCAATCAAAGGTGTTCGAATATTAGTTCCTAGAAATATGACACAGGCAGCAGGTATGTACAACACTTTACTTGAATGTAATGAACCAAGTTTAATTATTGAGCCATTAAATTCTTATAGATTGAAAGAAAAAATGCCTAGTAATATTGGTAAATTTAAAGTTCCACTAGGTGTAATTAATTACATTCAAAGAGGTGATGATATTACTGTTATTTCATATGGATCTACATTAAAAATTGTTGAAAAAGCTTGTCTTGAATTGAAAAAACATGGAATTTCAATTGATTTAATTGACATACAAACACTATTACCTTTTGATGTTGATAGTCAAATTATATCAAGCTTAAAAAATACTAATAAACTTGTTATTATTGATGAGGACTATGGTGGAGGTGCATCTGCATTCATACTAAAGAGAATTATTGAAGATCAAAATGGATACGAATTCTTAGACTCTAAACCAATAACAATAACAGCAAAAGATCACCGTCCACCTTACGGATCAGATGGTGATTATTTTTCTAAACCTTCTGTAGATGATATTTTTGAAGGAATTTACAATGTAATGAACGAATATGATCCTAAGAAATATCCACTAAATTTTAAGTCTTGATCTCTGAAATAAATTGTAAAAGTTCAGAGTCATAATACTTGTCTTTTTTGAGTCCCTTTGACTTTGCGTCGTAAGCTTTTATAACACCGAGAATATTAACGATTTCCCTGAGGGAATAATTATTTGAAATCTTTCTGAAATCATCTAAAATAAATTGTTGATATATTCCAGTTAGATTCGATATTTCAGTATAATTAAGTTTTATGTTAGATTTAATTTGAAATAGATTTAGGAAATAATTATGTAGGGATGCAAAAATTAATTGTGGTGGGTATTTTTTACTGTTTTCGGAAAAATATTTGGAAATTCTGAAAGCATTAATATAGTTCTTATTTCCCAACTCTTTTTGCAGCTCAAAAATATTGTATTCATTATTGATTCCAAAATATTTATAAATAAGCTCTTTCTCAGAAACCCCATGATGGTTCATAAGTGAAATTTTTTTTATTTCATTAGAAACTTTACTAAGATTATTTCCTGTTCGTTCTTTAATGATCTCTACAATTTCATAATTAAAATTCAAATTATTTTCTTTTCCAATATGAACAATCCAATCTGAAAGTTGATTGTTGTAAATCTTTTGGACTTCTATTAATCTTGCTGAACTAAAGACTGTTTTTTTTCTCTTATCAATTTTTTTACCGTTTAGACATAATAGAATTGCACAATGATTGGATGATTTTTCTATAAATTTTTGAAATAATTCAAACTTATTAATCATTTTGTCAGCTGTTCTTACAATAATTATTTGTAAATCACCAGCTAGCGGATAATTATTTGCAACAGATAAAATATCTTCTACTTTAGAGTCATGATCATAAAAAACAAATTGATTAAATGATTTTAATTCAATTGGTATCATTGATTTAAATTTTTCTACAAATTGATCAATAATATAAGATTGTTCACAGTTGACTATGTACAATGGATTTAAATTATTCTTGTCAATATTTTTTAAAACTTGAATAAAATCCTTTGTACTTTTAATCATTAATGGGTGATAATAAATTTAATTTTAAGATAACTACAAAAAAAGATAAAAAATATATTTATGATATTATAAGAAAAAAATATATTCTATTAACGGACGAAGAGAAGGTGAGGCAATTGACTATCAGATTTTTAATTGATGAACTTGAAATACCAAAATCACAAATATCAACTGAAAAAGAATTTAAAATTGAAAGTGGACTTAAAAAAAGATTTGATATAATTGTCTTTAATAGGAATGGAAAAGTTGCTATCCTTATTGAATGTAAATCTTCAAAAATTAAAATTAACACTAAAGTGATTGATCAAATTTTAATATATAATAAAAAGTTAAAAGCTAAATATTTAATGGTCACAAATGGTATAAAAACGGTAGCATTATATTGTGATCCTCAAAATATAAAACAGATAAATAACTTACCTAAATATTTGTCACTATGACTCGTGCTGTAGCGATTTTAAATTATAACGGACTAAATTTGTTAAAACTTTTTTTAAAAGACAACATAAAGAACACCCCTAATGCGAATACGTACCTCATTGATAATAACTCAAGTGATGATTCAGTTAAGTTTGTAAGAAAAAATTTTCCGGATGTTAAAATAATTCAATTAAATAAAAACTTTGGATATGCTGGGGGATACAATGAATCTATAAAGCATATCAATGAGGATTTAATTTTTTTTCTCAACAATGATGCAGTTTTTTTAGATAACAAATCATTTCTGGATATAATAGAAGTCTTTGAAAAGAATAAAAAAATTAGTGTTGCCCAACCCAGTATTTTAGATTTTAATAATAGGGCGAAATATGAATATGCCGGTGCATCAGGGGGGTTTATTGATTTTTTTGGTTATCCATTTTGCCGTGGGAGGATTGTGAAAAATATTGAAAATTCGGATATTTATAACACTACAAGAGAAGTGTTTTGGGCGTCTGGTTGTTGCTTTGTAGTCAGAAATAGAGTATTCAGAGAGTTAAGCGGTTTTGATGCTGATTTCTTTTCTCATATGGAGGAGATTGATTTTTGCTGGAGATTAAAGAACAATTATCACAATAATAAAATAATTAGTGTTGGAAAATCAAAAGTTTATCACGTTGGTGCTGGTACTTTAAATTATAATTCTCCAAAAAAATATTATTTGAATTTTAGAAATTCACTTTTTATGTTAATTAAAAACATACCATCAAAATACTTAGTATTTGTTATTATTTCAAGAATATTCTTTGACCTAGGTATTTCAATAGTTTTATTTTTGAAGTTAAAGCCTAACCTCTCCTACTCTATTTTAAAAGCATACTCTTATTTGTTCTTCAATTTATCTTCTATTATTAAAAAGAGATCTAAGTCAAAAAAAATTGATAATTATTACTATAGTTTTTCATTACTTATAAATTATTATATAAGAAATCGGAAAAAATTTTCTTCATTTTAATAATTATTTAAATCATTCTAGCTTCATCATGGAATAATTTTTGTTAATTTTAAAATAAAAGAAGTTATGTATTATAAATATTTTTACCTTATTATTTTTGTTCTCTTATCATCATGTGTTTCTCAGAAGAAATATGCAGAGTTAGAGTCTAAAAATCAAAACAACTTAAACCTATTAAATGCTGCAACTGTTAAATTAAATACATGTCTAGATGAAAAAGCAACAGCAGAAGCAAATGAAAAAGCTTTGCAAGAACAGGTTGTTTTTCTAAAAGCAAATAATCAAGATTTAATCAACAATATGGGTAATTTAACAACCCTATCACAAAAAGGAGCAGAAAATTTAGAAAAATCTCTAGAAAGTCTTCAAGAAAAAGATTTAGTTATTAGAACTATGCAAGATGCAGTTACAAGAAGAGATTCTGTAACCTTAGCTCTTGTAACCAGCTTAAAAGGTGCATTCATTGATATTAACGACAGTGATATTGAGGTTAATGTTGAGAAAGGTGTCGTATTTATCTCAATTTCTGATAAGCTTCTTTTCAATAGTGGAAGTGCTTTTGTTTCTGATCGAGCTCGTGGTGTCTTAGAAAAAGTCTCTCAAGTAGTCTTAGACAAACCAGAAATTGAATTTATGGTTGAAGGTCATACTGATGATGTCCCAATCCAGAATGAGGTTTTATTAGATAATTGGGATTTAAGTGTCAAAAGAGCAACATCAATTGTCAGAATATTACAAAATGATTTTGGAGTTCCGCCTGAAAGAATGACAGCTGCAGGAAGAAGTTTTTATGTGCCTATTGCAGATAATGATACCAGTGAAGGCCGTGCAAAAAATAGAAGAACGAGGATTGTTGTATTACCAAAATTAGATCAGTTTTATGATTTAATCGAGCAAGGCATGAAATCAGCTGCCAATTAAACTTAGGTATTAGCCATATAAAAGGGGACTCAAAAGGTTCCCTTTTTTATTTTAAGCTTTGCAAATTTTAATAATATTGTTTTCGTACCTCCTATTTTGAAGTTTATGGTTGCCTTTTTATTTTGTTCATCACCCTCCACTTTCTCAACTGTACCTATACCAAATCTTTGATGCTCAACAACATCATTAGTGACTATATTAATTACTGATGTATTGATTGTGTTATTTTTATTAACATTAATAAATCCTTTTTTTCTGAGCTTTCTAATCCTTGAAATATTATTTTCTATTGTCGGCTTAAAATCCTCTTTAAAATTATTTTTTTCTAAGAACTCTGTGTTAATTTCATCAAGAAAACGACTTGGTTCACATTCAACTATATTTCCCCATTTAAATCTAAAATCACAATGGCTTAAAACTAACTTATGCTTAGCCCGAGTCATCGCAACATAAAATAATCTTCTTTCCTCCTCTAGATCCTCATTGGTATTTAGACTTAATACTGAGGGAAATAAATTTTCTTCAATTCCAACAACATAAACTACCTTAAATTCAAGACCCTTCGCCATGTGAATTGTCATTAATGATACTCTGTCTGAACTGAGATCTTTATCTGTCTCTGAATAGAGTGATATATCTTGCAGGTATCTAGAAATGGAAGTGTCTCCATCAGCCAATTCTTTTTGTTCTAAAATAAAATCATTAATTCCACTTCTAAGCTCTTCAATATTTTCAATTCTATTTATGGACTCAACTGACCCCTCATTCCTGTAAAAATCAATGATTCCACTTCTATTTATAACATTTGTTAAAATATAATCCGCATCTTTTTTTTGTGATTCAATTTTTAAACTTTCAATCAGGTTTCTAAAATCATTAATTCTAGCTATCAAACCTTTGTTAAAAAGCTTAGGATATTTATTTATTAATGCAGTAACAGCATACATACTTACTTTTTCTTTTTCCGAAATAAGTAGTAGCTTTTCTACAGTTTTTAATCCTATTCCTCTTGGTGGAAAATTGATAACTCTTCTCAAACTTTCTTCATCACTATTATTAACAACTAATCTCAAGTAAGCAGTTACGTCTTTAATCTCTTTTCGCTGATAAAAGGACAATCCACCAAAAACCTGATAGTCAATGTTTATTTTTCTTAATGCATCTTCAATAGATCTGGATTGCGCATTTGTTCTGTATAAAATTGCAAATGAGCCATTATCTAATTGATTGTTATTTTTTTCCTCAAATATATTAGAGGCAATAAATCTTCCTTCATCAGAGTCATTTTGTGATTTATTTAAAATAATTTTAGAACCATACTCATTTAATGTCCAGATATTTTTATCAATTTTATATTTGTTTTGTTTAATGAGTGAATTTGCAGCTTCAACAATATTTTTTGATGATCTATAATTTTGTTCAAGTTTATAAGTTGTACAATCTGGATAATTCTTCTTAAAATTTAAGATATTGTCAATATTAGCTCCTCTAAAACTGTAAATACTTTGAGAATCATCTCCAACAACACATAAGTTTTGATATCTGTCTGCTAGTGACTTAATTATTAAGTACTGTGAATAATTAGTGTCTTGATATTCGTCTACTAAAATATATTTAAATATTTTTTGATATTTAATTAGCGTTTCAGGACTAGAGTTAAGTAATTGATTAGTTTTTAATAGTAAGTCATCAAAATCCATAACTGCTGACTTAAAGCACCTGCTGACATAATTTCTATAAATTTCACCAAATTGAATCCTATTTGCAAGTTTATCAGATTCTACAAGCTCAGGTTGATTAAAATAATTTTTAGGAGTAATGAAACTGTTTTTTAAAGATGAGATTCTGTTTTTTATACTTTTTGTTTTATAAAAATCTTTATTTAGATTCATTTCTTTTACAATATTTGAAATTAACTTTTCAGAATCATAAGTATCATAAATTGTAAAGTTTGATGGAAAACCAATTAATTCTGATTCTGATCTCAAAATCCTTGCAAATATTGAATGAAATGTTCCCATCCAAATTGATTTTCCCTGTGTTTCTGATGTTATTTTTGAAATTCTTTCCTTCATCTCCTTTGCCGCTTTATTTGTAAATGTTAAAGCAAGGATATTGAAAGGGCTGATTCCTAAATTTAATAAATGAACAATTTTATAGGTTAATACTCTTGTCTTCCCTGATCCAGCACCAGCAATTACCATAAGTGGACCTTTAGTATGAAGTACCGGTTTTCGTTGTTCTTCGTTGAGTTTTTCTAAGTAATTATTCAAATATTTATAATCAAGAAATCTACTATTAAAGTTAATAAATTAAATTTGAGGAGTGAAAGAAATTAACATGCACACATCCCTACAATATATTAAAGGTATTGGTAAAAATCGTGCGAAAATATTAAGCGATGAATTCGGGTTGAAAAATTGCTATGATATTATTAATTTTTATCCATTTAGATATATTGATAGGAGAAAGTTTTATAAAGTTCAAGATTTAGTCGAAAGCAACTCATATGTTCAAATAATCGGTTTTTTTAAGTCTATAAAATATATTGAAAGTAATAAAAAGTTCCGCTTAGAGGGTTTATTTTTTGATGGTGAAAAAGAAATTAAAGTACTTTGGTTTAAGGGTTTAAAATGGGTTGAAAAGTCGATAAACAATAAACAAAAAGTTGTGTTATTTGGAAAAGTTAATTGGTTCAAAAATACCCCATCAATGATTCACCCTGAAATTGAACAATTAAATGATTTTAGTAGAAAGAAAAGAATTAGAATAAAGCCTATTTATAAAAGTTCTGAAAAAACTGTAAACTCTGGAATGTCAAATAATTTCTTTATTAAATTAATTGATAGAATTTTGAAAGATTTAGAACAAAATATTAGGGAAAGCCTTAACACAGATATAAACAAAAGGAATGATTTGATGTCCAAATACTCCACTTATCTAAATGTACATTTTCCATTAGATTTTAATCTTCAAAAAAAAGCAATATTCAGGTTAAAATTTGAGGAAATTTTTTTTAACCAATTAATCTTTCATTTAAAAAAGAATAAAATTAAATCAAAAAAAAGTTTTTACTTCCCAAAGATTGATTTAAAATTTAATTCATTTTATGAAAACAATCTAAACTTTGCATTAACATCCTCCCAAAAAAATGTTTTAAAAGAGATAAGGAATGACTTTAGAAGTGGTAATCAAATGACAAGGTTACTTCAGGGTGATGTCGGATCAGGAAAAACTATTGTTTCTTTAATGGCTATGTTAATTGCAATTGATAATGGGTATCAATGTTGTTTGGTTGCTCCCACAGAAATTCTAGCGAATCAACATTTTGAAAATTTTAATAAATATTTAAATAACCTCAATCTAAATATTGAGATCCTTACAGGGTCTACAAAAAAATCAAAAAGAGTGACTCTTTTTGATGATTTAAAAAAAGGAGTTTTAGATATTTTAATTGGAACTCATGCAATTTTTGAAGAAAATGTGTTATTCAAAAATTTAGGTTTTGCAGTTATTGATGAACAACATCGCTTCGGGGTTAAACAAAGGGCTGAGATTTGGAAAAAAAATAACCCATCTCCTCATATTTTAATAATGACCGCAACCCCAATTCCCAGAACTCTTACTATGAGTATATATGGTGATCTTGATGTTTCAATTATTAATGAATTACCACCTGGAAGAAAAAAAATAAATACCCTTACACTTAAAGATTCTAAAAGGCTTAGAGTTTTTAAGTTTATAGAAGATCAGATAAAGACTGGAAGACAAGTTTACATTGTTTACCCACTCATTGAAGACTCTAAAAAGATGGATTTAAAAAACCTTGAAGATGGATTTGAGAGTGTTTGTAGATATTTTGATAATGAGAACTATGCAGTCGGGGTACTTCATGGAAAAATGAAATCTGAAAATAAAGATTTTGAAATGAATAGATTTGTGAATGGTGAAACAAATATTTTAGTATCTACAACTGTAATTGAGGTAGGTGTTAATGTTCCAAATGCATCGGTGATGGTTATAGAAAATGCTGAAAGATTTGGATTGTCTCAACTTCATCAATTAAGAGGAAGAGTTGGAAGAGGAGAGTATGATAGTTATTGTATTTTAATGACAAAAGATAAAATGAGTCCTGATGCTGAAACCAGAATAAATGCAATGGTAACCACAAATGATGGGTTTAAGATCTCAGAAATTGATTTAAAACTAAGAGGACCTGGTGATATACTTGGGACACAACAGAGTGGTGTTGTTGATTTTAAAATAGCAGATTTAACAAATGATTTGAAAATTTTTGATTTAGCTAAAAAAGAGGTTAAAAAACTAATTAGCAATGATCCAAAGTTGAAAAATCCTAACAACATAACAATTAGACAAGAGTTGCTAGAATTTTATAATAATAAATCTTGGAGTAGTATTGGTTAATAAATTTACTTGTTAATTGTATATTTGAGTGATGAAAATTTCTTTTAACTGGATAAAAGAACTTCTAAATCAAAAACTATCCGTCGATGAAACATCAGATTTATTGACGGATATAGGTCTTGAGGTAGAAAAAATTCATGAATATAATTCACAACCAAACACAGACTTAACGCAACTTATTGTTGGAAAAATTATTAAGTTTGAAAAACATCCGAATGCCGATAAATTAAAGTTAACTTCAGTTGATATTGGCAGTAAAGAATTAAAGATAATTTGTGGTGCACCAAACGTAGATATAAATCAAAATGTTGTTGTTGCACCTGTTGGATCCACTTTATTCACATATCAAAATGAAAAAATTAAAATCAAAAAAGCAAAGATTAGGGGTATTGAAAGTGAGGGCATGATTGTTTCTGAGTCAGAGATTGGTCTTAGTAACAAACATAAAGGTATCATAGTCTTAAATGGTAATCCAAAAATTGGCAGTGATTATTCAAAAAAAATTAAAACATACAAGGATACAGTTTTTGAAATTGGCATTACACCAAATAGGTCAGATGCATTAAGTCATTTCGGTGTGGCAAGAGATTTAAGAGCTGCTATTTCACACAGAAATAAAAGAAAAATTGACTTAATTACACCGTCCATTTCAAATTACACTACACAAGGTGTAAATACAAATTTAACCATTAACATAGTTGATTCATTTGCATGTAAAAGGTTTTGTGGATTAATAATTAAGAATATAAATATTACAAATTCTCACCCTGATATTTACAATAAGTTAACTGCTTTAGGTATTAAACCCATTAATAATATTGTTGATGTTACTAACTATGTAATGCATGAGTTAGGTCAACCCTTGCATGCCTACGATTTAGAGAAAATTAAAACAACAAAAATTGAAATAAAGAAAATAAAGGATAAATCAAAGTTTACAACTCTTGATGAAGAAACAAAACATTATTCCAATAATGATCTATTTATTTGTGATTCAGACGAACCAATTTGTTTGGCAGGAATTATGGGAGGACTACATCATTCTATCTCTGACGAAACAACTTCAATTTTTCTAGAATCTGCTTATTTTGACCCTGTTGGAATAAGAAAATCTTCAAAAAAATCTGGAATATCATCAGATTCATCATATAGGTTTGAAAGAGGAGCAGATATTAATATGACGGACTATGCTCTAAAAAGAGCAGGTTCATTGTTGAAGGAATATTATAATGTTGAAATTATTTCTAATATAATTGATGATTATCCTAACAAAATTGAAGAAAAAAATATTTATATAAATTTTGAAAATTTTAATAAAATTATCGGAGTTGATATTGACAAGGTTGAAATAAAATCAATTTTAAATTTACTAGACTTTAAAATAAATTCCATAAATGATACCAGTGCAGGAATTACTATCCCTAATTATAGACATGATGTCACAAGGGAATGTGATGTAATTGAGGAAGTTTTAAGAATATTCGGGTATAATAACATTAAAACCTCTACTAAACTCAATATTTCCGTAATCAAAAATCAAAAAAAAGAATTGTATTATAATAATTTAATAGCAAGTTTTCTTTGCGATATTGGCTTTAATGAGGTAATGAATAATTCTTTAGTTAAAGAAAATAACATAAATAATAATATGTCAATAAATGTAATTAATTCAATTAGCCAAGATATTTCAGTTATGAGAACAGAATTAGTTAGTGGTATTCTTAAAACAATCGAGTATAACATAAATAGAAAATCTACAAAAAACAATTTCTTTGAATTTGGTTCAACTTATCACAACGATAAAGGAAATTATGAACAAAATAATAAATTGTCGATCGTGATGTGTGGAGATTTAATCAACAGCAATTGGTTACATCAAGAATTGAAATCAAACTTTTTTTATCTAAAAAATATTGTATTAAATATTTTTGAAAAATTTAATTTAAGTTTCGATGAAGAAGTTATTGATGACGGAATTATTTTTAAAAAAGGCAATAAAGAGATATCATCAATTATAAGTTTAGACAAATCGTTAATGAATAAAGTATCAATAACAAAAGATATTTTCTGTGCTACTATTGATACAACGCAACTTTTTAAAAATATTAGTAATAACTATTTTAATGTTAGTAAAGTATCAAAATTCCCAATAGTTAAAAGAGATTTCTCTTTTATTCTGGATAATGAAGTAAGTTATAAGAGTATTAAAGACTGTGTTTTATCAATAAATGATAACTTAATTAAAGAAGTGAAATTATTTGATGTTTTTAAAGACGGTAAAATTGAAAAATCAAAAAAATCAATCTCTATTTCGGTATTGTTAAGTTCAGAGCAAAAGACGTTGAATGAAAAAAACATTGAAAAAATCTCCAAAAAAATAGTGACTAGTATGGAAAAAAAATTTAATACTACTTTACGTGATTAATATATTTTTTCTCTGAGAATTTTTACTTTCTGATCATTTAAATATTCTTCAAAGGTCATTAGCTTGTCAATATAACCTTTAGTACCAATTTCGATCACTCTATTCCCCACAGAATTCGCAAATTGAAAATCTTGCGTAGTTAGGAAAATATTTCCTTTAAAGTTAATGAGAGAATTATTTAAGGCTGTAATACTCTCTAAATCCAAATGGTTAGTTGGTTCATTTAATATTAAAAAATTTGATTTCTCCATCATCATTTTTGATAGCATGCATCTCACTTTCTCCCCTCCTGAGAGCACTGTGCATGATTTTAAAGCTTCCTCCCCGCTAAACAGCATTTTACCCAGAAAGCCTCTAATATAAACTTCTTCCCTTTCCTCATCATTTTTTGACCACTGCCTTAACCATTCAACTAAACTTAAATTTTTTTCAAAAAAACTATCATAATTTTCAGGGATATAAGATTTAGAAACTGTTGTACCCCATTTAACTTTTTCATTGCTTAATAGAATTTCACTGTAGAAGGAGTCAATGATTTTTGGATTTTTTGAGTAAAAAATAACTTTGTTACCATTATTAATAATGGTATTAAAATTACTAATTAGTGAAGTATTCATTGATTCAATATTAAGTATCTGATCACCTAAACTTCTTTCAATTTCAAAAATTATCCCCGGGTATCTTCTTGATGATGGTTTAATATCTTCAATATTTAATTTTTCTATCATCTTTTTCCTTGATGTAGCTTGTTTTGATTTCGCGACGTTAGCACTAAATCTTGCGATAAATTCTTCTAATTCTTTCTTCTTTTCTTCAGCCTTTTTATTTTGCTGCGCTCTTTGTTTGAGAGCTAATTGACTTGATTCATACCAAAAAGTATAATTCCCAGAGTAATGTGATATTTTGCCATAGTCAATATCAGAAATATGAGTACAAACTGAGTCTAAAAAATACCTATCATGTGAAACTACTATAACAGTATTTTCATAATTTGACAAGAAATGTTGAAGCCATTTTATGGTTTCAAAATCCAAATTATTTGTAGGTTCATCCATTATAAGAATATCTGGGTTACCAAAAAGGGATTGAGCTAATAAAACCCTTACTTTCAATTTTAAATCTATTTCTGAAAGTTTTGTACTATGAAGGCTTTCCTCGACACCTAACTGAGAAAGTAGAGATGCAGCTTCACTATCTGCATTCCATCCATCCATCTCCTCATACTTATTCTGAAGATCTCCAACCTTAATTCCATCCTCATCAGTAAAGTTCTCCTTAGAATAGAGAAAGTCCATTTCTTTTTTAATTTCATGCAACGATGAATTACCCATAATTGTAGTGTTCAAAACAGTATGATCATCATAAGCATTTTGATTTTGCTCAAGAATTGACAATCTATTTCCTGGTTCAATATTAACAGAACCACTATTTGGCTGAATATCACCAGAAAGAACCTTCAAAAAAGTGGATTTTCCTGCACCGTTTGCACCAATTATACCATAACAATTACCTTTTTTGAAGGTTACATTAACTTCATCAAATAAAATTCTTTTTCCAAATTGGATTGATAAGTTGCTCGTGCTGATCATAAATTATTTTTTGTTTAGGGTAAAGTGGTCATCTAAAAATTTCTTTAATCCAATGTCTGTTAGGGGATGTTCAAATAATTTCAGAATTGAATTTAAAGGAGATGTAATTACATCTGAACCAATTTTTGCACAATTAATTATATGAATTGGAGATCTTATGGAGGCTGCTAAAATTTGAGTATTTATATTATAATTATCGTAAATTTTTCTTATGTCAGAAATAATATTCAAACCCTCAGTTGATATATCATCCAATCTACCAACAAATGGAGAAACATATGTTGCACCCGCCTTAGCAGCAATTAGAGCCTGACCAGGTGAAAATATTAGAGTACAATTGGTTTTAATATTTTTAGATGAAAAATATTTGATAGCCTTTATTCCATTCTTTATCATAGGAACTTTTACGACAATTTTTTTATCCAATTGACTAAGTTTTTCCCCTTCACATATAATTCCATCAAGGTCAGTTGATATTACCTCTGCTGATACATCACCATCTACCAAAGAACATATTTTTTTGTAATGTTCTGTAATATTTTTTTCCCCTTTTATTTTTTCTTTTGCCATTAGGGACGGATTTGTTGTTACACCATCTAAAATCCCATAATTTTGAGCTTCTTTAATTTCATTTATATTAGCAGTATCTATAAAAAATTTCATTTACAATTTGTTAAACTTGTTCAAGATTTTTTCGAAAACTAAGTCTGGTAATACTTTCTTCAAAATTATTGAAAATTTTTGCAATGGTTTACCAACCACGTAATGAATTTTAGGGTTATTTTTATTTATTATTTTAAGAATTAATTTTGAAACTTTTAAAGGATCTATTCCTCCTACATCAACATCTTCATTCATGCTTTTCCATGTTTTGAAATATTTTTTAAAATAGACAGAGTTTTTATCATTAAATGAATCTATTCTTCTTGAAACCACATCTGTTTTAACATCTCCAGGAGCAACATTTACAACTTTTATTCCATAATCTTTTATTTCTGACCTTAATGATTCTGTTAATATCTCTAACGCACTTTTGGATGCGCAAAAAATACCTCTGAATGGTAAACCTATATATCCAGCAATTGATGTTATATTAATAATTAATCCACTATTATTTTTTCTCATTATAGGTAATGTGTTTTTTATCATTTCGATTGGTCCAAAAAAATTTGTACTAAATAGTGATTCTATATCCTCAATTCTAGACTCTTCAACAGGTCCTGTATAACCAATACCAGCATTGTTAATTAGAACATCTATTTTACCTTCATTGGTTGTAACATAATTCACTAAATCTAGGGTATCACTTTTTTTATTAATATCAGATTTGACTAGTGTAAACTCTGACTTAGGATATTTTTCTGGTTTTCTACTAGTACCATAAACAATGTGCCCCTTTTCTGTTAAGTAGTTTCCTATTGATTTCCCTATTCCTGATGAGGCCCCTGTGATGATGATTACTTTTTTCATTAAAAAAGGGCAAGTAACTTATATCACACCGCTACGACCATCTACCCTTGCTGTGTTCCCACCCTGGGGGATTAAATAGGAGCTGGTTGCATAAGGCCTGCCCAAAACAAATATAAGTATGTTTTAATAAATGTTTAATAATATTTAATTTTAATGATTAAATGATGAAACATATTTTATTCATATTAGTTTTTATTTTTTCATGTAATCAATCATCTAAAGATATCCTAACATTAAGTATAAGCTCTAGTGATGTAATTTATACTAAAAACACTCAACTATCCCTCTCTTGTGAATTAAATGAGATTAATATTGATAATGCCAACATTAAATACTTCTTCAATGACAAGGAGATAACCGAAAACATTTTATTATCCAATTCAAAGCTTGGAACTAATACAATCAAAGCCCAATTAAAGGTTGACGATTTAACATTAACAACAAAAAAAAATATTGACATATATAGTGATACTAAGCCAGTCATCTATAAATATGAAATACTTAATGAATATCCCCATGACATATCATCCTATACCCAAGGCTTGGAATTCTATAAAGAATTTTTGTTTGAAAGTACTGGTTTAAATGGTTATTCGGCTATTAAAAAAATAGATCTCTTTAATAATAAAGTTGTTGTGGAAAAATATTTAGATGATAAATATTTTGGTGAAGGCTTAACTGTTATTAATGACAATGTTCTTCAGTTAACTTGGAAAAATAAAATTGGTTTCATTTATGATCCAAATAGTTTAGATCTTATTAATTCATTTAATTATGATAAAAATAATGAAGGATGGGGATTAGCTAATGATAGTGAGTTTCTATATCTCTCTGATGGCTCATCTAAAATAAGAATCATTGATCCTGAAACCTTTCTTGAAATTGACTCTATTGAAATTGTTACAGAAACAAAAAAAATCAAGAACATTAATGAATTAGAGGTTGTTGATAATTTAATTTACGCAAATACGTACCAATCGAATAAAGACGTTGTTTTGGTGATTGACAAGAATACGGGTAAAGTAATAGGTTTAGTAAACTTTGATGGTTTACGAAATAAAGTAAAAAAACACCCTGAATTGGATGTACTAAATGGAATTGCGTATAATAAAAAGAGAAATAGTTTTTTTGTTACTGGAAAAAAATGGGATAAAATATTTGAGGTTAAAATACTTAAGGAATAAATAGTGGTCTATCTTTCATCATCTTATTTACATCCTTCTTTACCTCAGCTAATATTTTTTTGTTGGTATAGTTTGTTATTACCTTATCAATCATATCAACAACATTAATTATATCAAAATTATTTAGGCCTCTTGTTGTTATTGCTGCTGTACCAAATCTAATTCCTGAAGTAATGAATGGTGATTTGTCATCAAATGGAACCATATTCTTATTTGCTGTAATATCAGCTTTGACAAGAGCGCTTTCAGCATCTTTACCAGTAATATTTTTATTTCTTAAATCTATTAACATAAGATGATTATCAGTCCCATTAGATACGACATCATATCCTCTTGTCATAAACTCGTTGCACATAGCTAGAGAGTTATTTTTAACCCTTTCTATGTAGTTGTAAAAACTTACATCTAATGCTTCACCAAAACCCACTGCTTTTGCAGCAATAACATGTTCGAGTGGACCTCCTTGATTTCCAGGAAATACTGCTAAGTCAACTAATTTTGACATCATTTTTAAATTTCCATTTTTAAATTTTAATCCGAAAGGGTTTTCATAATCCTTTCCAATCAATATCAACCCCCCTCGAGCTCCTCTCAGTGTTTTGTGTGTAGTGGTAGTAACAGCATGGCAATATGGAATTGGATCGCTAAGAAATTTTTTGGCAATTAAACCAGAGGGATGTGATATATCTGCGAGAAGAAATGCACCTACTTCATCAGCAATTTCACGAAATTTTTTAAAATCAATATCTCTTGAATAAGCTGATGCTCCAGCAATAATCATATTAGGTTTTTCTTCTTTTGCAATTTTTAATATATTCTCATAGTTGAGAAGTCCACTATCTCTCTCAACACCATAAAATGATGATTTATAAATCTTTCCAGAGAAATTAACACTTGATCCATGAGTTAAATGACCACCATGAGATAAATCAAAACCCAATAACTTGTCTCCAGGACTGAGAAACGCATGAAATACAGATGCATTAGCTTGACTACCAGAATGTGGTTGTACATTAGCATATTCAGCTCCAAAAAGCATTTTTGCTCTTTCTATTGCCAATGTTTCAATTTCATCAACTACCTCACAACCACCGTAATATCTTCTTTCAGGGTATCCCTCCGCGTATTTGTTTGTTAAAACTGACCCACATGCATCCATTACGTTTTTGCTAACAAAATTTTCGGATGCAATGAGCTCAATTCCTATGGTTTGTCTATTTTGTTCTTTATTGATTAAATCAAAGATTTGATTGTCCTTAAACATAGATGTTCTATTAGATTATAAAGATACTTATTAACTTTGCCTAGTGCAAGAGAAAATTAACATAGTAAATAAAAAAGCAAAGTTCAAATATTTTTTAAAAAAAAAGTATGTTGCAGGGCTTGTTTTGACAGGATTACAAATTAAAACCATCAGATCAAAGAAAGTGATAATAGAAAATTCATATTGTAATTTTATTGATGATGAGTTGTTTGTCTTCAATATTATTTTTGGTAATGCTCCATCAGAAAAAAAATCATCTTCCAAAATAAAACTATTGCTTAATAAGATTGAGTTAAAAAAAATTCGTTCTGAAATCAATGAATCAGGATCAACCTTAATTCCCTCTAAAATATTTTTAAACGACAAGGGAATGGCAAAAATTGAAGTTTCAGTAGCTAAAGGTAAGAAGCTACATGACAAGAGAAATACAATAAAGGATAGAGAAAGTAAAATCAATTTAAAAAGAAAATTTAAATCTTAAATTTTATCTTTTAACATTGGAACAAAAAGAAAATTACCAAGCTCAATTTTTTTTATTTTATTTTTAGATATCCTTGTAATTAAGTTCATGATCTGTTTTTTTTTATTCCCAATTGGTAAAATCATTTTCCCACCAATTTTAAGTTGTCTTAATAATTTTATTGGTATTTCATTGCATGCAGCTGCTATTAAAATTTTATCAAACGGTGCCTCTTCAGCTAAGCCATGGTAGCCATCCCCCCAAATAGTTTTTTTTGGCATTAGATTTATTGATGAAAGAATTTTTTTTGAACTTTTAAAAAGATTATATATTCTTTCAATTGAATATACATCAGCGTTAAGTGAAACTAAAATAGATGTTTGATAGCCAGAACCACTACCAATTTCAAGAATTTTATCTCCTGATTTAATTTCAAGTTTTTCTGTTTGGAAAGCTACTGTGTACGGTTGTGATATTGTTTGATCCTCACCAATTGGAAATGGCTGGTCTGTATATGCAAAATTTTCAAAATCCTTATGCAAAAATAAATGCCTGGGGATTAAATTAATTGCATTTAAAACTTTTTCGTTACGAATACCTTTCTTGAATAATTCTAATACTAATTTTTTCCTTAATCCTTTTTGTTTGTAAGAATCTTTCATAAAATTAATTGATCAATTTATATACAAAGTTAATATAGATTGTAAATTTGAAATAATGATTAAAATAGGCGTTGTTGGTTGTGGTCACCTTGGTGAATTTCATATTAAACTTCTTATAAGCTCAAAAAAATTTGATCTCAAAGGTTTCATAGATGCTGATGATGTTAAATCTCATGAAATAGAAAAAAAATATAATTTGACAAGATTTTATGATTTAGATAATTTTAGCAACGAAATTGAAGCTGTAATAATTGCTACACCAACCTCATTTCATTTTAAATTTGCTAAATTTTTTATAGAACAAAAGAAACATGTCTTTGTTGAGAAACCGATAACCTCCACAACAAAAGAGGCCAAGGAATTGATTTTATTGGTAAATAAATTTGGATTAGTTGGTCAGGTTGGTCATGTTGAAAGGTTTAATTCAGCCTATCTGAATGTAAAAAATCTATTAAATCCAATGTTTATAGAAGCACACAGGTTATCACATTATCCTGAAAGAGGTACTGATGTTTCGGTGGTTTTGGATCTTATGATACATGATATTGATATCGTTATGTCAATCGTAAAATCTAATATAAAAAGTATTAATGCAAATGGTACTAAAGTAATTAGCAATAGCCCCGACATAGTTAATGCTAGAATTGAATTTCAAAATGGATGTGTTGCGAACCTAACAGCAAGTAGAATATCATTGAAAAAAATGAGGAAGATGAGACTTTTTCAACCTGATTCATATATTTCTATAGATTTTGATTCGGGTAATTCTGAGCAAGTAAAAATAGTAGATTATGATTATACTAACGAATATGCTCTTACCTTAAAAAACTTTGATGGAGATGAAAAAGAAATTAAAATTTTAAATTATGAAAGTAAAAATATCAACTCTATTGAAGAAGAGCATAATAATTTTTATGAATCAATAATTGAGAACAGAAAACCTGAAGTTAGTTTTGATGAGGGGGCTAGAGCATTGGAGATAGCTTTTTTAATTTTAAATAAGATTGGAAATGATTGATAATTTCAAAAATTTAAAAAATAAAAATGGAGATGATGTTGAAACTGTGGCAGTTTCAAAACGAAGCACAACTAATGAAATAATGAAAGTTTATGATCAAAATCATAAAAATTTTGGAGAGAATAGAGTTAAAGATCTTGTTATAAAATACAATAAACTTCCAAAGGATATTCGTTGGCACATGATCGGTCATCTTCAAAGAAATAAGGTCAAAGATATAATTGAATTCATATATTTAATTCATTCAGTAGATTCATTCAGATTAATTGATCACATCAATAAGTTGTCAATTGATAAAAATATTTTTACAAATATTTTAATTCAAGTAAAAATTTCAAATGATGAGAGTAAATATGGGTTTTTACCTAACGAAGTTGATATTATTTTTAGTAATTATATGTCGAAAAATTATAAAAATATTAAGATATTGGGATTAATGGGTATGGCTACATTTTCAAGCGATACTAGTCTAATAGAATCAGAGTTTTCACTATTATCAAAACTATATGATAAGTACTCAAAGGTTACACCATTAAAATATTTGTCAATGGGAATGACTGGTGATTACTTATTGGCTCTAAAATATAATTCAAATATGATAAGAGTAGGTTCGGGAATATTTAATTAAATGTTTGCAATAATTGACACAGAGACATCGGGGGGGAAATATAATGAAGAAAGTATCATTGAGTTAGGGATATTAATTTTTGATGGTAAAGGAGTAATTAAGACTTTCCAGTCACTTATCAATCCTAAAAAAAAAGTTGATTATTTTGTTCAAAGACTTACAGGAATAACAGAAAAAGATCTGAAGAATTGCAAAAGTTTTAGTGATTATTCATTAGAAATAAAAAAATTACTAAGTAATAAGATAATTGTTGGACATAATGTAAGTTATGATTATCGAGTTCTTAAAAATGAATTTAAGAAAATTGGTCTAGATTTCGAAGCTGATACATTATGTACAATTGAATTATCAAAGAAAAATTTTCCTAATCTTAAATCCTATAAATTGAAAAAGATATGCGATCACTTTAGTATTGAACTCAATAATCATCACAGAGCATTTGATGATGCGAAAGCAACACTTGAATTATTTAAAATTAATAGGAAATTTGAAAAAAATAATTAGTATATCAGGGCCAACAGCAGTTGGTAAAACTAAAAAAGCAATTGAATTAGCAATATTTTTAAATACTGAAATAATTTCTTTTGATTCAAGGCAGTTCTATAAAGAAATGAAAATTGGGACTGCCCCACCCTCAAAAATTGAACTTTCAACTGTAAAACATCATTTTATTCACAATAAGTCAATATTTGATAATTATACTGTTTATGATTATTCCAAAGATGCTAAAAACCTAATTGATATTTTATTTGAAAAGTATGATAATATAATTTTGGTTGGAGGATCATTTTTATTTTTAAACTCAATTTTCAAAGAATTAGATGAAATGCCAAAAATATCCAAAGATTTAAGAGATCAGCTTAATCAAGATTTTGAAAAAAAAGGAAAAGAATATATACTATCATTATTAAAAAAAATAGATCCAAAATATCTTGAAATGGTAGATAAGAATAATCATAGAAGAATAATTAGAGCCCTAGAAGTATCCATTCAATCCCAAAAACCTTATTCTTCATTTCTTGGGAAAAAACCACATTCAAAATATAATCATATTTCAATAGCACTAAATAATGAGAGAAAGGTAATACATGATAGCATAAATAAACGGGTCGATATAATGGTGAGAAATGGTTTACTTGAAGAAGTGCAGAGTTTGTATAAATACTCCAAATTAAACCCTTTAAATACCGTTGGCTATAAAGAGCTTTTTAATTATTTTGATGGTAAGTCTAGTAAAATAGAATCAATTGATCAAATTAAAATAAATACAAGGAGGTTTGCTAAAAAACAAATTACATGGCTAAATAACAATGGCAAACATTTTTGGTTTAGCCCAGAAAATAATATTGAAAAAATTATAAAAGTTTTATAAAAAATTTGACATATTCTCTCTTATTCTTTTGTTAATATCAATCTGAGAGTCTTTTAAAAATCTTTTATTCATTAATTTTTCATAAAGCTCTATATACCTGTTTGAAATTAAAAAAACGGTTTCATTAGATATGTGGGGTATTTTCTGCCCATCTTTACCTTGAAAATTATTCTCCATCAGCCACTCACGAAAGAATTCTTTGGATAATTGTTTTTGCTTAAGTTTATTATTTTGGAGATAATTGTAAGAATCTAAATAAAAATACCTAGATGAATCAGGCGTGTGTATTTCATCAATTAAAACAATATTATTTTCTGAATCAAGACCAAACTCGTATTTAGTATCAACTAATATTAAACCAGATTTTTCAGCAATTTCAGTTCCTCTTTTAAAGAGCTCTAGTGAAATATAATGTAATTTTTCATACATTTTTTTATCCAATATTTTATTTGAAATAATCTCACTAGGAGTAATATCTTCATCATGATTCCCAATTTCAGCTTTAGTAGTTGGAGTTACAATTGGTTTTTTAAATTGATCGTTTTCAATCATATTTTCCGGGATAATATTTCCACAAATATTTCTTAAACCTGATCTGTAAAGCCTGTATGAGTGGCCAGACAAATATCCTCTAACAACCATTTCAATTTTTAAAGGCTTACATCTTATACCGTAAGAAATATTTGGATCAGGCGAAGAAATCAACCAATTGTTAACTATGTCTTTTGTTTTGTTTAGCATTTCTACAGAGATCTGATTTAATATTTGGCCTTTATAGTTTATTCCTTTTGGCATTATTACATCAAAAGCTGAAATTCTATCTGTTGCAATTACGATCATAGAATTGTTACTTAAAGTATATACATCTCTTACTTTACCCTCATATTTTGATTGTAATCCTCTGAAGTTAAAATCTGTTTTGGTAATTACTGATTGCATTTATTTACTCAAGTTATAAGCGTCAATTATATTTCTAACTAATTTATGACGTATAACATCACTACCGTCTAAGTATACTATTTCAATACCCTCAATTTTTTGAAGCAAAATATTTGCCTGCTTTAACCCAGACAAAGAGCTCTTGGGCAAGTCAATTTGGCCTGGGTCTCCAGTAATCATAAATTTTGCTTTTTTCCCCATCCTTGTTAAAAACATTTTCATTTGATTTTCTGTTGTATTTTGAGCCTCATCAAGTATTACAAATGCATTATCCAAAGTTCTCCCTCTCATATAGGCAAGAGGTGCTATTTCAATAATTTCTCTTTTAATATAGTCATCAAGCTTTTCGACTTGAATCATGTCTTTTAATGCATCATAAAGTGGTTGCATATATGGGTCAAGTTTATCTTTTAAATCACCGGGAAGAAATCCTAAATTTTCACCCGCTTCGACTGCAGGTCTAGTAAGGATAATTCTTTTTACATCTTTACTTTTAAGAGCCTTAACAGCTAAGGCTACACCAGTATATGTTTTTCCTGTACCGGCAGGTCCAATAGCAAATACCATATCATTATTTTCAAAAGCTTCGAGTATTTTTATTTGGTTAAGTGTGTGTGCCTTTATTTTCTTTCTATTTGTTCCATATAAAATAACCCTCCCAGACTCAGGACTCAAAAGCTTATCCCCTTTTCCTGAGATAATTTGAAGTAAATTAGATTCATTTAAATCCTCATTTTGTTTTAAAAAATAAATTAATGAATCTAGAACAACACAAAGTTTTAGTATATCATTATTTTTACCTTCAAGCAAAAGCTTATCTCCTCTTGGTGTAATCTTTATGTTGTTATAAACTTCCTTTAGTGATTTGAGGATGTCAATATCAGAGTTAAAAAAATCTGATGGATGAAGATCCTTAATATAGTACTCAAATTTTTCCAAAAAATTTTTAATAAATTCTTATTGAGTAAATTTATAAAAAAGAATATTATCTTAATATTATAATGTCTATAATTACTCTTTTATCGGACTATGGCAATAAGGGTTCTAAAGTCTCAAAAGCAAAAGCATTACTACTAAGTGAGATTTCTACAATAAACATAGTTGATGTTAGTCACGAAATTTCACCATTTAATATTGTTGAGGCAGCATATATAACAAAAAGATCATATGTAAATTACCCGCGTGGCACTATACATATTATTGATGTAGATGCTCAATATAACCCAGAAAAATCTCTAATTATTTCTTATTATGATAATCACTATTTTATAACTGCAGATAATGGCTTCATTTCTTTACTTTCAGATCACATAAAGCCTGAAAAAAATATTGAAATTACATTTAGTAAACATGAAAATTCTTCGTCAATAAGAACATTTGTTAAAGCTGCTGCCCACTTAATTAGAGGTGGCAATATTAATTTACTTGGAAATGAAATGGTTAATCTAAAAACTTTTACACGTTTGAATGTCAAAACTCAGTCTGACGACACAATAATAGGGCATGTCATATACGTTGATAATTATGGAAATGTTGTCTCAAATATCAGCAAGGGTCTTTTTAATAAATTCATTAATGATAGATCATACGAAATAAATGCAAGAAATATAAAATTTAATAAGGTTTATGATTCATTCAATCATGCAATTAATTACAGTATTAGAAAAGAATACAGAGAGGAGGATGGGAAAAAAATTGCTTTATTTAATTCTTCTGGAAATTTAACGTTATGTATATACAAAAGCAACCCTAAAGTTAGTGGTGGAGCAGGAAGTTTGTTTGGACTATCTTATGGAGATAGCATTTCAATAAAGTTTATAAGTTCCTAGAATTTTATCGAATTTAATTTTATTATAAGTTCCATTTACGATATATTTAATTTACTATATGAAATTTATAATTTCTTCCGAAAATTTACTAAAAAATTTACAAGTTTTAGGATCAATATTAAATAATAATAATACCCTGCCTATTCTTGATTGTTTTTTATTTGAAATTATCAATAATAACTTACATGTAACAGCATCAGACATGGAAACATCGTTAACGTCAAACATTTCCATAGAATCATCAATTCAATCTAACATTGCTATTCCTGCTAAACTTTTGATTGATATAGTTAGGTCACTGCCTGATCAACCACTAACCTTTTCAGTTTTGGAAAATAATATTCTAGAAATAAATTCAAGTAACGGTCAATATTCCTTATCGTACTATGATGGTTCTGATTTTCCAAAGCCATTGGCAGTTGAAGAGGCATCAGTCATAAATTTTAAATCATCAATTTTATTAAAAATTATAAATTCAACAATATTTGCGTCTGGTAATGATGATTTAAGGCCTGTTATGTCTGGTGTATTTTTTCAAATTAATTCAGATTCATCATGTTTTGTAGCAACAGATGCTCATAAATTAGTGAAATATGAAAGAAAAGATGTTAAGTCAGATGCATCAATAGAATTTATTGTACCTAACAAGCCACTAAATATTTTAAAAAATATTCTTCAAGATCATGATTCCGACACAAATGTTTTGTACAACAAAACCAATGCAATTTTTAACTTTTCAAATTTTAAATTGGTTTGTAGATTAATTGATGGTAAATACCCAAATTATGATGCTGTAATTCCAAAAGAGAACCCAAATGTTCTTGAAATTGATAGATTACAATTTTTGCAAGCTGCAAAAAGATCATCTATTTTTTCAAGTAAATCTACAAATCAAGTCAAACTTGATATCAAAGGCAATAAACTTGTGATAAAAGCTGAAGATATAGATTTTAATAACAAATCTGAGGAAGTATTAGATTGTAACTATAATGGGTCTGACATTTCCATAGGTTTTAATTCTAAGTTTATTGTAGAAATGTTATCAAACCTTGATTCGGAACTAATAAAGTTAGAGCTTTCATCCCCAAGCAGAGCAGGAATAATTTCACCAGGTATTATTGATAATGATAGCGAAAGCATTATTATGTTAGTGATGCCAATAATGCTAAATTAAATTATACTACAAATAATAATCTGTTCTAATAAAATTTGATTCTTTATTATCAATTAATTTTCTAAGAATTTCTTTGTTGGTTTCATTGTCCTTAGATGCCACAAAAGTTCTGATTGAGAATGATCTTAGTGCATCATGAACACTCAGAGTTGCAACAGCTGAGTCCTTTCTTCCGGTAAAAGGATATACATCAGGACCTCGTTGACAAGAAGAGTTAAGATTAACTCTACAAACTAAATTGACTAATGAATCTATTAAAGGGCCTAATTTTTTTTCAGATTTTCCAAATAAGCTTACTTGTTGACCATAATTTGATTCCGCCATAAATGAGATAGGAATATCTATATCATCAAAGGAAATAACAGGAATTACTGGACCAAATTGCTCCTCTTTATATACTCTCATTTGTTCATTTGCCGGATATAAAACTGCTGGAAATATATAATTATTACTTATTTCACCTCCTCTTTTATTTAAAACCCTTGCCCCTTTCTCTTTGGCATCTTTAATTAAATCATTAATATATTTGGGTTTATGCGGTTCTGGAAGTGGGGTTAGAAGTGTATTTTCCCATGGAAGTCCTAATTTTAAATCATCTACTTTTTCACAAAATTGTTTGAGAAATTTATCTTTAATTTTTTCATGAACATAAATAATCTTCAGGGCGGTACATCTTTGTCCGTTAAATGATAGTGAACCATTAATACATTCATTTACAGCCAAATCTAAGTCAGCATCATCTAAGATAATAGCAGGATTTTTTGCTTCTAAGCCAAGAACCAGTCTTAATCTATTTTTTTGTGGATGTAAATCTTGCAGGGAAATTGCAGAACTACTATGCCCAATAAGAGCAAGTACATTTACTTTTCCTGTTTTCATGATTGGTGATGCCATCTCTCTTCCCCTACCAAAAATTATATTAACTACACCTGGTGGAAATGACTCTTTAAAAGCATTTAACAGCGGTGCAATTAATAAAACACCATGTTTAGCTGGTTTAAATATAGCTGTATTTCCCATGATAATTGCAGGGATTAATAACGCAAATGTTTCATTTAATGGATAATTATATGGGCCAAGACAGAGTACAACACCTAAAGGGCCCCTTCTTATTAAAGCTCTCACGCCAGAATTATTTTGAAAAGTAGCTCCATCACGATCTATTTTCTTATACTCTTTGATTGTTTCATTAATATAGTCTACTGTTCTATCAAACTCTTTCCTGGAATCATTTAAGTTTTTACCAATTTCCCACATCAAAAGCTTGACAACCTCATCTCTTTTTCCTTTCATTAAGTCAACGAATTTCTGCATACAATTGATTCTTTCATATACTTTCATTGTAGGCCATTTACCGGTTCCATTGTTGTAAGCTTTATTAGCAGCTTCCAACGCTTTTAAAGCATGTTTTTCGTTCATTTTTGGTGAATATCCAATCAGTTTGTAAGGAATATTTTTTTTTGAGGATAGTATCGTAGATTTTACTTCACTGTATTCACCTTTCCAGCTAGCAATTTTACCATTAATCAAGAATGTTTTGTGTTTAATTGGTTCTTTTATGTCGAACTCGTGAGGAACTGGGTGTAACATATTAGTTGTTTATAATTTTGGATCAAGAATAATGCCAGTCATATGATACATTTAATGAGTCTTAAATTAACTTTTTCATATTTTTCATATTATTTCTGAGCGTTTCACCAATATGTTCAATTGGATGGGAATAAGTTTTTTTATCATATGATGATAATTCATTCTTATCAAATTCAATCGAACAAACTGATCCAATTTGATGTTTTTTAATTTTATGCATGAAATTTTCCAGCAACGGTATACAAGAATTATTAAACAAATAACAACCATATTCAGCAGTGTCAGAAATAATTCTATTCATCTCGTATAGCTTTTTTCTAGCAACTAGATTAGCAATTAATGGTAATTCGTGAAGTGATTCATAATAAGCTGACTCATCAATAATTCCATTATTCACCATAGTTTCGAAAGCGAGTTCAACACCAGATTTTACAAATGAAACCATTAAAATCCCCTTATCGAAGTATTCCTGATTTTTGATTTTCATTGATCCTGCACTATTTAATTCAAATTTGCTTTTTCCTGTATCCTCCCTCCAGCTCAAAAGTTTATGGTCATTATTTATCCAGTCTTTCATCATATCATTAGAAAATGTTCCATCTAAAATATCAGACATGTGTTTATCAAATAATGGTGTCATTATTTTTTTTAATTCATCAGAAAGTTTATGCGCAACATATCTTGATGAATCATCTAACCTATTCATCATTCCTTTAATACCATTGTGTTTAAGTTCCTCAGTTATTGTTTCCCATCCGTTTTGAATTAATTTTATACTGAAATCTGATTCATATCCTAGCTCAATCATTTTCTTATAAATCAAAAGTGATCCTGATTGTAGTATGCCACATAAAATTGTTTGTTCTCCCATCAAATCAGATTTAACCTCAGCAACAAATGAGGATTCTAAAACACCTGCTTTGTGGCCTCCAGTAGCAACTGCATATGCTTTGGCAATATCTAGGCCTAATCCAAAAGGGTCATTTTCTGGGTGAACAGCAATTAAAGTTGGAACACCAAAACCTCTCAAAAACTCTTCTCTAACTTCAGTGCCTGGACATTTTGGAGCAACCATTATTACAGTTATATCTTCTCTAACTGAAATTCCCTCTTCAACTATATTAAATCCGTGTGAATATGAAAGAACTGAATTTAATTTCATTAAAGGCATTGCTTTTTTAACTACTTGAGAATGATTTTTGTCAGGTGTCAAATTTATTACAACGTCTGCATCAGGAATCAATTTTTCATAGCTATCAACAATAAAATTGTTTTTAATCGCATTCTTAAATGATTGTGATTTATTATCGATTGATGATTTTCTTAGAGCATAGGAAATATTTAGACCAGAATCTCTCATGTTAAGACCTTGATTTAACCCTTGTGCACCACAACCAATTATAACAATTTTTTTATATAACAAAGCATTTACACCATCTGAGAATTCTTTCTCATTCATAAATCTACATTTTGCCAATTGTTCTTTTTTTTCTAACTCTGTTAAATTATTATAATAATTACTCATTCTTATTTATTATTTAAAATCTTACTTATCTCCATTGATTTTTTTGTTACTGAAATTCTTCCAGATCTTACAAATTGTAACAAACCATAAGGTTTTAATTTTTCGTATAAATCTTCAGTTTCGGATCTCCAACCAGTTTTTTCAATAACAAAAAATGCTGGCTTTACTGTTACAATATTTGCTCTACTATCTTTAATGATGTTTTGAATTTGCTTTTCTTCAAACAATGAACTGGATTTAACTTTGTATAAGGCAGTTTCTAAAAATATAGTTTGCTTATCCGTGTGGTAAAAAACTGAAATAACTTCTATTTGTTTCTCAATTTGCTTAACAAGTTTTGCAACTTGTTCTTTACTAACATTAACTACAATTACAAACCTAAAAATATCAGGTATTTCAGACTCTGATGATGTAATGCTTACTATATTAATGTGTCTTTTTAAAAATATTTGGGAAACTCTGTTGAGTAAACCAACATTATTCTCAGTATATATAGAGATTGTATAAGTTGTTTTTTTCATTTACTCTAGCCTTATATCAGATACTGAAGATCCAGAGGGTATCATCGGGAAGACATTATCCTCTTTCTCAACACAGACCTCCAGCAAATAAGGTCCGTCATGTGATAACATTTGTTTAATTGATGAATTAAGATCTTTTCTTTTAGACACACGTTTTGAATCAATAAAATAACCTTTAGATATCGTAACAAAATCAGGATTAGTCATTTCTGTGGATGCATACCTTTTGTCAAAAAATAATTGCTGCCATTGTCTCACCATGCCTAAATATTCATTGTTTAAAATAACAATTTTTACTGCTGAAGAGGTTTGAAAAATAGTTCCAAGTTCTTGAATGGTCATTTGAAATCCTCCGTCACCAATAACAGCTATAACCTCTCTTTCTGGATCTCCAATTTTAGCCCCAAGTGCTGCAGGAAGTGCAAAACCCATGGTACCAAGTCCGCCTGAGGTTATATTAGATTTAGATTTATTAAAATTCATATATCTGCATGCAACCATTTGGTGCTGACCAACATCAGTCACAAGAATCGAATTACCATCAGTATTTTCATTTATGGACTTGATTACCTCGGCCATACTTAATCCACCATGTTGTTTATTGTATTCTTGATCAATAACCTTATCAAACTCAATTTTGTTTAATTCTCTAAAGTTATTTACCCAGGATACATGCTTTCTTTTCTTTACATGTGGAAGTATTTCTTTTAGAGTCTGCTTTACATCTCCGATAACAGCTAATTCAACTTTAACATTTTTATCAACTTCCGCTGGATCAATTTCAAAATGAATAATTTTAGCTTGTTTTGCATATGATTTTAGATCCCCTGTAACTCTATCATCAAATCTCATTCCGATTGCAATCAATAAATCACATTGGTTAGTAAGTACATTTGGTCCATAATTACCATGCATACCAACCATGCCAACATTAAGTTCGTGATTAGTTGAAATTGCTGAAACACCCAAAATCGTCCAGGCTGCGGGAATTCCAGATTTTTCAACAAAATCTTTGAATTCAGGCTCAGCATTTCCTAAAATAACACCTTGTCCCCAAACAATAAGAGGCTTTTTTGATTTATTTATTAATTTTACAGCATCCAAAATCACAGATTTATCAAACTTAGGTGTAGGAGTATAACTTCGAATATTTATACATTTTTTATACTCAAAACCCTCAATCATATCAAATTGAGCATCTTTAGTAATATCTATTAGAACAGGTCCAGGTCTTCCAGATTTAGCTATATAGAAAGCTTTAGAAATAACCTCACTTATTTCTGATGCTTTTGTGATTTGATAATTCCATTTTGTAACAGGTGTAGATATACCTATAATATCAGTTTCTTGAAATGCATCAGAGCCAAGTAAATAAGATGCGACTTGTCCAGTTATACACACCATTGGTGTTGAATCAATTTGAGCATCTGCAATGCCAGTAACCAGATTTGTTGCACCAGGACCTGATGTTGCAATGGCAACACCCACTTTTCCAGAGGATCTTGCATATCCCTGCGCTGCATGAGTTGCACCTTGCTCGTGTCTCACAAGAACATGATTTAGCTCTTTCTGAAATTTGTAAAGCTCGTCATACACAGGCATTATTGCACCACCTGGATACCCGAATAAAACGTCTACATCCTCAGAAATTAAACATCTTATAATAGCTTCTGCTCCTGAAATTTTTTTCATATTAATCTGTTATACAACCTTTTGATGCACTTGATACAAGTTTAGAATATTTGTACAAAATACCGGATTTATATTTTAAACCAGGTTTTATCCATGCTTTTTTTCTTAATTCAATCTCTTTTTGATCCAATTTCAAATTAATTTCATTTTTTTCTGCATCGATAATAATAGTGTCACCGTTCTTAATTAATGCTATCATACCTCCCTCAGCAGCCTCTGGTGAAATATGACCAACAACAAATCCATGCGTACCACCAGAAAATCTTCCATCTGTAATTAATGCAACATCATTTCCAAGACCAGCACCCATGATTGCAGATGTTGGCTTTAACATTTCGGGCATTCCAGGTCCGCCTTTTGGTCCCTCAAATCTTATAACAATAACGTCACCTTTCTTAATTTTTCCATCTGAAATTGCTTCATTTGCATCATCTTCACAATCGAAAACTCTGGCAACTCCTTTAAAAACCAAACCTTCTTTTCCAGTAATTTTTGCCACTGATCCTGCAGAAGCAATATTTCCATAGAGAATCCTAATATGCCCAGATTTTTTAATCGGTTTATCTAATGGCATTATGATATCTTGATTAGAATCCAATTTTGGTGTCTTTTCAAGATTTTGACCAATTGTTTTACCAGTCACAGTTAAACAATCTGTATTTAGCATACCCTCATCCATCATGAACCTTAAAACACAAGGGATACCACCAATGTTGTGTAAATCTTCCATGAGAAATTTTCCACTTGGTTTTAAATTTCCAAGGAATGGAGTTTCATTTGATATTTTTTGAAAATCATCTATGTTGAAATCAATATTAGCTGTTTTACAAATAGCTAGAATATGTAATACAGCGTTTGTAGAGCCTCCCAATATGGTAATTAACCTCACTGCATTTTCTATGGACTTTCTAGTAATTATATCACTAGGTTTTATATCATTTCGGATTAAATTTAGAATTGAACTGGCAATTTTCTTCTTTTCATTTAATTTATGATCACTTACAGCTGGATTGGATGAATTATAAGGAAGTGACATTCCCATTGCCTCAATTGCAGAAGACATGGTATTTGCAGTGTACATACCTCCACAAGCACCAGGACCTGGGCATGCGTTGCTTATTATATTTTCATAATCAATATCAGTAATTTTTCCTGAAACTTTTTCACCCCAAGCTTCAAAAGCTGATACTACATCAAGTTTTTTACCCTTGTAACAACCTGGAGATATTGTACCGCCATATACTAAAATTGATGGTCTATTTAATCTAATCATAGCCATTAATGCTCCAGGCATATTTTTATCACAACCAACAACTGTAATTAAAGAATCATATGACATGCCATTGACAACAGATTCAATCGAATCTGCAATTATTTCTCTTGAGGGAAGCGAATACTTCATTCCTTTCGTACCCATAGAAATTCCGTCACTAATTCCAATCGTATTGAAGATTAGTGGGACAGCCTTTTTTTTGTCTATTTGATTTTTTATTTGAAAAGACAAGTCATTTAGATGCATATTACATGGATTACCCTCATATCCTGTACTGGCAATACCTATGAATGGTTTCTCAAAATCTTCTTTTGTTAATCCGATTGCATGAAGCATTGCTTGTGCAGCAGGTTGTGAACCTTTTTTAGTGATTACTTTACTGTACTTATTTAGTTCCATTTTCTAAAAAAAAACTCCATATAAATGGAGTATCTAGTAAATATAGTATTTATCATAATAAAAGTAGAAATTATCTTATTATATTGATTGATTAATTTTAAATGATGACTAAAATTAAGTTTTGTCAAAATATTTTGAAAAATCAAAAAGAATTTTTTGATTCAAAAAAAACAATTAATCCAAAAATAAGAATTGAATCTCTTAAAAAATTAAAAAAAACTATTATAAGATATGAGGATGAAATAGTTAATGCTTTAAAAATGGATTTAGGTAAAAGTTATGCAGAAGCTTACATGTCTGAAATTGCAATTATTTATAATGAATTAAATTTTTTTATCAAAAACATAAAAAAATGGACAAATAGAAAAAGAGTATCATCTTCATTACTTAACTTTTTTTCGTCTGACTACATTGTACCTTGTCCTTATGGTGTTACTTTAAATATTTCTCCTTGGAACTATCCATTTCAACTTTCGATTTCGCCAATTATTGGGGCTGTGTCTGCTGGAAATACTGTGGTTTTAAAGCCTTCGGAACATTCCTCATACACATCAATGGTTTTAGAAAAAATAATAAACGACTCATTTGAACGAGGACATGTCGACATTGTAAGCGGTGGACCAAAAATTGGAAAATATTTATTGAGTCTGAAATGGGATTATATTTTCTTTACGGGAAGTACCAGTATAGGAAAAATAGTTGCCAAAGAGGCAGCAAAAACATTAACACCCACAACCCTTGAACTAGGTGGGAAAAATCCATGTATTATTGATAAAAATGTTTCAATAGAAACAGCATCAAAGAGAATAGTTTTTGGGAAATTCTTAAACTGTGGTCAAACATGTATTGCTCCAAATTTCTTAGCTATTCATAAGGAAGTGAAAGAATCATTAGTGAATTCAATTATAAAAAATATTAAATCAATTTACAGCAATAATCCAAAAAATAGTCCTTTTTACTCAACTATTATTAATGAGAATCATGTAATAAGACTTTCCAAACTCCTTGAAAATAGTAACATTATTTATGGTGGTAGGTTCGAAAAAAAGTTAAAATATTTTGAGCCAACTATTATTGAGATCTCCTCCCCTAAAGATAAAATTTTAGATGATGAAATATTCGGACCAATTCTTCCCATAATAACATATAATTCTGATAATGAGCTAAATAAAATATTAGAAGGTTGTAAAAACCCCCTTGCATTTTATGTATTTACAAACAACATAAAGTATGCAAAAAAATTAATCAATAGCTATTCATTTGGAGGTGGTGCTATTAATGATACAATTGGGCAAATTGTAAATAAAAACCTTCCTTTTGGTGGAATTGGTAACTCAGGAATGGGAAAATATCATGGACACGAATCTTTCAAAACTTTTAGTCATTACAAACCTTATATAATAAAGTCTAATATTTTTGATTTAAATTTTAAATATAAGCTTAGCAAGGATTCAATTATTTTTAAATTGACTAAAAAACTAATTAAATATATTTCTGTTTAATGAAAAAAGAATTTGATAAAATTGTCAGAACTAGAAGATCTGTAAGAAAGTTCAAAAATGTTGACTTAAGTGATGATAAGGTTAAGAACTCTATATTACATGCTTCATTAGCCCCAAACAGTAGTAATTTACAGTTATGGGAGTTTTATCATATAACTTCAAAAAAATTAATGACAAAAATTTCCTCAGCTTGCTTTGATCAACCTGCTGCTCGAACTGCTAGTCAATTTGTTGTAGTAGTTACCAGAAAAGACTTGTGGAATAAAAGAAGGTTATTTAATTTAAAAAAAATAAAAACGAGAAATTTAAAGCCAAATGATAAACATCTTAAAAACAAAAATATTGCAATTAAATATTACAAGTATTTAATCCCGACAGTTTACAAAGAGTTCTATGGGATTTTAGGTCTTTTCAGGTATTTAAATGCCATGATAATTGGTTTGTTTCGACCCATTTACAGACAGGTAACAAGATCTGACATGAGAGTTGTTGCTCATAAAAGTAGTGCATTAGCTGCCCAAAATTTTATGTTAAGTATGACATCAAATGGATATGACACTTGTCCAATGGAGGGTTTTGATTCACTTAGAGTTAAGAAAGCTCTATCGCTTCCCAGATCCTCTGAAATTAATATGATAATCAGTTGTGGTATTAGAGATGAAAAGGGAATCTATGGTGATCAAATCAGAGTGCCATTTGAGGAAATATACTTTAAAAAATAAGCTTTAATTAATTATTATTTTTAAAATTTTCAAAACCTTCCTTGAGCCAATCTCTATATGTTTGAGTATCGGTATATTGAATAGGTGAATTTAAAATATCTAATGAAGGTGATACTAAAACATAATATGGTTGAGAATTAATATTAAAATTTAAAGTTTGGAAAGCTGACCATTTTTCACCTTCATTTTCTATTAATTTAACATTTCCATTTTTGTCTGTGAGATTTATATTCTCATTATTTAACAATTTTGATCTGTCATCAACATAAAGGGAAATCAAAATAAACTCTTCATTAATCATGTTGTAAATATCGCTTTTTGACCACGTATTTTCTTCCACCCTTCTGCAATTAGCACAAGCCCACCCAGTAAAATCAATGAGCATTGGCTTGTTTGTGTATCTTGATTCCAATAAACCTTTTTCAAAATCTTTAAAACAATTTAAACCAAGTGGACATCCGTTGTTGTTTTCATAAATTGTATAGAATGTAGGTGGAAGAAGACCGCTCAACAAGCCTAGCTTATAATTACTTTTTTCCTTAACACCCAAAGATAAATTAATGGTTGAATAACTAAAAAATCCAATTAGTAGGTATAAAATTATAGATCGCTTAAATCTTAATGAATTGATTAAATAAATTAAGCATGAGACAGAAATTAAAATCCAAACAATGATAAAGATTTCTCTTTTAAGAAGACCAAGCTCAAGAATTAAATCAGCATTTGATAAAAACTTAAATGCTAATGCTAGCTCAACAAAACCTAGAATTACTTTAACTCTACTTAACCATATACCTGATTTAGGTAAAACTTTTAATGAATTCGGTGAAATTGCCAGAAAAGTGAAAGGTAATGCGAGAGAAACTCCGAAGCCAAGCATTCCGAATGTTAAATCCAAAGCACCAGATTGTGATGTAATACTTCCAACTAAAAGCGAACCCAAGATAGGTCCAGTACAAGAAAATGAAACCAAACATAATGTTAATGCCATAAAAAACGTGGAAATTATGCCGGTTGAAACATTTGAAGCGCTATCTATTTTATTTGTCCATGAGCTTGGTAATGTTATTTCAAACAAACCAAATAGTGAAAGTGCAAATAATATGAAAATTAGAAAGAATATGAAATTCAATAAAGGACTTGTTGAGATCTGATTAAAAATTTGAGGGTTAATATTTTCAATAAAGTAGAATGGTAAACTTAAACTTAAATAAATAAAAACAATGAACAAACCATAAATAATGCTAAGAAATTTTCCTGAACTTCCCTTGGATGAGAAAAAAGAAACAGTTAATGGAATCATAGGGAATACGCAGGGAGTTAAAAGAGCCAAAACTCCACCTAAAAACCCAAGAATAAATAAGTTCAGGTAATTATTAGAAATATAACTTGTAGAAATATCTTGACCTGATGAAATTAGTTCCTTATTGTTGAAATTAACAACTAGTTCACTTTTAACTGAATTATAATCAAAAACTGTTTTGTTCAAATTAGAAACCCCACTGAGGTTAAACATTAAGTCTTGTTCCTGAAAAATACAGACCCGATCATCACAAACTTGATAGTAAACGGTTTGATTTACCAAATCCTGCTCTTTAGTAGACAACACAATTCTTTGATTAAAGGTAACTTCATCAACGAAGTATGATTGATCTAAATTAAAGACTGGATCAAACTTTGTAATGGGTTCAGGTTCAATAACTTCAGAATAATTTTTTAAAATCAAAGAATCAGAAAAAATAAACTCAGTTAAAATTGCCCCACCCTCTTCATTATACTGAGAATAAAGTCTCCAATTATTTTCAATTTTTGCAGTAGTAATTAAATTATAGGTACTATCATTTATTTTTTCAGAATTTGTTATCCATTCAATAGGATTTTGAGCTGAAATTAAATTGAAAAATAAAATAAAAAATATACTTAGATCGAAATTTTTAGACATTTACCTTTTGTTTTAATAAACCTGTTGTCTGCTCTTTGCCCAATTATCCACAAAATATTATCTCCTTTCAATAGCACCCACTGATTTTTTTTGGCAAAAATCGACATTTTTTTGTCTTTAAAAAATTTAGATAGCTTCTTTTTCCCCTTCATACCGTATGGATAGAAGGCATCTCCTATCTTCGGTCTTCTTATGGTTAATGGAAGTTTAATATCATCATACAAACATACTTCTCTGGAATTCGGTTTTTTTGCTTCATCTGACCTTTCTAATTTTATAACAAATGGGTTTTGATTGATACCCATTTCTAATTCATATTCATTTGAGTCAAGAATTTCATTTTTCTTAATTAAAAAAAACTCTCTGTTTGAGAGAATTGTGTGGGTATTTGATACAATTTTCTTTCCAGTTTTTGCAAGTAAAAAATTTAATATTTCCTTCTTGTTATAAAAATTAAAATTTTTCAAATTTTCAATAAAGTATTTCAATGATTTTTCATTTTGTAGGTCCTGCTTATTAACCTTTTTGTGATCTAATTCATCAATGAATAAATTATCGATTACAAAATTGTTTTTTACAGAGCTTATTGATTCAATAATATCAGAAACTTTTTCTGTAAAATTTTTATCAATTTTTTCAATTTCAGGAATTAAAATATTTCTTATTCGATTTCTCAGATAATAGTCTTCAGAATTACTAGAGTCAAAACTAAATTCAATTTTATTGACTCTTGCGTATGTAATTATATGATCCCTTTTTTCGTTTAAAATAGGTCTTAATATATTTTTATTCAATTCAGGAATGAGTGTTAAATTATTTTTTGATGGATTTCTAAACAATCCTATTAGAATATTTTCAACATTATCATCCAAATGGTGAGCTGTAGTAATTAAGTCGTAATTGTATTCAATTAAAACTTTTTTAAACCAATCGTATCTAATTTTTCTAGCCTCTACTTGTATAGATTTATTTAATTCACCTTTTTGAATTTTTTTAAGGTGCAATTTTAATTTATTTGATTTACAGAACTTTCTTACAAATTTTTCATTTTTCAAACTTTCATTTCCTCTCAGAGAATAGTTAACATGGGCAACAGAAATTTTAAAATTATTCTTCAATAACAAATGAGCAAGTACAGTGCTATCCAAACCACCACTCATGGAAACAAGAATTTTTTTTTCCTTGAACTTTTTTAGTTTTTTTAAAACATTGTTTTCAAATAAAAAGTGACTCATGACAATGATTTTTTTAATGCATCAATTTTTGTTAAACATTCTTCATACTCATCTTTTGGATCAGATTTGAATGTTATTCCACTCCCTACATTAACTGATATTTTTGAAAGTTTATCATCATAGATAATTGTCCTAATTACGACATTAAAATCAAAATTTTTATTAGGGTCGATGTAGCCAATTGCACCACTATAAATCCCTCTCGATGTTTCTTCTAATTCATCAATAATTTTCATCGTTCTTATTTTTGGGGCTCCAGTCATACTTCCCATAGGAAAGGTACTTTTTAAAATTGTTGAAAAAAACATGTCATTTTCAATTTGAGCCTCAATTGTTGAAACCATTTGGTGAATATTTTTGTAGGTGTTAATTTTTGAAAGTTCTGTTACTTTAACTGATCCCTTTTTGGCAATTCTAGAAAAATCATTTCTAACTAAATCAACTATCATATGGTTTTCGGATTTTTCTTTGATACTATTCTTCAATGAGTTAATCAGAAAAACATCTTCGTCGATATTTTTACCTCTTTTTTTAGTTCCTTTAATTGGTTGAGATATAATAGTTTTTTTATTTCTTTTTATAAATCTTTCTGGGGAAGAAGATAGCACATGAAGATGATGGTCTTTATAGTACACACTCATTGGAGACTCGGTAAGTTTATTAAGTTTTTTAAAAGTATTTTCAGGATTAATCTTTGTGTTGTCATTAAAAAAATCAAAACAAAAATTTAGCTCATAGGTATCTCCCATTTTAATTCTTTTTTTAATGTTTTTTATTTTTTTAATATATTCTTCTTTTGACAACCTGCCCTTTAACTCTACGTTTGGATTACTTTCAATACTATCACAACTTATATGAATTTTATTAATCTCATTCCAAACATCAAATAATTCTTTTTCATCAAAGTATAATGCTTTAAGTTCAAATCCATCAAAAACCCAAATTATTGATGGTTGAAAAAAAGATAAATTAGGTACATCAAAATATTTTAAATTATTTGAGTTAAAACCCTCAATTTCCTCCTTTAAATCATACGAAATAAATCCAAAAATCCAATCATCTACCTGTTTAATATAATTATCAAGCTTATCTAATGAATTGTCAAAACTTTTTAACTCACTAATTTTTCCGTAAGAAAAGATAAATTCATAATCATTTTTTTTGCTGTTGGAATCAAGAAGAATAACATTTTCTTTTGATTTTGAGAAAAACAAAAGTTTATCCTTAAAATCATTAATATTTTCAACTTTAAAAACTTTTTCTTTTCTGTTCATTATTGCAATATAAAATTAACATAAAATGAAGATATTGGTATATTTGAAATATCAAAATGAATGTGGAGTCACTTTATCTAGAGTCTGTTGAATTATTAAAAGAACTAATATCAACAAAATCATTTTCTTTCCATGAAGAAAAGACTGCTAAATTGTTAGAAAATTGGCTCAATAAAAATTCAATACCTTTTAAAAGACATGTTAATAATATCTATTGCTACAATAAATATTACAATAAAGAAAAACCTAATATACTTTTAAATTCGCACCATGATACAGTTGAACCAAACGATTCTTACACTAATGATCCTTATGAGCCAATTGTCGATAATGGAAAGGTTTATGGTCTTGGAAGTAATGATGCAGGTGCATCATTAGTTTCTCTTCTTTCTACATTTAAATATTTTTATGATTGTGAGAATTTAAATTATAACCTGATTTTTTTAGCTTCAGCAGAGGAAGAAAAATCTGGAAAAAATGGAATAAAAAGCGTTATACCAAAACTACCAAAAATTGATTTTGCTATTATAGGAGAGCCAACAAAGATGGAAATTGCCATTGCTGAAAAAGGATTAATTGTATTCGACTTGATAATTGAGGGAACATCTAGCCATGCAGCTCATCCTAATGCAAATAATCCAATTCAAAAAATCAATAAAATAATTGATCAAATTAACGCATTAGATTTTAATAAAGTTTCCAAAACTCTAGGAAAAGTTAAAGTAACAATCACTCAAATAAGTGCTGGTAAACAACATAATGTAGTTCCATCTAATGTTAAAATTGTCGTTGATGTAAGGGTTAATGATTTATATTCGAATCAAGATGTTTTAAAGATATTTAATGATAATGTAGACTGTAAAATTTTACCCAGAAATCTTGAACTAAATAGTAAATCAATTCACAGTCATCATCAAATTAATTATGTTGCTAAAAAGCTAAATATAAATACCTACGGGTCACCAACTCTTTCTGACCAATCAAAGATCAAATGTGACTCTGTTAAAATCGGACCAGGTGATTCAAAAAGATCACATACCGCTAATGAATTTGTTTTTTTAGATGAAATAAAAAAAGCTATCCCTAAGTATATAAAAATATTAGAAACTCTAAAAATCTAAATATGAAGAGGCCTGTTCTCTAATGCAGCAAGAGCAGCTTCTTTTAGGGCTTCAGAGTATGTAGGATGTGGATGACTCATCATGGCAATATCTTCACAAGAAGCTTTGAATTCCATCGCGGTAACAGCCTCTGTGATTAGGTCAGCTGCTCTTGCACCAATTATATGTACACCAAGTATCTCATCAGTTTTCTTATCTGCTAAGATCTTTACAAAACCACTTAAGTCATTACTTGCCCTTGACCTTCCAAGAGCTCTCATAGGAAAACTTCCTTTTTTATAATTAATTTTTTCTTCTACAAGCTGTTGCTCGGTCTTACCAACACTAGAAACCTCGGGCCAGGTATAGATTACATTCGGAATTAAATTATAATCAATATGGGGTTTTTGATTTTTTAAAATTTCAGCAACAGCTATCCCCTCCTCCTCTGCTTTGTGTGCTAACATAGGTCCACTAACAACATCTCCAATAGCAAAAATATCTTTATTGGATGTTTTAAACTGACGATCAATAATAATTCTTCCCAATTTATCAGTATCAATACCAACAGAATCCAAACCTAAATTTTCGGTGTAGGGTTTTCTTCCAACTGAGACTAGACAATAATCTGATATAAACTCTAAAATTTCTCCAGATTTATTTTCAGCTTTAACAATCACATTACTATCGTTTGACTTTACATCAAAAACTTTTGATGATAAATAAAAGTTGATCTTTTCCTTTTTGAATATTTTAAGTAATTCTTTAGAAACATCATCATCCATAAAAGGTGTGACCTTTTCTGAATATTCGATAACATTAACCTCCGAACCAAGTCTATTGTAAACTTGACCAAGCTCCAGGCCTATGACACCGGCTCCTATAATAGTTAGGGATTTAGGAATTTCACCAAGAGATAATGCCTCTGTGGATGTTATTATTCTATCCTTATCAATATTTATAAATGGCAAAGTGGCGGGCTTAGAGCCAGTAGCAATAACACATTTATCAAATTTTATATTTTCATTTACATCTCTATTAATATTTATTGTATTGTCATCAACAAAACTTGCAAAACCATTGTATACGTCAATGTTATTTTTATTCATCAGAAAGTCAATTCCCTTAACGGTTTGAGAAACAACATTATTTTTCCTATCAATCATTTTTTTAAAATCTAAAGAAATTGCCCCCTCGACGTTTATTCCATGACTTGAAATATTATTTATCACATCGTGGTAATGGTGAGAGGAATCCAATAATGCCTTTGACGGAATACAACCAACATTTAAGCATGTTCCACCAAGGGATGAATATTTTTCAATAATAGCTGTTTTAATTCCCAACTGAGACGCACGAATCGCACAGACATAACCACCGGGGCCTGAGCCTATAACTACTAAATCGTAATTTTTCACAACTACAAAAATACTAAATGTTATCTAGATATTTATTCGTTTATATCTTTAAATTCCCGTAATTAATGTCGCTTTTTATGAATATATTAGCTGAATAATGGAAAAGGGTAAGAATACGGCTAACATTATACCAAAAATAAGTCTGATCGACTCTCTCATACCAATATTTTTTCTAATCATCCTTCTCTTTGTAAATGTAAAAATTTATGGTGATTCAGCACTTGAAGGTTCAAATCAGTTCATATTGCTAACCGGTGCATTTCTAGCAATTTTAATAGGTATCAAAAATAAAATAAGTATTGATTCTATTTTTAATTCCATCTCCAAAAACATTAAATCTATCACTACACCAATTCTGATCTTACTTTTAGTTGGATCTCTTGCTGGATCATGGTTACTCAGTGGGATTATTCCTTCAATGATTTATTATGGATTTAAAATAATTAATGCCTCATTTTTTCTGCCAGCTTGTATTATAATATGCGCACTAACCTCATTTGCAACAGGAAGTAGCTGGTCAACTAGTGCAACAGTAGGAATTGCATTAATAGGAATTGGAAAAGTGCTAGGTTTTGAAACAGGAATTGTTGCTGGGGCTGTTATTTCTGGAGCATATTTTGGAGACAAAATGTCTCCTCTCAGTGACACAACAAATCTTGCTGCCGCTGTTACAGAATCAAACCTGTTTGATCATATTAAGTATATGATGATAACCACATTTCCAACAATAGTTATCACATTCATATTTTTTTTATTATTTAACATTTTTAATCTACCAAATGAGGGTATCACGAATGAGAATTATGTTGAACTAATTCCAGACTTTTTCAATACAAGTCCTGTCCTTTTTTTGGTTCCCTTATTTGTTATTATTTTAATTATTAAAAAAGTAAATCCTGTTATTGCACTTTTTCTGGGAACTGTACTTGCGGCTATTTTTTCTTTACTTTTTCAAAATGATATAATAGTGGGAATTATTAAAAATAATCCAGAGCAAGATCTCAATGAATACATGGTAGTAATGAACTCAATTATTGGTGAAACCAACATTGATACTAATATTAGTTTTTTAGATGAACTTTTATCATCTAATGGGATGGCAGGTATGCTAGATACTGTCTGGTTAGTGATTTGTGCCATGGTTTTTGGAGGTGTTATGGATGGGATTGGTGCACTAAAAAAGATTAGTTTAACACTACTGAGCTTTGCAAAATCAACCCTTAGTTTATTTGCAAACACTGTATTCAGTTGCCTTACAGTAAACGTAACTGCATCTGACCAATACTTATCAATTGTAATTCCCGGGAAAATGTATTCTGAAGCCTATAAGGAAAGAGGTTTAGCTTCAATTAACTTAAGCAGAACTATAGAGGATTCAGGAACTGTTACATCTGTTCTAATTCCTTGGAATACATGTGGAGCATATCAGTCTGAAGTTTTAAATGTCAGTGTATGGGATTATTTCATTTATGCAATTTTTAATTGGCTCAGTCCAATAACAACTTTAATTATAGCATACTTAAAATTTAAAATAAAGAAGACTTAATGGCAGAATTGAAAAGCAATTACAAGAGTATTTTTGGGATTTTTCTAATCTTCTTCTCAATCCTAACATTAATTTCAATGTTATCCTTTCTGTTTACTTGGCAGATTGATCAGTCTGAGTTGGATATTATCACAAAATCCAATCAAAATATTCAGAATTATGGTAAAAAAATTGGATTGATTATATCAAATTTTTTAATATTCAAGGGATTTGGACTTGGATCGTTTGTTTTTCCTATTCTCTTTGGAATATATGGATTATCACTTTTGTTTAATATTATTTCAAAAAAATTAATTGATATTTCAATAAATGCACTAGTAATTTGCATTTGGACGTCATTGACAATAAGTTATGTAATTGAAAACAAAATATATGGTGGTGTTTTTGGATATGAAATCCATATTTTTCTAATTGAATATATTGGAAATATAGGTCTTATTCTATTACTAGCATTCATTTTGTTGTGTTTTCTTATTTTGAATTTTAATGTTAATATCACAAATATTCAGAAAATTTCATTTAAATCTGAATCCAACAGTGAGGCTGAAATTGATCAAAACAAAGAAAAAAATTTTTCCAGTGATAGCTTTAATAAAAATATAAACGTAGAGGAGGAAATCAAACCAACAATTTCAAATTTTTCAAAACTTGAAGATAATGAAGATATAAAAGATGATAAAGAAGAAAAAAAGCTTGAAATTGAAATTGAGGATACCACGGAGGAGGAAATTGCTGATTTAAATAATTTACCTGATTATGATCAGAAATTAGATCTAGGATCATTTATAAAACCCAAAATTGATCTTCTAATTGAACACGACAATACAGGTGCAATTAAAATTGATGAAAATGAATTAACAAAAAATAAAAATAAAATTGAGGAAACGCTTTTAAATTATAAAATTGAAATAAAAAGTATTAAAGCTACAATTGGACCAACAGTTACACTATACGAAATTATACCAGAAGCTGGTGTAAGAATATCCAAAATAAAAAATCTTGAAGATGATATAGCCCTGTCACTATCTGCTTTAGGGATTAGAATAATAGCTCCCATGCCAGGGAAAGGAACAATCGGGATTGAAGTTCCAAATGAATCAGCAAAAATTGTATCAATTAAATCCTTACTGTCATCCAAAAAATTTCAAGATGCTGAAATGGAAATTCCTCTTGCTTTAGGCAAAACAATTAGTAATGAGACTTTCGTTGTTGATTTAACAAAGATGCCTCACCTGCTTGTTGCTGGTGCAACTGGTCAAGGAAAATCAGTCGGAATAAATTCAATCTTAACATCCATTATTTATAAAAAACATCCAGCTGATGTAAAATTTATACTTGTAGATCCAAAAAAAGTTGAATTAACATTATTTAATAAAATTGATAAACATTATTTAGCGAAACTTCCTGAGGTTAATGATTCAATAATAACTGATAGTAAGATTGCGGTTAAAACATTGAAATCGCTCTGTAAAGAAATGGATAAGAGATATGATATGTTAAAAAATGCAAAATGTCGAAACATTAAAGAATATAATAATAAGTTTAAGAAAAGAGTTTTAAATCCGAAAGAAGGCCATAAATATATTCCTTATTTAATACTTATAATCGATGAATTTGCAGACTTGATCATGACAACAGGAAAAGAAGTTGAAACTAATATTGCAAGACTTGCTCAAATGGCTAGGGCAGTTGGAATACATCTAATATTAGCAACTCAAAGACCTTCAGTAAATGTTATAACTGGACTTATAAAAGCAAATATTCCTGCAAGAATTGCTTTCAGGGTAACAAGTAAAATTGATTCGCGTACTATTTTAGATTCCTCAGGAGCTGAACAATTAATTGGAAGAGGTGATATGTTATTTTCACAGGGTAGTGATTTAACAAGATTGCAGTGTGGATTTGTTGATACCCCAGAGATTGAAAAAATGGTTTCATTTGTTGGAAATCAAGTGGGATACTCAACTCCTTATGTTTTACCTGAAATCATTGATCAAGAGACAAATATTGGTTCTGAAAATAATATTTCAGAAAGGGACCCCCTATTTCGAGAGGCAGCAGAAATAATTGTAAATGCACAACAGGGCTCTGCATCATTATTACAAAGAAAAATGAAATTAGGATACAACAGGGCAGGACGAATTATTGATCAACTAGAAGCAGCTGGGATAGTTGGACCTTTTGAGGGAAGTAAAGCTAGGTCAGTAAATGTAAAAGATCTTCTTGATTTAGATGAATTTTTAAGATAAAATGAATAAATATTATACTTTATTTTTTTCTCTATTTTTTTTGTCTATTTATTCACAAAATGACCTAGAAAAAATTAAAGATAAGTATCAATCAATTAATTCATATAACCTTAATTATAACTTAGTAGTATCAACATTAAAAGAAAATAATAGTGTGAATTTAATTGAAGAATCCGGCATAATGTATGGAAATAATTCTTCATTTATGATAAAACATAAAAATATGGATATAATAAGTGATGGAAAGAAAATTTACAATGTGATCCATAATATCAGAGAAATTAATATCACTGAATATTCAAACAATAACCTGTGGAATCCCATTAATATTTTTAAAAATCTACTCGATAGATTAAACTCAAGTATAATTTCCTACGATAAAGATTATATTCTTGTCGAGTTTTTAATTTTTGATTTGAATAAAGTATATAAATTTTTTTTAGACAAAAATTATGATGTTTTTAAATTGGAATTAATAACAACTGGATCTAAATCAAAAACAACTGTATTTTTAAAAGACCTTGTTTTCACAAATAAGACTTATAATATTTTTTTTGATCATTCCAATTACGAAAATTATTATTTAAATAAACTATGAAAGTTCTTGACAGATATATCCTAATATCCTATTTAACAAAATTTATCAGTTTTTTTATCATAATAATGATTGTTTTTATTTTTCAAACAATATGGATGTTTATTGATGATTTAGCGGGTAAAGAATTGGATGCAGAAATCCTATTTAAATTTATTATTTATTATTGCCCAAAGCTTATCCCACTGGTTTTACCATTAACTGTTCTTTTAGCATCAATTATGACATATGGTGACCTTGCTGAAAATTATGAATTTGCTGCAATCAAATCCTCTGGAATCTCACTGTTGAGATCTATGAAAAGCTTACTGATTTTTAACACTTTGCTATGTTTTTGTGTTTTTTTTATTTCAAATAACCTTATACCCTACTCTGAATTTAAATCTTATAATCTGAGGAAAAACCTAGCAAAAGTAAAACCTACTCTAGCAATTAGCGAAGGGATATTCAATACTATGGGTAATATGAACATAAAAGTTGAAGACAAATATGGTGTTGATAATAATAATTTAAGTAATGTTATAATTCACAAAACAAATAAATACAATGATAACCTTACAGTTATAAAGTCAGAAACGGGTCAGCTTGTATTCGATGAGTCATTAAATGTTTTAAATATTGTATTAAATGATGGCTATAGATACGAAGAAATTTTAACAGAAGGAACGAACAACAAAGAATTTAAGCCACACACTACTATCAAGTTTAAAAAACATACTATCGTTTTTGATTTAAAAACATTTTATGAAGTTGATTTTAGTCAGGAGAAGTATAATAATACATTTCGAATGCAAAACATAAAACAACTTAAATTTAGTGTTGATTCACTTGAAATTAAACTGGCACAACAGTACAATAATTTTAGTGAAAGTTTTTATAAAAGAACTGGATTGTATAGCTTCCAAACTAACTATAAAGGATCAGGAAATATTGATAAAATTAATATTGAGAATCACAAAACTATATTGAATGATTTTGAAGAAAGATATAGAAAACCCATTCTCAAATCAATTCAGAGGACTATTGAAAATCAAAGAGTTACATTATCAACTCAAAAAACAAATTTTTTTGTAAGAAATAAATTAATCAATCTTCACAAATTAAGTTTTTATGAAAAGTTTGCAATTTCTTTATCCCCGTTGATCCTTTTTATTCTAGGATCTTCATTAGGAGCTATAATAAGAAAAGGTGGATTTGGATATCCAGTAGTTTTTGCCTTGATGATATTTTTAATTTATCATTTCATTGGAACTTTTTCTAAAAATGCCGCAGAGGATGGCACAATAAGTGCAACATTTGGTAGTATAATTTCAACATTGATAATTCTTCCTTTGTCAATTTATTTATTTAAGAGAGCAAGTATGGATAAAGAAATCTTTAGTATTGAATATTTCAGTTCAAAATTCTTCAATTTTTTTAAAATTAAAAATGAAAATTAAATTAAATAAAATTTCTGAAGCATTAATGGATTTCAAAAATGGAAAAGTATTAATTGTTGTTGATGATGAAAACAGAGAAAATGAAGGTGATTTTGTTTTTCCAGCTCAAATTATTAATAAAGAAGTTGTCAATTTTATGATAAAAAATGGTAGAGGCTTAGTTTGTGTTCCAATGACATCAAAGAGATGTAAAAAATTATTATTACAACCCATGGTAACAAAAAACACAGAGGTTATGGATACAGCATTTACCGTATCAGTTGATTTGAAAGGAAATGGGGTCACATCCGGAATATCTGCAAGTGACAGATCCAAAACAATCAAAGCATTAGTAGATTTAAAAACAAAGCCAGATCAATTGACTAGACCGGGTCATGTTTTTCCATTAGTTGCAAAAGATGGAGGGGTATTAAGAAGGTCCGGACACACAGAGGCAGCAGTAGATTTAGCCAGGTTAGCTGGCTTCTTACCTGCCGGTGTAATTTGTGAAATTATGAATGAGGACGGCTCAATGGCAAGATTGCCTGAATTAGTATTGGTTGCCAAAAAATTTAATTTAAAAATTATTTCAATTGAAGACTTAATAGCATACAGAATGAAGCATGATACATTAATTCAAAAAATCGATGAAACTACACTAAATGTTATGAATTCGAATTTTAAATTACATGTTTTTAGTCAAGTTAACTCCGATAAAATACATTTTGCCATTACACACGGTTTTTGGAAAAAAAATAATCCTGTTTTGACCAGAATGATCTCAACAAAATCAATCAACAAATCAGTAAATAGTATTCATAATCAAAGTGATCCAGAATTAAATAAGTGTGTATACTCAATAATTAACGAAAAAAGTGGTTCTATTATTTTTGTAAATCAAAGTAATGAAAGTTCTATTGTTCTTGAAAATCTAAGCAAAATTGGTGATACTGAAATTAAAAAACCTCTTTCGTCAACAAAAAACAATAAGATGGACTCAAAAGATTTCGGTATAGGAGCTCAAATTTTAGAAAGTCTTGACATAACCAAAATTAAACTTTTAACAAACAGCAATAAAGTTAAAAGGATTGGTTTAAGTGGATATGGTCTTGAAATTGTTGAAAGAGTCAAATATTAAAAAAACCACAATCTAACTGAAAGTAAAAAAACAGAAATCAATAAGAAAACCTTAATTATTCCTTCACCCCTCACTACGCTATATCGACTTGACCACCAAGCTCCAAAAAGAGTTCCAAAACCTAAAGAAAAACCATAACCAAAATTTACAAGATCATTGAACAAAAAAGTCATAAATGCACCAATGGTGTAAATCAGGATTACAACACTTTTTGTTGCATTTACTCTAATCAAATTCATTTTATTATAAAGATTTAGAAAAAGCATTATTATGAATCCAATTCCTGCATTAACAAACCCCCCATATATTCCGATGAGAAAAAAAACAAAACATGATACAACTAAATTTTTTCCACTCAATCTTTCACTCAAGCCTCCTATTGATGTTTGTGGACCAGCTAATGTTAATAATATTACAATTATCATTATTACAGAAAGTATTCTATTGAAAAGTTTGTCGTTTATATCAACTGCGATATATGCTCCAATCAAAGAACCAATTAAAGCAAATAAACCAATGTAGATACTAAATGGATAGGTTGAAACTCCTTTACTTTTATATCCCATATTTGCTGAAAAAGCAGTCATTATAAGACCTATTCTGTTAGTTCCATTTGCAACATTTGACGGTAATCCTAAAAAAATTAAAACTGGTAATGTGATCAATGAGCCACCACCTGCTAAAGTGTTGATTACACCTACTATACAACCAACTACAACTAAAACTGGATAATGCCAAAAATTGTCAACGAACAATTCCATAAGTAATTTCGTATTTTATTAATAAAGTCTTTTTTCTTTAAATTTCAAAGATTTGTTAATTATATTTGTCACCCATTGGAGAGATGGCAGAGTGGTCGAATGCGGTGGTCTTGAAAACCATTGAGGGTCACACCTCCGGGGGTTCGAATCCCTCTCTCTCCGCATTAAACCTTCTGAAGTCTTTCATGAGGTTTTTTTGTTAATTACTTGCTAACTAAAAATTTAGATAAAATAGGGTAATTTTTTATTTTAGTATGTGCTTTCAACAAAAGAAAATTTCTACATAAACAAAGAGGAAAAATTTTGTTCTAATACATACCACCCCCTCCCAGTTGTACTATCAAGAGGAAAAGGTGTTTATGTATGGGATGTTCATGGAAAAAAATATTTTGATTTTCTATCCTCCTACTCTGCTGTAAACCAAGGTCATTGCAATCGAAAAATTTTAAATGCTTTTCTGAAACAATCAAAAAAACTAACCCTCACATCCAGAGCTTTCTATAATAACGAACTAGGAAATTCCCTAGAATATATAACATCTATTTTTGGATATGATAAGATGCTTCCAATGAATTCTGGTGCCGAAGCTGTTGAAGCTGCTTTAAAAATCTGTAGAAAATGGGGTTATGAAGTAAAAAAAGTTGAAAAAAATAAAGCAAAAATTATTGTTTGTGATGGAAATTTCCATGGAAGAACCACAACAGTAATTTCATTTTCATCATGTGATGAAAGCAAAAAAAATTTTGGTCCACTAACTCTTGGGTTTGAAATAATACAATACAATAATGTGAGAGATTTGGAGGAAGCCTTAAAAAAAGATAAAAATATCGTAGGGTTTTTAGTTGAGCCAATTCAGGGCGAAGGCGGTGTTGTAGTACCTGATGATGGATATTTAAAAAATTCCAAAAAATTATGCGAGAAATACGATGTATTATTCATCGCAGATGAAATCCAAACAGGCATCTGTAGAACAGGTAAAATGTTAGCATGTGACCATGAGGAAATAAAACCGGACATAGTTATTTTAGGTAAAGCCCTCTCTGGTGGTTTTTACCCAGTGTCAGGTGTTCTTGCTGATGAGGAAATAATGAATGTACTCAAAGTTGGACAACATGGCTCAACATTTGGTGGAAACCCTCTAGGTTCTGTAGTAGCAAAAGAATCTATAAAGTTTGCAGTTGATAAAGATTTATCAAATAATTCGAGAATGATGGGAGATTTATTTAGATATAATTTAGAAAAACTAAAAGACAAGTATAAATTAATAAAACAAGTTAGAGGAAAGGGCTTATTAAACGCCATTGTACTTGATTGTGAGGAAAGCTCTGACATACCTTGGCAGTTATCAATTAAAATGCGTAATAATGGAGTTTTGGCAAAACCAACTCAAGGGAACAAAATAAGATTTGCACCCCCTCTAATTATAACTAAAAAACAAATATTGAAGGCAATTCAATTGATTGATACAAGTTTTTCAGAGCTTAAATATGAATATTCTAGTAACTAGTGAAACATCACAACTCAAGGAAGTCCTGATTGGTAATTCATATAATTTTAAATCACCAATAAATTTTAGAGACTTATATGATCCAACTTCATTGATGAACCATTTAAAAGGAAAGTATCCTATTAAGTTTAGACTTCAAAATCAACTTTCAAAACTTAAAAAAACATTAATCAAATATGGCATCAAAGTTCATGATCTTGATATTGTTGAAACAAATCAGATTTTTTCTAGAGATCTTGGTTTTGTTATTGATGATCAGTTCTTTTTGTCATCAATTATTCCAGACAGAGAACTAGAACTGAAAGGATTAAAATCCATACTGAAAAAAATCAATAAAATAGTTAGACTTCCAAAAAGTGCGCATATAGAAGGTGGTGATGTTGTGGTTGATAGGGAATATGTTTTTATTGGTTATTATGGTAAAAATGACTATAAAAATCAAGTTACTGCTAGAACCAATAAAAAAGCAATAAAGATTCTAAGAGATAAATTAATAAACAAAGAAATATTTCCTATTGAATTAATAAAGTCATCCGTTAGACCTTCATTAAATGCACTTCACCTTGATTGTTGTTTTCAGCCTGTTTCCAAAAATAAAGCTGTGATATGTAAGGAAGCTTTTGCAAATAAAATTGAACTTAATTTTTTAATCTCATATTTTGGAGAAAAAAATATTTTTGAAATCACACTCAGTGAAATGTCAAGGCTTTATTGTAATTTCTTTTCAATTAATGAAAATACCGTAGTCACTGATAAGAGGTTTATAAGATTAATTAGATGGTTTAAAGAAATAGGTATGAATGTGGAAAAAGTAGACTTCTCAGAAATATCCAAATTAGGTGGTCTATTTAGGTGTTGTACATTACCCCTGATAAGAGAAAAAAATAAAAAATAGAAGTTTGGCTTGTTTATTGATGATTTTTTAGTGTGAAAAATTTTTTGTTGGCATTTTTAATCCCATTGTTATCACACGCACAAGCTAGTGATAATACGTTAATTTCAACCAACATTGGTCTTGATTTAGCCTACATCAAAAGAGAACTTTCTATGCCGTACAAATCAAATCGTGTAAATATTGATGGAAACAAATATTTTTTCAAAAATGCATCAAATGCAACATTAGTTTTAAGCGAAGAAGAAACACCTGTAAATGTTATAACAAACTATAATTTATTGGAACAAACTTTTGATGTATTTGATGGTGATGAAACTTTAAAGTTATTACCAGATAAAATTCAAAAAGTTGTATTTCCTGATAAACAGTTTGTGTCAATTGATAATAAGTTTTACGAAGCTATAGAAATCAATGAAAATTTTTCTCTACTTGCTGATACATATTTAGAAATTTATTTTCCCGATTATACACCTGGTATCCAGGACAAACCAGATCCAAAATATAGAAAAAAGAATTCTGTTTTTTTGTACTACAAAGACAGATTCAACTATGTAGAGAGAAGAAAGAGTTTTTTAATATCAATGTTCAACAAAAATATGGCTAAAGAAATCAATACATTTATGAAAAAGAACAAATTATCCCCGAGAGATAATGATGAATTAAAATCACTATTCAACGAATTTCACTCTTTCTTAAACAGATAGTTCTAAGAAGACTTTAGCTCTTCGAGATATCTCCTTCCAATCATTATTATCAATTAACCGCTTTTCTGCAATCCAAGACCCCCCAATCGCAAAAATATTATCAGATTCAGCATATTTCATGAAATTATCAAGGTTTATGCCGCCAAGAACAACGTATTTCAAACCTAAATGTTTAAATGGACCATTTATTCTATTTAAATAATCAATTCCTCCCAAATTTTCAGCAGGAAAAAACTTAAGTTTATTAATTCCGTATCTGATAACATTTGAAATATCAGTGGGTGTTGAAATTCCTGGTATAAAATCAAAATTTAAATCAATTGACTTTTCAATAATTTGAGTATCCGTTGAGGGTGACAATCCAAAATTTGCTCCTACATCTTTGGCAAAAATAAGATCATCAAGTGATAGAATTGTTCCTATTCCTATATTCAATGGAATTTCTGAATTAACTATTTTTTCAATAGATTTTTTTGATGCATTAGTTCTTAGTGCAATTTCTATATTTCTAATTCCAGAATCATATAAACATTTGGCTAAATCAATTGCTTTTTTTTGATCGTGAATTACTAAAACTGGTAGTATTTTATTATCAATAAACATTCTTATTTCTGAAGTTCTTTATTTCTAAGTCGTTAAATTTATTAATATCTCCTTTAAATGTATGCGCAATAGCAAATGAAGATGCAGCAAATGATATAATTTTTTTAATATCCCACCCTGAGATAACACCATGCATGGTGGCTCCAAGAAATGAATCACCAGCTCCAACTCTGTCAATTTGATTAACATCATATATTTCACTTCTATAATTGTGAGATTCATAGCTTATAAGTGAAGCTAAATAATTTTCTTTACGTATTGTCATAGCAATGAGAGGAATGTTATAAATTTTTAAAATTTCACTTACAGTTTTCTCTGTTTCATCAAAAATAGTATCACTATTAGAATTAATATCTAATTTTAAAATTTCTCTTATCGTGCTTGAACTGGTAAATAAAAAATCAATGCTATTTAGTATTTTTCGAGTAAATACTCTACATTCACTCATAGACCATAAATTTTTTCTAAAATTTACATCATAAATAATTTTAATATTATTACTTTTTGCGATTTCTATCATGTTCAATATATTATCCTGACATTGGGGTGATAAAGCTGGTGTAACACCCGAGATCAAAAGGTATTTTGTTTCCCCAAAAAAACTCAAAAGATGGTCTTTTGAAATTGTGTAAAGGGAAAAACTACTATTTGCCCGGTCATATGAAATTTTAGTGGGGTTGTTATTTTTTCCAGGTATTGTGTAATAAACACCCAATCTATTTTTATCAAAATTAAGGCAACAATCTATATTGAATGATTTTAGAAATGACTCTACATCTTTGCCTATAAAGTTATCTGGAAAAGACGATAAAAATTTACAATTATGTCCTCTTTGTCCTAGAAATGCAAGAGCATTAGCCTCACACCCACCATATCCAATGGAATATGTATTTTCTATAGATTCACTATCGGACGAAATTCTTAACATTATTTCGCCATAGGCAAGAATTTTATCCATTATACAGAATTTCCTAGGCCAAGAACTATTGCAGATATTATCAAAACAACAAGCCCAGCAAGAAGCTTATTGAATGGTCCTTTAGCATTTTTCCATTCTCCAGCCCTATATGCCCAAAAATTGCTAATTATTAAAGATAAACCTAGAAGAATTGGCCAGCCAATAACTGGTCCAATTTCACCCAATAGAGCTGCTCCTTGTCCATAAACACCAAGTGCCGCAAACCAACAAAAACCTGCTATAATTGCCCACTTGTATGAATTTAATGATTTATCTATAATGAAAGTCTTCCAAGAATTATTTCTAAAGAGTAAAAAGACAGAGTATCCAAAATTCATTAAAAAAGCCCCCCAAAGCACCACAACCCACGCTGCTAAGCTAGAATTTCTTGGAATCACTCCAAATTCAATTGCAGTTTGTGCTACAGGTGTTGCATTTGCAAACCCGACATTGAGTAAGGATGACAACAAACCACATATTACCGCAATTAAAATTCCTTTAGTTATATTTTTAGACTTATTTGAAGTTTCAATCAATTTATCTCTATCTATTCCTGCTTTTGCTGTTATGGCAACTCCGACTAATGAGATGAATAAACCGGCTATTATATAAGGAAATGATGGCTGAGATGTAGCATTTTCAATTTGAAATAATGGAATAAGACTACCTGCTGATCCAGCTAGGCCCATAACAATACCCATGGTTAATGATAAACCTATATAAGGAACACTAACCCCAAACATAATACCACCTACTCCCCAAGCAAATCCTAATGCCATCGCCCAAAAAATTGCATCTGATGGAGAACTCGATATTATTTCAAATAGGTCAGGAATTGCAAAGTATGCCCATATCATTGGAAACAATATCATTGCAACTAAAACATGAATGACCCACCAAGATTCCCATGACATTGGATTCATGTATTTCATTCCTAAACCAAAAGTTCCCTGAAAGAAACTGGCAAAAATTAGAAGTAAAAAAGGTAAAAATAATTCCATAATTATTGTTTTGCTATAGTTATACGTTTTTTAATTAAGTAATCATCAAGTGCAAGCTCAGAGCAATCATGACCAACTCCACTTTCCTTAATTCCACCATGTGGAAGATAAATATCATACTTAATACCATTTATTTGAACTTCACCAAAATCAAGCTCATTAATGAAGCGATTTATTCTTTCTTTATTTTTTGTAAATAAGTAGGATGCTAAACCATATTTAGTATTGTTCGCAGATTTAATAACATCATCTTCTGTTTTAAAAGAGATTAGTGAAGCAACAGGACCAAAAATCTCTTCTTGAAAAATGTTCATTTTTTCTGTTACCCCGCTAATTATTGTAGGTTGAATCCAATTACCAGAACTTAAGTTTTCGGGAGATTTTCCACCGAACTGAAGTTTTCCACCGTCTTCAATTGTCTTTTTAATTAACTCTAAAACTCTTTCTCTGGACTTATTTGTGATCATAGGCCCAATTTCATAATCCAGTTGTTTATTGAAACCTATTTTCAATTGCTTCGCTTTTGAAATCATTTTGTCCATAAACTGATCGAAAATTTTCTCATGAATAAAAAATCGATTGGCTGCAACACATATTTGGCCACAATTTCCAAATTTTATAGCTGCACCAATATTTGATGCAAGTTCAAGATCTGCATCATCAAAAACAATAAATGGAGCATTTCCACCCAACTCCATGCTATATTTTTTTATCGATGTAGATGAGTCTGAAATAACTTTTTTAGCGGTTTCTGTTGACCCTATCATTGTTATTAATTTTGGCAGTGTACTTTTAGATAATGTTGTAGCAACCTCACTGGGTTCTCCGCACAAAATATTCACAACCCCTTTTGGAAAGTTAATTTCGTGAAGTATTTCGCCAATAATATATAATGAGACTGGAGAAAGCTCAGATGGCTTTAAAATAATACTACATCCTGATGCAAGAGCAGGACCTAGTTTAAACCCAGCGTTAAGCAATGGAAAATTCCAAGCCAAATATGCAACTACAACACCAATTGGCTTTGAAACTAAATGATGGCTGTGAGTTCCATCAGGATCAATAATTTCTTTATCCTTTTGATAATCTTCGATAATATCTGAGTAGTATTTTAAGCTATTAGTGATTGATTCTACATCCTCTGCAGTTGCATTGTATGGTTTCCCCATTTCATAGGAAATTGATTTTCTTAAAATCTCTTCTTTTTCTAAAATTTTATCTCTCAACATGAGCATCCACTCTTTTCTTTTCTTAACGGGTGTTTTTGACCAAGTATCAAATCCTTGCTCCGCTGATTTCAAAGCTCGTTCAGAATCCAAACTATTTGCCCATGAAAGTGTAGCAATCCTCTCATCATTTAAGGGACTGAAAATTTCTTTTGTTACATTATTTACAGAGGGTAATAGTCCTCCGTCAATATACATTTTAAGTTGTCCAAAATTCATCTTTAAATTTTAATTTCATTTAAATAATTCTCATCAACATCAATTCCTAAACCGGGAAGTGTATTAGTCTTTATATATCCATCATCCATCAAGATATTATTTTTTATAATATTTTCTCGAATTTTATTTTCGGTTCTATCATACTCAATATATGCATCATCTTGATAAAGTCGTCCAGCAATGGGTTCAAGATTTGATATGAAATTAATTGCTGCAAAAAATGCAATTCCTGAACCCCATGTATGAGGGATTACCTTCACACCTTTGGTAGATGAAAGTGACGATATTCGTTTTGCTTCAGTCAAACCGCCACAGGAACAAATGTCCATTTGTAAAAAATCAATACAGTTTTTATCCAAAAGCTTTTGAAAACCGTATCTCAAATATTCACATTCTCCAGCTGCAACTGGTATTTGAGACTTCGCCTTGAAATCTGAATATTGATCATAGAATTCAGGTGAGAGTGGCTCTTCAAACCATTTAATTTCCATGTTTTCCAATCGCTTTGAAAGTTTTAAAGCCTCATCATATGAATATGCGTGATTGGCATCAATCATAAGCTCAATATCATAACCAATTGAATCTCTAACTGCTTTAACATTTTTTTCATCATCATCTATATTTAATCCAACTTTCATTTTGATTGACTTGAAACCATCATTTACATATCCACTAGCTTCATCACATAAATCTTGGGTGAGGGTTTTTGAATCCGAAAAATAAAGACCAGTCGCATAGGGTCTTATTTTTTCTCTGTAAGAACCACCTAAAAGGGTAGAAACAGGTAATTTATGGTACTTTCCTTTAATATCCCATATTGCAATATCAATTGCACTAATTGCAGAGAGAAAAACCCCTGATCTACCATAATCATGAACTCTTCGAAATAGCGTCGACCAAATCACATCAGAGTCAAGTGGATTCATTTCAATTATATTCTTCTTTATATAATCAATGCATTCTTTAACAACTGGTGCAGGTCCGTATGCTTCTCCCCATCCAATTAATCCATTGTCACAAATAATTTTAACAACGCAAATTTTTCGATTGCTGTATTCCCATTGCGAAAAGAAAAATTCCTTTTCAAGCTCCTCAGTTAAAACGTATGGAATTATCTCAGATATTTTCATTTTAAAATCCTTGCCATAGACCTTTAGAATCTCCATTAATAAAATTTACACGAGTCAAACTATAATCGAAAGAAGAAAAAATCTGACGTGCTGGACTCGTTCGATTAGACATAACTTGTCTTGGTCTATTTCTATAAACATGGCTTCTTAAACGCCAATCAACATCAGAGGGACGGTAATCTTTTAAATCTAGTTTTATATCCTCAAACCATTTGTTAGTATCGATATAGTAAGCAAATGATCCTTTTCCTTTCATAGCTAAAGCACTCTTATAATTTCTAGTATTTTTAAGTCGAATTTGATTAAAAAGTTTATAGTTCGAAGGTTGAATAAGTACATCCTTAGGCCAATGATTCTTTTTAAAAATATTATTTTCAAAAACAACATTTTTAATTTCTGAACCTCCCCCGGGGTCAGGCCTGTATTGATCACCCAAAACCATCACTGGATCGTTTTCAAAATAAAAAACATTATTAGTTACATAAACACCTTTTGAAGCTTTGTCAACAGCTATTTTTGGAGTGATATCTTTTCCAACGTATACTGTGTTTCCGTAAATGTAGGAGTTAAAAGGACCTTTTCTTTCTCGTCCTCTCCCGATGTAGCCACTTAACCAAAATGTTTTTCCCTCTTGAAAGGCTCCATTTTTTCCCTTTACTCTGTGTCCATCATTAATGCTTACATTATTTCTATATGAACAATTGTAATTATTGCCTAAAATTTCAATAAATCCCCCAGCATTATTTCTGCTAAGGTTGTTTTCAACAATTATATCATTACAATTAAAATCAATATGACATCCTGCTGAATCAGCAGGACCATTTGCATTTTGAAATTTATTTTGAGAAATGACGGCATATGAGGATCCCCATGTCCAAAGTCCACTGCCCCTTCCCCACTTTCGAGTATCATCAAATGAACCGGAATAATTGATGTCATTTGCTCTTGCAAATAAATTTCTGGTACTGTTAAAAACCATTCCGGGCCCACCAGTTCTGAAAACGTCATTACCATATATTTCGAGGTTTTTGAACTGTCTTTCTCTATTTCCAATAAATCTAATGGCAGTATGAGATATGTTTGTGAATCGAGAGTTTTTAATTGATATGTTCTCTAAGTTTCCAGATTCTGAAAGATTTAATACTCGTATTCCCCATCCATAACTTTTGGTTCCGTTTGGTGTGCGAACTTCACCTTTATTTCTGATATATCCGGGATTTTCATAAAAAACATCTCTTATAATTACTGAGGATATAGTTAAGCTATCATGTACTTTGTTGTCAGTTACCAAGTATAAAATCCCTGCCCTTAAATCGGTTTTTAATTTTTTGTGCAAAAATTCATTTGCACCACCACCATTTGCTGTAATCTCAACATTATTAATTTTTATGTTTGATGAATTTTCAATAAAAATAGATGCTATTTTACCTTTTGAATTTATGGTAGGTAACTTATTATTTTCATCAGTTTTATAATTACAGATTTCAATTCCATCTTCATTTATCAGATCAATTGTATTTAAAAAAGTAGATCCATTTGATAATAATATCTTATCACCATTTGATAATTTAATATTATTTAAATGATCAAGACTTTTAAAAGGTTTTTCTTTTGTTCCTAGGTTGGCATTATCACCTGTAACCGAGTTGAAGTAATAACTATATCCAGCATCATTTTTATCTCCGTATTGAACTTGAGAGCATGAGCTAAAAACTAAAGCAAAAATTAATAAAAATCTTTTCATTTAATTACCATTATATGCCCCTACGTTTGGTTTTGTATCGCTAGAAACTGGATTTCCAAAATAGTCCCTTCCTCCATTATTTTGAATATAATTTTTTACATCAGAGCTACCATTTATTATAAATCCGGAATTAAAGGCAGGACTTCCTGATTTTAGTTTATAATCATTTGCAGAATTACCACCTGCATTAGAAAATTGTGGATCTGTGTTCAATAAATCACTAGGATCGTGGTTGAAGGTATAATTTGAGTCAATCACAACATTTCCGAAATACATATTATTGCGAAATGAATTGAACTGTTCAGTGTCATTTCTAATATCCATTGTTAACTGGGCTTCATCACTGACATGAATAATATTGTTATAAACATAAGTATATTCGGCTTCTCTGAAAAAGATTTCAATATGATTCATAGGATTATTATTGACATCATTTATGCTGGGAATAAATACAGTATTATTGTAGATAAAGTTATTATTGGATGTAACTCTTCTATTTTCCCCAGCAAAATCAGATATCCAAAAAACATTTCCGTGATGCTGACCTGTTCTTTTACCGTCTTCAATACTGATATTGTAACGATAACCACACATTTCATTTTCACCCAAAATTTCCACAAACCCGCCAAAGTTGTTTCTACTTAAGTTGTATTGCATCACCACTCTTTCACATCCCCAGTCAATGTGAGCGCCATACGAATCTTGTAGTCCATAAGCATTCTCAAAAACATTTTCTTGAATAAGTACATCATTACATGTATAAGTCCACATACCACTTCCCCTATTCCACATTCTATTATCTTCATCAGAACCTGAACCATCAAAATGGTTATCTTCAACTATAACATTCTTGCATCTTGCCAACACAATACCTGAACCTCCTGTATTGGTAAACTTTGAATTTTTAATTGTAATATTTCTGTGATAAAATTCTGAATTAGCTGGGGACATTCTGTTAACAATATGAATGCCGTAATGACCAGTAAGAGATATATCAACATTATCAATTTCAATATTTGAATAATAATTTCTTTGACTGTTGTTGTAGGACTCAAATCTTATCCCATAACCTTGATGTTCTTTCGTTGCATCACCAGGTGTAGGGTATATGTTTAATATTTTTACATTTTTAATATTGATATTTGAAATATCTTTTCCATCACCAAAGCGAAGTACCAAAATCCCAAATCTATCATCTTTTCCAGTTCGATCAGAGTTATGCATTAACTTATCGGAACCATCAGATTTTCTATGTGATGCTTCATTTGTAAGTTCAATATTTGAAATTGTAATGTTTTCAATATTTTCTAAAAAAACTGAAGCTTGATAACCATTTCCGTCTATGACAGGAAGGTCTCCAGATCCATAACTATCTACTGATATATGATTGTCTTCTGATCCAGAACCACGTATTTTAAAATAACCTTTCCAAGTGTCTCCTTTTTTAAACTTAATTATATCTCCTGCATTAAACGTAATGCTATTTATCTTTCCTAAATTTTTAAATGCATTTTCCTCACTTTTTCCATCTTTTGAATCATCACCAGAACTAAAACTAATGTAGTATGTTGTATTTCCATCGGAAGTTGAATCCGTATAATCATTTGGGTCTGAACCATCGTCTTCAGAATTATTTCCTCCACCATTATTTCCCCCATTATTTCCTCCATTATTTCCTCCGTTGTTCCCTCCATTATCGCCATCACCAGAACCTGTGTCAGAAGAGCATGATAAGACAAAAAGAGAAAGTATCAAAATAAAAATTTTTTTCATAGTTTAGACAAATAGGTTATATAATATCAAGATACAAATTGAATTTGAAATATTAAATCTTCATGTCAAAAATAACAGTACTTATTCTTTCCTTATTTTTTGCTTTTGGATGCAACTCTAACACTCAAACTAAGCCAAATATTGTTTTAATTATGAGTGATGATTTAAATGATTACAATGAAGATCTGATGGGTCATCCACAGGTAATTTCTCCAAACATCAAAAAATTAGCTGATTCTGGTGTATCCTTTATTAATGCATATTCAAATGATCCTATGTGTGGACCATCAAGATCAAGTATGATAACAGGTGTATATCCACATAATTCATCAAATTTTTGGCAGAAACCATGGTTTAACAATAATGTTTTAAATAATACCAAAACTATGATGGAAAAATTTAAAGAGAATGGATATTATGTTGTGGGTAGTGGTAAAATTTTACACCACAATAAGAAAGAATTATGGTCTGAATTTGAACATGATGCGGACTATGGACCTGTAGCATATAAAGGACTTCGTAAAAAAGGAAAAAGAGGAATTGCTCATCCTGATGTTGCAAAACCCTTCTCTGAAATCGGACAAATTGATGGTTCATTTGGTCCTTTCAAAAATATTTTAAATATGGAGGAAGATGGTGAAAAAATTACGTGGGCTTATGGTGGTTCTAGAGGATACAGAGAATTTAAATATGTAAGTGAGGATGACAGAGATTTAACGCCTGATGAAATAAATGCACAGTGGGCTGAAAATAAAATCAATGAGCTAGCCAAATCAGACAACGACACTCCTTTCTTTTTGGCTGTTGGATTTTTAAGACCGCACACACCACTTATTGCTCCACAAAAATATTTTGACATGTATCCACTTGAAAAGATTAAGCTTGCAAATATTTTAGAAAATGACATGGATGATACATTTTTAAATTATGTTGAAACTAATAATGTTGAAAAATCTGAGTTTGGTGAAAACAATTCAACACTTACTCACAAACAACTAAGTAAAAGATCTGTTGAAATGTATTATAAACTTAAAGAGTCTTACAAAAATCCCGATGAGGGATTAAAAAGATTTACTCAAGCTTATCTTGCTTGTGTTAGCGCCGTCGATGATAATATTGGACAAGTGGTTAACGCCATTGATAACTCTAGGTTCAAAGACAATACAATCATTGTTTTTGTCAGTGACCATGGATGGACTATGGGAGAAAAAAACCATGTGTACAAAAATTCATTATGGGAAGAAAGCACAAGGGTTCCCTTAACAATTAGAGCTCCTGGAATTACAGAACCCAAGTCAAAGGTTGATCATCCAGTATCTCTCGTTGATATCTACCCTACTTTATTGGAATTGGCAGGCTTAGATAACAATACGATCAAAAATGATAAAGGAAAATCACTGGATGGATTTAGCTTAAAGCCATTTCTGGAAGATCCAAATACAAAAAAATGGGAAGGACCTGATGGAGCTTTATCTGTTGTTTATTCATCATATAAAAATGAAAGTATTCCAACAAATCACCATTATTCTCTTAGAACGAAGGATTGGAGGTATATAATCTATAACTCAGGAAAAGAAGAGCTTTATCACAATGCTATCGACCCTAAAGAGTGGAATAACTTGGTTTATGATAAAACCCATCCAAAAAGAGATGAGATGGTAAAAATCCTAAAAGAAATAACACATCCAATGGTACCAAATGGTCTAAAAAAATTACAGCTATGAAAAAATGTAATATTTCACTCATTATAATATTATCGATTTTATTTTTTGGTTGCAACAATAATGAAGATACAAAACCAAATATTCTTTTAATTATGACGGATGACTTGAATGATTATAATGAGGTACTTAAAGGGCATCCACAAGCCATTACACCTAATATCAAAAAACTGTCGGATTCGGGCACATCATTCATGAAAGCATATACAAACAACCCTATATGTGGTCCATCTAGATCAAGTTTCTTAAGTGGGGTTTATCCTCATAATTCTTTAAACTTTTGGCAAAAACCATGGTATAATAATGATGTATTGGCAAATACAAAAACAATAGTAGAAAAGTTTAAGGAAAATGGATATTATGTTTTAGGTAGTGGAAAAATTTTACACCACAATAGGAAAGAATTATGGTCTGAATTTGAGCATAATAGTGATTTGGGTCCTGTAGCATACAAAGGAAAAAAAGAAAAAGGTAAAATAGGTATTTCACACCCTGACATCCCAAAACCATTTAGAACAGAAAGAATGGTTGGTTGTTGCAATATGAATGGTGGTCAAATTGATGGGTCTTTTGGACCATTAAAAAATGTTGAAAATACTAAGCTCGATGGAGAACAGTTGTCTTGGGCTTATGGTGGTTCAAGAGGTTATAAAGAATTTAAGTACACAAATGAGGATGAAAGAGATTTAACACCTGACGAAATAAATGCCCAGTGGGCTGAAGATAAAATCAATGAATTAGCCAGATCAGACAACAACTCTCCTTTCTTTTTGGCTGTTGGATTTGTGAGACCGCATACACCACTTATTGCTCCACAAAAGTATTTTGATATGTATCCCTTAGATGAGATTCAATTGGCCAATATTTTAGAAAAAGATAAAGAAGATACTTTCTTTCACGATGAAGACCAATTCGAAACAAAAGAAAGAAGAACTAGATCTATAGAATCCTACCAAAATTTAATCAAATCATATTCTACAAGAGAAGAGGGTCTTAAAAGATTTACTCAAGCTTATCTTGCTTGCGTTACTGCAGTTGATGATAATATTGGAAAAGTGGTTAATGCGATTGATAAGTCTAAATTCAAAGAAAATACAATCATTGTTTTTGTAAGTGACCACGGATGGACTTTAGGTGAAAAAGATCATATTTATAAAAACTCCCCTTGGGAAGAAAGCACAAGGGTTCCTTTGATAATTAGGGCTCCTAGACTAACTAAACCAAATACAAAGGTCAATCATCCAGTATCTCTCATTGATGTCTACCCTACTTTATTGGAATTGGCTGGCTTGGATAACAATACGATCAAAAATGATAAAGGGAAATCAATGGATGGATTTAGCTTGAAGCCATTCCTAGATGATCCTAATACAAAAAAATGGGAAGGACCTGATGGAGCTTTATCTGTTGTTTACAGCTCAGATAAAAATGAAAATACACCCTCAAATCACCATTATTCTCTTAGAACGAAAGATTGGAGGTATATAATTTATGACTCGGGAAAAGAAGAGCTTTATCACAATGCTATTGACCCAAAAGAATGGAATAACTTGGTTTATGAAAAAACACATCCAAAGAGAGATAAAATGGTAAAAATCTTAAAAGAAATAACACATCCAATGGTACCAAACGGACTAAAGAAATTACAATTATGAGAAAAATTCAGTTTTTATTGTTTGTCTTAATCAGTTTTACAATTGAATCTCAAGAAAGATTTAATAATCAAATGCTCAATGGTGAATGGGAGATTATATATGATGAAAATAATGAGGGAAAGAAAAATAAATTTCATTCGAATGATGGTTTTAATAATGGATTGATTGAAAAAATTTATGTACCAAGTGTTTGGGAGAGATACAAGAAGGATTATGAGGGTGTTGTTTACTACAGAACAAAATTTAATGTTTCCAGATCCAGGGAAAACAAAAAAATTCACTTAAACTTTAACGCTTCAAATTATATAACTGAAGTATATGTTAATGATAACTCAATTGGATTTCATGAAGGTGGTTTTTCTCCATTTTCATTTAATATAGAGCACGTTGTTGATTTTGATAATGTAAATACACTAATAGTGAAAGTTATGGGTCCAATAACCATACAGGACAAAGTTATTGACGGTATTGGACAAATGGAAACTCCACAATGGAGGGGTTCTTACACAGGCGGAATATGGCAAGATGTTTTTCTATCGTTCACGGGACAAACGCATATTGAAGATGTTTTTATCATTGCAAATTATGAAAATGGAAATGTAGAATTGAAAAATAAAATAGTAAATGGTCTGGGTGATGGAAAATATAGGTACAGGTATTCAATCAATAATTTGAATGATAAAAATAAAAATACTTATAAGCACAAAGACATTATTATTAAAAATTCCAACCTAGTTGTTGATGTTAATTTAGATTACAAGGTTAAAAACCACCAACTTTGGTCGCCCGAAAATCCTCAATTATACCTTTTAGAGTTATACCTAGAAAAAATAATAGAAAATGAGCAAGGATTATCATATGAACAACTTGATCATGTTAGTGAAAAATTTGGTTTTAGGGAGTTTACAGTTAAAAACGAACGGTTTTATTTGAACGGTAATCCAATTTATCTCAAAGCAGCTTTTTTTGAGGGATTATACCCTGTAAAACTATCCTTTCCAGATTCAGATGATATGATGATCAAAGAAATTTTATTAGCCAAAAAGGCTGGTTTCAATATGATAAGACCGTGGAGGAAACCACCTCCAAAAGAATGGCTTCATTTAGCAGATTCTATTGGTGTACTGACAGTGGGAAGTATGGCAATAGAGTGTATGGATATGCCTGTAGAATCTCCTTATCTTCCACAAAGGGTTGAAAATGAAATTACAGAAGCAATTCTAAGAGACAGAAATCATCCATCAATTGTTCAATGGGAATTGTTTAATGAGATTAGAAGACCAGTTCTTGCTAATATGTTAATACCCATGTCCTTGAAAGCAAGAGAGCTTGATCCCACTAGGATGATTCTTGATGAGTCTGGAGGATGGGCATACGGAGCTAACCTTTACTTACCTTTTTCAAACAAAGCTTTTAAATTTAATGATATTCACAATTACCCTGGTCCAAACATCACAAACAATAAATTTGATGGTTTTTTAACAATCGGTAATTCCAAAGAAAAAAATATTGAATTGGGACTAAATGCTAGAACACCAGGAAGAAATGTAGTACCTGGTATATCCTCTTATGTTTCTGAAATTGGATATGGAAGTTTACCTGATTTGGAAAATAATGAGATTTTATTTAAGGAAAAAGGAAACCCCATAACCTATCCATACACATACCACATCAATTACAATAGGGATATCAAAAAAGCTTTAAAGGAAACTGGTTTGGATAAAATTTTTAAATCTGCTAGTGATTTCTACTTAAAACAGCAAGAAATACATGGAATTGCTAATAAAAGAATGCTCGAGGCCATAAGGTCCAATCCCACTGTTATAGGCTACTGTGTACATGCTCTGACAGCCGGTGATTGGATTATTGGTGCGGGATTACTTGATCTTTGGAGAAATCCAAAGGGGAAAGCATACGATTTAACAAAAGAGGCTAATAATGATAGAATTATGGTAATTAGGACAGATAAAAGAAATTATTACCTAGGAGAATCTATCAAAACAGAAATTAAAGGCATAAACGATAAAACTGAGTTAAATGGCAACCTTTCTGTCAAAATAAAGTCTAAAAAAAACAATAAGGTCTTATATGAAAACAATATAAAAACAAAGCTTAAAAATGGAATATCTCTGCTTCATAAAAGCACTGTAGATTTAGAGAAAGGAAATTACTTCATTGAAGCAAATTTTAATTCACAAAAAACTAAATTATTTTCAACTATTGAATTCAGTGTTTATGATTTAAAATCAAAGAAAATTGTGAAAAAAATAGCTCTTGCCAATAAGGACAATAAACTTAAAAAATTCCTGATTAATAAAGGATTTGAGGTAGTAAATTTTGATAAGAAACTTAATATCCATGTTCCTGTAATATTCAGTAATGAAAAAGCAGAATTTATTAATTCAAGTGATGGAAACGTTGTTAAAAATGAAGATAATCAAGATAACCTTTTATCACCCAGTGGGCCTTCATCAAACTCAAAAAACAGCAAACTAGAGTCAAGAATAAGAGAGTTGAATAGTTTTGTACACAGAGGAGGAAATGTCATTTATCTTTCTGTACCCGGAAAAACACGTGTAAGGAAAGGACCAAACCTAACTTTTATTGACGAAGGAGAAAGTTATTTGCCAGTTAAGTTTGTAAAAAATATTTCACAGGGATTGTGGGATGGAATTCTACACATTAATTCTAATCATAAAATTTTTAGAAACCTTCCAACGGATGTCAATATGAGTAATACATATGAGAACATAGCTCCAACTATAACCATGAGGGGAATTGAAGCAGAAAATTTAGTTAACACCATAGCATTTGACAGAATTCCTAACGGAAATATCATGAAAAGAAACTATATTGGTTCTGGTGATGTGTGGTCAGGATCAGATCTGTCGATTGTGAAGCATGGAGAGGGGGAAATTATTCTGTCTACACTAAAATTAATTGAAAATATAGGATATGATCCTGTTGCTGAAATTGTTTTAATGAATATGATAAATTACACAGATTAATGGAAACCCAAAACTATATAATCGAATTTATGTCGAATGAATGGATTAGGAATACAATCATTTCTTTTTTTTCCATCTTAATCATCCTTTTTTTATCAAATAATTTTTTTAATAAAGAACAAAAGTTAAAAATTGTAAAAATTCTCTCTTTATTGATGATTATTATGACAATTACTGACCACTCCAGAAATATTATGAATGGTCTTTGGAATGTTTCAGAGAATCTTCCACTTCAATTATGTGGTTTAACAAATTTAATTGCCTGCTCTGTTTTATTTACTAAACTTAATAAAAGAGTTTTTGAGTTTTTTTATTATGCAGGGATTATTGGTGGAATTCAAGCTTTTTTAACTCCTCAAATAAATAATTTTGATGGTACAAATTTTGAATATATTTCGTATCATTCGTCTCATGCTGGAATAATATTAATTCCAATTTTTCTATTCTTCAATTTAAATCACGCAATTACGAAATTTTCATGGTTTAGAGTCTGGATTTACTTAAATATAATTATTGCTTTTATAATTCCGTTAAATTTCCAAATTGACTCCAATTATATGTATCTAGCATCTCCACCAAATGTTGATAATCCGCTTTTAATTGGTGAATGGCCATACTACATATTTTTTTGGGAGATAATTATGATTCTTTTCACATATACACTTTATGTCATATCAACAAAAAAGTTTGTCTAAATGAAATCCCCTATTGAAGTTTTTTCAGATTGGGCAATATCTGGGAAAGATGATGGTATGAGGAATAATCATTTTAAGCCCGTAATGAAAATGATAGAGTTATTTGAAGACAAGTATAAAAACCCGTGTATAATTGATGCAGGATGCGGAAATGGATGGTTAGTTCGTCATTTGGATAAAAAGAGAAAATACAAAAAAATTACCGGAGTTGATGGTTCAAAATCAATGATTGCAAAAGCAAAGAACCTAGATCCTAAAAATAATTACATATGCTCTGAACTTGATTTATGGAAACCTGATGATAAAGTTGATGTTGTTATTTCAATGGAAGTCATGTATTACTTTAAAAAACCCGAGGAAATCATTAAACATATATATAATAATTGGATTAAAAAAAATGGTGTTTTTATCATGGGTATTGATTTTTATTTGGAAAATAAAAAATGTCATGATTGGAAAGAAAAAACTGGGGTTGATACAATGCAACTTTTTAGCTCTGAAATCTGGATTAATTTTTTTGAAAAAAGTGGTTTTAAAAATGTAAATAAATACTTCTTTAATGTAGGACAGGAATGGAAAGGTACATTAGTTGTTAAGGGTTTTAAATTCTAAGTTTTTCTTTTTAACCTCCAACACCCCTTCCTTTAAATTATAAATCATATTAAAACCTTTTTGCTGAATAAGTTTTGCTGCATAATAACTTCTTCTTCCAGATCTGCAATAAAATATGATATTTTTTTTAGTCTTATATGAGGATATTGAATCTAAAAAACTTGGACTGTAATAATCAATATTGATCGAACTCTTTATTCTGAATGAGTTATATTCATCTGGGGTTCTTACATCAATTAACACAGTAGATTCTCTTTCTAAAATTTCTAACATTCTCTCAAACTCTATATCAATTATTGGTTGTTGAGAATAGATAAGATTTATGAAAAATAGAATTAGGAATTTTTTCATTTAAATTAGATTTCTGATTCCACTGAAACCTGTCTCAACGTTGACCGGTTTTTTCAAACCATTTTTTTTGATTATTGAGCATGCAATTAGACTCCGATATCCACCGGCACAATAAACGTAAGAATTCACATTTTTATCAAATTTCATATTGGAATCAATCTTTGATAATGGCACATTTATTGAAGATTGAAATTTTCCTTTGCTTAGCTCTGGTTTTTCTCTAACATCAATTATTTGTGAATTTTGATCAGATTCCTTAATAAATTGCTCAGGACTTATTGAACGAACACTTTCTGTAGAATAACCACTGGACTTCCAACATTTTAAATCACCATCAAGATAGCCTATACAATTGTCGAAACCCACTCTTGAGAGTCGTGTTATTGCCTCTTCCACCCTATCCTTTTCCACAATTAAAATAATTTCTTGATTAATATCCTTTATAATTTCACCCACCCAAGGAGCAAATCTTCCATCTAATCCTATAAATATTGATCCAGGAATATGTTCAGCACAATATTTAGATGATTTTCTTGTGTCCAAAATAACAACATCGTTAAATCTCATTTTATGATTAACATAATCTGAGTTTAATTTTTTAAAACTTTTACTTATTACTTCATCAATCCCTAAATAACCTTCTCTATTTAATTTAACATTAGAAGGAAAATAATTAGGTGGGACAGGTAAGTCTGTAACTAATTCTTTAACAAATTCAGTTTTCGATAACTTTCCGTTTAGGCTATAATTAACATTTTTTTGATTTGCTAAAGTATCAACAGTTTCTTTCATCATATTTTTTCCACATGCTGAACCTGCTCCATGACCAGGATATACAATAACTCTGTCATCCAAAGGTTTTATTCTGTTATTAATTGATTCAAACAACATTTCAGCTAACTTTTCTTTACTAATACCCTGGTATCTTTGAGCTACATCTGGAATACCAACATCACCTAAAAAAAGAGTATCACCTGTAAATATTGAGTGTTGTTTATTGTTGGTATCAATTAGCAAGTAACTTGAACTTTCAAGAGTATGCCCAGGTGTATGAATAAGTTGAATTTTAACATCTCCAAGC
>CABZKA010000005.1 GCA_902526165.1 uncultured Bacteroidota bacterium
CATCAAGATCAATTCTTGATAAGAGTTCAATCAAACACTCAGCACCCATTTTAGCAATAAATTTGTTAGGATCGCTATCATCAAGGAATTGATTTTCAGGGGGTAATTTTTCTATAATATTCAGATACTCCTCTTCAGTTAGGAAATCCATTTTATTCAAAGAATTTCCTTCCTCATCGACAGCCAAACCTGGTTGGACAACTACATACCTTTCGTAGTAAATTATCATATCAAGTTTTTTACTTGGTAGTCCTAGGAGGTAACCAATTTTATTTGGTAAAGATCTAAAGTACCAAATATGAGCAACAGGAACTACTAAGTTTATATGACCAACTCTATCCCTTCTTACCTTTTTTTCTGTAACCTCAACACCACATCTATCGCAAACGATACCTTTATATCTGATTCTTTTATACTTCCCACATGCACATTCGTAATCTTTGACTGGGCCAAAAATTCTTTCACAGAATAAACCATCTCGTTCTGGTTTATGAGTTCGATAATTAATTGTTTCAGGTTTTAAAACCTCACCACGTGATGCTGAAAGGATAGTCTCAGGTGATGCTAATCCTATCGATATTTTGTTGAATTTTTTAGATTTATTTAATTCCATTATTTAATTTTATTTATTCCTCTAATCTAATATCAAGCCCTAATCCCTTGAGTTCATGCATTAATACATTAAAAGACTCAGGTAAATTTGATTCAGGCATTTTCTCTCCTTTAACGATAGACTCATAAGCCTTAGCTCTACCAATCACATCGTCGGACTTTATTGTCAGTATTTCCTGAAGAGTACTGGAAGCACCATATGCCTCTAATGCCCAAACTTCCATTTCTCCAAATCTCTGTCCTCCAAACTGTGCTTTACCACCTAAAGGCTGTTGAGTAATTAATGAGTATGGGCCAATTGATCTAGAATGCATTTTGTCATCAACCATATGTCCAAGTTTTAACATGTAAATAACACCAACAGTTGCAGGTTGATCAAATCTTTCTCCTGTTCCACCATCATACAAATAAGTGTGACCAAATTTTGGTACACCAGCTTCGTCGGTAAGTGCATTAATTTCATCAATAGTTGCACCATCAAAAATAGGGGTAGAATACTTCTTATTTAAATTCATACCAGCCCAACCAAGAACAGTTTCGTAGATTTGTCCAATGTTCATTCTAGAAGGTACTCCAAGAGGATTTAAAACTATATCAACCGGTGTTCCATCGTCTAAAAAAGGCATATCCTCCTGTCTCACAATTCGAGCAACAATACCTTTATTACCATGTCTTCCAGCCATTTTATCTCCTACTTTAAGTTTTCTCTTCTTAGCAATATATACTTTTGCAAGTTTCATAATTCCAGAGGGGAGTTCATCACCAACAGTGATAGTAAACTTCTCTCTGCGAAGCATACCTTGCAAATCATTTTCTTTGATTTTGTAGTTATGTAAAAGTGTTTTTGCTAAAGAATTGATTTTTTTATCAACACTCCAATTAGCTTGAGCTAAGTGTGAAAAGTCATCAACCTGATTTAAAACTTTTTGAGTATACTTTTTACCCTTGGGGATTAGCTCCTCACCTAAATCATTAAATATTCCTTGACAAGTTTTTCCACTTAACATTGAGTAGAGTTTCTCAACAAGTTTACTTTTCAAATCATCAAAAATTTTATCATATTTTAACTCTAGATTTTTGAGGAGTTCTTTATCCTCAGTCCTTCTTCTCTTATCTTTGATAGTTCTTGTAAAAAGCTTCTTATCGATAACAATTCCTTTGAGTGATGGAGGAGCTTTTAAAGAAGCATCTTTTACATCTCCCGCTTTATCACCAAATATTGCTCTTAAAAGTTTTTCTTCGGGTGTAGGATCTGACTCTCCTTTGGGTGTAATTTTTCCTATTAGAATATCACCAGACTTAACTTGAGCACCAACTCTAATCATACCATTTTCATCTAAATCTGAAGTTGCATCCTCACTAACATTAGGAATATCGCTAGTCAATTCTTCCATTCCTAGCTTTGTATCTCTTACATCAAGAGAATATTCATCAATGTGAATTGAGGTAAAGAAATCTTCCCTAACAACTTTCTCAGAAATTACAATTGCATCTTCAAAATTGTATCCTTTCCAAGGCATAAAAGCAACTTTCAAATTTCTACCTAATGCTAATTCGCCATTAGATGTTGCATATCCTTCACATAATACTTGTCCTTTTTTAACTTTTTCACCTTTCTTAACAATTGGTTTTAAATTAATACATGTACCCTGATTTGTTTTTCTGAATTTTATTAAGTCATAAACTATTTCATCGGAATCAAAAGAAACCAACTTCTCGTCACTGGATTTCTCATACTTAATAATAATTTTATCAGAATCAACATATGTAACCAAACCATTAGTTTCTGCATTTAATAATACTCTTGAGTCGCTTGCGACCTGATTTTCTAGACCGGTACCAACTATTGGACTTTCGGGCTTCATGAGAGGGACAGATTGTCTCATCATATTAGATCCCATAAGGGCACGGTTTGCATCGTCATGTTCTAAAAATGGGATGAGAGATGCTGATATTGATGCAATTTGATTTGGCGCAACATCAATATAATCCACATCTTTAGGTTCAACAACTGGATAGTCTGCTTCTTGTCTTGCAATTACTTTATCAGCTAATATCTTGCCTTCTTTTGATCTTTCTATGTTGGCTTGTGTTATCAACTTCCCTTCTTCTTCTTCCGCTGATAAATATTTAAATTCGTTGATATCAATTTTACCATTAACAACTTTTCTGTAGGGTGTCTCAATAAAACCAAGGTTATTCACCTTAGCAAAAACACTTAAAGAAGAAATTAAGCCAATATTTGGACCTTCAGGTGTCTCTATTGGACACAGTCTGCCATAGTGAGTATAATGAACATCTCTTACCTCAAATCCTGCTCTTTCACGTGATAGACCACCAGGTCCTAATGCAGAAAGTCTTCTCTTGTGCGTTAATTCTGCTAGAGGATTAGTTTGATCCATAAATTGAGAAAGCTGATTAGTACCAAAAAACGTATTAATGACAGAGGATAATGTTTTTGCATTAATTAAATCAATAGGAGTAAATACTTCATTATCCCTCACATTCATTCTCTCGCGAATAGTACGTGCCATTCTTGAGAGACCAACTCCAAATTGACTAGAGAGTTGCTCACCAACAGTTCTAACCCTTCTGTTGGATAGATGATCAATATCATCAATTTCAGATTTTGAATTTATTAGTTCTATTAAAAATTTAATAATTGTTATGATATCTTCCTTTGTAAGAACTAGGTTTTCCATATCAATATTTAAACCCAGTTTCTTATTCATACGATATCTTCCAACCTCACCAAGATTATATCTTTGGTCGGAGAAAAATAACTTATCAATAATTCCACGAGCAGTCTCTTCATCGGGAGGTTCAGCATTTCTCAACTGTCTGTATACATGCTCAACAGCTTCTTTTTCAGTATTAGTTGGATCTTTTTGTAAAGTGTTGTGTATAATAGAATATTCAGAATTATCATCATCAACCCTATTAATAAGAACGGTTTTAGTGTTAGATTCCAGTATCTTCTCAATATTATCTTTCTCAATAACTGTGTCTCTGTCTAAAATAACTTCATTTCTTTCAATTGATATTACTTCACCTGTATCCTCATCAACAAAATCTTCATACCAAGTATTCAATACTCTTGCTGCTAATTTTCTTCCCAAAATCTTTTTTAAACCAGCTTTCGATACTTTTACTTCTTCAGCTAATCCAAATATTTCCAAAATATCTTTATCTCTCTCAAAACCAATTGTCCTTAAAAGGGTTGTGACAGGTAATTTCTTTTTTCTATCAATATATGCATACATAACACCATTAATATCGGAGGAAAATTCAATCCAAGATCCTTTAAACGGGATAACTCTGGCAGAATAAAGTTTTGTACCGTTAGCATGGAATGATTGGCCAAAAAACACACCTGGAGATCTGTGTAATTGAGAGACAACTACTCGTTCAGCGCCATTAATTATAAATGTTCCACTATTTGACATATATGGGATTACTCCTAAATATACATCCTGTACAATTGTTTCAAAATCTTCATGTTCGGGGTCAGTACAATAAAGCTTTAATCTAGCTTTAAGTGGAACACTGTATGTTAAACCCCTCTCAATACATTCATGTACAGAATATCTAGGCGGATCGACGAAGTAATCTATAAATTCAAGAACAAACTGATTTCTTGCATCAGAAATTGGAAAGTTCTCCAAAAAAGTTTTATATAAACCCTCATCACTTCTTTCATCAGATTTTGTTTCTAATTGAAAAAAATCTTTAAAAGACTTTACCTGAATATCCAAAAAATCTGGATAATTTGGTATGTCAGAAGCTGTTGCGAAATTTTTTCTATTGTTGTAAATCATTAATTATAAAGTTTAGTTAAAGAACATTAATACAATACCTAAAAGGTATTTGACAATTGCTTGAATTATTTTAATTCAACCTCAGCACCAGCCTCTTCAAGGGATTTTTTCATACCCTCGGCTTCGTCCTTACCAATATCTTCTTTGATATTGCTAGGTGCATTGTCTACAAGATCCTTAGCTTCTTTTAAACCAAGACCTGTAAGCTCCTTAACTAACTTTACGACTGCAAGCTTTGCTCCACCAGCCGCTTTTAAAACAACTGTAAACTCACTTTTTTCCTCAGCTACTTCAGCAACTCCAGCTCCACCAGCTGGGCCAGCAACTGCAACTGCTGCTGCTGCAGGTTCAATGCCGTATTCATCCTTAAGAATATCAGCCAATTCATTGACTTCTTTAACAGTCAAGTTTACTAGTTTTTCTGCAAAATCTTTTAAATCTGCCATTTTTATTTAATTTAAATTATTTATCATCTTTTTCAGAAAGTGTATTAATGACACCACTGAGTTTTGTTCCACTCGACTTGAGAGCGGAAATTAAATTCTGAGCAGGAGACTGAAGAAGTGTTAGAACTTCACCAATTAACTCCTCCTTAGATTTAATATTTACTAAAGTATCTAGGACATCATCGCCGATGTAAATAGATTCTTCTATGAAAGCACCTTTCAATATGGGCTTTTCAAAATTCTTTCTAAACTTTTTAATAACTTTTGCTGGAGCATTGCCGGTTTCAGAGAACATTAATGCTGTATTCCCAGCTAATTGAGCTTTTAAATCCCCAAAGTCTTTATCAACATCATCCATTGCTCTGGATAATAAGGTATTTTTTACAACTGATAATTTAATGTTAGATTTAAAACACTCTCTTCTCAACTTTGAGGTCGACACCGCATCAAGGCCTGAACAATCAGTAATATATATTGTAGATGTGGAGTCAAGTTGAGACTTGATAATATCAATAATATTTTGTTTTTGATCTTTGTTCATTGCTAAAAACTATTAGTATCAATTTTAATACCGGGACTCATTGTACTTGACATAAAAATACTTTTCATGTAAATCCCCTTAGATGAAGATGGCTTAATCTTTAAAATATTATCAAGAACCTCTTTTGCATTTTGAAATATTTTGTCTGAGCTGAAAGAAACTTTCCCAATAGCAACATGAATTGTTCCATTTTTATCAACCTTAAAATCAATTTTACCTGCTTTGGTCTCCTCAACAGCTTTTCCAACATTCATAGTTACAGTACCGGTTTTGGGATTAGGCATTAGACCTCTAGGACCTAAAATTTTCCCTAGAGGACCAAGTTTCCCCATAACACTGGGCATGGTAATTATAACATCGACATCTGTCCAGCCTTCTTTAATTTTGTTTAAGAACTCTTCTAAACCTACGAAATCCGCTCCAGCTTTTTTTGCTTCATCTTCTTTGTCTGGTGTAACCAAAGCAAGAACCTTTACATCTTTTCCTGTACCGTTTGGCAACGACACAATTCCACGAACGTTTTGGTCTGCCTTTTTTGGATCAACACCAAGGTTAACCGCCAGATCAATGGACGGATCAAACTTTAATTTTGAAAAGCTTTTTATAACATCTGATGCTTCTTTTAAACTATACATTTTTTCATTATCAAACTTTGTTAATGATTCTTTTCTATTTTTTGTCAATTTTGCCATTAAAATAAATTTTAAAATGGTGATTGTCCTTTTACATTGAGCCCCATGGATCTTGCTGTTCCTGCAACCATTTTCATAGCAGATTCTGTGGTGAAAGCATTTAAATCTTGCATTTTGTCTTCAGCTATTTTTCTGACCTGATCCCATGTAACAGATGCAACCTTTGACCTGTTAGGCTCTGATGAACCTTTTTTTACCTTAGCCGCTTCAAGTAGTTGAGCAGCTGCAGGAGGAGTTTTAATTACAAACTCAAATGATTTATCTGCAAATACAGAGATAACTACAGGTACAACTTTGCCAGGCTTATCTTGAGTTCTGGAATTAAATTGCTTACAAAATTCCATGATATTGACACCTGCAGCACCTAGAGCAGGTCCAACAGGCGGGGAGGGATTAGCTGCGCCACCTCTTATCTGCAATTTCAATACCTTTTGTACTTCTTTTGCCATCTTTCTAATTTAAACCCTAAATATGGAAGCTATTAGAGTTAATTAACCGTAACAATTATACTTTTTCAACTTGCATGTATGATAACTCTAATGGAGTTTTACGTCCAAAGATTTTTACCATAACCTCTAACTTTCTTTTTTCTTCTATTACCTTTTCAATATTTCCATTAAAACCATTGAAAGGACCATCTATAACTTTAATATTTTCACCAACAGTAAAAGGAATCGAAATATTTTCACCCTCCATTGCCAATTCATCAACCTTTCCTAACATTCTACTGACTTCTGTTGTTCTTAATGGAATTGGATCACCACCCTTAGTTTCACCTAAAAAACCTAGGATGTTAGGAAATGACCTAATTATGTGAGGAATCTCACCAGTAAGGTTAGCTTTTACCATTATATAGCCAGGGAAATAAACTTTCTCTTTACTAACTTTTTTACCATTTCTAATTTGAACTACTTTTTGAGTTGGTACAATAACTTCCTCAACAAAATTTCCCAAATCCATCCTTTTGACTTCGTTGTCAATATAAGTTTTGATTTTATTTTCTTGACCGCTTATGGCCCTGACAACATACCATTTTTTATCCTTAATCTCACTCATATTATAAAAAATCAAAATAAATTTTAAAAACTTCCGATAAGATTGTATCAGCTAACCAAATAATTAGAGAAAAAATTACTGAAAAAACGACAACAACAAGTGTCATTTTTTGTAATTCTTGTAGAGGAGTCCATTTTACATGGTCTCTAAGTTCTCCAAAAGAATCTCTAATATAGTTTACTAAACTTCCCATCATTTAATTTTGCACGGGTTGAGAGACTCGAACTCCCGACACCTGGTTTTGGAGACCAGTGCTCTACCAACTGAGCTAAACCCGTTCGAAGTCTTATCAAACCTACCTAATTCCGAAATAAAAATATCGGCAATTAGACGTATTATTCAATAATTTCTGTTACCTGACCTGCACCTACAGTCCTTCCACCTTCTCTAATCGCAAATCTTAAACCAACGCTACATGCAATTGGAGATATAAGATCAACAGTAATAGTAAGGTTGTCACCAGGCATAACCATCTCTACTCCACTAGGAAGTTCAATGTTACCAGTAACATCGGTTGTTCTAACATAAAATTGTGGTCTATAATTGTTGTGGAATGGGGTATGTCTTCCTCCTTCTTCCTTTTTCAAAATATAAACTTCAGCTTTAAATTTCTTATGTGGTTTAACAGATCCAGGTTTACATATAACCATTCCTCTACGGATATCAGTTTTCTCAATTCCTCTTAATAGAATTCCAACATTATCACCAGCCTCACCTCTATCTAGTATTTTTCTAAACATCTCAACCCCAGTAACAGTAGATGCAAGTTTTTCAGCACCCATTCCAATAATATCGACTGCATCACCTGTATTTGAAACACCTGTTTCAATTCTACCAGTAGCAACAGTACCTCTACCTGTGATTGAGAAAACATCTTCAATTGGCATTAAAAAATCTTTGTCAACATCTCTTTTGGGTAATTCAATCCAAGAATCAACTGATTCCATTAATTTGGAAACAGATTCAACCCACTTTGCTTCACCATTTAAAGCTCCCAATGCAGAACCAAGTACTACAGGTCCGTTATCGCCATCATATTCATAAAAGCTTAATAATTCTCTAACTTCCATTTCAACTAGCTCCAGTAATTCTTCATCATCTACTTGATCAGCTTTGTTTAGAAATACAACAATTTTGGGGATACCAACCTGTCTTCCTAGTAGGATGTGTTCTCTTGTTTGGGGCATAGGTCCGTCAGTTGCAGCAACAACAAGTATTGCTCCATCCATTTGAGCAGCACCAGTTACCATATTTTTTACATAATCTGCGTGACCTGGACAATCTACGTGGGCATAATGTCTAGTTGCAGTTTGATATTCAACGTGAGAGGTGTTAATCGTAATACCTCTTTCTTTCTCCTCAGGAGCATTATCAATCTGATCAAAGCTAGTTGATTCAGAAAGTCCTTGATCTGCAAGTACTTTTGTAATAGCTGCTGTTAGAGTTGTTTTACCGTGATCTACGTGTCCAATTGTACCTATGTTTAAATGAGGTTTGGAACGATCGAAAGTTTCCTTGGCCATAATTTTTAGATTTTGTTTATAAACGCGCGCAAATATAATAATTTTATACTCAAAAAAAACAATTTATTTTTTTTTTTAAAAAATTTCCTTTTTAAGAGAGAAATTTGTGTAATTATTCACCGCTTTTTCTAACTATAAATAGACCAGAATTAATATCACTTATTATGATATTTCTACTTTGAAAATATGGATAAACACTCCAAGCACCATTAAAAAAAGGACTATTTTGACCTTTATTTCCATCATGACCTCCTGGATCTCCCCATCTGTTATTTGAATTTGCAATTCCATGATCATGTGTATCAATTGGATATGTGTCAAAATAACCAACTTCCCTGATTGATTTTTGACCTATGTTTAATATATCAATAACCCTCAGACCAGATGTATAACTGGCCAAATAATATTTTGAGCCTTTTACGTAGCCATTATGGTCAATTGCATCAGTATCTGAAACATAATCAAAATGTCGAATTGGTTGATCAAGGTTTTGCAAATCAATAATAATTGTTCTTGTCTTATTGATCAAAGCGCCTGAATTATCAATTTCGTCTAACTCATCACCCATAAGGAGAAATCTATGATCTTCAGTGAGCCAAGACTGGTGTGTATACTGATGGTCATAAAAAAATTCACTTATTAAAATCGGGTTGGATTTATCCGATATGTCTATAAAAACAACCCTGTCCTCATTACTGCCAACATAAATCTCCTTCCCATTGTGATCTTCATCAGGTCCGTTGTAAATCACAATCTGAGCATCATGAGTATAACCAAATTCAGAATATTCAATTAATAAATTTGGTGACAATGGTTCCGAAATATCAACAGCATGAATCCCTCTTGGCGATCTTGATGTTCCTGTGCCAGCTGTATATGCAACACCTGTTTGTGTGTTTATTGCAATATTATGCGAATGACCGTAACCTTCGTATACTAAATCAGGTAGAAATTCCTGAATGTCTGTAATATCTATCAATTTTGATAAATCAAAAATCTGCATTCCATGTCCAGCAGCTTCGCTTACAATAAAAGCATGATCCTTGTAAACTTTTATATCTCTCCATGTACTTGAAAGAGTAGCTGTGGGTATTTTGCCTAAGTAATTTGGATTGAAAGGGTCTGAAATATCAATTATAGCTGTTCCGTTATCAAGCCCCATAAGTGCGTATTCCTTGCCAGTCAGTGGGTCAGTCCATCCCCAGCAATCATTTCCTGACTCTGAATTCATTTGTTCTAGTGAAACGTGTCCCAATAAATCATATCCATTACATTCAAATTGAACATCTTCTCCATTTATAGTGTAGGTTGAAAAACCATTTGCACACTCACCAGCAATAGGTGGTTGATCGGATGATTCGTACTTCTCGTAACTGCAAGAAATGATAAAAAAAATTATAAATAAATACCTCATTCTTAACAATATATACAATAACTGTGCTGAATATTAATTATTTATAAAATTTGGGAAGTAACTAAATTTTTATATTTTTAGCTTACTTTTTTACTATATTAGTTAATTAAGGTATTCCGAAAATATTTAAATATGAAAAAATTTATTCTGTTAATAATATGTTTGTTTGTAAGCTTCACAGCTTTTTCACAAACAATAACATCAGCTTCCTCCGGTAATTGGACCGACGGCTCGACTTGGGTTGGGGGTAATGCACCTGCTAGTGGAAATGATGTAGTTATAGCACACAACGTTACATGTAACTCTGTAAAAACTGCAAATTCACTAACAGTCAATGCAGGAGTCACACTGACTGTTGATACATCAGGTAATTTAACAATTACAAATGCAGTCACTGATAACGGAACTATTCTAGTCAAAGGTTCAGAAAATTCCTCCGGGAGTTTTATTGCTAAAACAGCTACTGATGTATCTAATCTGTCAGTTCAAGTTTTTGTTCCTAGAAGTGATGGCAGTACGCCAGATAACTGGAAACTTGTCGGAATTCCAGTCAATGGGGAACAAGTTGGTGATGTCGATGATAACTTAGCGACCAATGGATCTAAAGTTGGTATAGGTAAATGGGATCATGAGAGTAATTCCTGGGATCTTTACACAACTTCTCAGTCGTTAAGTTACTTACCATCTAACGTTGGTTACGAAATGTTGTACAAAGCCTCTGGAGGAGACCAGTTAGTTACTTTTTCTGGATCAATGATTACTACAACCACAAGAGACTCAAGAGAATCCGTTACTAATACGTGGCAGCTTCTAGGCAACCCCTATCCATCATATGTACGGATGTCATCTCAAGCAACTGGAGCTGGTTCTGCGAGCAACGATTATTTTTTCGATACCGATAACTTAAATAAGGTAAATGCCTCCTATCAAGCCTTTTACGGCTTTGATGGAAATGCATACGACACATATGCTTACAACAATTCAGATGTTACGCTTTTGATGCCTGGTGACGCATTTTTTGTCTACTCAGGCGGTTTTAGTACATACACATTTAATGAAGCTATGCAAGTTCACTCATCCGATCAAGGCTTCAGAGGAAATGTTGTTCCAGGAGGTTCTGATGATGATAACAGAAATGCTGAAATAAAATTTACGATGTCAGATAATTACGGAACATTAAAATATTTAACCATGAAATTTGGAGATGACTTTTCTTTAAGTTTAGATCCAGGTGGCGACTTGGGTGCATTTCCATATGGTGAATCCGATATTTATTCAAAGTTAGTTGAGAAAGACAATGGTGTTAATTTCACAGTTCAAGCTCTGCCCTATGAGTCAATTGTTGATGTAACTATTCCAATTGGTATTAAATCCGATTCAGGCTTGATGAAACTAGATTATAACATAAATACCCTTCCTGAGTACATCGATATGTATTTGGAAGATACTAAGGAAAATACTTTCAAGAAAATCACCGATGGTTTTGAAATCAATTTTGATGAAGCTTATGAAGGTTTAGGTAGATTCTACTTACACTTTACTGATCAATTAATTCCAGAACTACCAACTGATGATAATCTAAGAATATACAAAGGATTAGATTCTGATGTTATGGTTATGGGTTCTGTTGGTAAAAATTACTCTGCTAAAGTGTATGACTACTCAGGTAGATTGATAAAAGAAGTAAACTTCAATCATAAAACGAAAATCAATGATTTAGACAGCAAGATGAAGATCTTAAGAATTGAGTCTGAAGAAGGATTAACAATTAAGAAATTTAAATTAAACTAAGAATAATGAAAAAGAAACAAACAAAAATAACTAGAAAAGAAGCTATTAAGAAGTTTGGAAAATACGCTGCTATGACTGCAGTAGGTACTTTCATTGTTCTTAACCCGCAAAAGAGTGCTGCTCAATCTCCACCTTCACCGGGATGGGGATCGTAGGATACTCTAATCAAAAAAACCCTTTGCAAATGCAGAGGGTTTTTTTTTAAACCCTCAAGAAATAATTATAGTAAATTGGATTTGATAAGCACTTCAAATGATCATTAAGAAAAAAATCAATAAAGAAGAAAGTCTTATTTATTTAAAAAAAGTGAATAAGTTTTTAGTTGTTGGTAAAGAAAATTTAAAATTAATTGATGCTTACTTAAAAAAATCTAAAAATGATTTTGATAGTTATTTAAGGAAGAGTTTTCCAAAAAAGTTTAGAGCAATAAAAAAAGATCTTCAAAATATTTTCAAAGTTGATAGAAAATCAATTGTGAATCAGAATTTGAAGTTTAAAAAGCCAAAAAAAACTCATTATTTTAATTTTAGAATTGAGGACAAATATTACAGTATTGAATACAACAACTCCAAAATCATCTCATCAGTACTGGGTTTATTAAACCACCTTAAAGCCAATGCTAAAACGAATAGCGAGAAGATTCATATATACTCATCAAAAAATTATTGTCAACTTAAGATTAATAATAAAAATATGATTTTTAAAAAGAATGAAAGTCATATTATCTCTGGAAGAATAATTTCATACCTGACCTCAAACCTACATCAAATCAAATACAAAAGTTGGTCAGGTTTTTTACATGGAACCACAGTTTCAAAAAACAATAAAGGAGTAATAATTTTGGGTAAATCTGGAAGTGGAAAAACCTTATCTTCTTCTATATTAATTAAAAATGGTTTTGATCTAGTCTGCGATGATATGTCTCCGCTCACAAGAGATGGTAAAATAGGTTTTTTTCCAAATGCTCTATCTGTAAAGCCAAGTGGATATAAAAAAATTGATCAATTAATAGAAAATGATTTTCATGTTTGTGAAACAATTGGTCCAAAAGGTCCTACCAAGTATATTTATCCAAAAAATAATCATTTAAAAGTCAAAAAAATACAATGTCAAAAAATTGTTAAAATAAGTTTTAAGAAAAACTCCAAGTTAAAAATTGCTAAAATTGATAATAAAGATCTTTTGATTCATTTTTTGGATGATTCCTTTATCAATATGAATAATTTATCTGCCAAATCATTTATTAGTTGGTTTTTAAATTGTAAATGTTTTGAAATAACCTATACCAGAGATAATGATCTTCTTAGAGCTTTGAAAAAAATGGAATAAATTGAGCCAATGCCGAGAGTTGAACTCGGGACCTTTTCCTTACCAAGGAAACGCTCTACCCCTGAGCTACATCGGCTTATTGAGCGGAAGACCGGGTTCGAACCGGCGACATTCAGCTTGGAAGGCTGACGCTCTACCAGCTGAGCTACTTCCGCTTGATAGAGTTTTGTGGGGAGAGCAGGATTCGAACCTGCGAAGGTATAAACCAACAGATTTACAGTCTGTCCTCGTTGGCCGCTTGAGTATCTCCCCTAAAGAGCCGATGGAGGGACTCGAACCCACGACCTGCTGATTACAAATCAGCTGCTCTAGCCAGCTGAGCTACATCGGCGATTTAGGACAGCAAATGTATATAATTTAATCGAAAAAAATTAACTTTATGGTTCAGTTAATTTTTATTTTAATTTCTATTATTAGCCTATTATGCCAAAAAAAAAATTTGAGAACAAAACTGTTTTCCTTGATGAAATTCCTGACTTTGAAAATAGCGAAAACACCAAACTAGAAAAGGATTATATAAAAGTAATCTACGCAAACATATTTATAATATTTTCTTTATTAACGATTGGAGCATTAATAGCAACATTAAGTTTTGATCTCTATGCAAAAGGAATATACTATATCATTTGGCTAATATCTTACTTTTTATTTTGGATTATAATTTTAATTTACTACATAGCTAGTTTTAAAAAGAGAAGCTATAGCTTCAGAGACCATGATGTGGTCTACAATTATGGAGTTATTTACCAAACTAAGGTTTTAATACCTTTTAACAGAATTCAGCATATTGCTCTTCACCAAGGACTTTTTTCAAGAATGTATGGACTTGCCTCACTTCAGTTTTATACAGCTGGAGGAGCTACAACTGACATCAACATTAAGGGGTTGAAACTTGATACTGCCCAAAAGTTCAAAACTTTTGTTTCAGAAAAAATTGAAAAAATTGACAAAAAGTGAATAAGGAAATAATTGAAAAATATTCAGTTTTTAGAAAACAGTCAAAAGTAGGAGCTTTGGTTTTTTTATTTGACTCAATAAGAAAAAATGCAGTAAACTTTTTATTTATACTTGTACCTACTGGATTTGATTTAGTAGTGTTCATTATTGTATCGATGATCTTTGTTTTGATTATGGGTATTTATGCCTATATCAAATACTATTATTTTGAATACAGTTTTGATTTTGAAAGGTCAGAGTTTTTGATAAAGAAAGGTTGGCTGAAAAAAACTAAATTATCAGTACCGTTTGAAAAAATTCAACAGGTTAATATAAATCAAAACATAATTCACAAAGTTTTTAGTTTGTACGAGATTCAAATGGATACAGCAGGGTCGAAAGATACTGAAGTTGATATCAAAGCGGTTTCAAGAAAAATTGCAGAAGATTTTAAAGAAATATCCGAGACAATCAAAAAAAGTATTTCAAAAAATATTGATAATAATATAAGCGATATAAAACAGGAAGAGTCATTGGAAATTGATCTACTTACCCTAGTTAAGACAGGATTGACATCGCAATACTTTGAGACACTCGGTGCAATGATTGCTCTATTTTTTGTTGGACTTGGTTTTTTGAATGATTTAGAGATTGACTACGCTCCTGCAATTGTTGATTTTTATTACGAAGCTGATTTTAATGTACTTGCAATTTCAATTGTAATCTTCATTGTGATATATATAGTGTTGATGGTTAACCTATGTCTTACTTTAATTAAATATTACGGATATAAAGCACTTAAAAAATTACAAAATCTGGAGGTGAAATATGGCTTGATTCAAACAAAATCAATTCTTCTTTCCCCAATAAAAGTACAAGAATTTAGATCCACACAAAATTGGATTCAAAAAAAAATAAATCTTCGCAATGTTAGAATTAGTCAAGCTTCCAGTATGAATGTGGCCGCTCCAAACAGACGAAATATTGTAGATGTTCCTGGATGCTCAAATGAACAAAAGAATAAATTATTTGATTTTATATATGACAATAAAATTAGTGATGAGATTGTTGTGAGGCCTAGTATTCGAAAATTTTTGATTAATTTTTCATTATTTGCTTTACTACCCACAATTATTTTTATTCTACTGCACAATAACATTTCAATTTTAGATAATGCTTATTTCTTAAATTTCACATTTTTTTATTTCGTAGTCTCATCATTTGCAGCATGGAGATTTTATAGAAATAGTATTCTTTTCTATTCTGAAAATTTCATAAGAATTCAATCTGGCTTTTGGGATATTAAAACCAAAACAATTGAAAATTATAAAATTCAGTCTGTGATGCTTTATCAAGCATTTTGGCATAAGAGATTTAATTTAGGTGGTATAATTTTACTTACAGCAGGTGGTATGTCATACATAACAACATGTAATTTTGAGTTGCTAAAAAAAATCACCAATAATGTTATTTACAAAGTTGAAATATCGAAAAAAAGATGGATGTAATTAAATTTCTCTGGGATGACTCCTTTTGTAATCACTAATAATTTTTGGCATTTTAATTTTGGTATAAATCTGTGTTGATGATAGAGAGCTATGACCTAAAATTTCTTTAATAGAATTTATATCTGCTCCATTATTTAATAGATGTGTTGCAAAAGTATGTCTTAAAACGTGTGGGCTTAATTTAACTTTTGTAGATACTTTTCTGAAATATTTCTTTATAATTCTATATACAGTTGATTTACTTATCATATCACCATCTTTTGATGAAAACAGGTATTTAGATTTATTTTTTAAAAGGTATTTTTCAATTGAAAGTTTAAGAGATGGAAGAATGGGAACCAATCTTTCTTTATTTCTTTTTCCTTTAATCTTAATCAACTTATTTTCAAAATTAATGTCTGAAACTTTTATATTAATTAGTTCTTCTCTTCTAATGCCTGTTGAATATAATAATTCGATAACCAATTTATCTCTGTCATTTGCACCATAATTAGAAAAATTTTTAAAAATTTCATCGAGTTCTTTCTCTGTAAACGGTTCTACTAACTTTCCATTAGTCTTTAAATTTTTGTGACCTTTTAATGGTGATTTACTTATACTGCCTGTTCTTACTAAAAAATTAAAATAAGATTTCAGCGAGGATGTTTTTCTATTAATTGTAACTGGCGATATTTTTGTTTCGGATAACTCAACAATCCATTGTCGAATGAATGAGTAGTTCAAGTCATTATCAATTTTGGTGTTATTATTTTCTAGAAATTTTAGAAAACCTCTAATATCGTTATCGTACGAATTTATGGTATGAACTGAGTATTTCCTTTCAAAACTTAAGTAGTTTAAAAATTTATCGAGATACATATATCAATATAAGTATCAAACAAAAATAATGATAATAAATTTTTTATTGGTTTTCGATATCTTTCAATCTTTGAACGTAGGAAGCTTTTATGAGTTTGTCACGCTGCCTGACGGAGGGTTTAATGTAGGCTTGCCTTTCCCTTAAAGACTTTAATTTACCAGTGCGATCAAACTTTCTCTTGAACCTTTTAAGAGCTCTATCTATGCTTTCGCCTTCTTTAACGGGTATAATCAACATAATTTTCTTATTCGTGGGGCAAATATAACATTAATGAAGAAATATTAAATTTATTTGGACAAAATTTTTCTTGAGATAACGAGCTTTTGAATTTCACTAGTTCCCTCTCCAATAGTGCAAAGTTTGGAGTCTCTTAGAAACTTTTCCACGGGAAAATCTTTTATGTATCCATAGCCACCAAAAATTTGAACGGAATCATTTGCAACTTTAACACATAGCTCGGAGGAGTGGAGTTTACACATAGCGCTCAGGGTTGTTACAGGTTCTGAAGTCATTATAGCATCACAAGCTCTTTCAGTTAAAAGCTCTGAAGCTTGAATTTCGGTAGCCATTTCAGCTAATTTGAATGATATTGCTTGAAATGAACTAATTGGTTTCCCAAATTGCACCCTCTCCCTTGAATATTTTAAAGCAGCACTGTAGGCTCCATTTGCAATTCCTAAAGAAAGAGCCGCTATGGAAATTCTTCCTCCATCTAAAATCTTCATTGATTGTTTGAATCCATCTCCAACTTCACCAAGTCTATTTGAGTCATCAATAATACAATCTGAGAAAATCATTTCAGCAGTTTCAGATGCCCTCATCCCTAGTTTATTTTCTTTTCTTCCAGATGTTAGACCCATGTTTCCTCTCTCAATTATAAAAGCAGTAGAATTATTTTTTTCACCAACGGGTCCTGTTCGAAAAATTGCTACAGCCAAGTCTCCAGACTTACCGTGGGTGATAAAATTTTTAGTACCATTTAAAACCCATTTATTTCCTTTTTTTACTGCAGTTGATGCCATTTTCCCTGAATCTGATCCAGTGTTAGGCTCAGTGAGTGCCCATGCCCCAATCATTTTTCCAGTGGCAAGCAATTTGAGATATTTTTTGTGATGTTCGTTAGAACCAAACTTATAAATATGATTGGTACACAATGAGTTGTGTGCAGCGATTGAAAGCCCAATTGATGGGTCAACTCTGGAAATTTCATCAATTATAGCAACATATTCATGATATCCAAGTCCGGATCCCCCATATTCTTCTGGCACCAGAATACCCATGAAACCATACTCACCAGCTTTTTGTAAAACTTCTTTTGGAAAGTGTTGACTTTCGTCCCAATCCATCACATATGGTTTGATATATTGTAGTGCAAAATCTCTTGCACTTTCACGAATTAAATTGATTGAACTAGTGTTTCTTGTTTTTGTAATAATACTCATATCAAATTTTTTTACAAATTAAATGCCAAATTAAACTTTCGATTCTTTTATTACTTTTAAATATTTATTTAGTTGTTCTCTTACAACTGGGAATAAGAAATATAAACCAATCATGTTAGGAAAAACCATTGCAAAAATCATAGCATCAGAGAAAGCCCAAATTGAGTTCATACTTGCTGCTGAGCCAATAATTATGAAGGCTAAAAACATAAATTTGTAAACCATATCCGCAACTTTTCCTTTGCCAAATAGATATTTCCATGACTGAATTCCATAGTAAGACCAAGATATCATTGTGGAAACGGCAAATAATACAACTGCAGTTGTTAAAAAATATTCCGAGCCAGGGATGTATTGATCAAATGCTTTTTGAGTAATTCCAGCTCCTTCATACATCACACCATCAATCATTACTCCACCTTCACCACCATATAAAAATACACCAGAAGAATTAAAAATTATAATAACTAGTGCTGTCATTGTACAAATAACAACAGTATCAATAAAAGGTTCCAATAATGCAACAAGACCCTCAGATGCAGCGTATTTTGTTTTTACTGCTGAATGAGCAATCGAAGCAGATCCTGCACCAGCCTCATTTGAAAATGCTGCCCTTTGAAAACCAATCATTAAAACGCCAATTATTCCCCCTACTCCAATAGCTGTTGGATTAAATGCCTCAGTAATAATTAGTTTGAAAGCATCATCAATAAAACTAAAGTTAGACCCTATTATATACAGACAAGCTAAAATGTAAAGAAGAGCCATGAACGGAACAACTTTCTCAGTAACCGATGCAATTCTTTTAATACCACCTATTATAATAATTCCAACTAAAATTGCTAAAATTAATCCAATCATAGCGCCAGCAAAAGTTGAGTCATAACCAAGGAGATCCTTTAATACAATGGCAGCTTGGTTTGATTGGGCGGCATTACCACCTCCAAATGATCCACCAATACAGCAAATGGCAAATATTACGGCAGCAACTTTCCCTAGTTTTTCAAATCCTTTCTCTTTCAATCCTTTGGTTAAATAATACATTGGACCACCATAAACTACTCCATCTTTATCAACATCTCGGTAGTGAACTCCAAGGGTACACTCAACAAATTTTGTAGACATCCCAATCAGACCACAAACTATCATCCAAAAAGTTGCACCTGGGCCTCCCACAGCAATAGCTAAAGCAACACCCGCAATATTACCATTACCAACTGTTCCTGAAACAGCGGTGGCAAGGGCTTGAAAATGGGATACCTCACCGTCTTTACTACTTGATTCAGTTTTTTCTAGATTATCATATTTGCCTCTTACTACGTTTATTGCGGTTATAAAATATCTAACATTTGGAAAAAGAAAAACTAACGTAAAGAAAAGAGCACTACCAACCAGTAGATAAATGACAAAAGGGTAATCCCCAATGGGGTAAAAAACATATTTACTAAATATATCTGAGATGGGTTGAAATGCTTCGTCAATGCGTTGATCAAGTCCCTTTTCCTGTAAAAAATTAAAATAATTAATAATATTAAGCAGTTGTATAATTATATAATTCATAGTAAGTTATTTAGAGATCAAATACTGAAGTTCTCTTCGAATATAACATATCTTTTATTCTCATCCAAAAAGCAAGCACAAGATAAAAGAGAAACCCCAAACCTAGACTAAAAAAACTGCTGTATATAAAAAAAAGCCTAACATGTTTTGATTTGATACCCAAAAAATCTGCAAGTCTTGAGCAAACCCTAAAGCCATACTTTTCTAAAAAGTACCTAAGTTTATTTAACCGTATCATTCCCTTTTTCTATCCAGTCCTCTATACCCCCTTCAAGATTAAACAGTTTATTAAATCCATATTGTTGCATAATTTCACAAGCCATCTGGCTTCTTTTTCCAGATTTACAATAAATAAAGTAAGATTTTGACAAATCAAATTCATTAATTTTTTTCAAAAACCCTTGAGGATTGTAAATATCTATGTTTATTGAATTTGATATATGATATTCATTGTATTCATTTGGCGTTCTAACATCAATACAAATTGCATCAGGGTTTTCTGACAACTTTTTTTTCCAGTTTTGAGTATCTATATTGATATTCATATCTCTGTTAATCTTGTAATTTTATAAAAATAATTTTTAATATGAAAATAAATGAAAAATAACTATATTCGATGTGTGAAAAATTTATTTAAAAATATCTGGTGGCAAGTTAGTAAAAACTAGCGCAGCATTGATTTTTTTTAAATTTTAATTATAGACTTGTCAATGTGACAAGTCTTTTTTTTTATGTACAGATTAAATGCAAATATTAAAAAGTTAATTGTAGATACTGATACACCAGTAAGCATCTACTTGAAACTTCGTGATTATTATCCAAACTCAATTCTATTGGAAAGCAGTGATTATGGTGCGAAAGACAATAGCTATGCTTATGTGTGCTGTAACCCTATTGCTGAATTCGATGTAAAAAACAATATGATTAGAACCTCTTTTCCTGATAATAAATCAGAAAAAAAATCAATTGATGAAAATTGTGACTTACTAATTGAATTAAAATCATTCATGCAAAAGTTTGATTTAAAATGTGACATAAATTCTAATAATAATTTTATTACAAAGGCAATATTTGGATATCAAAGCTATAGCTCAGTTGAATATTTTGAGAAAATAGAACTTGAAAATTCCTACGGAGAAGATGAAATTCCAATAATGAAATATAGACTTTACGAAAATATTATAGTTATAAATACATTTAATAATGAAGCACATGTAATCTCATATAACAACGACAAAAAAATAATTAAGAAAATAATTGGTCTAATAAAATCTAAAAAAATAAATCAATTTAAGTTTAAAACTAATAGTAAACTGGAATCTAACATTGATGATGAAGAGTATAAAAATATGGTTGAAATGGGGATTAAACATTGTATGAGAGGCGATGTTTTTCAGATCGTTTTATCAAGAAAATTTTATCAAGATTTTAGTGGAGATGAATTTACAGTTTACAGACATTTAAGGTCTATCAACCCCTCCCCCTATTTGTTTTACTTTGATTACGGTGACTTTAAAATATTTGGAAGTTCACCTGAGGCTCAACTAATTATAAATGATAATAAGGCTGAAATACATCCAATCGCAGGAACTTTCAAAAGAACTGGAAACGATAAAGACGATAAAAGAAAAGCGACAAAATTATTCAAGGATAACAAAGAAAATAGTGAACACATGATGCTAGTTGATCTTGCAAGGAATGATCTTAGCAGATCGTGTTCTAATGTTAAAGTAGAAAAAGATAGGGAAATACAATTTTATTCTCATGTCATTCACCTAGTTTCTAAAGTTACTGGCAAACTCAAAGTTGATAGCAACAAAATAATAGGAGAAACATTTCCAGCTGGGACACTGACAGGTGCCCCTAAGCACATGGCAATGCAACTAATTGAAAAGTATGAGAGTTCAAAAAGATCATTTTATGGTGGAGCAATTGGTTTTATTAGTTTTGATTATAATTATAATCATGCCATAATAATTAGATCTTTTTTAAGTAAAAATAAAAAATTATATTTTCAAGCAGGTGCTGGAATTGTATCCAAATCTTCAAAAACAAATGAATTAAATGAAGTCTACAATAAAGTTAGGGCTTTGAAAAAATCAATAGAACAAGCAGAGAATTATGAATAAAAAAGTATTAGTTATTGATAATTACGACTCTTTTACCTACAACTTGGTGCACTACATGGAAGACCTTGATTATGAAGTTAGTGTTGTAAGAAATGATGAATTTTCAATGGATTTTGTAGAAAAATTTGATAAAATATTAATTTCTCCCGGCCCTGGTATTCCAGACGAAGCTGGTCAAACAAAAGAGTTAATAAAAAGATTCTACTCAACAAAAAGCATAATGGGAGTTTGCCTAGGCCACCAAGCTATTGGAGAGGTTTTTGGAGGAAAACTTAAAAATTTGGATAGTGTTTTTCACGGTGTTGCAACAGATATTAAAATAGTTTCAGAGGACAAAGTTTTTAAAAATATTCCAAAGAAAATTAAAGTAGGAAGATATCACTCATGGGTTGTTGAAAAACTAAATGATAATTTAGAAGTTTTAGCTTCTGATAATGATGGAAATATAATGGCATTGAGACATAAGGATTATAAAGTCTGGGGTGTGCAATTTCACCCTGAATCTATATTGACAGAATATGGTAAGGATATTTTAAAAAACTGGTTAGAGTTATAATGAAAAAAATTTTAGAAAGATTATTCAATCACAGCTACTTGAGCTATGAAGAATCAAAAAAGATTCTGAAAGAAATCTCATCAAATAAATATAATGATAGTCAAGTTGCATCGTTCTTAACAATATTTAAAATGAGAAATCCCTCTGTACAAGAAATTGAAGGTTTTAGAGATGCTCTTTTGGATTTGTGTATCAAAATAGATTTAGGTTCAGATTTTCAAACAATTGATTTGTGTGGTACTGGAGGAGATGGTAAAAACACATTTAATATATCAACGATTTCATCTTTCGTAGTGGCTGGTGCTGGATATAAGGTTACAAAGCACGGTAATTATGGGGTTTCATCAAATTGTGGCTCTAGTGATGTTTTGGAATATCTTGGTGTTAGATTATCAAACGATCAGGATTACCTAAAAAAATGTTTAGATGAAGGAGGTTTTTGCTATTTACATGCTCCACTTTTTCATCCTGCCATGAAAAATGTAGCTAGAGTTAGAAAAGATTTAAAATTTAAAACATTCTTTAATATATTGGGACCATTAGTTAACCCTTGTCAACCTAAAAATCAAATAAGTGGGGTTTACAACCTTGAAATCGCAAGGTTGTATGGTTACGTTTTTGAAAATACTAATAAAAATTATTCAATAATTCATTCTTTGGATGGATATGATGAGATTTCCTTGACCAATGATTTTAAATTATTATCAAGGAATAATTCGTCAATCAATTCACCTGATCACTTTGGTTTTGATAAAATAAATCCTAAAGAAATTGAAGGCGGAATAAAGATTAAAGATTCTGTAGATATTTTTATAAAAATACTTGAAAATAAAGCAACAAAAAGTCAAACCAATGTTGTTTTAGCAAATTCAGCAATTGCAATACAAACAATAACAGACAAGGAAATTGGTGAATGCTTATCGATTGCAAAAGAATCAATCGAATCAGGAAATGCACTAAATAGTCTAAAAAAAGTTCAGATTTTAAGTTTATGAATATACTCTCAAAAATAGTATCAAAAAGAAAAGAGGAAACCAATCTGCAAAAAAAGATAAGAGGTCTTGATGAAATTAAATCATCTGAAAGTTTTCACAGACAAACTTATTCACTTTCCAAAAAAATAAAAGAAAGTGAAATTTCAATTATTGCTGAACATAAAAGAAAATCACCGTCAAAAAAAGAAATAAATTTTCAAACCCCTAGCAGCAAAATAATAAAGGGATATGAGAAAAATGGAGCCTCTGGAATATCAGTTTTAACCGAAAAAAACTTTTTTTCAGGTTCTGAAAATGATCTTATTCTTGCTCGTAAACTTACTGATCTACCAATATTAAGAAAGGATTTTATAGTTGATGAATACCAAGTGTTTGAATCTAAGTATTTAGGTGCTGATGCAATCTTATTAATTGCAACATGCTTGACAGACAAAGAAATAATCAAACTTTCAGAATTAGCTAAAGAATTAGATTTAGATGTTCTGGTGGAAATTCATTCAAAAGACGAACTAAAAAAAGTTTGTATTGATAGCGTGGATATAATCGGAGTTAATAATAGAAATTTAAAAGATTTTTCTGTTAACATAGAAAATAGTATCGAGATTGGAAAAGAAATACCTGAATCATTTGTTAAAATATCTGAAAGTGGTTTATATAAATTTGAGGAACTGAAAAGATTAATTGATTTTGGTTATGATGGGTTTTTAATTGGAGAATTATTTATGAGGGAGATTGATCCGGGATATAAATTGGGTAATCTAATAAATCAAATAAAAGGTGAAAGTTAAGGTTTGTGGATTAAATAATAAGTCCGACTTATCAAGTCTCAGTAAACTAAATATTGATTTTTTTGGTTTTATTTTTTATGAGAAATCCCCAAGATTTTTTTTTAATCATCCCGTTGATATGGATAAAGACTTAAATAGTGTTGGTATTTTTGTAAATGAATCAATAGAAAAAATTTTTGAGATTGTCGAATCGTTATCACTTAAATACGTACAACTACACGGAGATGAAGACGTGAAATATTGCAAACAGATTCAAAAAAAATGTAGAGTAATAAAAGTATTTAGAGTTGATGAGAAAATTAGTATTGATTTAATTAAGAAGTTTTATAATTGCTGTGATATGATACTTTTTGATACTTTCACAAAAAAGTATGGTGGAAGCGGTAAAAAGTTTGATTGGGATATTTTATTAAAAAATAAAATTGAAAAAAGATTTATCCTCAGTGGTGGTATTGATTTTGATGATGTTGAAAAAATAAAGTATTTAAAAGAGAAGAATAGTTTTTTTTATGGCATTGATTTAAATAGCAAATTTGAAGTTGGTCCTGGAAAAAAGAATATTAAAAAAATTAAGGAATTTTTAAAAAAATTGATATGATAAATTACAATGTAGATAAAAAAGGTTTTTATGGGGATTTTGGTGGGGCATTCGTTCCTGAAATGCTTTATCCCAATTTAAATGAACTGACTTTAAATTATATCAAAGTTTCAAAATCAAAATCGTTTAAGAAAAAATTTGATCAATTATTAAAAGATTATGTTGGTAGACCAACTCCGCTATATTTTGCACAATCACTTTCAGAGAAATTTAAATGTAAAGTCTATTTGAAAAGAGAAGATTTGTGTCATACCGGAGCACATAAGATAAATAATACAATAGGTCAAATTCTTCTTGCCAAAGAATTAGGGAAAAAAAGAATTATTGCTGAAACTGGCGCAGGACAACATGGTGTTGCAACAGCAACTGTGTGTGCATTACTAGGTTTTAAATGCATTATTTATATGGGTGAAGTTGATATCAAGAGACAATCTCCAAATGTAGCTAGAATGAAAATGTTAGGTGCAGAAGTCAGACCAGCAAAATCTGGAAGCAGAACGTTAAAGGACGCAACAAACGAAGCAATAAGAGATTGGATTAGCAACCCAGTTGATACGCATTACATAATCGGGTCTGTTGTTGGTCCTCATCCTTTTCCCGATATGGTTGCAAGATTTCAGTCAGTTATTGGTTATGAAACTATTAATCAACTGCAAGAATTAGAAAATCAATCTAAACCTGATTATGTGATAGCCTGTGTTGGAGGTGGTAGTAATGCAGCAGGTATTTTTTATCCATTTTTAAATGATAAAAATGTTAAAATTATATGTGTTGAAGCTGCTGGTAAAGGTGTTAATACTGGAAAAAGTGCAGCAACATCAATTTTAGGAAAAGAGGGGATAATTCATGGATCAAAAACATTACTAATGCAAACAAATGATGGTCAAATTACTGAACCTTACTCAATTTCAGCAGGGCTTGACTATCCAGGAATTGGCCCAATGCACGCCAATCTTTATAAAAGCGGCAGAGGGGAATTTTTTTCAGTAACTGACAAAAAAGCAATGGAATGGGGATTGTTACTTTCTCAGATGGAAGGAATCATACCAGCGATTGAAACTGCACATGCATTTGCTGTTTTAGATCAAAAAAAATTCAAGAAGGATGATATAGTTGTATTTAATTGCTCAGGACGAGGTGATAAAGACTTAGATACATTTATTGAATATTTCAAATTATGAAACATCTAACATCTCTAATATTTTGTTTGACATTATTTTTTTTCTCATGTGATAATAATAAAGTAACCCACAACAACGAAGATTTAAATGTACTATTCATTATGACAGATGACCTAAACTGTGATTTGGGATCATATGGTCATCCACAAGTTATTAGTCCCAATATAGATGAACTAGCTGAGAATGGAGTGTTATTTTTAAACGCTCACAATCAATTTCCATTATGTGGTCCATCTAGAACCTCACTAATGACTGGAATGTATTCAAATCAAACTAAGCATACAAAGCTTGATGTAGATGTTCGTCAAACAATACCCGATGTCATTACTTTAGGTCAACGCTTTAAACAAAGAGGCTACACATCTGTAAGAATTGGAAAAATATATCATTATGGTAATCCAGGAACTATTGGTACATCTGGGGCACAAGATGATATTAGTACTTGGACATATACAATTAATCCCTACGGTCGAGATAAGGAAGAAGAATACAAAATAAAGACACTCAAACCTAGGCAATACGGTGGAACATTGAGTTGGCTGGCTGCTGATGGGGAAGACGAGGAACAAACTGATGGTATTGGTGCTTCTGAGGCCATTGAACAATTAGAAAAGTTTTCAAAAAATGGAAAAAAGTTTTTTTTAGCAGTTGGAATGTATAGACCTCATACTCCATTTGTTGCTCCAAAAAAATATTTTGATATGTATGATCAAAATAAAATGGAAATAACTTACTCTGGCAGTTCAGATGAGTATCTAAGCACACTTCCTGAACCAGCTCGAGCTTCAGTAAGATGGAAGAAAGACCAAATTAAACTAAACTACCCTGAACATAATCAACTTGCCAAAGAAATAAAGGAAGCTTATTACGCAACAACAACATTTGTTGATGCTCAAATTGGAAGAATATTAAAGAAACTAAAAAAAACTGGTCTTGATAAAAATACTATAGTTGTTTTTACATCAGACCATGGATATCATTTGGGTGAACATGGTCATTGGCAAAAACAAACCTTATTTGAAAATTCAACTAGAGTACCATTGATATTTTCTGGACCAAAGGTTCCAACTGGATTAGTCTCTAACTCACCTGTTGAACTTATTGATATATATCCAACATTGACAGACCTTAGTAAAATTGAAACCCCATCTCATGTTGTTGGTAAAAGTTTAGTACCCATATTTAAAGAAAGTGATTTTAAAGTTAGGGAGAGTGCACTTACAAGATGGAAGGCCTCTCAACATAAAAAAAAATTTGAAGGTTACAGTATAAAAACAGATAGATATAGACTTACAATGTGGGGCGAGAATGGCAGTGATGGTTTTGAGCTTTACGACCACCAAAATGACCCTGAGGAATTGATCAATCTTGCAAATACGATTGAAAATAAATTAATATTGGATTCATTGAAAGATCATATCAAATTTCGAATTAGTGATGCAATGAAAATACCACCTGGATTAGGCCGTCAATTTGAAGAAAGACCATTACACAAGGAGGTAAACTACACGCCAGGTGATATTCACAATATTCAAGGTAAAAGAATTTATATAAAACCATCTGATGAATAGAATTAATAGAGTATTTGAAAAAGATGGGGCTATTATGTCCATTTATTTTACTGCTGGTTTTCCAAAAAAAAATGATACCCTTTCAATCATTAAAGAATTGGATTCCGCTGGAGTTGGAATGATTGAAATAGGGCTCCCTTTTAGCGATCCTCTCGCAGATGGACCAACGATTCAAAAAAGTTCAACGGTTGCATTAAATAATGGCATGAACACGAGCTTATTATTTGAGCAATTAAAGGATTTGAGAAAAATCACAGATGTTCCGGTTGTTATCATGGGCTATTTCAATCCGATATTGCAATTCGGAATTAAAAAATTTTGTAAGTCATGTAAAGAAGTGGGAGTTGATGGTCTAATAATACCTGATCTACCAGTTGATATTTATAACGATAAGTACCAAAAAACATTTAAAAGTTACGGATTACTAAACATGTTTTTAATTACACCTCAGACTTCACAAGAAAGAATAGTATATATAGATAAAATTTCCGAAGGTTTTATTTATATGGTTAGTAGCTACAATGTAACAGGTGCTATTGATTCATTTGATTCCTTCCAAAAAAAATATTTTAAAAGAATTAATTCGATGAAGTTAAAATCTCCTCTTTTAGTTGGATTTGGCATCAGTAATAAAGATACTTTTATTGATGCTGGTAAATATAGTCGTGGAGCAATTATCGGCTCTGCTTATATAAATTGGATTTCAGAGAATGGTATTTGCAAAACTTCAGATTTTATAAAAAGCCTGAAAGATTAACTACCTAGTAAATACAGGTTGATTTCTAACTGTTGTCTCATTTTCATTAAAAATATACCCTCCATAGTTAAAAGACAATAAATTGTCATAATTATCAATTAGATGGTCAGCAACATAACGTACCATCATTCCTCTAGCTTTTTTTGCATAGAATGATATTATTTTTAGTTTACCATTTTTAAAATCTTTAAAAATGGGTGAAATTATTACCGAGTTAATTTTAGATTTATCAATTGCAGAAAAATATTCATTACTAGCTAAATTCAATAAAAATTCAGACGAAAGCAATTCATCAGATAAAAATTTTGTTATATCATTGGACCAATATTCATAGAGGTTTGAAGAACCATTAATACTGATTTTTGTACCCATTTCGAGCCTGTAAGGTTGAATCAAATCCAATGGTTTTAAAACTCCGTAAAGACCAGATATAATTCTGAGATTATTTTGTAAAAAATCAATTTTTTTGACATCTAGGGTTTTAACATCTAATCCCTCATAGACGTCTCCATTGAAAGCGAAAATTGCAGGTCTTGAATTATCATCATTGTGATTTCTAGAAAATTTTAAATTTCTTTTCCAATTTAAGTCAGAAAGCTTTTCAGATATAGACTGTAACTTCATTAGATCGCTGGGTGATTTTTGCTTTAAAATTGAGTTTATAGCCAAGGTTTTTTCTAAAAATTTTGGCACTGAAACATTTTGGGAATTAAGTTCACTATCAAAGTCTAAAGACTTGGCTGGAGATATAATAATTTTCATTAGTCAAAATTAAATATTTTTTGAATAATTTTTCCACTTTTCATAGCATAATGAAAAATCGTCTGGAAGTTCAGACTCAAAAAATATTTTTTCTTCGCTTTCAGGGTGATTAAAACCCAAGGTCTTGGCATGCAGAGCTTGTCTGGGTAATAGTTTGAATGCATTTTCTACAAATTGCTTATACTTTGAAAAAATTGTGCCCTTCAAAATTCTATCACCTCCGTATCTGGCATCATTAAATATTGGATGACCGATATGCTTCATATGAGCTCTGATTTGGTGTGTACGCCCAGTTTCTAATTCACACTCCACCAAGGATACATAGCCAAGATCATCAATCACTTTGTAGTGTGTTATTGATCTTTTACCAATTGTAGAATCAGCGGGTACTGACATAATCATTCTGTTTTTTTTATCTCTTGCAAGTGGTTCATCAATAGTTCCGCTTTTATTTAATAAGCTGCCCCAAACCAGCGCAACATATTTTCTTTTGATTGATTTTGAAAGAAACTGTTTTGAAAGATTGGTTAATGCCTTATTAGTTTTTGCTATCACCAATAACCCACTTGTATCCTTATCAATCCTATGGACAAGACCAGGTCTACCATCTACGTTTTTAGGTAGGTTTTCGAAATGATGAATAAGTCCATTTAATAAAGTTCCCTTATAGTTTCCATGTCCAGGATGAACAACTAAATTTGGTGGTTTGTTTACAATAATAATATGATCATCTTCATAGGCTAAATCTAGCTTTATGTCTTCTGCAATTATCAGGTTTTCATAAGGTGGATGATGGAACATAACCCTAACATTATCTTTTGGTTTAACCTTGTAATTTTGTTTTACAGGCTTATTGTTGACAATTATAAAACCTTGTTTTGCAGCTTGCTGAATCTTATTACGTGTGGCATTTTCAATTCTATTCATCAGAAATTTATCTACCCTGAGTGGATTTTGGCCGATATCAGCATCAAAAGAAAAATGCTCGAACAAATCATCAAAATAATCTTGAATATTTGGGCTATCTGTTTCCATTTCCAAGAACTAGGTCTATTTTAGATTTCTTTGGAATTAATTGTCCTGAGCTGATTATAGTATCATTAAATTTTACCTCCAAAACTACATCTTTGCCAATATTATCCACATACTCAATATTTCCGAGCTCCAAATCAAGAGCATTAATTAATGATATAGCAGCTCTCTTGGTCAACTGAATCAACTCTGGAAATATTACATTTGAAAAATCAGACGGGTTAATAGTCAAATATATTTTTCTATTTTTTTTAACCTCTTTGCCCATCAAGGGTGTTTGACTTACCACCGTATTGGGACTAATTTCAGGATCATAAAAAATAGAATCAGAAACCTCAAACTTTAGTTTTTTTTCACTGAGAATCTTTTCTACTTCATATATGTTTAGGCCATATAAATCAGGAACTTTTATATAATTAGTTTGACCTGTATAAAAAAATAGAAAAATTATTGAAAAAAGTACAATTAATGCAAAAATCACAACAGAGATAAAAAGTTGTTTTATAAAGATTCTGCTATATAAAAACTTCATAGGTTATAAGAACAAATATATATAAATAAGTATCTTTAAAATGTCCAGTAAAATAAAAAGATTGAAAAAAAATGTAGCTGTTTTGATGGGTGGTTACTCTGAGGAGTTTAAAATTTCAATTAAAAGTGGAAATAATATTTTTGAAAATATTGACACAGAATTATTTAACCCATACAAAGTAATTATTGAAAAAAATAATTGGTGGGTGAAATATAACGGAATCGATTATTCTATTGATGAAACTGATTTTAGTTTTAAAATTGATAAAAACAAAATTGAATTTGATGTGGTTTTCAATATTATACACGGAACACCTGGTGAGGATGGTCTCATTCAGAAATATTTTGATGGAATTGATATGCCATACACAGGTCCCAACGTAAATAATGCTAAAATAACTTTTAACAAAAATGAGTGCATTGATTTTGCAAAAAAATTAGGTTTAAATTGTGCTAAATCAATTTTCATCAGCAATAATCAAATATTTAATTTTGAGGTTTTTAATAAAATGAAGTTTCCTTTGTTTGTAAAAACAAATAATTCAGGAAGTAGTTTTGGAGTAACCAAGGTTTTTGACAAAGATGAATTAAAAAAAAATATTGAGAATCTGCTTGGCTCGGGTAATGGAATTTTAATTGAGGAAAGCCTGAACGGCATTGAAGTTTCAGTTGGATTAATGAAATACGAAAATGAAATCAAAGTATTTGGGATTAGTGAAATTATAACAGAAAATGATTTTTTTGATTATGAAGCGAAATATATGGGAAAAAGTAGTGAAATCACTCCTGCGCGAATAACTAATGAAATTAGTATTATTGTAAGAACATCTGCCAAACTTATTTATGAAAACCTTAAACTATCCGGTTTTGCAAGAATAGATTTTATAATTGTTAATGACATTCCTTATTTTTTGGAATTAAATTCGATTCCAGGAATGAGTGATGAAAGTATTTTCCCAAAACAAGTAAGACTTTCTAAACTAAAGTTGAAAGATTTAGTATCATACATGATTAACAATGCTTTAAATAGTTAAATTTGTATTTGTGAAAAGAGCCATTTTTCCGGGGACTTTCGACCCATTTACGTTAGGACACTTTGATATTTTAAAGAGAAGTAAAATATTATTCGATGAAATTATTGTTGGCATCGGTAAAAATAGTGAGAAGAAGACCATGTTTACTTTGGAGGAGAGAATGGAATTTATCAAAGGAGTTGTTAAAGATGATAAGAAAATTAAAGTATTGAGCTATGATGGATTAACAATTGATTTTTGTGAGAAAGTAGATGCAAAATTTATAGTGAGAGGAGTAAGAAATACCGGTGATTTTGAATTCGAAAAGGCAATTGCTAGAACAAATAGGTTTCTTTCAAAAATTGAAACAATTTTTATACTAACATCAGCAAAAACATCTTTCATTAGCAGCAGTATTGTTAGAGATTTGATTAATAATAATGGAGAGTTCAGTAAATTGGTTCCCCAATCTGTTTCTAATTTTGTTTTAAAAAATCTGTTAAAATAATAGAAATATTACCATAGGTTTTTTTCTTTATTTTCTTTGCATCATCAAACGTTTTCCATTTTACAGACTTTATTCCTTCGCTGAGCTGGGGTTTTAATTTACCCTTAAAATTTGATGACATTAAAAACCATGATGTTTCCTTCAAAAAATAATTTTTATTGTTTCTAACAATATGAAAGGTATTTGAAAAAAATTTATCAATTTTAAGCTTATCTATTCCTGTTTCTTCAATAACTTCTCGAACTGCAGTTTCTTTAATTGATTCACCCTTTTCTGCTTTGCCTTTAGGCAAATCCCATTTCCCTCGTCTATATATGAATAAGATTTGATTTTTATCGTTCTTTACAATTCCACCTGATGCAAAAATTACTTTTATCTTGGATTTAAAGACTTTTAATAATTCAGATTTTTTAGGGTGATATAAAAAAATTTTTTTATGTTTTCTTACTTTTTTTAAAATTTCATTGAGTGTTATACTTGATAGTAAAAACGAATTTTCCAAAGTCAATGATTTATTTTTTGAGCTTAAAATAATTGAAAGATTATTAATAAAAACTTTATACATTTGTTAAGTGATTTTAGATGAAGACATTGCCAAAAAAACTTCTGAACTTCTACTACAAATTAATGCAATAAAATTTAATCACAAAAACCCTTTTACATGGGCTTCAGGTTGGAAATCTCCAATTTACTGTGATAATAGAATAATATTGTCATACCCTGAGATTCGCAAATACATTTCTAAAGAGCTTTCGGCTATAGTTTCAATTAAATACCCCGAAACTGAATTGATTGCTGGAGTTGCTACAGGTGCAATAGGAATTGGTATTTTGGTTGCTGAGGAGCTTAATAAACCTTTTGTATATGTTCGAGCAAACCCAAAGGTTCATGGTAGAAAAAATAGTATAGAAGGACATTTTGAAGAAGGTGCTAAAGTTGTTGTAATTGAAGATTTAATTAGTACAGGGGGGAGTAGTTTAAAAGCTTGCAACTCATTAAAAAATGAGGAACTTAAACTTTTGGGAATGGTAAGTATTTTTAATTATGATTTTGATTTATCAAAAAAAAATTTTTTAGAACATAATATTGATCATTTTTCGCTTTCATCTCTCACTCACTTACTAAATTATGCTGAAAACAAAAAGTTCTTTAATTCTGATGAAATGAAGCATATCCTTAAATGGAGAGATGATCCCGCAAATTGGATATAATAGATGAAAATTATAAGAGAAGTAGAAGGTTTAGAAAATAACATTAATTCTTTAATAAACTTCTTCAATGAAATAAAAAATTTTGAAAAAATTTTTGCGGAGGATGTTGCTAGTTTTGAGGTTTTAAATGAAAATACATTCAGAATAAAGATTGGAAGTTTTCCTAATATATCCTTAATTCATAAAAGAACAACACGTGATTCATTTTCATTAAAATCTAGGTCGGATAATTTTGATTTTGAAATACTCATTAATTTATCAGAAATTAACATAACTACTACAAAATGTCAAATAATTTTTTGTGGCAATTTTTCTACTATGATTGAAATGATGGCAAAAAAACCACTTGAAAATTTTCTTAACAACATTACAAGGAAGATAGAAGGTTTAGAGTTGAGTAATTAATTTGATTTGACCATTATCAAAATATTTAATTTGTTTATCTATCTGGACTTTTAATCTATAATCATCACTAATTCCAAGAACCAGACCTTCAACAACTTTATTACCAATCTGAAATTTTTGTGTTTTTCTTAAGCCATATAAATTAAAAGTAAATTTTTTAACTAATTCATCTTTGGAAAGGTTTTTTATTTGGAGCTCTAGTAAAGAAAACTTTTTAATAAATTCTTTGAATAATTTATTTAGGTCAAAACTCTCATTTTTTAATATTTTCATCGACGTTGCACCTGTGATTAAATCAAAATCTATTTGATTTACATTTAAACCAATACCAATTACTGAGTCAACAATTTTATTTCTAAAAAAACTATTTTCAATTAAAATACCTGCAATTTTTTTATTTCCTGACATAATGTCGTTAGGCCATTTAATTTTTAATTTGGGAATGTCATAATGTTTTAAAATATCTAAAACAGCCAATGATGTAAATAAATTTGTTTTAAATAATATTTCATCAGATGTTTTTTCAATTTTATTGTAGAATGAAATACAGATGTTTTTGTAGGGTTGACTAGACCAAATTTTTTCTCTCTGCCCTTTACCGTTGGTCTGATTAAAAGAATAAACTACTAATGAATTTTGGCTAAACAAAGATTTGTTTAATTTTATGTATTCATTTGTTGAATCGATGGCATTAAGTTTGATTAATTTCATCCTGCAATATTTAAATGCAAATTAAAAATAAAACAGTTAAAAATATTATCAGAGGAATCGAAAATGTTAAAGGCGAGAATATTAATATTATAGATTTTACAAAACTTGAGAATGTTGATTTTCAGTATTTCGTAATATGTGATTGTCAATCAAACATTCAGGTAAATGCAATATCAAATTCAGTTAAAAAAACAGTGAGTAAAGAATTAAAAGAAAAACCATTGAATATTGAAGGTCTTGAAAATAAAAATTGGGTATTGATGGACTATATTGATGTTATTGTTCATATTTTTAAGAAAGAATTTAGAGAAACCTATCAATTAGAAAAACTTTGGGGTGATGCAGAGTTAATTAATATTAAGTAAATGGATAAGAAAAAAAATAAAATTAGCAATCAAAATAATTCAAACTATTGGATTTATGGACTTATAGTTTCAATATTCATAATATTTTCATACTTCGGAAATTCGAATAATTTTAGCTCAGTGAAAAAAATTAACATTACTACCTTTGAAAAATATCTTAACTCCGGAGATATATCCAACGTAATAATCATTAATAAAACTCTCGCTGAAATTACATTGTCTGAAGGTGCGCTTGTAAGCGATGTTCACAGACAAGTTTCAAAGTCAAATTTCCTTGGTCAAAAAAACAGCTTAGGTCCTCATTACACCTGTGAGGTTGGAGATCTTGAACTTTTCCAACGTAAACTTGAAAATGCTCAAAATAGCGGATTGGTTATTGGTTACGAATTTAGGACTGTTGAAAACAAATGGCTAGATGTCTTGTTAGGATTATTACCACTTATAATTTTGATAGGCTTATGGATATATTTTATGAGAAGGATGGCAGGCGGTGGAGCCGGTGGAGCTGGTTCTCAAATTTTTAGTATAGGAAAATCCAAAGCAAAACTCTTTGATGAAAAAAGTGATGTTAAAGTTAGTTTTAAAGACGTAGCGGGTCTCGAAGGAGCGAAAGAAGAAGTTAAAGAAATAGTTGATTTTCTTAAAAACCCAACAAAATATACTAAACTCGGTGGAAAAATACCCAAGGGTGCACTTTTAGTAGGTTTACCTGGTACTGGAAAAACTCTTTTAGCTAAAGCTGTTGCTGGAGAAGCTAAAGTTCCATTCTTCTCACTTTCAGGTTCTGATTTTGTAGAGATGTTTGTTGGGGTTGGTGCTTCTCGAGTTAGAGATCTTTTTAAACAAGCTAAAGACAAATCACCGGCAATAATTTTCATTGATGAAATAGATGCAATCGGACGTGCTAGAGGTAAAAATAATATAACTGGCTCTAATGACGAGCGAGAAAATACACTGAATCAACTCTTAACTGAAATGGATGGATTTGGTACAAATACAAATGTAATTGTGATGGCAGCTACTAACAGGGCTGATGTCCTAGACAAGGCATTGATGAGAGCTGGAAGATTTGACAGACAAATTTATGTTGACCTCCCTGACGTTAGAGAAAGAAAAGAAATATTTGATGTTCATCTAAAACCTTTAAAAATGGCTCGTGATTTAGATATCGATTTTTTAGCGAAACAAACCCCCGGTTTTTCTGGAGCCGATATTGCAAATGTTTGTAATGAGGCTGCACTAATAGCTGCCAGAAAGTCAAAAAAATCTGTTGGAAGACAAGATTTTCTGGATGCAGTTGATAGAATTGTGGGTGGATTAGAAAAGAAAAATAAAATTATATCCCCGAAAGAAAAAGAAACAATTGCCTACCACGAAGCAGGTCATGCAACAGTGAGCTGGATGCTTGAACACGCTGCTCCACTTGTAAAAGTAACCATAGTTCCGAGAGGAAGATCATTGGGTGCTGCATGGTACCTTCCTGAAGAAAGACAAATTGTAAGAACTGAGCAAATTCTTGATGAAATGTGCGCAGCGCTTGGAGGTAGAGCCGCTGAAAAAATTATATTCAATAAGATTTCAACAGGCGCACTAAGTGACCTCGAAAAAGTAACAAAACAAGCCAGATCAATGGTTACTGTATATGGATTAAATGATAAAATCGGCAACCTTACATATTATGACTCAAGTGGTCAAAATGAATATGGATTTACAAAGCCTTACAGCGATACTACGGCACAGGTTATTGACAAAGAAATTTCTAATATTATTGAGTCTCAATTTAAAAGAGCTCTTGCCCTATTAAAAAAGCATAAAAAGAAACTAATTCATCTTGCCGATTACTTGCTGGAAAAAGAAGTGATTTTTAAGGAAGATTTAATTAGGATATTTGGTGAAAGACCTTTTAAGGAAATTCCAGTTAAAAAATAAACTCATATCATTTTATTGATTTTTTGATTGTATAAATTTATCTTTATAGTAAATCATTTTTTTGAAAAATTTCTTTTCATCTCTTTTCAATAAAAAACCATCAAAAAACGATGATAACAAAGAGGAGGAATATAAGTATCTCCCAAAAAAAGATGAAATTGTTGAAAATAAGTTTACAGTAAATTTTAGTAATAATGGGGGGAAATTCCTTTATGCCTCTAATCTAGATGAATCAACCGAATTCTTCTCAAAGATAATTGAAGAGAATAGCTGGTCAAGCTCGAGCATATTGTGCTTTAATGAAAATATTATTAATCAGTATGTTTTAGATTTCAAATATGAAACAAACAAAGCAAACCTAAATTCAGTAATATTCATTACTGATTGTGAATTTCTTGTTGCAAAGGACGGTAGTATTTTAGTTAGTGCAAATCAAGTAGAATCACATAAAATCAAAGATTTACCTAATAATATAATTGTTCTTGCTAAAACTAGTCAACTGTCTCAAACTGTAAGTAAAGGTTTAGAGGGTATAAGGCATAAATATTCTAATAACTTACCCTCCAATATTACTTCAATCAAAAACTTCAAAAGAGGTGAGGATAATGATTTAAACTTTCTTACATACGGAAGCAGTGCAAAAAATTTATATCTAATTCTTTTAGAGAATTTATAATGAAAGACTTAAAATTAAGATCTATATCATCAATTTTTTATGTTCTTATTATGTTATCTGCCTTAATTCATCCGGTTAGTTTCATGATTGTTATGTATATATCTGCAATAATAGTTTTAGTTGAATACGGAAGAGTGTTGAGAAAAGATCCTGAACACTTAGATTTTCTAAAAAGATGGAACCAAGATTACATTCCATTTATGAGCACTGAATTTTTTCCAATATTCATGGTTACTTTGTGGGGATTACTGCCACTAATTGGTCCGGCATTGAGTTTGCCTAATATCGAGGAAGCTTATGTGGTTTACTACATATTCATAATCCTTTATTTAATTTTTTATCCGTTTCTTTTATTATTTCTTATTTCCAAAAGAAAATTTTACGGCCATTTTACCACTAAGGCTTGGCCGTTATTTGTGTTAATATTACCTCTTATTTTATTAATTTCCTCTCCTTCTCTTAATATTGATTTCAAAAAATTTCAGATGTATATGATTGCCTACTTAGTATTAATATGGGGAATAGATTCCTCAGGATATTTTATTGGGCTAAAATTTGGGAAAAAGAAATTATATGAGTCTGTTTCACCAAAAAAAACAATTGAGGGTGTTTATGGATCAATTATTTATACACTTATTTTTGGATTTTATTTGGGTCAATTCTTTCAAATTGATAGTTTGTTAGCAATAGTCTCGTCTTTAATGATGTGTTTTTTTGGAATTATGGGAGATTTAATTCAATCAAAAATAAAAAGACAATTAAAAGTAAAGGATTTTGGAAATTGGATTAAAGGTCACGGTGGTTTATTCGATCGATTAGATAGCATAATATTTTCATTTCCATTTTTTTTATTGATCATAATAATTTTTGAAAATGTTTCATAAAGAAGGTCATACAATAATTGTAATTTTATTAACTGCTGTAATTGCAGATATATTATTGTTAGAATATTTTTTAGATGATGGTTTTTTAAAAATATTTTTACAACTACTATCTCTATCCATTTTGATACTTATTTTACAGTTTTTTAGAAACCCAAAGAGAAAAACAAAATTGAATCAACATCATATAATCTCACCTGTTGATGGTAAAGTGGTAAATATTCAAAATGTATATGAAAAGGAATATTTCAAAGATGAAAGAATTATAATTTCTATTTTTATGTCTCCACTTGATGTTCATGTTACTAGATATCCAATTGGTGGAGTGGTTAACTATAGTAAATATCACCCCGGTGAATACCTTGTTGCGTGGCATCCAAAATCATCTGAAAAGAATGAAAGAACAACAATAGTTGTTGAAAATAAAATTTTTGGTGAAATTTTATATAGACAAATTGCCGGTGCACTTGCGAGAAGAATAGTCAACTATGCTGAAGTTGGTCAAAAGGTAGTTCAAGGGACAGATGCAGGGTTTATTAAGTTCGGGTCAAGGGTAGATATTTTTGTGCCAGTTGATAAGAAAATCAATGTAAAATTAAACCAACACTTAAAAGGCGGTGAGGATGTTATCGTGGAGTCTTAATTATTTTGTTTTTTAATTCCCTCCTCCAAAATTTTGATTTTCGATTTTACATCCTCTAGTTTTTTTCTTTCTTTTTGAATAACCTCATTTGGTGCATTTGAAACGAAATTTTTATTTGATAACTTTTTTTCCAGAATATTTTTAAAGCCTAGATTATAATTTAATTCTTCTTTTAATTTATCAAAATCTATTTCATTAAAAGTTTTATCCTTCTGATCTACGACATAACCAAACTTACCAACTAAAAAGGAAGTATCTGAATCTTTACCTTCTAGTTGTTTTTTTATTAAATCACAATTTGTCAGTTTCTTAACAATCCCAATCTGATTATCTATTAAATCATTCTCAAAATAAATTTTTAAAACATCTTTGAAAGAGAGGGAATTTTCTTTTTTAAAGTGTCTTATTTTTGAAACAATTTCGAGTGAATAATTAACATTTTCTAAAATCTCTGAATCGAATTTTGTTGTTTGTAGCCAATTTGATTTTCTAATGTTGAAATTTTTGTTTGTGACTATTTGGTCCGTAATCTCCGAACTAATAAAAGGCATAAATGGGTGTATTAAAGTCAATAATTTTTCAAGAAAAATAAGGGTTAAGTGTTTATGTTTTTTTGAAATTCCTTTTCCAAATTCAGGTTTTATAATTTCTAAATAAATTGAGCAAAAGTCATCCCAAAAAAGTTTGTAGAGTGTCATTAAAGCCTCAGATATTTTAAAATTTTTAAATGATTCATTAATTGAAATAACTTTCTTATTCAAATTTTCATTAAACCATTTGATGGCGAATTCATTGTTATATTTACTTTGATGACTGTCATCAATTTTTAAACCATCAATTAGCCTGAAGGCATTCCAAATTTTATTTGAAAAATTTTTTCCTTGATTGCATAAAGTTTCGTCAAATAGTAAGTCATTTCCAGCAGGGGCACAAAACAACAAACCAACTCGAACTCCATCAGCACCATATTTTTTTATAAGAATTTCTGGATCAGGTGAATTGCCTAATTGTTTTGACATTTTTCTACCTTTTTTATCTCTGACTAAGCCAGTGAAATAAACGTTCCTGAAAGGGATTTCTTGACGTAAATAATTTCCAGAAATAATCATTCTTGCTACCCAAAAAAATATAATATCAGGTCCTGTTACGAGGTCAGAAGTTGGGTAATAATAATTTATTTCAGAGTTAGTGGGATTTCTTATGCCATCAAAAACACTAATTGGCCATAACCACGAGGAAAACCATGTATCTAAAACATCTTCATCTTGGACGATTTCATCTGGAACTATGTTCTTTATATTATATTTTTCCTCAAAAAGCTTTATGGCTTCAGATTCAGACAAGCAAACAACATATTTTGATTTATCTTCTTTTAAATAGAATACTGGTACTCGGTGCCCCCAATATAACTGACGAGAAATATTCCAATCTCTGATATTTTCAAGCCAATTTTTATATGTTTTTACATATTTCTTAGGATAAAATTGAATATCTCCATTTAGGACCAGCTCTAAAGCTGGCTTGGATAATTTTTTCATCTTCACGAACCATTGAGTAGAAAGTTTAGGTTCAACCACACAACTAGTCCTTTCAGATAGAGCGATATTGTGAGTATAATTCTCTGACCTATCCAATAATCCTTTTTCATCAAGCTCACTGATTATTTTTTTTCTTACAGAAAATCTATCTAATGATTTATAATGCATTCCGTATTCATTTAGAGAAGCATCATCATTAAAAATATCTATTATGTCCAAATTATTCCTTAAACCTATTTCAAAATCTTTCTCACTGTGAGCAGGAGTTACTTTTAGACAACCTGTTCCAAATTCTAAATCGACACTATTGTCACTCACAATTGGAACAACCCTATTAATTAATGGAACGATTAATTTTTTACCAATAAGTTTTCTGTATCTATTATCATTTGGATTTACTGCAACAGCAGTGTCACCAAAAATTGTTTCAGGCCTAGTTGTAGCAACCAATAAAAAATCTTCTGAACTTTCAAGTTTGTATTTTAAGTAAAAAAGTTTAGCTGTTTTTTCTTTATAAATAACTTCTTCATTGGATAGGGTAGTTTTTGCCTTAGGATCCCAATTAACAATTTTTTTATCTCTATATAAATAACCGTCATCATAAAGTTTAATAAACATATTCTGAACAGATTCATACATGTCCTGATCTAGGGTAAACTTTGTTTTTGACCAATCACAGGAACAACCTATTTTTTTGAGCTGGTTTAAAATGATTCCTCCATGTTTATTTGTCCAATCCCAAGCATGCTGTATAAACTCATCCCTACTTAAGTCGTGTTTTTTTATGCCCATTTCTTTCAGCTTATTAACTACTTTAGCCTCAGTCGCTATAGATGCATGATCTGTTCCAGGGACCCAGCATGCATTGTATCCACTTAATCGTGCTTTTCTAATTAAAATATCTTGAATTGAGTTATTCAACATGTGACCCATATGCAAAATGCCAGTAACATTAGGTGGAGGTATGAGAATTGTATAGGGTGTCTCATCGTTTGGGTCAGATTTGAAAAAATCTTCTTTTTCCCATTTTACTAACCATTTATTTTCAATTAATAATGGATCGTAAATTTTTTCAATTCCCATTTAAATATTTTTAGCAAAAGTAACTAACTACAGAGAATTATTAAAAGTATAGTTATTTTTTTGTAAAAGAGTTAAATTTGTATAAATTCAAATGATATGAAAATCACACTTAGATTAACAACATTAATTTTTTGCTTCTTTTCAGTTTTAAATTTAGCACAGAAAAAACAAGCTGACATTAAATTTGAAACCAATTCTATTGATTATGGACAAATTGATTATGAATCTGATGGAACAAAAGTCTTCAAATTTAAAAATATTGGTGATGCGCCGCTGGTTTTTACAAGGATTTCATCGTCATGTGGATGTACGATTCCAAAAAAACCAGAAAAACCAATAGAACCGGGTGCTGAAGGTCAAATTGAAGTTAATTACGATACTAAGAGGGTTGGAATTTTTCGAAAAGCTGTGACTGTAAATTCAAATGCAAAAACCCCTACCGTGATTTTAAGAATTATGGGTGAAGTTTTAGAAGAAAAGGAAGAGGAAGATGATGGACAAATGAATTAGTAAATCTCCAATTTTAATCATAATTTTTGAAAAAAAATGTTTCTTTAAAAGCATATAATTCCTTCGGAGTTGATGTGATTTCAAAAGAGTTTTATGAAGTTTATTCTGAAGATGAGGTCTTAAAAACACTGAACTCATTAAAAGATAGAAAAGTTTTTATTCTTGGTGGGGGTTCAAATATTTTGTTTATCAATAATATCCAAACCCCTATTATCAATGTAAAAATTAAGGGAATAAAAATTATCTCAGAAAATAATAATCATGTTAGTATTTCAATTGGAGCTGGCGAAATATGGAACGATTTTGTGAAATGGGCAATATCAAAAAACCTTGGTGGAGTCGAAAATTTGATATCAATTCCTGGATATGTTGGCGGTGCTCCAATTCAAAATATTGGTGCTTACGGGGTAGAAATTAAAAATGTTTTTGTCTCTTGTTCAGGGTATTTTATTGACACATTAGAAAAAAAAGAGTTCAAAATAAATGATTGTCAATTTTCTTATCGATCCTCAATTTTTAAAAGATCGTTAAAAAATAAGTTCATTATAACAGAAGTTGTTCTCAAGTTATCAAAAAATAACCATAAGATTAATAAAACCTACAAAAGCTTAAATGATGTCATAAAAAGTAAAAAGGTAAAGGATCCTACAATTAAAGATATTGCAGAAATAGTAAAAGATATTAGAAAAGATAAATTACCAGATCCATCATTAATAGGTAATTCAGGCAGTTTTTTCAAAAACCCAATTGTATCTCTGGATACTTTGACCAAACTTAAGGAAAGGTTTTCAGAAATAGTTTTTTATAAAGAAAACGGGGTAAAATATAAATTATCGGCGGCTTGGCTCATTGAAAATTGTGGTTTTAAAAATATCAGAGAAAAAAATGTTAGTGTGTATAAGAATCAAGCATTGGTAATCATAAATCTTGGTAATGCAACTGGCAAAGAAATATATTCATTTTCAGAAAAAATAAAATCCAAGGTTTTAGAAAAATTTGATATCTTGCTTGAAGAAGAGGTTAACATCATTTAATTCATGGAACTATTTTTTATATCAATTATTCTATTAACTATTGCTTTCGCAGGAATTTCAATCAAAATAATTTTTAAAAAAGACGGTAAGTTTTCAGGAACATGTGCATCAAATAATCCATTTTTAAATAAAGAGGGTAAGCCCTGTAGTTTGTGTGGAAAACTTCCAGAGGAAAATGATTGCAAGAAATCCAATTTAAATTTGAATTGATGTAAATGAGTTCAAATTTTGATGAAAAAAAAACTCCTTTTAATAAGTTGTTGAATGAAAACTGGGATTATGTTTACAATTACATACTGAAAAAAACATCAAATGAGTTCGTTTCTGAAGAAATTACGATTCAAACATTTTCAAAGGCTTTTCAAAAAATAAAACTTTATGACAAAAAGTTTTTATTTAAAACATGGTTGATTTCAATTGCAAAAAATACTTATTCAGACCAATTAAGAAAAAAGAAAACAATAATTGATGATTATGAAAATATTGAAAAACATAATTTGTCAAGAAGTCCAGAAGAAGATTTTATTGAAAAAGAGAGCTTTGATGGACTAAAGGAAAAAATAAATCAATTAAAACCTAATTATAAAGAAGTTTTAAAATACAGGTATTTTGATGACCTATCGATTAAGGAAATTTCTGATAAGCTCAAACAACCTATCAACACAATTAAGATTAAAATTTTTAGAGCAAAAAAACTTTTGATTGAAAAAATCAAAAATAATGATTGATAAAGTTAAGAAACTGGGGCCTGGTTTATTATTTGCAGGGGCTGCCATAGGAGTTTCCCATCTTGTTCAATCAACCAAGGCAGGTGCAGAATTTGGTTTTGGGTTAATTTGGGCATTACTGTTATGTAATTTTTTTAAATATCCATTTTTTTCATTTGGGACTAAATACGCTATTTCAACAGGTGAAACCTTATTGCAAGGTTATAAAAAAATTGGCAACTACGTACTATACATTTATTTAATGCTATCAATTGTTACAATTTTTACAATCCAAGCGGCTGTAACAATAGTAACTGCAGGATTGGCAGTTGAACTTTTTGGTTTTACAACAAATATAACCATGATGTCGTTGTGCATTTTAATTCTTTGTATTGTAATTCTTACATTTGGAAAATATAAATTACTTGATAATTTTATAAAAGTAGTTATAGTAATTTTAGTCTTATCAACATTGCTTGCGGTAGGTTTTGCATGTAATAATAATCCTGGAGATATAATAACCAATCAAATATTTCCAATCGAAGCTTCAGGAATAGTTTTTTTAGTTGCTTTCATGGGCTGGATGCCTGCTCCTTTAGATATTTCAATTTGGCAATCCATCTGGACCAAAGAAAAGGTAAAATTGAACAATAGAATGGACCACAAATCAGCATTATTTGATTTCAATGTAGGTTATATTACAACTGTATTAATCGGTTTATGCTTTATTTTACTGGGTGCTTTTGTTATGTTTGGGTCAGGACAATCATTTTCAAATAATGGATCTGAATTTGCTAATCAACTGATACAATTATATACAATCAACTTAGGAGATAATGTTAAAATTTTGATTTCAATTGCTGCATTCACAACAATGCTTAGCACCACTATAACTTGTTTAGATGCCTCCCCAAGAGCTATGAGTCAAACATTAAGATTACTAAACTTTAAGAAATTTAGTGGATACAATAGATGGATATTAATTATAGCAACAATGACAATGATAATTTTTGTATTTTTCGAATCGGAAATGGGCAACTTAATCAAAATAGCAACTATTCTTTCATTTGTAACTGCACCTATTTATGCAATTATGAATTATTCTCTTGTGAATAGTAAATTTATGCCAGAAAAGTATAAACTTTCAAAATCAATGAAACTATATTCGTTTTCAGGTATAGTTTTTTTAACAATCTTTTCAATTTGGTATATAACTTTAGTATAAATTTTGATTATATAGTTATATATTTGTAAACTCTTAAGTAAAGATAGATTGAACACAAAAATATTAGATAATAAAGTAAAAGAAAGTTGGAGTCGTATCGATTTAAAGAAAACTAATAAAATCATTTCAAAGCAGAGATCGGATTTCAAAAAAAAACCTGACTGGATAAGAGTAAAATTACCCACAGGCAAAAAATATTCAGAAATCAGAGGTTTAGTTGATAAGTATAAATTAAATACCATATGCTCATCGGGTAGTTGTCCAAATATGGGCGAGTGCTGGGGAGAGGGTACAGCCACATTTATGATTTTAGGTAACATTTGCACGAGATCTTGTGGGTTTTGTGGAGTTAAAACTGGAAAACCAGAAACAGTTGACTGGGAGGAGCCTGAAAAAGTTGCAAAATCAATTTCTGTTATGAAAATTAAACATGCTGTAATAACATCTGTTGATCGTGATGATTTACATGATCAAGGTTCAATAATTTGGGCCGAAACAGTGAAAAGCGTTAGGAGACTCAACCCGAATACAACCATGGAGACCTTAATTCCAGACTTCCAAGGTGTTGAGAGACTTTTAGACAGAATTATTGAAGCAAATCCTGAAGTTATTTCTCACAATATTGAAACAGTTAGAAGACTAACTCGTGAAGTTAGAATTCAGGCTAAATACGATAGAAGTATGACCGTTCTTAAATACCTAAAAGATAATGGTGCGAAAAGAACTAAATCTGGAATTATGCTCGGATTGGGGGAGAAAGAATTTGAAGTTATGGAAACGCTGCGTGACCTGCGAAGAGCAGATGTCGATGTGGTCACTATTGGACAATATTTACAGCCCAGTAAAAATCATTTGCCCGTCAAGGAATTTATTGAACCAACAAAATTTAATTTTTATAAGGATTTTGCAAAAGATCTAGGCTTTATACATGTAGAAAGTGGGCCACTTGTAAGATCATCTTACAAAGCGAAAAAACACGTCAATTGAAATTTAATTTATTTGAGATTAGATTTACTAAATCATTTGATTTTCCAAAGAAATCTATCTTAATTTCTATATAAAACAAATTTTTAAAATCATGAATCGACATAATTTTAAAGTAGTCCTTCTCGGTTGTTAATATTATTTTATCTCTGCCATACCTTAAAATTTCTCTAATATCATTTTGATTATAATTGTGATGATCGTTATATGTTAAGTGTTTGAATTTTAATTTTTTCGATTTTAAATGTCTTGTTAATGGTTTACTATCTGCAATTCCTGTTATTAATAGGAAATCAGAATTTAAGTCTGAAATATGAATATTTTTTTTCCCTTTTAAAATATCTTCATAAATAATTTTACTAAACAAAATTCTTTGATTACTCAAGGGTTTAATTTTTTTTACAATATTTTCTTTCAGTAATGATGTTAAATTATTGGGGCATTTAGTAATTATAATGAGATTTGCTCTTTTAAAACCATTTCTTGGTTCCCTTAAATTACCGAAAGGGAAAATATAATCATTGTAAAATGGTTCTTCAAACTTTGTTAAAAGTATATTTAACTTACACTTAATTCTTCTGTGCTGCATCGCATCATCAAGTATCAGAATATCATCAGCACTAAAATTTTTTGAAATTTTATCAATTGCGAATAACCGATCTTCGCAAGCAAAAACATTTACATTTTTATATGCTTGTTTTATCATAAAATTTTCGTCTCCAACATCATTTACATGAGAGCCTGCCAAAACCTCCACTAGACCGTTTGTCTTTCTTTTGTAACCTCTGCTCAATACTGAGATGTTTATTTTTTTGGGAAATCTCTCAATTAAAAATTTTACTAATGGTGTTTTACCTGTTCCACCCATTGATAAATTTCCAATACAAATTGTATTTATTTTGGTTTCGTGAACCTTTAGGAAATTAGCAGAATATAAAAAACTTCTAGTTAGTTGAAATAGAAAATTTAATATTGCAACTGGAAAGAGTATTTTTCTAATTAACATCTAATGGCGAAAATATAAATTTTATATTTGATAAAAAATTTGGTGTTACTTTCAAAAATTATAAAAATATTGGATGATTGGTGCCCACTTTCTGATGCTGAGGAGTTTGATAATGTTGGGCTTTTGGTTGGTGAATTAAAATCTGAAATTACCAAAGCTGTAATAACACTCGATATAACTGATAACGTCATTGATGAATGTATTTCAAATGGAGCAAACTTAATTATAAGTTTTCATCCTTTATTTATAGCAGATCCAAAAACCAACGAAACGGATGAAAGGATAAATAAGTATATAATTAGGTGTTTAAAAAATAACATTAATGTTTATTGCATACATACTAACTTGGATAACAATCCATTAGGAACTAGTTATCAACTTGGTAAAATTCTAAGCTTAAAAAATCAAGAAATACTGGTTAATAATGAAAATAATAATTTAAAAGGAATGGGGAGTATTGGTTCAATGAGTCATTCCATAAATGACTACAATTTTCTGGAATTTTTAAAAGATAAATTAAATTTAAAATATTTGAGACACTCCAAACTATTAGATAAAAAAATTAAAAAAGTAGCTATACTAGCGGGCTCTGGGAGTTTTGCAATTGACAATGCAATTTTTAAAAAAGCTGATTGTTTTATTTCCGCAGACTTTAAATACCACGATTTTTTTAAGCCTAATAAAAAAATATTAATAATCGACATTGGACACCATGAAAGTGAAAGACACATAAAAGAGACTATTTTAAATTATCTTAACAAAAAAATTCCTAAGTTTGCGTGCATTATTGCAAAAAGTAAAACAAATCCTGTAAATTATTTTTAATATGGCTAAAAAAGTTGAGTATTCAGTCGAAGAGAAATTAAGAGCAATGTATGATTTGCAATTAATTGATTCACGCATAGATAAAATCAAAAGTGTAAGAGGAGAACTTCCACTCGAAGTTGAAGATTTAGAAGATGAAGTGGAAGGTTTAGACTTCAGAATGAATAAGATAAATGAAGAATTAACAGAGATTGAAAATGTTATTAAAGAAAAATTAAATAAAATTGAAGAAGCTAGAGGAATGATAAGTAAATACAATGATCAACAAAAAAATGTTAGAAATAATAGGGCTTTTGAGTCTCTTAGTAAAGAAATAGAATATCAAGAATTAGAAATTCAATACTCCGAAAAGCAGATCAATGCGTCAAAGTCTGAAATTGAAGAGAAAAAAGAAAAATTGAATGAAACATCAAACCTCAGAGATGAGAGAAAAACTCATTTAGATCACAAAAAAGAGGAATTAAATAGCATTATGAAAGAAACTGAAAAAGAAGAAAGTGCATTAATTAAAAAATCTGAAGAATTTGAGAAAAAAATTGATGATGCCCTACTTGTCTCATATAAAAAAATTCGCTCAAGTGTGAAAAATGGTCTTGCAATTGTCCCTGTCGAAAGAGGGGCGTCTGCTGGTTCATTCTTTGTGATTCCTCCTCAAGTTCAGTTAGATATAGCATCAAGGAAAAAATTCATAACTGATGAGTATAGCGGAAGAATACTAGTCGATAAAGATTTGGCTAATGATGAAGAGAAAAAAATGGAGAAGATTTTTAGTTCTATCTAACAACAAACGCTTTGCTTAGCGTAGGTCCACCTACCAAATTTATTCTATAAAAATATTGTCCTGCTGATAGTTTACCATTTTTATCATGACTTAAAGAAAACTGATGTTCACCCCTAATTAAGTCTCCACTAAAAATGGTATTTACATGCCTACCTAAAATATCAAAGGTTTTAATATTTACTTTATGAGTTTGTTGAATTCTTAAGTTTAGGCTAACTCTTTGATCATAGTTTGCATATATTGGAGCATGATAATTCAATAAATTATCATAATCAACAACATCTTTATCCTGACATCCAAATCCTAGGCCTAATAAATCATACTCATTTCCAAGCATAGCTGCATTGATGAAATTTGAATCACCACACAACCAATCAGTTAATACAGTTTGGTAAATTGATCTAAAATCAACAGTATTATACATATTTCCTCTTCTGTTCAGATTTGATAAGCTTGGGTGGCTACCAATAAAACCACTTCCTTTTAATGGAGAGCCAAAAAGCATTACTGGAGCAGCAGATCCGTGATCTGTTCCTTCAGAACCATTTTCACCAACTCTTCTTCCAAATTCTGAGAAGGTCATTGATAATACTTTTGAGTCAAAACCATCTTCTGCCAAATCATCATAAAATGATTTCACAGCAGATGATAAACTAGATAATAGGTATTGATGAGTTAAAGCTTGATTTCCATGAGTGTCAAAACCACCAATTGAAACCATATAAATTTTTGAACCTAAACCACCTTTAATCAGTTTAGCAACAAGCCTAAGTTGTTTATCTAAGCCTTCTTGAGTCTCATACCCATTAAAATCAGTTGAAGATTTGAATGCATCATTGATAACCTTTGCATAATCGTAAGTTGTATTACTAACTCTTCTTAAAAATTCCAATTGGTCACCATGTGTACAATCAGGAAGATTTTGAGTTGAATAAAATTCACCTCTCTCAGCGACTCTTTCCAGCCTAGACTCATTAGCAACAGCAAAAGCATAATTTCTAGAAGCTCCATTAAAAATCAGGTTTGCATTACTTCCAATTTGAACAGCAACTGGTTTTTCAGGTGGATTTGTTGTATAATCGAAGTATTTTTCATCATAATATCTACCGAGCCAGCCGGAGGATACCATGTCGCTTTTGTTAGTTGATCCAGTTGCCCAATAATCAGACGAAGTAAAATGCGATAAATTTTGCCCATCGTAACCTACACCATTAACCACTCTCATTTTGCCATTTTCCCAAAAACTAGATAAATTACGCATATGATCAGGCATTGAAAAATCATCACTTAATCTAATTAAATTATTTTTAGGAATATGAATTGATGGTCTTTTGGAAACATACGTGTCATAATCATAAAGTGGGATAATCGTGTTTAACCCGTCATTACCTCCTTTAAGTCTAATTAAAACCAAAACTCTGTCCGATAAAGAGTCAGACAAAGCATTAGTTAAAAAATTGGAGTTAAGAACAGAAATATTAGTATTTCCTAGTGAAATAGAACCTGCACCGGCAATCCCTAAGACTTTGAGAAACCCTCTTCTGTCCCATCTTGAATGCTCTTCCCTATGCTTTTTTGAATCTAAATAGTTCTTTTTACTCATTTTAGTTGATATTCGGGAAGTTTGACAAAAAATAATATCAATGCATAAACTTGATTGGGTGCATAAGTTTCATTTAACGTCCATCCTCCACCATTGAAATAATCATCGGGGACATCACCTTTAAAAGCAGCTAAAGCATCATTCAACTCGTCATCCATCATTTCATAGTTGCAAAACATATATTTATTGATTTTTTTAACTATTTCAATCGGATTAGTTTCATCAATTCCAACTATACTTAATGCATAATCTCTGAACTGTTCTTTATTTTTAATCCAGTATCTAGATAACAAATAATCCGAAAATTCCCATCTCATAGGAAGTGTCCCTGTGGAGATCCAATCATGGTTTTCTTGCCATCCTGCAACATCAATTGGGTTAAGAATTTCTTGACCCATATCACTACATCTAGCTCTTAAATAATTAAATAAATTATCATTGAAGTTATCAGGCTTTTCAAAATTAAACTCCTTTTCAATTTGGACCATTAGATCAACAGGGCTTTTAATTAGTACATTACTTGCAAAAGAATTAAAAAAGTGCTCACTTTTAAATAGTTTTCTGTAAAGTGGTTCTAATTCAAAATTATTGTCTTTGAAATAATTTGAAAGCTCATTGATGATATCATTATTAACATCAGGACTAACAAAATGTTTGTATATTTTTCTAACAATAAATTCTGAAATTAAATCACTTTTTTCTTCAAACAAAATATTAATTACGTCGTCATAATTCCAATTACCAGTTCTTCCAAAAATGGTTTTTTCTCCACCATCAAACCTATTCGGATTAAAGTATATTGGCCCACCGTCCTGTCTGTTATTGTAGCCAGTTAAAGCTCTAGCAGTCTCAGTGATATCATCTTGGGTATAACCATTGCCTTCTCCTAATGTAAACAATTCATAAAGCTCCCTTGCATAATTTTCATTGGGAGCATTATTTCTATTTTCATAGCCATTCAAATACATAAGCATCGCATCATCAAGGCCAATTATCGAAACAAAATTTTTAAAATTACCAAAAACATTAGCTTGTAAATTGTTATAATATCTGAAAGTATATGCAGGATTGTTATACATATAGTACTCAGTCACAAAATGATTACTCCAAAATAATGTAAGTCGATCACGCATACCATTTTTTAAAAAATCATCAAACATAATTCTTTGGTGATTTCTAAAAAAAGGGCCTCTGTTTCCACCTGCATTTCTGAAATCCGTATTGGTCCAGTTTGCCCAACCGGGATCAGGTGTTAAAGGTAAATTTTTAGCATTATCAATTAACTGATCTATTAGTTCTTCAGGACTCAGAGATAATTTAGATTGTATATCAGAGTGTTTTATTCCAAATCCTAGTCGTCTATTGACAAGCAAAATTTTTGAAATATCCCAAGGATTTTCATCACTAGGAACAAAGGTAGATAAGGTCCCATTATTACAGCTCACAACCATAATTCAAATATCCGAATTTTTTTTTAATTACTTATTAATCAGAAACTTGTTTAAGTATAAAATTTACAATATCGTTAACCTCTTCACTTTTAATTCCTAACTGCGGAGCGAAAACATAGTTTGTTAGAGATAGGGAGTCAGCCCTTTGCTTCAAATACTTTGCATGCATTGGATGATGATTAAAACTGGAAATTGTTTTGGGTGTTATGTCGCCATAATTACCAATAAATAATGCAGGGTCAGATGAATCCATAAAATTAAAATAATCAATCGACTGTTGATATTTTTCTAGTTTATAGTTAACTAACCACTTTTCTACATCGATTCCAGGGTATTTTAAAAATCTTTTGATCATAATATCAAATATTTTATCTGGCATATTTATCATTTTTTTCCAGTTTTCACTGTTAAATGAATGGGCACCATTTATAGCAATTATTCCTTTAACACTGGTTGATTCTCTTAAAACTCTATTTTCATTTTCATCTTCAGCCATATCATCGGACAAACCCAACCAGAGAACAGAATTTGCGCCTGATGAAACTCCCCAGATAATGACCTTATCTCTGTTTATATTAAAATTTAAGTGATTGTACTTTAAAAACTGCAAAGCCAACTTTGCATCATTTAGGGAAGATAATAAGCCATCATTATTATTTAAAAAGCTATAATTAATTGTAGCAAATGCAATTTTATTTCTCAAAATACGTCTAACTCTAACTATATTATTTTTTTTATACGAACTTTCTTTATTTCCACCTTTATAACCCCCAGCATGCAAAAAAATAACAAGTGGTGTTTTTATTTTTGATTTTGGTATTAGAAGATCCAGTTTATTTCTTTTTTTATCTCCATATTCTAAATTCTGAAAAAATCTAACATCCTCATTTTTAATTAATGAATCAATGAAAATATCATCAACTTGAGCTGATGCAAAACAGAATGATATTGCAAAAAGAAAATACTTACAATTGTTTAAAATCATAATTTTAATATAAGGATTTTATATTGAAAGACTCATAAAATATAAAATTGTAGGAATAAAAAAAATTCCACAAAAAATATCAAAATATTTATGTTCTTTTGATATTGAGTGCCAAAATGCAATCAATATAAGAGGGGTTTGAAAAAACATCCTAACAAGTGCTTTATTTTGAGATATTTCGTAAACAGATTGAGCTTCTGTTGATTGAAAAAGAAATATATTAGCCGGGAAAACTAAAATCAAAAGAAAAATCAATCCAATTCCTGCAATTTTTCTTGTCTTTTTGAAGATTAGTAATAGACCAAAAATGATTTCAAACAATCCAGAAATATATACTAATACTAAATGATACGGCAAATAGTCTGGAACAATTACCAAAAAAAAATCTGGATTTACAAAATGGTTAATACCAATATTAATATAAAGGACAGACATTATGTAAATAGTAATAAATTTAAATTTCTGAGGAAAATTAATTTTATTTTCGAAAAACATTATTCTTATATTTAAGTGAATGATTTTTAAAATTAACTCATATATTTTAATTACATTACTTTTTTTAAGTAACATCCTGTATACTCAAAATATTATTGTTGAGGGATCGGTTGTTGATGAGTTTGATTATGAAGTTCCTTTTGCTGCAGTTGGTATTCTAAAAAAAAATATTGGGACCACCTCCACTATGGAAGGTACATTTTCATTTTTAGTAACTGTAAACGAACTAGATAATGAACTTGAGATTTCATCTATAGGATTCGAAACACTAAAAATTAATGTAAGGGAATTTATTAATCGAAAAAACAAAAAAATAATTTTAAAAGAAAAACTAACTGCTCTTGACGAAGTGGTTGTTAAAGCCCCAATCAATTATGTGAATCAAGCTATTAAACTTTTGAAAGTAAATACAATCAGTAAATCTCATCAATTGAATATTTTATATCGAAGATGGGATGTGGAAGAAAATAAATGTCGTTTTTTTTTAGAGCATTTTATTAAAGCAATTGATCAAGGACCTAATTCAAATATAGTAAGAGCAAGTGTCGAAAATATTAGGAAATCATCAGATTATAGATTTGTAAAAAATCAATCTCAGTTTCATCCACTTAGGTATACGGAGTGGAGTAATCCGTTAAGAAAAGGAATAAGAACTAAAAGTTATAATTGGAAAAAAATTGGTAATTCATCATATGATGGAGAGGATGTTCTAATCTTTGAAGGTATTGACAAGGAAGAGGCTAAAATAACTTTGTACATTGGATATGAATCATATAAAATTTATAGACTTGAATATGAAAGAGATCCTAATGTAGGCAGGTATGCTAATAGTATTTGGATTTATAAAAAAAATATTTCTGGTAAATTATATTTAAGCTATATGACAAGAGAATGGGTCGGGGCGCGGAGGCTTCCAGAAAATGTAAAGAGGACAATGATTAGTTCAGGTCAAAAAGTAAAAGAGTTTTACCCGGTATCTTTTAGACATGAGCTGTTTGTAACTAAACTTATAGAAGAAAAATCAAAATTTGACAATTTCCTAGATATGGAACAAAAAGATATGTCGTTATACAGAGTGCCATATAACAAATTTTTCTGGCAAAATTTCAGTGTTCCTCCAAAAACGAAAGTTTACAAGGATAACATAAAGGAACTGGAATCACTATACGGCGTTCCTATTGAAAAACAATTTCTTTACTCTAATTAGAATTTTCGAATAAAAAAATCCTTTGATTACTATTTACTTATAACAAGCTTTTTGCTTCACCAAAGGATTATTCACTGTGGGCGCTGAGGGATTCGAACCCCCGACCCCTTGGGTGTAAACCAAGTGCTCTGAACCAACTGAGCTAAGCGCCCTTAGGATGGCCAAATATAGTATAATTATATATACTGATATAGGTCAGAAAAAAGAAAAGTAGAGCCTGTGACAAGTATAGAATCATTTTCATCAGAATCTTCAATTGCAGCATTTAAAGCATCATTAATGTTTTCAAACAACGAGTACTTTAGCCCCATTTTTATTGCCTCATTATCAATTTTATATATTGACAATGATCTATCAGATTTAACAGGGCAGAAATAATATCTAAAATTAATTGGTAGAATCTTTATAATATCAATTTGATCTTTTTTTTCCAATGTTCCGAATACTACTTTAGAATAATTTTTCAATTCTGACAATGATATTTTTAATGCTGAAATATTATGTCCCACATCAAATATAATTTTAGGTTTTTTGCTAATCAACTCCCATCTAGCATAAATCTTTGTATTTTCCTTAATATTCAAAACTCCATTAAGAATATCATTTTTTTCAATCCCAAGCTTTAGAATGTCTACGGCTTTTAGTGCAAGTGAAATATTCTTTTGAACAAAGGGTCCGCTCATGTCACTTTTGTATTCTTGTGATATTTTTGAAAAGTAAATTGGAGCAGATTTTTTATCTGCTTCGATGTTGAATAAATTTATGATTTTTGGATTTTTTTCTCCTATGACAATAGGCCTATTGTGTTTAATTATTCCTGCTTTTTCTCTGGCAATTTCCTCCAAACTATTTCCTAGAAATTCTTTGTGGTCATAACCTATATTGGTTATAACAGAAATGACCGGGTCAACAACATTTGTTGCATCTAATCTGCCACCTAAACCAACCTCAAGTATTGTATAATCAACTTTTTTTGTTGCAAAATAATCTACTGCCATTGCAAAAGAAATTTCAAAATATGTAAGACCCAATTCTTCAATTTTTAAATTGTTAATCCTAATAAACTCCAATATAAAATCTTTTTCAATAAAGTTTTTTCCAATTCTAATTCTTTCCCTGTAATCTTTGATATGTGGAGACGTAAAAGCACCTATTTTATATCCTGATTCCTGTAATATAGATGAAATAATACTACAAGTAGAACCTTTACCATTGGTACCGCCAACATGAATAATTTTTAATTTTGAATGAGGATTATCTAAGTGTGAAAGGAAAGCTTTTATTCCATCTAATTTAAACGCGTAATTTTTATTGTTTCTATCAAATGATAATGGGATAGTATTGAGCCATTCTATGGACTCTTCATAATTCATTAAAGGACGAAATCTCTAAGAAAAATAAAAGTTAAGAAACCAGCTATGTAACCAATAAAGGCTAAGAAAGCAATTTTTTTGAGATACCATATAAAGTCAATTTTTTCCATTCCCATTGCAACGACACCGGCAGCTGATCCAATAATAACCATACTTCCACCAGTACCTGCAGCATAAGCTATTCCATGCCACAGAGGATCGTCAACCGCCTCTCCAAACATTCCCATTGAAGCTGCTACAAGAGGAACATTATCAATGGCTGCTGAAAGAAAACCTAAAATAAAAACTACAATATCTAGTCCCTTGAACAGAAACCAATCAACATTTTCAAAAGTTAAAACCATAGTTTGACCCACCTCAAATACAATTCCTAGAGCTTCTAACCCACCTACAGCCATAAGGATTCCTAAGAAAAATAAAATACTTGGCATTTCAATTTTAGTTAAAGCGTGATGTACAGGACTGTGATGTACAGAGCTTGCAGGTTCCAATAACATATAATTATATATTTCACCAATTGTTGCTACGAAGGCTAAAGATAACATCATACCTACATAAGGAGGTAAGCCTGTAGCTACCTTAAAAAAAGGTACAAATAGTATTGACAAAAGACCTATAATTAAAATTTTTGAACCAAATTTATTTTCAGATTCTTTTGATACAATTGGGTTAATTTCACCTTGAAAGACTTTATATCGAGAAACAACGTAAGTCGGTATTAACATACAAACAAGAGAAGGAATGATCAAATATTTTAGTAGAGCAATGGGTGTAACCTTTTTACCAATCCATAGCATAGTTGTTGTTATATCACCGATAGGAGACCATGCGCCACCTGCATTTGCGGCAACAATAATCATTCCGGCATACCACAATTTTAAATTTCTGTCTTTTAGTATCTTTTGTAAAATAGTTACAAGTACTATTGTTGCTGTAAGGTTATCAATTATTGCAGATAAAAAGAAAGCAAGAAAACATATAATCCACAATATTTTTATCTTACTTTTTGTTTTGATGAGGTTTTTAATCGTTGAAAAACCATTAAAGAAATCTATAATTTCCACAATCGTCATTGCACCAATTAAAAAAATTAGAATTTCAGCCGTGTGGCCCAAGAAATAGTTTATAACCTTTTCAAGTTTATTTGGAACCAAGCTTTTTGTAGCTGGGTCTATATCATAAACAGTTAAACCAAAAAATGAAATAATAGCCCATATGAGAGCCATCATTACAAGTGCAGGAACTAATTTGTCTATTTTAAGTGAGTGCTCAAAGGCAATCGCCAAATAACCCAGAATAAATATGATTATAATCGCTGTTTCCATTTAATTTTTTGTTTTAGAATTCTCAATAATTGAACCAAAATATGTAAAAAAAATAAAAATTGATAGTATATTTTAAAAAGTTAATATTTATTGGACATTGGATTGATTATTGATTAAAATTAATTCCTACAGGATTAATTAATGCATAAATTAGTAAGTCCTTATAAAATTTGAGTTTTGAAAGAACAAGGTCTTTATAATCCATCGTTTGAGCATGAAAACTGTGGTGCCGGCTTCATATGCAGCCTGGAGGGAAAGAAGACAAATGATATCATTTCTAAGGCTCTCAATATCTTAACTTGTCTTGAGCACAGAGGGGCGGTTAGTTCTGATGGAAGGACTGGAGATGGAGCTGGAATATTGATAGAAATACCCAATAATTTTTTTAAAAAAGAATGTAAGTTTGAACTTCCGGAATTCAAAGAATATGCTGTAGGTATGGTTTTTCTCCCCCCTAAAAAGAACCAACTCAACTATTGTGTTGACATTTTTGAAGAAGAAATTAAAAGACAAGGCTTAAATATTTTAGGATGGAGAGATGTTCCTGTTAATTCAAAAGTTGTTGGAGCAATTGCATCACAATCTCAACCTAATATAAAACAAGTATTTATTGGTAAAATAGATTCAAATCAGACTGAAAAAGATTTTTTATTAAAACTATATGTTGCGAGAAAAATTGCGGAAAATAAAATTTATCAATCCAAATTATCTCAAAAAAGTTTTTTCTATTTTTCTAGTTTACATAACAAGACAATAATTTATAAAGGACTCTTAGTCCCAGAGGATATTGAAAGATTTTACATTGATTTAAAAAACCCAATGCTAGTAACTCGACTTGCTTTGGTTCATCAGAGATTCTCAACCAATACTTTTCCAACTTGGGATCTTGCTCAACCATTCAGATATATGTGTCACAATGGTGAAATTAATACGCTAAAGGGTAATATTAACAGAATGGTTTCTAGGCAAGAGTTAATGGATTCTGATTTAATTGATAAAAGTGATTTAAAAAAAGTTTTTCCAATAATTTTAGAAGGAAAATCAGATTCAGCATCAATGGATATGGTTTTAGAGCTGTTGTTAATGACTGGTAGAAGTTTGCCTGAAGTCATGATGATACTTGTGCCTGAAGCTTGGGAAAAACACAAGACCATGTCATCATCCAAAAAAGCATTTTATCAATTTAATAGTTGTTTAATGGAGCCTTGGGATGGACCAGCATCAATACCGTTTACGGATGGTGATTACATTGGTGCATTATTGGACAGAAATGGATTGAGACCATCTCGATACTCTGTCACTCACGACGGATATGTAATAATGTCATCTGAAACAGGTGTTGTAGACATTGAACCTGAAAATATTAAAATGCATGGAAGACTAGAGCCAGGAAAAATGTTTTTGGTTAATATGAATGAGGGAAGAATTGTAGAAGATGATGAAATTAAAAACTCAATTGTAAAAAAACACCCCTACAGTAAATGGGTAAAATCAAATGTTTTGCCACTTAGTAAAGTTCCTTACAGAATAAAAAAAACAGTAAAAGAAAAATTAAATTTTGAAACTAGATTAAAAGTCTTTGGTTACACAAAAGAAGATTTTAAAACCATTATTTTACCCATGTGTAATAATGGTAAAGAAGCTATTGGTTCAATGGGAACTGATACACCACTTGCAGTTTTGTCAAAAAAACCACAACTTATTTACAATTATTTCAAACAACTTTTTGCTCAGGTTACAAATCCACCCCTTGATGGGATAAGAGAAGAAATAATTACTGACACCAGTTTATCATTAGGAAGTGACTATAATATATTTGATTTAATTCCTGACCACGCCAAAAAACTCAAAATTAATAATCCAATCATTTCAAATGGTGACCTTGAAAAAATCAAGCATATTGATCATGAAGATTTCAAGGCATGTTCAATAAATGTCAATTATGAAATTAGTAAAGGTCACAATGGTCTTGAGAAAGCATTGGACAAAATTGTTGATAAAGTTGAAAAGAAAATCGATACAGGTCATAATATCATTATACTAAGTGACAGAAAAACATCTAAAAAATACGCTCCTATACCAATTTTACTTGTTTGCTCATATGTACACCACAGCTTGATAAAAAGAAAAAAACGATCAAAATTTGGAATCGTTATTGAATCAGCTGAGCCAAGAGAACCACATCATTTCTCTATGCTTTTTGGTTATGGAGCCAGTGCAATAAACCCATACATGGTCAATGAAATAATTGAATATCACCACAAACTTGGTTTTTTAAACAACCAAAAACTTGATGAATCGATAACTAATTTCAATAAAGCTATTGCAAAGGGTATACTTAAAGTCATGAACAAAATCGGCATATCAACACTACATTCCTACCGGGGAGCACAAATTTTTGAAGCCTTGGGCTTGAGGAAAAAGTTTGTATCCAAGTACTTTAATAATACTCCCTCTAGAATTGAAGGTGCAGGTTTATATGTTTTAGAAAAAGAAGTTTCAGCCAGAATGGAATATGCTTTTAAGAGTGAAAAAGATATTTCAAGTATGAAAACAGGTGGTGACTACAGATGGAGAAGAGATGGAGAAGCACACATGTTAAATCCTTTTACAATATCAAAACTTCAACAGGCTGTAAGAGAAGAGAAATATGATACGTATAAAGCTTATGCTGAAAAAATCAACAAACAAAGTGAACAATTCATGACAATCAGAGGGCTTTTAAAGTTTGAAGAATTTGACCCCATTTCAATTGAAGAGGTTGAACCATGGACTGAAATCGTTAAAAGATTCAAAACCGGAGCCATGTCATACGGCTCAATTAGTAAAGAAGCCCACGAAAACTTAGCAATTGCAATGAATAGAATTGGAGGAAAAAGTAATTCAGGTGAAGGTGGAGAAGATTCGAATCGATTTAAAAAACTAAACAACGGAGACTCAAAAAATAGCTCAATTAAACAAGTTGCGTCTGGAAGATTTGGTGTTAGTTCTAATTATCTAACAAATGCTTCTGAAATTCAAATTAAAATGGCTCAAGGCGCTAAGCCTGGTGAGGGTGGACAACTTCCTGGACCTAAAGTCAATCCACTAATAGCAAAAGTTAGAAATTCTACACCCTATGTAGGTTTAATTTCCCCCCCTCCTCATCATGACATATATTCAATTGAGGATTTAGCTCAGCTCATATATGATCTGAAAAATGCAAATAGGAAGGCTAGAATCAACGTAAAATTAGTATCTGAGGTTGGCGTTGGAACAATTGCTGCTGGTGTTGCAAAGGCAAAAGCTGATGTAATATTAATTTCAGGTTATGATGGTGGAACTGGGGCATCGCCACTAACATCACTAAAGCACGCAGGTTTACCGTGGGAGCTGGGAATTGCAGAAGCTCAACAAACACTTGTATTAAATGACTTGAGAGGAAGAGTTGTTGTTGAATGTGACGGTCAAATGAAAACTGGAAGAGATGTTGCTATCGCATGTCTTCTTGGTGCTGAAGAATTTGGATTCTCGACAGCTCCACTTGTTGCATCAGGATGTATCATGATGAGAGCTTGCCACTTAAATACGTGTCCAGTAGGAATTGCAACTCAAGATCCTGAATTAAGAAAAAATTTCAAAGGCAAGCCTGAGCACGTTATAAATTTCATGTATTTCGTTGCCCAAGAATTAAGAGAAATAATGGCCAATTTAGGTTTTAGGACAATTAATGAAATGGTTGGTCAAAGTCAAAAACTTGTTATGACTGACGCTGTTGAATACTATAAAGCTAGAGGAATAAATTTGTCTAAGGTATTGTACAAGCCAAATGTTAGCGAAAATATTCCTGTTAGAAATGTGACTAACCAAGATCACAATTTAACATCTGTGATTGATTTTAAAATTTTAAAAAATTCTAGGTTGGCCATCGAGAAAAAAATTAAGATGAGTCTTGATTATAAGATAAGAAATACTGACAGAACTGTAGGTGCGATCATAAGTAACGAGATTTCAAAAAAATATGGTGAAAAAGGGCTTCCAAAGGGGACATTGAAATTAAACTTTACAGGTGCTGCTGGTCAAAGTTTTGGAGCATTTGCAACCAAAGGTCTTGAAATGAAAATTGAAGGTAATACGAATGATTATTTTGGAAAAGGTCTTTCAGGTGCTACGCTTATTGTTAAAGTACCAAATAAATCTACTTTTAAATCCAATGAAAATGTTATAACTGGAAATGTTGCCCTTTACGGAGCTACATCAGGAGAAGCATACATAAATGGAATAGCAGGTGAAAGATTCTGTGTCAGAAATTCGGGAGCAACAGCTGTTGTTGAAGGTGTCGGAGATCATGGATGTGAATACATGACAGGTGGAATAGCACTAATTTTAGGAAAAATTGGAAGAAACTTTGCCGCTGGAATGAGTGGAGGAATTGCATACATTTATAAATCAGAAAAAAATTATAGTATTGACAATTTCAATATGGAAATGGTAGAGTTTGAAAAGCTAAATAGTCAAGACTTTGATATAATTAAAGAATTATTAGAAAAACACTACTCACACACACACAGTGGTATTGCTGAAGAAATAATTTTAAATTGGAACAAATCAAAAAATATGTTTGTTAAAATAATGCCAACGGAGTATAAAATGGCTTTGGAAAAAATGGCCCAAACCAAAATAAATGAAATAATAAGCTAATCATGGGTAAACTTAGAGGCTTTGTTGAGTATGAAAGGATGGTTGAAGGTTACGTCCCAGTTCAAAAAAGAATAAAAAATTTCAAAGAATTTACAATCAAACCAAAAGATGATGATCTGATAAAGCAAGGCGGACGGTGTATGGATTGTGGAGTACCATTTTGTCACAGTGGTTGCCCACTAGGTAATTTAATTCCTGACTTTAATGATGCGGTTTACAATAGAAACTGGAAAGAAGCTCTTAAAATCTTACATTCAACTAATAATTTCCCTGAATTTACAGGTAGACTGTGTCCTGCGCCGTGTGAATCAGCTTGTGTTCTTGGTCTTATAAATCCCCCTGTATCCATTGAACTGATTGAAAAATATATTGTTGAGAGAGGTTTTAAAGAGGGGTGGATTCAACCTATTAAACCAAAGAGACGAACCGGGAAAAAAATAGCTATTGTAGGTTCAGGTCCAGCAGGTCTTGCTGCTGCACAACAACTAAGCAGAGCAGGGCATTTAGTTACTGTTTATGAGAGAGATTCAAAAATAGGTGGACTTTTAAGATATGGTATTCCAGATTTTAAGCTCGAGAAATCAATTATAGATAGAAGAATTGAAATTTTAACTCTCGAAGGAATTAAATTCAAAACCAATACAGAAATTGGAATTGATGTGCCAATCAAGAAATTAAAAAAGGATAACGATATTGTTTTATTATGTGGCGGTGCTACTTTGATGAGAAATTTACCAATACCTGGTCATGAGTTAAATGGAATAGTCCAGGCCATGAGGTTTTTGAAAAGACAAAATCAAGTTATTAGTGAAAATTTCAGTAAAGTTGAAGAGCTAAATGCAAAAAATAAAAATGTAATAGTTATAGGTGGTGGTGATACAGGATCTGATTGTATTGGAACATCAAATAGACAAGGTGCAAAATCAGTATTAAATTTTGAGATTTTACCAAAACCAAGTAAACAACGTACTGTTGAAAATCCATGGCCATATTGGCCTTTTACTCTAAAAACTAGCTCTTCTCATGAAGAGGGAAGTAAAAGACAATGGTCGATTTTAACTAAAGAGTTTATAGATGATGGTTATGGAAATGTCAAAGCATTAAAAACGGTTGAGGTTGAGTGGATAAAAAAATCAAATGAAAGACCGAGATTAGTTGAAATTGAAGGATCTGAAAAAACATGGCCTTGTGATTTAGTATTATTAGCTCTTGGATTTACAGGTCCAGATAAGGAAATAATCAATGACTTAAAATTAAATTCAGACAATACCTCAAAACCATTTACAACTAAATATCAAACATCTGATAAAAAAGTTTTTGCTGCTGGTGATTTAAGAAGAGGGCAATCTCTTATTGTGTGGGCCATCTCAGAGGGCAGAGAGGCAGCATATGAAATAGATAAATTTTTGATGGGCTCGACAGAACTTACTTCTAAAGTTCACGGAGACTTACCATCAGTTAAATAAATTCCACTTAAATCCAAATCTTACCCCAAAATCTCTGTATACACTTTCTGGTGTTGAATAAAAGCTATTACCGCTTATGGATGAATTTATATGTTCGGCAATTATAAATATTTTTGTTTGTCTAATTTTTGCATTGAAGAAAAAATCAAACAAGGGAAACCCTCCTATTTTCTTTTGACTCTGTACATGAAAAGCTGATATTATCGGGTTGTACTCATTTGCAAAGAATTTTGAAAATATTTTAAAATTAATGCCTGTTTGTATTGATAAAGTATTTTTAAAAATCCTTTCTTTAAAATACAAGGTATTCCTGGAAATAAACTGAGGAAGATTTAAAATATTATCATTTTGATTGACAACTTGGTACATTATTGAGTTATCAATTGTCCATTTACCGAAATTTAGGGATCTTTTGATACGTAAACTTGAATACTGAATTTTTCTGTCGTAATGATTTAAAATAGGTGCCATGATTTGTTGTGAATTTGAATCAACTGAAACATAGAAAAAATCATCAATGATAGAGTGGTTTAAATCAATATCACCAAAAGTTGAATTTGAAATTTTTAAATCGACTGATTTATTTTCAACAAGTTTCAATGATTGTATCCAATTAATATTTTCATAGTTACTAGTAAAGTTTTCATAAATTAAACCAGGATGTTTCTGTTTTACAGAAATTGATAGGCTAAATGAATTATTTTCTGAAAATTCTCTTTTAACTTTTGCAATAAAATTATTACCCAATTGATCACCCTTTATTTTTTGTTCCAAATCAATCGATAAATCATAATTAAATATTTTTTTAAATGCCTTAACTGAAAATGAGGTAAAGTTTTTTGAAAAAACTTTACTATCTATACTATTATCAACTTTAAAATAATTTAAGTTATAATTATTTAACTGTAAAAGTAATCTTTCAAAAAATAAATTATCCTTCAATAAACCAAAGCTGTTTGATAAAGTCCTCAGCTTATAATGATCGACAATCTCATTAATACCTGAGGCTAAACTGCCATAGTAGAATGAGGGATTATCCTGTGTATATCTATTATTGCTTGTTTCAAAGTCAAAAACATGATAAAGGTCAAAAGAGTTATTTTTTTTGTTACTGAGTATAAAGTTATTTTTCAAGTAGAATATTCTTTGTTGGTAATTATTTTTTGCATCTTCAAATTTCACATTGAGTTTAGATCTTTCATCGAATATTGGATCCTCTGACTCATAGTTTTCAATAGAAGATGATGTCAAACCACCATTCTCATTTCTTTCAAAACTTTGACTCAAATAAAAAAACTTTGTAAAAATTTTTTCGCCATTATAATTCAATGTTGTCCTAAACTGCTTCGACCCAAACAAACTATTCTGAAAAGTCCCAAGTGATCTTAATGCTTTGAAAGCAAGGGAGAAATTAAGGTTCTCATTTAAATTACTTGTAAAGTAAGCATCTGTTAACTGTCCTTGAGAGTAAACAGATTTAAAAAAAAGCTCAGTTAAAGGATAGGCTACCTTACTAAATAAAATATCCTCTCTTTGAATTAACATAACATCATTGGCTGAATATCCAAGTTTGGGAAGGTTGTCTTTATGAATTTCATATGTTAAAGTATTATAGAATCTTCCAACATTGTTTGATTTGAGTAAATGAAAATCGTCTTTCTTAAGGAAATTAAAAGAATAATAATTTTTAATTGTTAAAGATGTATCTAAGAATATTGTATCATTCTTTTCATTAAAAAATTGAAGTTTAGAAATATCAAATTTGAAATATTTGGACTTAATGGAATCAACGGGATTATCAATTAAATTTTCAAGGTTGTTAATTATTGTATTGTCTTGTGAAAAAGAAAAAATTGAAAATATAAAAAGTGATATTGTTAATAGTTTCTTCATTTATTTATTTAAAGTTATTGATTTAATAGCATTTATAATTTAATTTAATAATATGTTGAGTCTTTTTGATAACAAAAAACTAGTATGTGGAGTTGATGAAGCTGGAAGAGGATCACTTGCCGGTCCTGTTACAGCAGCGGCAGTAATTTTACCAAAAAATTATAAAAACCAATTTATCAAAGATTCAAAAAAACTAAATCAAGATCAAAGAACTCGACTATATAATGAAATAATTAAAGATTGTATTTCATATTCGATTATGAGTATTGACTCAAAAAAAATTGATCAAATCAATATTTTAAATTCCACTTATTTAGCTATGAATTTTGCCATTGAAAATCTTGAGATAAAGCCACACAAAATAATTATTGATGGAAATAGATTTAAAACAGATAAAAAAATAAACTTTGAATGTATTATTGGTGGGGATAACAAATATTTAAGTATTGCAGCAGCATCAATTCTTGCAAAAGTCAAAAGAGATGAAATTATGTGTGAATTAAATACTTTATTTCCAATATATGGTTGGAAAAATAATAAAGGATATGGAACAATAAACCACAAAGAAATGATTTCTAAATATGGCCTATGCAGATTTCATCGAAAAACATTTAAAATTAAAAATAAACAGTTGAAACTGACAATCTAACTTTATAATTTTAGTAAATAAATGAAGAGGCTTTATATTATTTTAATTGTATTACTTATTTCTTGCTCAGAAAATGAACAAGCGAAATTAATTGTTGAAGATATCCCCGACGATCCAGTCTTAACAATACTAATTAAAGAATATGAAAATATTAATTATAAAATACTTGAATTTATCTCAGAATCTACAGGTTTTGATTTATCATTAATTGAAAATTACAAACCAAAAGGTGAAATGTTAATAAGCTTTCATAATACTTCAAAAAATATCTTTGATCTTTTTTTAATACATGAATTTACTGACACACTATCAAACAAATTACTTGACTCAGTAAGTTATGGTGGCAAGTACATTTACATTGATAAAAATTCTAATTTTCTGACACAGCAAAATAATTTATTGTATTTATCAAAAAACAAACTTTTAATTGAAAATGTAATTCGTAACTCAACTTACAGTTCAAATATTGAGTTTGAAAAATTTCAAAAACTTTATGAAAATAAATCAAAAAATATTTCTCTAATAGTAAAGGAAAACTACAATGGATTAAAATTCAAAGATATCCCCCAAAATGTAGAAAAGTTTTCTGAATTTATGTCGTACGAATTTGATATTTTAAACGATGAAATTAATGTATTGGGATTTGCTGAAAGTGACCAAAAAAGAAATATTCAACTTTTAAATAATTTAATAAAAACTAAAACAGATTTTTTAGATATAGTTCCAACAAACTTTTCTAAACTTGAGAGGATTTCTTTTGAATTTACTGAGATCAAAAAAAACTTAAACTCAATGATACAAGATGAATCAATAATTACTTACGAAATTGATTCAGTGTATCAGAATGTTTCTGAAATTGGTGAATTAATAATTGAGAGTGATACTCTATTTCTTTTGAATTTTAGAGATGCTGATCAAATCAACTTAAGTGAGTCAATAATAAGGAATCAATTTTACCGAGGACAAGAAATTATTGAGTTATCAAAAAATAATTTTCAGATTGATCTTTTTGGTTTTAATAAACTTAACAACTTCAAGTATTTTACAAAATTTGGAAACCTAGTGTTGTTTTCAAAGACTGAAAACGAATTAGAAAATATTATTTTGAATTTTAGAAATAATTTAACCTTATCGATGGAAAATGAATTTAAGGAGTTTAGAAAAAAAATTCCATCTAAATCTGTAACCTTTGCTTTATACAATGATAGTAATAGTGAAAAATTTAGCAATAAATACATATATACTAGTGAGGAAATCAGTAACAATCTCTCTTATTTTTCACTATTTACAAGTCCAAATGAAAACACACAGTCAATTAGGAATTTAGAATTAGTTTTTAAAACAAAAAACTCTAAAGAAATTGTGATTACACCCTCACTGATTAAGAATCATAGAACAAACGATTTGAATGTTTTTTTTCAAGACTCAGATAATAAAATAATTCTATTAGATTTAAGTGGGGATAAAATATGGTCAAAAAATTTTGAATCAAAGATTATTAGTGATGTACATCAAATTGATATGTACAAAAACAATAGATTACAATTTGTTTTTCTTACCCTTGAATATCTTTACATAGTTGATGTAAAAGGAAATGTTGTTAAAAAAGTTAGGAATAAGGTAAGTGGTACTGAGAAATATTTATCTGTTTTTGATTATGACAAAAATAAAAATTACAGATTGGTTGTTCAGGAAGGACGAACCGTTTCAATGTATGACTCAAAACTCAATGTTGTCAAAGGCTTTAAAGGTACAAAGACTAAGAAAAACATAGCTAATAGTATGGATCATGTAAGAATACTCAATAAAGATTTTCTTATTCTATATTATGATGATAAAACTTTTGAAATATTTGATAGAAGAGGGAGGGTAAGAATTAAATTACCTAAAGATTTAAAGTATGAGTCAACTGTCTTTAAAAATCAGGATAAATTATTATTCCTAAGTGAAGGAAATGAAATTGTTAAGATTGATATTTCTGGAGAAGTTTCATATCAACCTTTTACCGGCAAAATAAATAACGTGGCCTCAAATCAAGATTTATTAGTTATACTTACTGAAAATAAACTTTTAGTGAATGAAAATGAATTTAAGATTCCTTATGGCAACTATGTTAATCTAAAGATTTACAAAGATTATATCTCTTTACTAAACCTTGACACTAAAGAACTTTACCTTTTTAATAAAACCCAAAAGGTTGATCGTTTTCCTATTTTTTCGTCAAAGTTTTTTGATTTTTCTAACAAGGAAAATCAAATATTTTTGGTATTAGTTGGTGACGAGAATGAGCTACTTTGCTACAGTGTTGATTAATTACTGATTTTTAAAAAAAAATTCAAATTGATGACAAAGCTCTTCAATCACTTCATCAATATTTAATTCCTGGCCAATTTCTTTACTCATTGAAGTCACAGCTTTTCCCTTGATTCCACAAGGAATAATTCCATCAAAATAAGACAAATCAGTATTAACGTTTAGTGCCAATCCGTGCTTAGTAACCCATCTACTTGCTTTAATTCCAAGTGCACAAATTTTTCTTTCATTTTTAATTCCTTTGTCAACCCAAACACCAGTGTGATCCTCACTTCCTGTTGAGTTAATTCCAAACTTTTTTAATGTCATGACTACGATTAACTCAAGTGTTCTAAGATATTTATGGATATCGGTAAAAAAGTTTTCGAGGTCAAATATTGGATAACATACTACCTGACCGGGTCCGTGATATGTAATGTCTCCTCCCCTTCCAATTTTTATTAATTCGATACCCTTTTTTTTTAGTAAATTTTGATCGAATAACAAGTTATTTAAATCTCCACTTTTTCCAATTGTATAAACATGATTATGCTCAACAAATAAAAGATAATTTGGTGTTGGTGTAGATCTATTATTTTTCCTGTTGCTTAATTTGATATTACAAATCTTATCATGATAATGGTTTTGAATTTCTAAAGCCTTACTGTATTCTTTGAAACCTAGTTTTTTTATTTCTATTTTTTTATTGGTATTCAACACTATTTAATTGGAATATAAAAATAAAAAACATAAGCATTAAGTACATGTTATATTATTATATTTGAATGACATGTCAAATTTTTCTGAACAAGAACTGGTTAGGAGAGAAAAACTAAAAAAAATTATTGAATTAGGTATAAATCCCTACCCTGCAGAAACTTTTCAAGTAAGTCACTTAGCTGAAAAAATTAAAGAAAATTTTAGAAAAGGTGAAGTTGTTAAAGTTGCTGGCAGAATTATGTCAAGGAGAATACAAGGAAAGGCCAGTTTTGCAGAGATTCAAGACAGCACTGGAAAGATTCAAGTTTATTTTAATAGGGACGAAATATGTACTTCAAAGGATAAATCGAAATACAATGATCTTTATAAAAAGTTACTTGATATTGGAGATTTTTTAGGAATTGATGGCGTTCTTTTCAAGACTCAAGTTGGTGAAATGACCATCATGGTAAAAGATTTCAAATTACTATCTAAATCTCTTAAACCTTTACCGCTCCCAAAAGAGGACAGTGAAGGTAATAAATATGATGAATTTAGTGATCCAGAGCAAAGATATAGACAAAGATATGTTGATTTAGTGGTCAATAGTGAGGTTAAAGAAACCTTTTTAAAGAGATCAAAAATCATAAGTTCAATTAGAAGGTTTTTAGAAAAACTGAACTTCACTGAAGTCGAAACTCCAATTTTACAACCTATTCCTGGTGGAGCGACAGCAAAGCCATTTGTTACACACCATAATTCTCTTAACATTCCATTATATATGAGAATAGCCAATGAGCTTTATCTAAAAAGACTTATAGTTGGTGGTTTTGATGGAGTTTTTGAATTTGCTAAAGATTTTAGAAATGAAGGAATGGATAGAACTCATAACCCTGAATTCACAGGTCTTGAATTTTATGTTGCATACAAGGACTATAATTGGATGATGGATTTAACAGAAAAATTATTAGAGGATACAGTTACTAACTTATATGGAAAAACTGAAGTTATCTATGGGGATAAGAAAATAGATTTTAAAGGACCTTACAAAAGACTTCCAATTTTAGATGCAATTAAAAATGAAACAGGACTGGACATTGAAAAATTAGATGACCAGGAATTATCTGAAAAAGCAAAAAGTATTGGAATAGAGATTGATTCAACAATGGGTAGAGGAAAAATAATTGATTCAATATTTGGAGATAAGTGCGAATCCAAGTTTGTCCAACCAACTTTTATTATTGACTATCCAAAGGAAATGAGTCCCTTAACAAAACAACACCGAACAAAAGAAAACCTGACTGAAAGATTTGAGCTTTTTGTTAATGGTAGTGAGATAGCTAACGCGTATTCTGAGCTAAATGATCCTGTTGATCAGCTTGAAAGATTTGAAGAACAATTAAAACTTTCTGAAAAGGGAGATGGTGAAGCAATGTATATTGACCATGACTTTATTCGTTCACTAGAGTACGGTATGCCCCCTACATCTGGAATAGGTATTGGAATTGATCGGTTGGTCATGCTACTAACAAATCATAAATCGATACAAGAAGTTATATTTTTTCCTCAAATGCGACCTGAAAAAAATGAAGTGAAATTGAATAAGGAAGAAATGAAAGTTTTTGACTTTATGAAAAAAAATAAAAAAGTTGAAATTGGAGAATTAAAAGAATTTGCAGAATTAAGTAATAAAAAATGGGACAAAACAATAAAATCCTTGACAAAAAATAAACTATTAAAGGTATTCAAAAATGACTCTGGCATTTTTGTTGAATCAATCTAAAAAAATTTAAAATATGAAAGTGATTATAAATCTATTCTTATTAATCTTTATACTAATACCTAGTAAAAGTTTACATTCTCAGGACGAGAAAAAATCATCCAAATCTGATTCTAATACGAAAACTAAAAGTTTTGCATCAATAGTTTCAAAGGCATCAAAAGATGAGGGATTGTTTAATATCTACCAAAATGATGAAAAATATTATTATGAGATACCTGATTCATTAATTGGTAGAGATATGTTAATGATAACTAGAATTTCAAAAATGTCTGTCTCAATTCCACTATACTCACATATTCTGAATCGACAAGTTTTAAGATGGGAAAAAAATAATAATAATGTATTATTGAGGGAATCCTCTTACATAAATTATGCTGCAGACTCACTACCAATTAATGAGGCAGTTATAAATTCTAATTTTGAACCGATTTTGTTCAAATTTAAGGTTGAAGCCAGAAATGACTCTGTAAATTCATCTCTCATTGATGTTACAAGTTTATTTACTACAGACTTAAAAAGTCTTGGTTATCCGCAAAGAAGCAGAAAAAGCTATAAGATTACTAGTCTTGATTCAAAGCTATCATATATCAAAAATATTAAGTCCTTTCCAAAAAATATAGAGGTAAGAAATGTTAAGACATATAGATCGACAGAGGCAAAGAACGGTTCAGTTTCTATGGAAATTAATAATTCAATGATTATTCTTCCAAAAAAACCTATGAAAAGAAGATATTTTGATGAAAGAGTTGGATGGAATACAAATAGGCAGGTTGATTATGGTCTTGATAATCAAAGAGCTGAAACAATTAGATATTTGAGAAGATGGAGGTTAGAGGTTAAAGATGAAGATATAGACAAATTCAAAGCAGGTGAATTGGTAGAACCTAAAAATCCAATTATATTTTATATTGACCCAGGAACTCCCCTAAAGTGGAGGAAATATATAAAGTTAGGAATTGAAGATTGGCAAATTGCCTTTGAAGAAGCAGGATTTAAAAATGCCATTATGGCCAAAGATCCGCCTACAAAGGATGAAAATCCTGATTGGAGTCCTGAGGATGTTAGATACAGTGTATTTAGATACTTAGCTTCTGAAACTGTAAACGCTAATGGAGGTAATGTTGTTGATCCGAGATCTGGCGAAATTATTGAGTTCAGTGTTAATTGGTATCACAATGTATTAAAACTGGTTAGAGATTGGCTTGTTGTTCAAACAGGTGCAGTAAATGAGGATGCAAGAGGAGTTGAATTAAAAAATGAATTAATGGGTGAAGGCGTTAGATTTATTGCAGCCCACGAGGTTGGTCACGCAATAGGTCTTCCACACAATATGGGAAGCAGTAGTGCATACCCTGTTGATTCTTTAAGATCTGTAACATTCACAAAAAAATACGGTACGGCACCCTCGATTATGGACTATGCACGTTACAATTATGTTGCTCAACCTGAAGACAAAGGAGTTGCACTAATACCGTCTGATTGGAACACACCAAATAGCGGAATATACGATAGATTTTCTGTCAAATGGGGCTACAGACCAATACTTGACTTAAGTGAGGAAGAGGAAAAAGAAGTTTTAAGAAAGTGGATAACAGAAAAACAAACTGATTTAAAATATAGGTTTGGTCCGGGTGGCAACGTAGATCCTAGTCAACAAACCGAAGATTTAGGTGATAATGCTATAAAGTCAAGTAACTATGGAATTAAAAACTTAAAAAGAATTTATCCTGAATTAATTAATTGGACTTCAACCGAAGGTGAAAATTATGATAACCTTAGGGAATTACATAATGCTGTATTTAATCAGTTCAGAAGATACATGGGGCATGTAACAAATAATATTGGAGGTATTTATCAGCATTATAAAACCTCTGATCAAATAGGTCCAATATATAGTCATGTAGAAAAAAATCATCAAAAAAATTGTGTTCAATTCCTTAACAAAAACTTATTTGAAACTCCTTCATGGATGATAGATAAAGATATATTGGATAAAATTCAATTTGCTGGCGCTGTAGATCAAGTTAGAGGACTTCAGTCAAGCTACCTAAACAGGGTCCTTGATTTTGGCAGACTAGCTAGAGTGATTGAAAATGAAGCGTTGAATGGATTAAAGGCCTACTCAATAAACGAATTAATGTTGGATTTAAAGAATGGTATTTTTAGTGAATTGAAAAATAATTCAAATATTGATATTTACAGGCGAAATATTCAAAGAGCTTTTATTCAAAGATTAGGGTATTTGATGAAAGAAAATCAAAATATTCCATCATTTTTTAGATCATCATCTAGCATAACTAGAGTTAAAGTTGATGAATCTGACATAAGGTCTACAACATTAGGTATCTTAATTGATTTGAGAAAGGAGCTAAATAAAGTTCAGAAAAAATACTCTTCAAATAAATCGGTGAAAAATCATTTGATGTATTGTACTGGATTAATAAATAATATACTTAAAGGCTAGATTTTAGTTTACGTATTTAATTTTTTGGCCAATACTAATCTGATTGTTTTTTAGATTATTAATTTTCATAATGTTTTCTATTGAAATCTTATATTTTTTAGAAATAGAATACAATGTATCCCCCCTTTGAACAGTATGAATATTTTTTAATTCTTTACTTTTCTTTTGTTTCAAAGGTTTTTTTGAGCCATCAAATTTCCAAAGTTTATTTTCCTCAATAGTTCTAATCAATTTTTTTGGATAATTAGGATCTGTAGCATAACCTGCTTTTTTTAAACCATTTGCCCACTTTATGTAATTGTCTTTCGGGAGTCTAAAAAGAAATGAGTAGCGCCCCCTTGTAGTTAAAAATTCCGAATGATCCTTATAGCTATCTAAAGGTGAATTATATTTTCTAAAACATTCATTTTTTTCATCATCATCATGATAGACTTTTTTACCCCTCCATTCTTGGTGGCATTTTATACCAAAATGGTTGTTAGATTTTAAAGCTAAATTACTTGACCCTGAAGCTGACTCAACCATTCCTTGAGCTAAGATAATACTTGCTGGAATTTTATATTTTTTCATCTGTTGAATAGCTAATCCTGAATATGTTTTTATATACCACTTTTTTCTCTCCTCGGAGCTTAAATTTCTTATAAATTTTTCAAATTGATTAGATTTAGAGTCAGGTTTTTTTGTAATTGATCTCTTTATATTTAGTGGTGCCTTAATAATTTTTCCAGGTAG
>CABZKA010000006.1 GCA_902526165.1 uncultured Bacteroidota bacterium
TAACACTGATGTCATTGAGGGTTTTATTCCATTAGGGGAAGAGATTTTAGATCAGCTAGATGGAAATGTCGATGCAGTATGTGATACTGTTGGAACTGCCGGAACTCTTATGGGTATTGCTAAAGCACTCAAAAGAGCAAAGTCAAATTGTAAAGTTGTTGCAGTTGAGCCATCTAGTTCACCAATTTTATCAAAAGGAATTAAAGGCTCACATAATGTTGAGGGCGTTGGTTTAGGTTTTGTTCCAAATATCTACGATGACAAGCTCGTTGATAATGTAATATCTATAGACGAGGTTGTAGCTCGCAAAACATGTAAAGATCTTGCTAAAAAAGAAGGCATATTTTGTGGTACATCAAGTGGAATGAATGTAGCTGCAGCAATCCAAATTTCAAAGGAACTTGGTCCCAAATCAAAAGTAGTAACTGTTGCTTGTGATACTGGTTTAAAATATCTTTCTGAAGGATTATTTGACGATTAATATCATTTATTGTATTTATATTTTAGTTTTAGTCTATGATTGATTTTGTAATTGTCATTGTTTACTTTATACTAATTTTTTCAATTGCTATAAGTGGAAGGGTTAAATCCAAAAGTGCAGAGGAGTATTTTCTTTCAAATAGAAATCTAAAATGGCATTCAATTGCATTATCAACAATCGCAACCAATGTTCAGGGTTATCAGTTTCTTGGCATGATGGGTTCTGCATATTTATATGGATTAGCTCAGGCTAATCTAGAAATTAATGCAATTCAGGGTATTTTAATAGCTGCCTTTATTTTTGTACCAATTTATCTCAGAGAAAAAATTTTTACTATAACAGACTTTATTGAAAAAAAGTTAGGAAAAAAAATAGCTCTTTTTTATTCATTAAGTAATATTGCACTCTTCTCCACTATAACACTAGGTGCAGCTCTTTTTTGGGGAGCATATGCTGCAGAGATGGTGTTTAGTGAACAGCTTTTATTTTTACATTCAAATAGAATTGTAAGAATTGGCATTTTGATTTTTAGTCTTGGTATTTTTTCTGCTATTTACACATATTTAGGAGGATTAAATGCGGTTGTGAAGACCGACATAATTCAATTTTTAATCTTATTAACTGGTGGAGCAATTGTGTGTTACTTTTCAATTAATGCACTTGGTGGATGGGAGCAATTGTATATAAAAACACCCGAAAAGATGCACCTTCATTTATCTTCAGACCATCCAGTACTTCCATGGACTCATTTACTTGGATTATTTTTTTTAAATATTAATTATTGGTGTGCAAATCAATCTATAATGCAAAGAGCGATTGCAGCAAAAAACTTATCTCATGCTCAATCAGGTTTAATGATTGGGGGCTTTTTAAAATATTTAATGGCAATAATAATAGTTATCCCGGGAATTGCATTATTTGGAATATTAGGAGATTCTTTTAATGAGCCTGATCTAGCTTTTCCATATCTTGTTAACACATATCTACCTGTCGGGCTAAAAGGAATTGTTTTGTGTGGGTTATTTGCGTCACTCATGAGCACAATTGATTCAACTTTTAATTCATTAGCAACTCTATGGTCAATAGATATTTACTCTAAATATTTTAACAAAAATGCAACTGACTCTGAAAAAATAAATTCAGGTAGAAGGGCAATTATATTTAGCCTTTTTACTGCACTTTTAATGTCGATGATTCTTTTATATTTAAAATTTGATAGTCCGGAGTCAGCATTTACTCATACCTTAAATAGCTTAAGATATTATATTAATTGTGGAATAGTAGTGCTAATTATCAGCGCAATACTTTTAATAAAACCTAAAGTCAAAGTAATATTAATAGCCTTTATAATGACAATTCCGCTTAATTTTTTAATTCAATTTTTATTTACAGAAATAAATTATTTTTTAAGGGCTTTTATCGTTATTATTTTTGGATTAATTATCGTCTTTTTCTACAACAGAAAAAAAATATTGTCTTTTAATTCTGTCTTAAATTCATCATCAATTAAAAACACCTACATTGGAATAATATTGCTATTAAGCCTAATCTTAACTCATATAATTTTTACTTAAATGGATTTCTATTAATTTTTTTCACACAATTAAGTTAGTAAAATTTTTGAGTTAATATATAACTAATTGATTATCAGCTATTTACCAATACAAAAGTTTGAAAATATATTTCCAAGCATCTCATCATTTGTTATTTGCCCATTTATTTCACCAATTGAATCAATAGCTTTTCTTAGATCTATTGACAACAGGTCTCCCGAAATATCATTTTCCAAACCCTTTTCAACTTCACCTAAAGATATTAAAGCTTGTGATAAGAATTCATAATGTCTCATGTTAGTAACAACGGTATCTCCAGAATTATCCATAAACTGAAAAGAATTTGATAAATTTTTAATTAAACCCTCCACAGATTTTTTTTCTAAAGCGGATATTTCAAGAACTTCAGTGATTCCAAAATCACCGGATTTTTTTAAAAGATTTTCTAAATCAATTGTAGATTTATTTTCTAAATCTACTTTATTTCTAATTAAGATAATTTTTAAGTCTTCCCGATAAAATTCTTTTATATCGCTTAAAATTTCAGATTCTTTTATATCGTTGATATCAAAGAGATAAATTAAAACAGATGCCTCTGAAATTTTTGATTTTGTTATTTCAATTCCTTTTGATTCGATAATATCTTTTGTTTTTCTAAGCCCTGCTGTATCTATGAATCTATACTTGATTCCATCAATAATAATTACGTCTTCAATCGCATCTCTAGTTGTTCCCGGTATGTCACTAACAATTGCTTTTTGCTCATTTAATAAAGTGTTTAGTAGTGATGATTTTCCAGAATTTGGTTTACCGGCAATGGCAACAGGTACACCGTTTTTGATTGCATTTCCATACTTAAATGATTTCTTCAGATTTTCAACTTTCTCCTTTACTTTTTTAATCAACTTCTCAAGCTCACTTTTGTTTGCAAAGTCAACATCTTCTTCACTAAAATCCAACTCTAGTTCTATCATTGAAACGAAGTGCAGTAATTCTTCTCTCAAAACTTTTAAATCATTTTGAAATCCTCCTCTCATTTGACTCAACGCAATTTTATGCATAGAAGATGAATCCGAATAAATAAGATCTGACACTGCTTCAGCTTGTGTCAAATCCATTTTACCACTCAAAAATGATCTCATTGTAAACTCACCGGGTTTGGCAAGTCTTATGTTTTTTTCTAGTAATATTTCAAGAATTTTCTTTTGAATGAAAGTAGATCCATGGCAGGAAATTTCAACAGTCTGTTGACCTGTGTAAGATTTGTCTTTATCAAAAAAAGAAACAACTACTTCATCAATTACTTCATCTCCATTAGTAAACTCCCCGAACATCATAGAATGGGATTTTATATCCAAAAGTCTTTTCCCGCTTTTTGATTTAAAAAATGGATTAACTTTTTCCAAGGCTTTTTCACCGCTAACACGAATGAGTGAAATAGCCCCCATTCCGCCGGGTGAGGATATAGCAACAATATCATCTTTAAAGTCCATTTATTTAATGTTTTTAGTAAATGTTGCTCTTCTTTTATGCAGTGTGCTTTGATAGTTTTTCCAAAATGCCTGAATAGCTTTGTTTTCAACAAGTTCAGGGTTTGTTTCTACTTCAACTATTCCTCTTTTATTGAAGGTGTTTTGTAACTCATTAAAAATAACCGCCGTAACCCCTTTACTTTGATATTTAGGATCAACGCCTATCAAATAAAGTGAAACCCTGTCGTTAAAATGTTGGGCTTTGAAAAGATGGAAATAACCCATAAGCCCCATTTTACCATTTATTTTTTTTAGTGCTCTAGAGAAAGAAGGCATTGTTATTAAAAAAGCGATTAAATTGCCGTCTTTGTCTAAACAACATTTAATAAAATCTGGATGTATGTATTTGATGAATTTTTCTTTGTAAAAATCAATCTGATATTGCTTAATGGTGACATATGTTTGTAGGTTTGAATAAGTTACATTCAATAGTTCAAACATCTTATCAACGTAAGGAATAATCTCCTTTCTTGATTTAAAATTTAGAACCTTAAGCTCATACCTTTGCTGAATTATTTTTGAGAATTTCTTTACTTTTTCTGGCGCATCATGTGCTGAGAAAATTTTGATTTTATATTCTACCCATTCCGCTAGCTTAGTAAATCCAAGTTTTTTTAAATGCTCTTTTTGATATGGATAATGGTACCAAGTAATCATGGTGTTAAGCTCTTCATATCCCTCGATTAACAGTCCTGCTTTGTCCATATTTGAAAAACCTACTGGTCCATCAACAAACTCCAACTTTCTGCTTTTACCAAATTCAACGACAGATTCAAGAAGCTTTTTACTAACCTCTAAATCATCAATTGTATCATACCAACCGAACCTTAATTTGTTTTTCTTTTGCTCTTCAATTTCAACCCAATTTACAATTGCTGCAATTCTACCAACAGTAACTCCATCTTTTTTTGCAACATAAAATTCTGCCTCAGCATTTTTAAAAACAGGGTTTTTTTCTTTATCCATCGATTCCAGTTCCTCAGAAATTATTGGTGGCACCCAATAGTCACAACCTTTATATAATTTAAAAGGAAACATAACGAAGTCTCTTTCCTGTTTTTTATTTTCAACCTTTATGACTTCTATCATTTGTTTTTCTTTCTGTCAATTCTGTTTTGACGTTTGGTTTCTTTATCTAGTTTCTTTGACTCCTTTTTTAAGTCTTTTATCTCTTTCCTAACTTTTTTCTTTTCTGAAACTTCCCCTCTTTTAAAAAAGTCCAATATAGTTTTACCTTTTCGATCATTTTTTCTCTGTTGTTTTTCGGAGTCTTTTTCGGCTTTTCTTTGAATTTTTTGATTTTTCTTAAAGTCTTTCATCTGCTTTAATTCAACATCTGTAATATCAATGTGCCAATCAAACCTTTTTGAGAAACCAAGGCTTAAATAAAATAGACTTGGTGTATTTTTTAAACTTCCTCCAACATTTAAGTCAGCTTGAATATCTTTTGATATTAAGTGAGCTGCTCCAAATTTGAACAACTGGTCAGAGTAAACGCCGTTTTTAAAAGTTTGAAATTCACCAAAAATACTCCAGTTGGGATTTCTCAAATTATGAGTAATTGTAAACAAATAATTAATAGTATTATTATTTGATGTACTAGGTGAAAAGCTTGACGAGTTTTTAGCTTTCATTGCTAATTCGTAAGAAAAATTATTTACCACAACCCACCTGCCTTTAAAATGATTTTGTGTGGCTATTCCAATAAATGGTGTTATAACTTGATCCGCAAAATTAAAGTTTCTCAATCGCCTTATATTTTGATTCAATAAATCTGGATCAAGTGGCATCTTAATTTTAAAAAATTGATCGTTATACTGAATTCGATCATCGACATTAAATCCTGAACCAATCATGACAGAAATAGCAGGAATAAAATCAGTTAATTTTATTACTCTTCCAGCCTTCCAACTGTAAAAGTTTTCACCATGCCATTTTTTATTTTTGAAGGGATCAAAGACAAGGTATTTGAATCCTAAAGTTTGCCTTCCAATTATTGTTTCGCTGATATCTGTGAAGTAATTATTTTGATAATTATTATCTAAAATATACCTAGTTACAACAGATCCCTCTAGAAAAACTTCCAATTTATCATTTAGCAATCCATATCTAAATAAATAGTTAAAGTTTAATCCATCAATTTTAGAGTTATTTAAATTTTTATGCTCCAAACTATACCTAGAAACACCTGTCTCAACCTGAAGAACATTCCAACCAATTGAAAAAGCCCCGTGGGAGGTTCCAGGTCTATTTGAGTTTATAGTTTCGGTGTACTGAGCATTAGCAGTAAATGTTATTAGAGAGAGAAAGACAAAACATCTGGCTATTAGCATAATAGGATAAATATAATTCAAAGATAAATTGAAATATGCAATTAACTAATTCATTTGATTAATTGTATTTTTGAAAGAAAGGACATGCTTTTTATTTATATTTTTTTATTTATTGTCATCTTCAGTTATATATTAAAAAGACTGGCACCATATATTTTAACATATATAATTAAGAAACAATTTGAAAAATTTCAAAAAAAACAACCTCCAAAAAAAGATGATTATAAGATGAAATCTAATAAAAAGGTAGGTGAATATATCGATTATGAAGAGATTGATTAAACGTTATTTGAATAGAAATTTGATCATTGATTTTTTAATCCTTTGCTCTTTTTGTCTAATCTCTTTAATTTACTTCAAACCCGTTCTATCAGGAAAAAAAATCAAACAGTCCGACATTGATCAATTCTCAGGCATGTCTAGACAAATTGTTGAACACAGAGAAAAGTTTAATGAAGAGCCCTATTGGCTGGATAATGCATTTTTAGGAATGCCCACATATCAGGTTGCTGCGAAATATCCATTTGATCTTCTAGATAAAGTTGACAACTTAATTCGTTTTCTACCGAGACCAGCTGATTACCTTTTTGTTTACTTGCTTTCATTTTTCCTATTACTAAAAAGTATGAAAGTTAGAAGTGACTATGCTTTTTTTGGATCTTTTGCATTTGCATTTTCAACTTATCTCATCATTATTTTGGGTGTTGGGCATAATACAAAGGCATTGGCGATTGGTTATACTCCATTGGCTTTGGCTGGACTTTTCAAAATTCTTAATCAAAGGGTTTTAAGCGGTGTTCTTATTTGCTCAATAGGACTGGGGCTTCAAATAAATGCAAATCATTATCAAATGACTTACTACTTCATGATGCTAATGGGTCTTATTTTGATCATATCAACTTTCATAGTAGGAAATAAAAACACCAAATCCAGTTTTACTAAAATTGGAGCATTTGCATCATCTGTTTTGATTGCTATTCTTTTGAATTCTTCATCAATTATGGCAACAAAAGAGTACTCGGAATTTAGCACAAGAGGTAATTCTGAGATTTCTATAAATGCAGATGGTAGCGAAAAACAAGATCTAGATGGGCTTAGTAAAGATTATATTACAGAGTACAGTTATGGAAAACTTGAGAGTTTAAATCTTATTATTCCCAGGTTTATGGGCGGGGGGAGCTCAGATCTTATTGGAAAGGATACAGAGTTTTTTAAAAGCTTATCCAACTATGATCCTCAATCTGCAAACTTAATCTATCAAAATGCAAGGTTGTATTGGGGCGATCAACCAATTGTTGCTGCGCCTGCATATATAGGTATAAGTGTCTTTTACTTATTTATAATATCGCTGTTTTATTTAGATAAAAAAACTTTAGGATGGGTGATTCCATCTTTGCTTTTTGCTTTATTCTTATCATGGGGTAAAAACTTTTCTTCATTGACTAACTTGATGATTGACTATTTCCCCTTTTATGATAAATTTAGAGCTGTATCTTCTATACAAGTGATTATTGAACTTCTCATTCCCCTAATAGCTACAATTGGTCTATTTAAAATGTTTGATAGTAAAAATCCCGAAAAGTTGAATAGTAAAAAAATCCTTTATCCGTCATTAATTTTTATCGCAACTCTATTTTTATTTTTGATGTTTGGTGAATCTATTTTTAGTTTTCAATCTGAACGAGAAGTTTTTGGGGCATATCCTGAAATTCTTGACATGATCTTAAATGAGAGAAAGTCTGTATTTAGAGAAGATGTCATGCGATCTATATTTATTGTTTCTATTCTTTTCATTTCAATTTTTGCTGTCAAGAAAAAGTATTTATCAAAAAAATATATTATTCCAATTCTTACAATAATTGTTTTGGTTGACTTGTGGTCATTTAATAAAGATTATGTTAATGATGATAACTTTACTAATTCATCAAAAGTTAAAACACCTTTTAATATTAACGAGTTAGATAAGGAGATTTTATTGGACAAATCCGACTTTAGAGTTTATGAAAGCTTCCGTGGATTTGTCAATGGAAGAACCTCTTTTTTTCACAATTCGATCTCCGGGTATCACGCTGCAAAGCCTAAAAGAATGCAGGATATTTATGATTTTTATCTTTTAAAAAATGACCTGGGTATTTTGGACATGCTAAATGTAAAGTACATTATTGACATAAATCAAGGTGGGGATATCGAGTTAAAGACTAATCAAAATGTTTTAGGTAGTGCTTGGTTTGTGGATGAGGTTAGAAATGTAGAGAGTCCCAACCAGGAGCTTCTTGGACTGTCAAATCTTGACTTTAAAACAAAATGTATAAGTGTCAATTTAGAGAACAAAATATATAAAGAGAGTTCTAAAAATAAAATTGAGGTTGTTGAAAAAACACCAAATAAAATTACATATAAAGTCTCAGCCGTTGATACTGGTTTTATAGTTTTTTCTGAGGCATTTTATAAAAATGGGTGGGAGGCAAAAGTAAACGGTCAAATTAAAAAACATCACAAGGTGAATTATTTATTGAGAGGTTTAGAGGTTGAAAAAGGTGAATATGAAATTGTATTTAGCTTTGACCCCTCAGTAGTAAAAACAGGTTCATTCCTAATGGCAGGTTCTAATGTTTTATTATTGATTTTAATCTTTTTTTATTTTCGAAATCAATTTAAAAATGTACGATAAAATTCCTGTCAATAGGTATAAAAAAACTTTAAAGATGCTCAATGAGGTCTGCCCATCACCAAATGTAATTTTTGATCTTGGCGTCAGGAACCCCTTTTCAGAAGTCATGGAAAAAAATAATTATAAGGTTTACAATACAAGTGGACAAGATTTCGACTTGGATCCAAATATTGATATTCCTGGTGATGTAGATTTGGTAACTGGTTTTGAAATTATAGAGCATTTAGTATCACCATACACACTATTAAAGAACCTAAATGCAAAGAAGATTTTATTAACAGTTCCCCTGAAGCTTTGGTTTGCGAAGGCTTACAAAAGCAAACATGATAAAAGGGATCGTCACTATCATGAATTCGAAGCTTGGCAGTTTGACTGGCTTTTGGAAAAATCTGGATGGAAAATAATTAAAAAAGAATTCTGGAAAAGTCCAACAAATAAAATTGGTATTAGACCTTTTTTAAGACTATTTACAGACAGATATTATGCTGTATATGCAGAAAGAACAACACAAGATTTTAATAATTATTACAAGGGGGTTTTAAATTTATAGACAATGAAATTAGGAATGATTTTAGACGCTCCATTCCCTGACGATGCTCGGGTTTCAAATGAATGTGATGAACTGATTAAGTCTGGTCATGAAATTTTTTTATTTTGTCTTTCATACAAAAAAAAATTTCAGAAAATTGCGGTTTATAATGGTATAAACATTAGAAGATATTTTTGTTCAAAAATACTTTATAAAAGCTCTGCTCTTGCTAATGATTTACCATTTTATACAATCAAAATGAAAAAAAAAATAAGACATTTTGTGGTTAATAATAATTTGAATTATTTACATATTCATGATATTCAAATTGCTAATGCTGCAGTTCAAATTTGTGATGAATTAGGTTTAAAATTTACATTAGATCTACATGAAAATCGACCTGAAATAATGAAATACTACAATCACGTCAATAAAATTTTTGGAAAACTTTTTATTAGTCCAAATCGCTGGAAAATTGCAGAAGAAAAATTTGTAACAAAAGCTCACAAAATAATCACAGTTACAGAATATGCTAAAAACGAACTTGTCAAAAGATGTGGGGTTGATCAAAAAAAGGTAGTTGTATATCCAAATACGGTAAAACAAAGCTTTTACTCACATAAACATCCGGATGAAGAGCTGAAAAAGACTTATTCAAAAAATTTTGTTTTAATCTACATTGGAAATACTTCTGAAAGAAGAGGGCTTGAAACCGTGATAGATTCTTTGCCATCTATAAAAAAGAAAATAAAAAATATCAAATTGATTATAATTGGTAAAAGTTCTTACGATAATACATTAAAGCATAAAATTGAAAAACTAGATCTGCTCAGTTGTGTTGATTTTATTGGCTGGAAAAAAGAAGATGAACTTTATAAGTATTTGATGGTTTCAAAGCTAGGGTTATCACCACTACACAAGAACAAACACCACGATACAACTTATGCAAATAAACTTTTCCAGTATATTTCATTTGGTCTGCCAGTGATTTGCAGTAACTCAACTGCACAATCAGAGCTTATAGAAAGTTATAAATGTGGAAAAGTATTTAAAGAGAAAAACAATACAGATTTTGAAAGAGTGGTTGTATCAATTTTCAATAATGAAAAAGAATATGAATTGTTGAGGTCAAACTGTTTTAAAGCTATTAAAAAATTAAATAATAGTGTTGTTTCAAAAAAAATGATTTCTAGTTATGGATAGAAAATCTGTAGGAATTTTAACTTATTATTGGCCTCCATCAGGTGGATCTGGTGTTCAAAGGTGGCTCAGATTTTCTAATCACCTAGCAGAATTGGGTTGGGAGGTTCATGTTTTTACATTTAAAAATCCTCAGTTTGAGGTAATTGATAATGATAATATTGGATTAGTAAATCCATCAATAAAGGTGAATAAAATCAAAGGATTTGAGCCATCCAAGTTTTTAAAAAGCCTGTTTACATACAAATCAAAATTTAGAACTTATTCTGATGGAGTTGGTTTCAGGCATGACAATAACTCCATCACATCAGCAGTAATTCGCGAGTTATTTTTCTTTCCCGATGCAAGGAAATTTTTAATTGGTCCTGCATACAAGTTTATTAAAAAATATTTTCAAGAAAACAGTTTAAATCATCTCATTACAACAGGCCCTCCTCATTCAATGCATAATGTTGGGCTAAGGCTCAAGAGAGATATCAAAATAAAATGGATAACAGATTTCAGGGATCCCTGGTCCAATTTTTTTCAAAATAAATTACTAAACCAATTGGAATCAACAAAAAAGAAACACCTTAGAGAAGAAGAAAGAATTTTAAAAAATGCAGATGCTGTATTAACAACCGCAAAAAGTTTAAATCAAGAGTTCTCTAAAGTTAACAATGAATGTTTTTATATTCCAAATGGATTTGAAAATACTATATCTTGTAAACCTCATAAAAAATTTAGAATTCTTTACGCGGGTTCTATGAAGCCAATACAAAATCCTAGAAATCTTTGGTCTGCATTGTCAGACTTAATTGAAACAAAAGAAGATTTTAAAGAACTTGTTGAAATAGTTTTAATTGGGAATATTGACAACCATATTTTAGTTTCTGATGAATTCAAAAGAATTAAAAAAAGAAAAGTAATTGATCCTATCTCCAAAAGTGAGCTCGACAAAGAAATTGGAATTTCAGAACTTTTGATTGTTTGTTCGGTAAATATGAAAAGCTCAAATGACATAATTCCTGGGAAGTTTTTTCATTATCTATCGTCAAATAAAAATATTCTTGGGATTACTAATAAAGGAAGTGATCTCGAAAATATTATAATCGATACGCAGTCAGGCAAGTCATTTGACTATAATAATTATCATGATTTAAAAAATTATATTTACGAGAGCTTTAAGAGCTATTTAATAGGAAAATCAAAAAAACGAAAAACAGTTTCTAAATATATGTCCAATAATATTGCAGAAAAAATTGAACAAATAATTACAAAATTATAGTATGGGAATTGTTTTAAACCAGTCATATAAAAATATCATTACAATTATTATTGCAATAATAATCGGTGGTTTTAACACCTTGTTCTTTTATCCAGCTTTCCTTCAAGCTGAATACTATGGACTTGTTATTTTTTTACTAGCTACTTCAAATCTTTTAATGCCGCTAGTTTCATTCGGAAGTCAACATACAATTATAAAATATTTTTCTTCCTACGAAAATAAAGTTGAAAAAGATGTTTTCATGTCGTCCGTTATTTTTATTCCATTACTAACTATTATTCCAATTTCAATATTGGTAGTGCAATTTCATGACACAATCGGTCATTTTTTATCAGTTCAAAATCCAATAATTGATTCTTATGTTTGGGTAATATTTTTAGTAGCTTTTGCAACTTCTTATTTTGAAGTTTTTTATTCTTGGTCTAGGGTTCAGTTGAAGACTGTGTTTGGGAATTTTTTAAAAGAAATATTTCCAAGGCTGTCAATTCTGATTTTACTGACCTTGGTTTATCTTGGACAAATAACAAAGGAGAATTTTATTTGGTGGTTAATTGGCTTTTATTACCTGAGGCTTTTGATTATGATGATTTATTCTTTTTATTTATACCTGCCAAAATTTTATTTTTCTATTCCCAACAACATAGGTGAAATTTTAACCTATTCACTATTTATTTTCTTGGCAGGATCAGCTGCCAGTATATTAATTGATATTGATAAGTTTATGATTCCTCAAAAAGAAGTAATATCACAAACAGCATTTTATGCTGTAGCTGTTTTTATTGCGACTGTTGTTGAAATTCCTGGAAGAGCTATGTTTCAAATAGTAAACCCTCTTGTTGCAAAAGCGCTAAATGAAAATGATTTTAGGGGTCTTGAAACCCTTTATAAAAAAAGCTCGCTTAATCTAATTATAGTATCAGGACTGTTTTTCTTGCTGATAAATTTAAATGTAAATCCTTTTTACAATTTGATTTTAGATTCCTCATATTCGACTGCTGTTTTGGTTGTTTTAATAATATCTGCAAGCAAATTGATTTTAATGAGCTTTGGTTGCGGACCTGCAATTCTTGCCACAGCAAAATTTTATAAAATAACGTTACCCTTTTCTCTATTGATGGCTGTTTCCGTTTATTTTCTTAATGATAAGCTGATCGATTTATATAGTATTAATGGAGCGGCCTTATCAACATTAATTGTAATATTTGTTTTTACTTTTTTTAAAATCATCTACTTAAAATATAAGCTAAAAATACAACCATACTCTTTGAGTACACTTAAGGTGTTTGTCCTGATTGCAATTCTTTTTTTTATAACTGATTCAGTTAATTTTAATGATAACTATTTGGTTGAAATAATTGTAAAATCTGCATCAGTTTCTGCAGTTTATATTATTTTGATTTATGCAATGGGAATTTCTGATGAAATAAATTCAGTGATAAAAAAAATCTTATCCAAGTTTAGTTTTTAAAAATTTAGTAAGAAGAGATTTTTTATTTTTAACCAATTTTTCAGGTGATCCCTCAAAAATTAATTCTCCTCCTTTTATTCCACCATACGGCCCAAGATCTACAATGTAATCAGAAGACTTTATTAGTTCTATATTGTGTTCTACTACTATGATTGAGTGGCCGTAACTAATTAAATGGTTAAACGAATTTAGTAGCTTTTTAATATCATGGAAATGAAGGCCAGTTGTTGGCTCATCAAAAATAAATAGTGTTTTGGCAGCTGATTGCCCTTTTAATATAAAAGATGCTAACTTAATTCTTTGTGCTTCACCACCACTCAAAGTTGATGAAGATTGTCCTAAGTTGACATAGCCCATACCAACATCAATTAAAGCTTTTAATTTATTTGCAATTTTATTTTGACCATTTTCATGAAAAAAATTATAACCTTCGTCAATTGTCATTTTTAAAATATCATCAATGTTTTTATTTTGATATGTTACTTGTAAAACATTTTTTTTAAATCTTTTTCCTTTACATGTTTCACAAATTAAATTGATGTCTGCCATAAACTGCATTTCAACTTTTATTGTGCCTTCCCCCTTACAATCATCACACCTTCCTCCATCAACATTAAATGAAAAATGTTTTGGCTTAAATGAGAATTGTTTAGATGCTGATTGTTTAGCAAAAAGGTTGCGAATGTCATCATATGCTTTTATATATGTAACAGGGTTTGATCTAGAAGATTGGCCAATGGGGTTTTGATCAATGAACTCAATAGTGCTCATATCATCCAAATTTCCACTAATGGATGAGAATTGACCAGGCTTAGTTGTATAAATACCTTTTGATTGTAACAAAGCGGGGTACAATATTTTTTTTACTAGTGTTGTTTTTCCACTTCCAGAGATTCCAGTGACACAGACTAAAGAGTTTAAGGGAAAGCTTATGTTAATGTTCTTTAAATTATTTTCCCTGCAACCCTTAAGTACAATTTTTCTATTGCTAATTCTTCTTTTTGACGGTATGGGAATTTCATTTTGGTTTTGAAGATATTTAGCTGTAATGGTTTTTGACTTTATAATATGATTTAAAGATCCTTGAGCAACAACCTCACCCCCTAAAGTTCCAGCCCCAGGGCCTAAATCAATAATTTGGTCAGCTGATCTAATTATGTCTTCGTCATGTTCAACAATTATGACTGTATTACCTATAGATCTTAAATTCTGTAAAATCGAAATTAGTTTTGTTGTATCCTCAGGATGTAATCCAACACTGGGTTCGTCCAATACATAAATTGATCCAACTAGTGCACTACCAATTGATGTTGCTATGTTTATTCTTTGAGTTTCGCCACCTGAAAGAGTATTTGATTTCCTGTTTAGGGTTAAATATGGAAGTCCCACTTTACATAAAAACGACAATCTGTTTTTTATTTCTACAATGATTCTATTAGACTTTTTTAAATCTGTTTCTGATAGTTCAATTTTATTAAAAAAATCTAAAACCTCGTCAATTGGAAGTTCTACTAATTCAGAGATGGATAATCCATTTATTTTAACATAATTTGCCTCCTTTCTAAGCCGTGTCCCTCCACATACAGTACATAGAGTTCTTCCTCTGTACCTTGAAAGCATAACTCTGTTTTGAATTTTATACATTTTTTTTTCAAGTTTAGTAAAGAAGTAATTGATTCCTTTAAAATATTCATTACCCTCCCAAATTAGTTTTTTTTCATTTTTACTTAATTTAAAATATGGGCGATGAATAGGGAAATTAAATTTTTGAGAGTTTTTTACAAGTAAATCTTTGTACTTACTTAGCTTCTGTCCTCTCCAAGGCGCTATACAATTTTCATAAACAGAAAGGCCAGTGTTTGGTATTACAAGTTCCGGGTCAATTCCCATTATATCACCATATCCATTACAATTACTACATGCTCCAAATGGGTTGTTAAAACTAAATAAATGTTCTGTTGGTTTAATGAACTTTATACCATCTTGCTCAAATTTTTTAGAAAACAATCTATAGCAACCATCTCTCAAAGTTTTTATATAAACCTCATGATTTCCTTGATAAAAAGCGTTTTCAATTGAGTCAGTGATCCTGTCTAAATAATCTTTATCATTTTTGTAAATAGATCTGTCAATAACCAAATAGAGTTTTTCTTTATTTGTAGAATTGAAATCCTCTATTTGATAAATGACTCCCTCTGATTCTATTCGAGCATAGCCTTCATCTAGAAATAGATTTAGGTATTTTTTTAGTTCAATATTTTCTGGGCAGTTAAGTTTGACCATAACTAAAAACTTATCTCCTTCGCTGAAACTACCTATATAATCAATAACCGTATCAAGGCTATCAATAATTACTTCTTTGTTTGTTACTGGACTATATGTTTTTCCAATTCTAGAGTAAAGCAATTTCAGATAATCATAAATTTCTGAGCTCGTTCCAACGGTTGACCTTGGATTTGAATTATTTACTTTTTGTTCAATTGCAATTGCGGGAGACAAGCCATTTATTTTTTTTACTTTAGGTTTTTTAATTTTACCTAAGAACTGTCTTGCGTATGAAGATAAACTTTCAATGAACCTTCTCTGACCTTCAGCAAATATTGTATCAAATGCTAGACTTGACTTGCCGGAACCTGAAAGACCTGTAATAACTATTAATTTTTTTTTTGGAATTTTTAAATTTATATTTTTTAGGTTATGCATCTGCGCACCCTCTATAATTATTTCCTCTTTTATTTTTTTCGTGTCTACAGACATTTTATTTGACAATCCACATGTATGGATCTATAGCTTTGGTGTTATTAAAAATACTAAACTGCAACGTTGATTTAGAGCCGTCTTTTGGATTAAATACTTTTCCTATTTTCTGCAAAGCAGAAACCTTTTCTCCTTTTTCAACATAAACTTTATCAATGTTTTTGTAAGCTGTAATATAACTTCCATGCTGAACGAGTACGGTAATATTACTGCCTTTAAATTTTAAAATTGAAAGAATAGTACCGTTAAATACCGTTCTAATTTCAGCATCTTTTGTGGTAGCAATAACTAGACCATTACTTTGAATCTTGGTTGTTCTGACTACAGGGTGGGGCTGTAAACCGAACTTTTGTATTACCGCACCTCTCTCAACAGGCCAAGGTAAATTTCCCTTATTTGCACTGAACTTTTCGGAAAGTGCCCTTGCTTCTGGTGTTAGTTTGAATAGGTTATTGTCAGACTCATCATTAGACTTTCTTATTGCCTCTTTAATTAGACGATCAATTTCTTTATCAAGGTTTATTGAAATCTTTTGTTTTTCATTGATTTGTTTTTTGTATGCCTTTTCCTTTCTTCTTAATCCAGATATCAATCTTTCTTTTGATTTTTCTTCAGTTTCTAAATTGATTTGATTTTCTTGATTTTGTTTAAGCAAATTGTTTTTGTCAGATTTCAAGGAATTTAATGTTACAATTTTTTTATCTAACAGCTTTATTGAATTTGAGATTTTATTAGCTACTCTTTTTCTGTCCTTTGAAAATTGATTTATATACCTAGAACGTTTTAAGGCCTGTAAAAAATCATCAGAGGAAAGTAAAAACATCAGCCTAGATTCTTTAAGTTTACTTTTGTATGAGTTTTTAATCATTAGTGAATACTGTTCTCTAACTTGTTTTATTTCGCCTTCAAGAAAATCAATTGAATCATTTTTTTTATCAATTTCATTTGTTAAAATATTGATTTGCTGATTGGTCAACTTGATCAGCTCCTGATTTTTATATATTCTAATTGAAATGTTTTCCAGATCATTATATGCAATTTTAGTTGTCTTTGAGTTATCAAATAATAATGCATTAATATTTTCAATTTCCTTTTTAATTAAAATCCTTTGGCTCTCAAGCTGTTTAATTTTTGTGGTTTGGGAAAAGGCCCAGCTACTGAAAAAGAATATAAAAATTAAGGAATATGTCTTGATGTTTACCAATTTTAAAAAATTCGAATCTATCAATATATCAATTAGTCCCGGTACTACCAAACCCGCTTGAGGATCTTTCTGTTTCATCAAGGTTTGATGAATTTTGCCAATTAACTTTAATTATTTTTGCAAAAACAAGCTGAGCAATTCTATCTGAAGGCTTTATTTCAAATGGAGTTTTAGAAGAATTAATCAAAATAACACCTATCTCCCCTCTGTAATCGGTATCAATTGTCCCTGGTGAATTTAAAACTGATATGCCTTTTTTTAATGCGAGTCCGCTTCTAGAACGAACTTGTGCTTCATATCCTTCAGGGATTTCTAGATATATGCCTGTGGGTACTAATTTTCTTTCGCCAGGTAATAAAATAATGGGAGATAATAAAAATGCCCTAAGATCCATTCCTGAAGATCCACTAGTTTGATAAAAGGGGTTTTGATTATTGGACTTATTAATTATCTTAACTTTCATTAACCGTTTAGTGCTTCAGCTCCAGAAACGATTTCAAGAATTTCATTTGTAATTGCAGCTTGTCTTGCTTTATTATATGTCAGAACCAATTCGCTTTTAAGTTCACTTGCATTGTCTGTAGCTTTATGCATAGCTGTCATTCTAGCTCCATGTTCACCCGCAAATGAATCTCTTATTGCTTTGAATAGTTGTATTTTTAATGACTTGGGCACCAAGTCAGAAACAATTTGTTCCATTGAGGGTTCAAAGATATAATCAGATAAAACTTCTGAATCTTCCGGTGCAGAAATGGGTAAAAATTGTTCTGAAATGGTAGTTTGATTAGCAGCGTTTTTGAATGTATTGTAGATAAGCTCCACATGATCATATTCACCATTTGTAAATAATTCAATTATATTGTCAACTATCGTTGCTGTATCATCATAATTAATATTTTCAAAAATACTACTATGATTTGAAATTACATTTTCTGTTTTAGAAATTATATCATTTGCTTTTTTACCAATAATCAGGAAACTGAAATTTGCTTTTGAAAAACTTGATTGATTTTTTAGGGAAATAGCTTTTTTAACAACATTAGAGTTAAATGCACCACAAAGCCCTTTGTTAGAACATATTGGGATTAAAAGAACATTTTTAATATCTCTACTTTCAGATAATTGAGACACACTGGATGATAAAATTATGTCATAAAAGCTAGACATCAACTCTCCTAATTTTTCAGAGTAAGGCCTCATTGCAGTAACCGCATCTTGTGCTTTTTTAAGCTTAGCCGCTGAAACCATTTTCATCGCACTAGTTATCTTCATTGTTGAAGTTACTGACGTAATTCGGTTTCTTATCTCTTTTAAATTTGGCATATACTAATTATTCGTAGGACGATGAAAGATCTGCGGCTACACTTTCTAAAGTAGATAATACATCATCTGTAAGCTTACCTTGCTTAATTGTGTCAAGAGTTTTTTTATGCTTTACATTCATCAAGTCCAAAAACTTCTTTTCAAATTCTTTTATCTTATCGACAGGAACTGATTTCAAAAGGTTTTTTGAACCCAAGTATATAATGGCTACTTGATCCTCAACCGTAAATGGATCATTTTGTGCTTGTTTTAAAATTTCAACATTTCTTTTTCCCTTTTCAATTACGCCCAGTGTTACAGGATCTAGATCTGATCCAAATTTAGCGAAGGCTTGTAATTCCCTAAATTGAGCTTGATCAAGTTTAAGAGTACCTGCAACTTTTTTCATTGATTTAATTTGAGCTGATCCACCCACCCTTGAAACAGAGATTCCAACATTGATTGCGGGTCTTACTCCTGAGTTAAACAGATCTGATTCAAGAAAAATCTGACCATCTGTAATAGAAATAACGTTTGTAGGAATATAGGCGGAGACGTCTCCAGCTTGTGTTTCAATTATTGGTAACGCTGTCAAAGAACCACCACCTTTAACTACAGGCTTAAGACTATCAGGAAGATCGTTCATTTTTTTTGCAATACCATCATCATTGATAACTTTAGCTGACCTCTCTAGTAATCTTGAATGTAAATAAAATACGTCTCCGGGGTAAGCTTCGCGACCTGGTGGCCTTCTCAAAAGAAGTGAAACTTCTCTGTATGCAACAGCTTGCTTTGATAAATCATCATAAATAATTAAAGCAGGTCTGCCAGTATCCCTGAAATATTCTCCAATTGCTGCTCCGGCAAAAGGAGCATAAACCTGCATAGGTGCAGGGTCTGAAGCATTTGCAGCTACTATTGTGGTGTAAGAAAGAGCTCCTTTTTCTTCCAAGGTTTTTGCTATTCCAGCAACTGTTGATGCTTTTTGCCCAATTGCAACATAAATACAATATACAGGTTCCCCAGCATCAAAAAATTCTTTTTGATTTATAATTGTATCGATACACACTGTTGTCTTACCTGTTTGACGATCTCCTATTACTAACTCTCTCTGTCCCCTTCCCACGGGAATCATAGCATCAATTGATTTTATTCCAGTTTGTAAAGGCTCATTAACGGGCTGTCTATATATTACGCCTGGTGCTTTTCTTTCAAGTGGCATCTCATACATTTTTCCTTTGATTTTTCCTTTTCCATCAATTGGCTCACCAAGAGCATTAACGACTCTTCCAACTACACCATCACCAACATTAATCGATGCAATTCTTTCTGTTCTCTTTACGGTATCCCCCTCTTTAACATCTTTAGATGGCCCCAGTAAAACTACTCCAACATTGTCTTCCTCAAGGTTTAATACGATGCCTTCCATTCCATTTTCAAACATGACCAATTCTCCGTATTGTACATTTGAAAGACCATAAACTCTTGCTATCCCATCACCAACCTGAAGAACTGTCCCAACCTCTGCCAATGAAGGACCAATGTCTGATCCGGTTAATTGTTTTTTTATAATTGCTGATATTTCAGCTGGTTTTATATCTGCCATAATTTATTGTATTGATGTATTGAAAAATTCTTGCTCTAAGTTTTTCAATTGTTGTTTGAAGCTAGCATCATATTGCTTATCCCCAACCTTAAGTATAAAGCCTCCAATCAGATTTTTATCCACTTTATTGGTTAGGTGAACATTTTTAGATGTTAAGGATTTCACTTTGGATTTAATTTCTCTTAGTAACTCGTCCGATAATTTTGTTGCCGAAATCAAGGTAACATTTTGGTTACCTACTTTTTCGTTATAAAGATTGACAAAGCATTTCGCAACATCATCAAACAAATCAATACGACCACTATTCATTAGATGTACAAGTAGGTTTGTTGATTGGATTGACAAGTCAGTGAACACCTCTTTCAAGGTTTCTACTTTATCATTGTCTTTTATAACTTTTGAATCAATAAATAACTTTAACTCATGAGATTCTTCAAATGCCTTTTTTACAGAACTCATGTCTTTAAACATTATCATCAGATCGTTTTTTGATTCTGTAATACTCAAAAAAGCTTTTGCGTATCTGTTTGCAGCCCTAGTATTTATCATTTAAGTTTAACGTCTTTTATTAATTCTTCGACAATTTTCATTTGCTTATCATCATCTGAAAGTTTTTCTTTTATGAGTTTTTCAGCAATTTCAATCGAAAGTGACGCAACTTGTTTTTTAATTTCTGAAACAGCTGCTTCCTTTTCGTTTTTAATCGAGTCGTTGGCGTTGTCTATAATTTTCTGGGCTTCTGTTTTCGCCTCAGATTTAGCCTCTTCTAAGATTGACTTTTTTAAACTACTGGCTTCCTTTAAAATATTATCTCTTTCAATTTTAGCTTCTTCAAGCACCTTATCGTTGCTGGCCTTTAATGTCTTTATTTCCTCTCTTGCTTTTTCAGCAGACTCTAAAGCATTCTTTATGCCTTCCTCCCTATCATTAATTGTATTGAGGATCGGGGTCCATGCATACTTTTTCAATAACCAGATTAACAACAAGAAAATAACGGTTTGCCAAAAAAACAAACCAATTGAAAACTCTTCAATTAATTTTTCCATAAAATTTAAAAATTATTAGAGTGCAAATAAAGCAGCAAAACCGATTCCCTCAATCAATGCAGCAAAAATAATTCCCGCTACCTGTATCTTTCCGCTAGCTTCAGGCTGACGGCCGATAGCCTCCATTGCTCCTTTTCCAATTTGGCCAATTCCAATTCCAACTCCGATTACGACTAGGCCTCCGCCTACTATTAAAGGTATTTCCATAATTATATATTTAATTTATTCATTTATTAATGTTCAGTTTCACCATGCTCCTCTACAGCAAATCCAAAATAAAGCGCGGATAACATAGTGAAAATGTACGCTTGTAATAACGCTACTAAAATCTCAATAATTGATATAAAAAATGCAAGTACAAAAGACAAGCTACTCCCTATCAAATTTTGAAAAACAAACATTAAACCTATCAGACTGTATAGCACAATATGTCCAGCTTGAATGTTTGCGTATAAACGTATTAGTAGTGAAAAAGGCTTTATAAATAGGCCTAAAAATTCGATTGGTGCCAATATTATTTTAAGCGGTATTGGTACTCCAGGCATCCAGAAAATATGTCCCCAATAATTTTTATTAGCGGTTAAATTAGTTAGTAAAAAAGTTAATAAGGCTAAGGAAAATGTTACTGCTATATTTCCGGTAACATTAACGCCTAAAGGTGTTAGTCCTAGCATATTCAAAAACCAAATAAAGAAGAAGACAGTTAAAAGGTAACTCATGTAATTTTTGTACTTTTTTCGTCCAATTCCTGGAATTGCGATTTCATCTCTAACATATAAAATTATTGGCTCCAAAAATCTACCTACACCATCAGCAATACCATTGTTTCTTAAGTAAGATCTCGCAAGTGAGTTAAATAAAAATAACATCAAAAAGGAAACAAGAAGTATGGTTACAATATTTTTTGTAATTGAAAAATCTAAAGGTTTTTCATTTGTTATTTTACCGTTTTCGTCTTTAATTATATCACCCTGAAGGTTTGTCTTATAAATTTTATTATTGTCATAATTCATTCTGTAAAAACTTTCATTATCGGCTACAACCTCTTTGCCGTGCTTAAAGTCAGATGACATAAAAAACTTGAAACCATTATCGTATAAAATTACAGGAAGTGGTAATTCTATGTAAACTTTTTTTCCATCAGCTTTTGTGTAAGAAGTCAAATAAAAACTGTGAGAATCTTTGAGGTGATGGGTAATATATTTTTTAATCTCTGTTTTTTTATCCTTTTTTTCATCAAAGGGTTCAGCCGAAAAAGCACTACAAAAAACTAAAGTTGAAAATAGGGTTACAAGTAGAAATTTTTTTGAAAAAAACATTTCAGATTTTCTGTAAAATATATGCCCCCAAAGTTAGGATAATTAGTTAAAAAATAAAGCTATTTATTAAGTTTATTTACTTGTTTATAAACAATGTAGAACGCTAAAATAAAACCTAAAAATGTTAGTGAAAAAGTAAATAATTTTTGGAAATTATAATGATAATCCAGCCACTTACCAAGTCTTGAAAAAAGGAACATGATGATCCCCATTTCAAAACTAATTACAACAAAAACCAATAAAGGATTAGGCTGTTTTTTCAGACTGTATTTTATTTTCTGATTTGCCTTCAACAGCTTTCAGCTGTTTACCAGATTTCATCGAAATTGAAGCATCTACTTGAGCACCTTCTTCGACTGAAAGTTTTCCTGTTACAATATCTCCCTGGATTAATGACTCGGACATCAATGAAAGTGTTTCAGCAACTTCAATTTTACCAGAAACAGAGCCAGAAATATCAGCATTAGAAGAATTGATTTTACCATTGATTTTACCTGATTTTCCAACAACAACTTTTCCAGTTGTTGTTATATTTCCCTCAACAATACCATCGATTCTAAAGTCTGCTTTTGAGTAAATATCCCCTACAATTTTTGTGGATGACTCAATTATATCTACGGATGGTGATGAAAAAAATTTATTCTCTGCCATAATCTAATTTTTATTTATTTCTAATGTTTTAAATATCAGCATATTAATATACTGGGAGGTTGAAAGTACAAAATATTTATCGTTTGACAATATTTTTTTGTTTTGGATAATCAAGTCCACAAACTCTTCCGCCTTAACTCTACTACCTAAACCATATTTAACCAAAAGATATGTATTCTTGTCATATGGCTCCTGAACAAATCCATACCCACTTAGCAATTCATGCATTTTTTTTTCGTTGTAAATAAAAGCTAAAATATAATCGTTATCGTTATATGAAATTTTATTTTCTACAAGACCCTCAACGTATTTAATTTTTTTTGATAAATAGTCTGTCTTTTCTGGATAGAGGACATTTATGTTTTTTAACTCTTCCAAGTATTTACTTGGTTTGTAAAGCCTACCTAATACTTTCAGCTTTTGTTCATATAGACTAAACCTAAAGTCTCGACTTGCTGATAAATTAATTAACGAATCAATAACTTTTAACGCTAACGGGTGCTTATTTAATTCGATTGTATTTTTAATATAACCGACTAAAGAGTCTTTAGTATTTTCTGAAAGTGCTTCAAGTTGTTGATTGCTCAAAAACTTTGCATAAGTTGACTGAGGATAATTATTTGTAATAAACTCCTTAATCTCCATTGCTTTTTTAGGTGCGTTAAATTCCTTTGATGAATATATTTGATGTAAATAGTATTTGCTTTGAAGAAACTCTTTCTCTTGAACTTTTCCCATTAACTTAACTTTTGACAGTGCATCCTCTGAACTTATTTGGTCGTTGAAATATTCGTATAAATACAGTCCTAGCTTTGAAAGGTTTTCATTAGAAATATTCAAAAGACTATCTTTATCTTGTTTTGATCTAGGAAGATCATTAAAAGATCTAAGATCTTCCATAACTTCTTGCTTATTCTCATTTTGCAAAACTGTATTTGAAGACCCAACAGAATAAGTTCTCCAATTGTCAACATTCGTCCGGTTTCCCCATTTTATTAAAAAAATTCTTTTTCCATTTTGAATAGCAAGTTGATTATCAAAGTAAAATGAACTTAGGGATGTGTTTAAAGTTTTTTTCTTTTCCTGATTAATTATATTTAACTCGTTTTCTTTATTGTTAAGCATCGTGTTGATTTCCTCATCAGAAAATTGGCTCATATATATCAATGAATCAATTTTTTTGTTTTGTTGAACTAAATCTGAAATTAAGTTTAACTTCTCTCTTTGCTCGTTCAACAGTAAATAACTCTTTGAATTAGGGTCATAGTATGTGATTAAGGTGTCCAAATAATTGGAGGAAACTAAGTATTCTTTATTTTTTAACTCTGTTAAGAAAAGTTCGTTGTAAGCATTGGTAAATAGGTTTATGTCTCTTTCGTTAATTCTAATTGCTTGTTTTAAAAGAGTTTTTGCCTTATCGTCTTCGTTTACTAGCAATAGTTTTTTTGCATTATAAAAATTAATCCTAGGAATTTGGTTAAAGCTTCTCAGGTCAGAGCTTAGATTTGAAAAATCCTTTTCTTTTGATTCTTTGCTTAGATTTAAATTAAATAGCTTGGCATTGATTACCAGGCCAGAGGCTTTACTCTTATGTGATTTAATTGTTTTTGAGAAATACACTTTTGATGAATCTTTTAGGCCCTTCTGCATATAAACTTGCCCAATTATAAAATTTGACCTTGCGTTTTGATTTTTATCTTTTGAGAAAATAATCGACTTTTTCAAATTAGAAATTAATGAGTCGTACTCTTTATTAGAATAGTTGACCTCCGATTTAGCCAGGTATAATTTTGATTTATTTTCATCTGAAAGAGCTTCCTTTTTGATTGCTTGATCAATTATTGAATAAGCTAAGTTTCTTTGTCCTAAATTAGAATTAATTAGTGCTTTCCAAAAGGTTGCTTCACACCAAACGTCAGTTATTTTTTCCTGTTTTGTTATATAATTGAAAGCTTGCAGAGAAGAAATAAACCTTTTGTCGTAAAATCTAGATTTTCCAAGAAGCAAGTAAGCCTTATTGATATAGTCTGAGTCTAAATTGTTTTCATTTCCAAACCTTTGAATAACTTTTATTGCTTTTTCCTCAGATCTTGTGAAGTTTTTAGTCGGATAGTCTGATTCTAATTCAAGTACATTATTAAGCATGATTGGTGGTAATATTTCCCAATAGTTTTCCAGGTATAGATCCTTAAGTTTATTAACACCTTCATCTAAGAAAAGATTGCCATTGAAAAGTATATTAAATTTTGCCTTAAGTGGTTTTAATGAAACAATAGGCTCTTTTTTTGCAGAACAAGAAATAAATAATAGTATCAAAAAAACAAGGCTTAGCTTTTTATACATCGTATTTAATTCTAAAATATTTCATATAATTGCACGAATATGGCAAACACTACAAATGTAACAGTAATTTTAGATGATGAAAAACTCGAATTTGTCATGGATTCTGATAAGACGATATTAGACGGTGCTTTAGAAAATGGAATTGATGCCCCACATTCATGTCAAGGTGGCATCTGTACTACATGTATCTGTAAGGTTGTTTCAGGCAAAGCAGAAATGGAAGATGTATATGCCCTTTCTGATGAGGAGCAAAACGAAGGTTTTGTTCTTGCCTGTATTTCCAAACCTTTAGGCGATAAAATAACAATTGATTTTGATGATGTTTAGTAGGTTAGAATTGCCTCAGCTCTTGTCAACACTTCATTGTAACTTATTGATCTCATTGCATCTTCATATCCATCAAGATCCTTGTTCCCGTAGATAGAGTTGGGAACCATGGGGTATTTTTCTCTATCAATACATAATTGATTTTCAGGTCTTGAATTAAAGGTTGAAAAACCAGCATAAGGATGGGTAAGCCCCCAGATAGTAATAACGGGTATATTATAAATAGACGCTATATGGCCGTTAGCAGAATCCATTGATATCATTAAATCTAAATTTGAAATCAAGGCAATTTCATTTTCAAATCCACCCAAACTTGAACTTGAATAAACATTCTTAAATGCTTTTGACCATTTTTCAATTATCTCCATTTCAAATTTTCCAAAGCCAAATAAAAAAACTGTATGTTTTTGATCTAAAAACCCTACTACTTTCTGCATTAAGTCTAGGGGATACATCTTTGTTGAATATCTAGCAAAGGGGGCAACCCCTATTAGTTTTCGGTTTGTTAGTTCAATCTTTTCAGTATTTAAATTAAATTTTTGTGATGGAGGGAAATAATGATCTGTGGTTAAGTCAATATCAAACCCTAGCTTGTTAAACACCTCTTGGTAATTAAAATAAACTGATGTTAATGGTTTGAATATTTTATTTTTTTTTCTTGTAAGCGCTTTTCTTTCACTTCTTTTTTTATCAACAGAAACAACCACGTGAAATGATAGTTGAAACAAAAACTTTAGAAGGCGAGTTCTTAATACGCTATGAAGATCCGCAATTTTATTGGGGTTGGTTTTTTTTAGGTCCCTAAAAAGCCTTATAAGTCCAAAAAATCCTTTGTGTCTTTTTTTAAAGTCTACTTCAAAAAATGTTATGTTTTTAAATTCACCAAAAAAAGGAGTAAACTTTTTTCTTGTGACAAAAACAAATTTTTCATTTGGATATTTTTTTTCAAGACATCGGAGAACTGGAATCGTCATTACCACATCTCCTAAAGATGAAAATCTTAGAATCAAGGTTTTTTTTTCATCAATCATTTTGCGAATAAAGCTCTGGGTTTAGAGATTCATCATTATACATTTTCATTTGCTTATAGGTTGCTATTCTTACTTTTCCACTTGAAATATTATCAAATAATTGATCTATAGCCATAGATAAATTTGATTTTTGCTCCAATAAAGTACTCAGTTTTAATGAGCATTTTTTTCTATGATCTATTGAGGCAGTATCTCTTTCAGCCTCCTCTTTCATATGATATATTTTTAATGACAAGATTGACAATCGGTCAATAGCCCAAGCTGGAGTTTCTGTATTTAAAATTGCTTCCTGTTTGAGGTTTTTTGCGGAATATTTTTTAAAAAAGTAATCATCCAACTCTTCAACCATATCAGTTCTGTCTTGATTACTTGAGTCAATTCTTCTTTTTATTTTTAGGGCTTCAAAGGGCTCAATATTTGGTTTTCTTATAATGTCCTCTAAATGCCACTGAACAGTATCAATCCAGCACTTATTGTAAATGATTTTTTCAAGCGATGAAGAATCACTGAAGGGGTTGGTTTTTTTCCCGTCTACAGAGTTAGAAATGTGGTAATCATCAATGGCTATTTTAAAGACCTTATTACAAACTGAGCTTACTGACATTTTTAATTAAATATATGAACTATATTCAAAATTAGATTAAATTTGCAAAAGCAGATACTATGGAGGTAAAAGATTTATTTGCAGCAATTGAGTTTCTATTCGTAGAGGTTTTATTCATACCCTTTGACTTCATTCGTTTAGAAATTTCTAACTGGATTTTTCAGAACGCTATCAATTTTAGTTTGATGTTAGTTATTGCCTCCGCATTGGTGTATTGGACCCTTCAACTAGTAAAGTTTGATAAGTCTGGTAAGGAAGATAAAGATGTAACAGCTCACTCTTTTCTATAAATCAAATCCGATATCTTTTCGAAAAGTCTTTCCTTGAAACTGTATTTTAGAGATTGTCTTATATGATTTTTTAAGCGCTTCCTTCAAATTAGGAGCAGTTGACACAACAGATAAAACTCTTCCCCCATTTGTATAAACCTCATCATTTTTCTTTAATGTACCTGCATGAAATATCACACTTCCCTCAACACTTTCAATACCCGAAATTACTTTTCCTTTCTCATATTTCTCTGGGTATCCACCTGAGGCTAATACAATGTTTACAAAATAATTTGAGTCCACCTCGAATTCTAACTCGTCCAAGGTTTGGTTATCACAACTAATCAAAAGATCCAAAAAATCATTTTTTAATCTCGATAATACCACTTGGGTTTCAGGATCTCCCATTCTAACGTTATACTCTATTACATAGGGTTCGTTGTTGACATTTATTAATCCAATGAAAATAAAACCTTTATAATCAATATTCTCGTTTTTAATACCCTCAACTGTAGGTTTTATGATTTTATCTTCGATTTTTTGTTTTAAAGTTTTATCTAAAAAGGGTACTGGAGAAACAGAACCCATACCACCAGTATTTAGACCTGTGTCATTTTCTCCAATTCTTTTATAATCTTTTGCGTATGGTAAAACTTTATAATTTTTTCCATCAAATAAAACAAAGCATGACACTTCAATTCCATTAAGAAACTCTTCAACAACTACAGTTTTTGACGATTCTCCAAACTTACCAAGCAACATTTCTTCTAATTGTGTTTTTGCCTCTATAATATTATCAATTATTAAAACTCCTTTGCCAGCAGCAGGTCCGTCTGCCTTTAAAACATATGGGGGTTTGATTGTCTCAAGATAATCTAGCCCATCTTGAATTTGAGTCTGTGAAAAAGACCTGTATTTTGCTGTTGGAATATTATATTTTTGCATGAAATTTTTAGCAAAATCCTTACTACCTTCAAGTTGTGCTCCTTTTTTTGAAGGTCCTATTACTGCAGTATTATTTGTTATAGGATCTTTTTTTAAATAATCTTGAATTCCCTCAATTAAAGGAATTTCGGGACCTACCAAAACCATATCAATTTTTAGATCAACTACTTTTGATTTTATGAATTCTAAATCCTCCTTTTGTGTGTATATTGGGGTTGACAATTCTTGAGTACCAGCATTTGGGTTAATTGAAAAAATATTGATGTTTTTTCTTGACTGACTTAGCTTCCAAATAAACGCACTTTCTCTAGCCCCTGAACCAACAATTAATATATTCACAAAATAAAATTAAAGCTTAATTTTTAGATTCTATTTTTTTAATGTACTTATTTAAACCAAGGACAAATTCTCTATTATTGGATAGTCGTGGAACCTTGTTTTGGCCACCTAATTTTCCTAGGGATTTCATATAGTTTTTAAATGTTCCCATTGGCACATTAACCACCTTTAATGGTTGTAAAACCTTTCCCTCTACCAAGTCTTTGTAATATATGTTTTGATTCTTCATTTCAGAATCAATAATTTCTGCAAATTTATCAATCGGGCCAGTGTCTTTATCAAATTCGATCCACCACTCATGGTGAGGCAAGTCTGGTTTTGAAACATTAATCATTGGTGCGACAGTAAACTCTTTGACCAATAGTTTGGTCTTATCTATTGCACACTTTATACTTTGCTCCACTTCTGAAGAAATAACATGCTCTCCAAATGCTGATATGAAGTGTTTATATCTTCCTGTTACGATTATTTTTGGCGGATTAATTGATTTGAACATAACAGTGTCACCAGTATTATAGGCCCACAAACCTGCGTTTGTTGAAATTATCATTACATAATTTTTATTGAGTTTAACCTGTGATAGATTTAGCCGATTCGGTTGTTTTTTTTCAATCTGGTCAACCTCCAGAAACTCATAAAAAATTTCAGAATTATACTGCAAAAGAAGCGTGGGGTCATTTTGGTCATTTTGGTATGCAAAAAACCCCTCTGATGCAGGATAATATTCAATTGTGTTGATTTTTTTACCAATGAGTTTTAAGAAAATTCTTTTGTATGGCTCAAAGTTTACTCCTCCGTAAACAAATAATGATAGGTTCTTAAATAAATTGATTATTTTTTTTTCTTTTTTATTGTGCAGTAGCCTCTCCAGATACATCTGCACCCATGATGGTATTCCTCCGATCACTCTTAGATCTTTTTCATATGTCTCTTCACAGATAGCATCAATTTTTGACTCCCAATCATCTATTGAATTGGTCATCATTGATGGTAGGTTTCTGCTTTGTAAATACTTTGGAACATGATGGGCTACTATTCCAGAAAGTCTCCCAATAAGAATTCCGTTCAAATGCTCTAGCACTGGTGAGCCTTGAATAAAAATATTTTTACCATTTAAAAACCCACTATCTCCAGTTTCTTTAATATAAAAGAGTATTGCATCTCTTGATGAATTGATATGATTTGGCAAAGATTCTTTTGTTATTGGAATAAGTTTAACCCCGCTTGTTGTTCCTGATGTTTTCGCCAAGTACTTTGGCTTTCCTGGCCAAAGTATGTTTTCTTGACCTTTTTGGATGTCATTTATATAGTGTTTAAAGGATTCGTAATCCCTGATCGGAACCTTTTCTTTGAAATTATCATAATTTGAAATCTTATTGAACCCATGGTCTTTTCCAAATTTTGTCTTCAGCGCTTTTTTAACTAACCTTTGGAGTATATCCTGTTGGATTTTAGTGACTTTTGTGTATGTTTTTTTTATTTTATTAACCCTAAAATGAGCCACGACTTTTGCAATAAGGCTGATCATAGGCTGTTAAAAAATAATAAAGTCCTCAGGGTTTATAGGGCCATTTGAGTCCCAAAGCTCAAAATGCAGGTGAGGTCCACTGGTTAGTTCTCCCGTGTTTCCTGAAAGAGCAACAACTTGGCCCTGCTTTACATAATCCCCTGTTTTGACTTTTGATAGATAGTTGTGTTTGTATACGCTTGTAAGCTGATCTTTGTGATATACAATTACAGTGTGTCCAGAATCAATTGTCCACTCAGACAATAGAACAATTCCGTCAGCTACAGCTTTTACCGGTGTTTGTTCTTTCAAGACAATATCAATGCCATAGTGTTTGATGGAAACATCAAAAGACTCTATAATTATACCTCTTACAGGTGGAGACATTTCTAGGTTTAATGTTTGTGTCTCGGATTCAATAACGTTAAACTTGTCTTCTCTCTCAACAACTTTTCTAAGAATTGAATCTTCAACTCTCAGGCTCATATCTAACTCCGAAAGATCTACACTTATTCTTTGGCTTTCATTTGTGTATATATTCTTGTAATCTTCACCATTTATTGTTTGGAAAACAGCTTCAAGGTAGTTTTCATTTATTGAAAATTGATTGATTAGAGAGTCTAGTCTTTCTAGGTTGTTAATTGCTTGTGTTCTCATTTTCGTTGTGTCATAGCCTGGAATATATTCACGAACTGGTGTGAAAAAAATTATTGAGGTTGTGATTGAAACAATTATCAAGGAAAAAAAAGATCCTGTCAAAAAAACATTAGTCCTTGATAGTTTAAGTTTGAATTTTTCTTTGTAGGTTTTTTCTTCTTGAATAACAAGCCTGTAATTTTTAGATTCTCTTTTTTTTATATTATTCTTTTTTGAGCTTTCCATCTATAACAGCAAATATAACAAACAGTAAGTTTTACATTACAATCAATGAAAGAGTAAATTTTATTTTTAAATTAGCATTAAATATTTAGTATGAGCTTATATTTATTTTATGCAATTGGTCCTTGGCAAATAATTATAATTGTAGCTGTAATTCTGTTACTTTTTGGAGGTAAAAAAATTCCTGAACTCATGGGTGGATTTGGTAAGGGCATAAAAGAATTTAAAAAAGCAACTAAAGAAGAGGATAAGGAAGAGGACAAGGAGTCTAAATAGATCCTTTTTTAAACTTTATCGACTTTATAATTGCTTCCAATTCAATGATGTTATCTCTTTTTCTTTTTGATGGAGCAAATACAAATCCCTCTACTAAAAGAATCCTATTGTTCACTTTATCTTCCACAATATAATTTATGAATGGTCCTCCCATAAAATCACCTTGGACCTCCCACGTCCCTCTAGTTTCTAACATTTTTATTCCATAATAGTTAACCTTTTTTTGAAGGGGAAGGTATTCCTTTTCGGTTATCATAAAGCTATTTTCATTTCTACCAAGTAGAAAACTTCTACCAACAGAGTCTCTCAAGCTTGTTACCTCTTCTATTGTGTAATCAAAAACATCTTTTCCAACAAATATTTCGGTAATTATCAGGTTTGAATGCCCTTTGTCAATAGGCTTTTGGTACCAGATAAAGTTTTTATCCTTTTTATATAAGCTGTATGCAGAAGGCATTTTAATACTTATTGAGAATTCATCAATAGGCTTGAGGTCATTCATAGTTGATTTCAGTATCCTTCTTTTATTTTCTTCAATCTCACCATTTGAAAATTTTCTAATAGCTTCATTACTTGATAAATCTAATTGTTCTATTATCGACTGAAGGCTGGTTCCCCTTATCTCCAAGTAAATTTGAGGGTTGGCAAATTTGTTTTTTTGGAATTCATAGTCAAGCTCAGATTTTTTATTGATAAATATAATATTGCGGCTTGTTCTGGAAAAACCGTCAAATGTTTCATAAGGCATTTGCTTTAAAGTAAATCTTTCCTCAATCTGTGGTAGCCCCATAAACTCATCAGCATATAATGTCCTTATCTTATCTCCAATTTTATTGTCCCAACTTTTATTGTCAAGCACAACTGTTATTGAATTAATTCTCCCAGATGACTCAGGCTTGTAAACAGCATTCTTTTCTCCACAGGACTGAAGAACAGATAGAATGATTATTACAAACAGAATCTTTTTCATTTTGCCAACGCACTAATACCAGGTAAAATTTTACCCTCCAAGCTCTCAAGCATCGCTCCGCCGCCTGTGGAAACATAGCTTACGTCCTTTTCTAATTTAAACTTCTTAACTGCGGAAACTGAATCTCCGCCTCCAACTAGTGAAAAAGCACCCTTTTTTGTGCTTTCAGCTATTGCTTTTCCTATTTCTTTTGTTCCTTTTGAAAAGCTGTTGAGCTCAAAGACTCCAACTGGCCCGTTCCATAAAATTGTACTTGAGGACAAAATAATTTGTTTAAATTTTTCTAATGATTTTGGTCCAGAATCCAAGCCTTCATATTCATCAGGAATTGAGTTAATTGAAAATACTTTTGAGTCGGCACCCTCTTTAAACTCCTTAGCACAAACTACATCCACTGGTAAATGAATTTTTGTGTTTTTTTCTTTAGCTGATTTCAAAATGCTTAAAGACTTTTTAATCATAGAGTCTTCATGAATGGATTCTCCGATTTTACCCCCAAGTGCTTTAATAAATGTGAAGGCCATGCCCCCTCCGATTATTATATCATCAACCTTATCTATAATATTTTCGATAATTGGAATTTTGGAAGAGATTTTTGAACCGCCCAAAATAGCGAGTATAGGCCTCTTTCCATTACTAATTACTCTTTTAATAGCAAGAACTTCTTTTTCAAGCAGCTTGCCAAAAAATTTTTTTTCAAAATATTTTGCAACCACTGTTGTTGATGCATGTGATCTATGTGCCGTTCCAAAAGCATCATTTATATAACAATCTGCAAGCTCAGAAAGCTTCTTAGAAAACAATTCATCTCCTTTGGTTTCTTCATTATAAAAGCGCAAATTTTCTAGAATTAAAACCTCACCCATAGATAATTTATCAGATGCTTCTTTCGCTATTTTGCCAATACAATCCTCGCAGAATTTTGATTTTATTGCCAAGATATTATCGAGAACTGATTTAATTTGAATTAAAGAAAGTCTTTTTTCAAACCCATTTGGTCGCCCAAGATGACTCATTAAAATACATGCTCCACCATCTTGAAGAATTTTTAATATTGTTGGTACAGCAGACCGGATTCTTGTTGAATCAATAACCTTTCCGTTTTCAAGAGGAACATTAAAGTCAACCCTGATGAGTACTTTTTTATCTTTAAAATAGAAATCATCAATCGTTTTCATAATAGACTCAAATATATGCTATTTGTAAGTTTTAAATATTAAATTTAAAGGATAATGGAGTCTAGAAATCTTAGTCAGGAGCTAGAATTAATTATTCACTCAAAACGAATACCAAATGCATTAATATTTGAGGCTGATGGATCAGAAACCGAGTTGAAAATTTCACTAGAGTTTGCAAAAAAAATCCTTTTGTCCAATGAAACAAATCCTGTGATTCAAAATAAGATAATTAAAGATATAAATGCTCTTTCTTATCCAGATCTGCATCTTGTATTCCCCATTCCAATATCTAATAACAAAAAAAAAGATCTATACGATTTCCACTATAACAATTGGTGTTCAATGGCTATTGAATCTGGTTTAAAAGTGTCTATGTCAAAATGGAAAGAAAGTAGTGATTACGGAAATAAGCAGCCCATAATCAACATTGACTCAATTAGGTCTTTGATTAAAAAATTATCTATAGCTCCTTTTTATGATAATTATAGGATTATAATTATTTGGATGGCGGAAAGGATGAATGAAGAGGCGTCTAACATGCTTCTTAAAACTATCGAAGAGCCTGGTAATAAAACAGTTTTTATCTTGTTAACTGATGACATTAGAAGATTGTTACCCACAATAGTTTCGAGATGCCAAATAATTAATTATGATCAAACAAAAAGAAAAAATAACATATTAAAAAACAGTGAGTTTGAATCTTTATTCAGTGAGTTAATGAGGAGTGCTTTTCAGTCAAACAAAAGCAGTAGAAGCTTGGCCGAACTAGTAAACTGGTCAAGGAGAATTGGGAAGATGGATAAGCAAGATGCTCAGGGTTTTTTTAACTATTCTATTGAAGTTTTAAGGCAAGCTTATTTAAAAAATATGGAAATTAATGAGCTGGTTTCATTTAGCCCCTCAACTGGATTTAACTTTACTGCATTTTCAAAGTTTATAACTGAAAACAATATTGAGGATTTAAGTTCAGGTTTTGAAAATGCAATCTATGAATCCAAAAGAAACGTAAAGCTTTCAATGATTGCTACAGATATTGCATTTAAAACAACTAAGCTAATACATGAAGGTTAAGAAAAAAAAGCTTAAAAATAATGATAGGCTATACAAGCTTGTTGTAATTTACATTGGAACATTTTTCATGATGATTTCACCTTTTTTTATTGACACAAATCAAGGAAAAGTTGGAATGTTGATTGGGCTAGCATTAATAACAATTCAAACCCAAAGAACAAAACAATACAACCTGTCTTTACTTAATTTCGTAGGGTTTTGCGGATACTTATATTCATTAATAAAAAACTTGTAACACTATATTGTTGCATTTATAACACGTTGTTTTGTAAAAAACATCTATAGTTTTTGTTTAAGGGCTGTTTTCTTTTTTTTTTAACACAAAGTCTTTTGATAGAGAAAAAGCGTGTTAAACGCCTTATTAATTGGTTTTTTTAAAAATAAAGATGTTTGAACTAGATTGTTTTGTGAAAAGTGCTGAAAGATTTGAGAAGAGCCCAACAAGAAGACCTTTAATAAAATACATTTTGCTCCCTTTATATTTTTCAGACAAAATTGAAATATAAATTGCATCTAGAAACATTGGTTTGTTATACAGGTGTTTGAATCCGTGTTTTTGAACGGTGTTTATTATTCCTCTTTTATTAAAGTGAAACCTATGCCGTGGAGCGTCAAAAGCTGCCCAAAAACTTTTATAATATTTTGAATCAAACGAATCGTAGTTTGGGACAGCAACTATAAGTATACCGCTTTCCTTTAAATTTTTTCTACTTAAAATAAGCGTTTGGTTTACGTCGTTGAGGTGCTCTAGCGAATGCCAAAAAGTGATTGCACTGACGGCTTTAGATAGTTGTTCAAGCCTTTCATAAAACTTAATATTTTTTTTATTTAATTCTTTTTGAACATCAGAAAGAAACTCTATGCCAGCAACATCAAAACCCCTTTTCTTTGCTGCTAAAAGAAAATCCCCCTTACCACATCCGAAGTCCAACAAAGAGTCTTTGTTTTTCAAGAGGCTTGAAATTAAGTTTATCTTTTTTTTTGTCATAAAACGTGATGACCAACTGTAAAGCAATGACATTATGGACTTGGTGGTGTTGTGTGAGTAATAGCTTTTAGAATTATAATATGGCTTTAGCTTCTTGTTGTCAATTTTAGGAAAAGTAGACATAACTCCTTTTGAAACCTTTTTTATTTCAAAAGTTTCACCTGTTAGAAAATGGTCTTTAACTATCATTTTAATTTTTTGTTTCACGTGAAACAACTATCTGCCCATAAACACAAGCATGGCGCTAATATCTGCGGGTGACACACCGCTTATCCTTGAGGCCTGAGAAAGAGAGACTGGTTTTATGTTTTCGAGTTTTGACTTTGCTTCAGAGGACAAACATTTAAGCTTAGAATAATCGAAATTTTTCGGTATAGATATGTTTTCTAAAGCATTTAGTTTTTCTGCATTTGAGCTTTCTTTATCAATATACCCAGAATACTTGACTTGTATTTCGACCTGTTCGATAGTTTCAGTCATTACGTTGTTGTCTATTAAATAGTTTGCAACAGACTCAATTGATGATATATCTTTGAATGCAAGCTGAGGCCTTGAAAACAATTTGAATAACTTCATCGATTGTGATATAGGTGAGGAGCCTTTTGCAATAAGGGTTTCGTTAATTTCTTCAGGCTTGACGCTAAGATTTTTTATAAAATCTAACATATGTTCTGTTTTTTTCTTTTTTGACATTACGATGGATAGGCGATCGTTAGATGCTAGACCAATATTGTTTGATATTTCGGTAAGGCGAAGATCAGCATTGTCTTGCCTTAACAGCATTCTAAACTCAGCTCTAGAGGTAAACATCCTGTAAGGCTCGTCAGTTCCTTTGGTAATTAAATCATCAATTAAAACACCAATATAAGCTTCATTTCTTTTTAAAATAAATGGTTCTTTACCGGAGAGTTTTAATGAAGCATTTATTCCGGCCATAAGCCCTTGAGATGCAGCCTCCTCATAACCAGTTGTACCGTTTATTTGGCCAGCAAAGAAAAGACCTTCAACAAGTTTTGTTTCTAATGAATGTTTGAGTTGAGTTGGGGGAAAGTAGTCGTATTCTATAGCGTATCCTGGTCTAAAAAACTTAACATCTTCAAAGCCCGGCACTGATTTTAAGGCTTTGTATTGAATCTCTTCAGGAAGAGATGTGGAAAATCCATTAACATAAACCTCTACAGTGTTCCAACCTTCAGGTTCTACAAAAATTTGATGTCTATCTTTTTCTGAAAATCTACTAATCTTATCTTCAACAGAGGGGCAATATCTAGGGCCAACACTCTTAATTCTTCCATTAAACATTGGTGAGCGATCAAAACCCTCCCTAAGTAAATCGTGGGTTTTTGCGTTTGTGTATGTGACGTAGCAACTTCTTTGATTTGTTAAAACGGGTGATGAGGGCAGATAGGAGAAACGTCCGGGGTTAGCATCGCCTGGTTGCTCTTCCATTTTGTTGTAATTGAGTGATCTTCCATCAACTCTTGGTGGTGTTCCGGTTTTCATCCTGCCTGAGACAAAGCCAAGGGTGGTTAGATTTTCAGTAATTCCGAAAGAAGCTTTTTCACCAACCCTTCCTCCTCCAAACTGTTTTTCACCAACATGAATGAGGCCGTTAAGGAATGTGCCGTTAGTTAATATAACAGTCTTTGATTTAATTTGTAAACCAAGTTGAGTAACTACTCCTTTAATTTTATTTTTTTTGACAAGCAGGCCAACTACCGAATCTTGATAAAAATCAAGGTTTGGCGTTTCTTCGAGAAGTTCTCTCCATTTTTGAGAAAACATCATTCTATCGGATTGTGCTCTGGGACTCCAAACCGCAGGGCCTTTGGATTTGTTTAACATTTTAAATTGTATAGCTGAGAAATCAGTGACAATACCACTGTATCCCCCAAGAGCGTCAATTTCTTTAATAATCTGACCTTTTGCTATTCCACCCATGGCGGGGTTGCAGGACATTTGTGCAATGTTTTGCAGATTCATTGTGATCAATAATGTTTTAGAGCCCATATTAGCTGCTGCTGCTGCTGCTTCGCTTCCAGCATGACCGGCTCCGACCACTATTAAATCGTATTCTTCGTTGAACATATTATACGTGTTTCACGTGAAACATCTTTATTGCTTTTTTTTCTTTCTTAGACATTACCGTCTTATCACTGCTTGCTTTATCGCTGTAACCCATGATGTGTAATAAGCCATGGGCCATAACTCTTTTTAGCTCGTCTTCAAATTCTACGCCATAAGTTTTCGAGTTGTCTAAAACTCTTTCAATGCTAATTATAATGTCTCCTGAGATTTTTTTGTCTTTAAGCTCTCCGAATGTGATAACATCTGTGTAATAATCGTGTTTTAAAAACTTTTTATTCATTTCTAAAATTTCGTTATCGTCAACGAATAAAAAAACAAGGGTGTCTATTAGAAAACCCTCATCATTAGCTACAGAGATTAGCCATCTTGAAAAAACCTCTTTGTTAGTAAGCCTAAAGTCTGTATTGTAAACAAAGTCAATCACTTAAAATTTTTCTGCAAATATATAAGGTCCAAACATATTATAAAAAAGGTGAACGATTTTATATATTTGCCGTGTGAAAGATCTAAAATACTTAGCCGCATACACAATACCCTTGGCCTGTGTTATTTCGTTCGTGTCAAATGGGGTTTTAACATACTCAGCTGTTTTGTATGCGTTTGTGGTAATTCCTTTACTGGAGCTTGTAGTCGGTGAAGACAATGTAAACCTAAACGAGGAGGATGTGAAAAGGAGAGGGGTTAACAAGCTTTTTGACCTAATGCTGTACCTAAATGTGCCAATTGTGTACACTATAGTTTTTTGGGGTATTTATATCATAACAAACAATAGCTATACAGTTTTTGAAATTGTTGGAATTACTTTGTCTGGGGGGGTAGTCCTAGCAACAAACGCAATAAATGTAGCTCACGAATTAGGTCACAGATCTTCAGTTTTTGAAAAAACTCTATCTAAAATATTATTACTGCCATGCCTTTACATGCATTTTTATATCGAACATAATTTTGGACACCACACAAACGTTGGTACGCCAAAAGATGGGGCGTCTGCCAGATATAAACAAAGTGTATATGGCTTTTGGATTAGCTCTGTGACAAAACAGTATATAGATGCTTGGAAAAAACAAAACGAACTTCTAAGTCGCTCAAAATCAGCGTTTTACTCTATAAAAAATGATATGCTTTGGTATTTACTAATACAATCTGCATATCTATCTATAATATGGTACTTCTTTGGCTCTGCCGCTCTTATTTTTTGTGTGAGCATCGGAGTAATCTCGTTTCTGTTCCTTGAGACAATCAATTACATTGAACACTATGGATTAAGGCGAGTTAAGACGGAATCTGGAAGGTATGAGCGTGTACACACATGTCACTCATGGAATTCAAATCACAGTATTGGCAGAATAGTGTTGTATGAGCTGACGCGACACAGTGATCACCACTATAAATCCTCAAAAAAATATCAAATATTGGACTGTTATGACGAAAGCCCTCAACTACCGTACGGATACCCCACTTCGATACTTATAAGTCTAGTTCCGCCCTTATGGTTTAAAATAATGAACAGGCGGGTTCCCGAAAGAATGAAAAAAATAAACTACTAATGCCTAAACCAGTTCGAGTTAGGTTTGCTCCAAGCCCTACCGGGCCATTGCATGTGGGCGGGTTAAGAACCGCTCTTTACAACTATCTGCTTGCTAAAAAAAATGGTGGATCATTTATTTTAAGAATTGAAGACACTGACACAAAAAGGGAGGTTGAGGGAAGTTATAAATATATTGAAGAGGCCTTAAATTGGTGTGGTTTAACGCCTGATGAATCACCATCTCAAGGGGGAGACTATGGTCCATATAAGCAAAGTGAAAGGAAGGGTATTTATAAAGAATATATAAATAAGTTAATTGAAAACGGTAGCGCTTACTATGCTTTTGATAAGGTTGAGGACTTGGATAAGCATAGAAAAAATCATGAGAAAAGGGGAAAGACATTTATTTACAATGCACACAACCGGTTAAAACTTGTTAACTCTCTTTCGCTAAAAAAAAATGAAGTTGAAGACCTTTTAAAAACAACACCTTACGTTGTTCGTTTTAAAATGCCAGAGGAGAAGGTTATCGATTTTTATGATGAAATAAGGGGGAAAATTGAGGTTTATAGCAGAGAGCTTGATGATAAAGTGCTTTTTAAATCAGATCAGATGCCTACATACCATTTTGCTAATGTTGTTGATGACCACCTTATGAATATCACTCATGTAATTAGGGGTGAAGAGTGGTTGCCATCCCTTCCGCTTCATGTTCTTTTATATAAGTCTTTTGGTTGGTCACCCCCATCGTTTGCACATATAGCACTAATTTTAAAACCAAATGGAAAAGGGAAGCTTTCAAAAAGAGATGGAAAAAAGTTTGGCTTTCCTGTGTTTCCTTTGGAGTGGAAAAATGGTGAAGGAAAATTTATGGCTTTTAAAAGTTTCGGTATTTTACCAGAGGCTTTAATAAACTATATGGCTTTATTAGGCTGGTCTAAAAGGGACAACAAAGAGCTCTATTTTATTGACGAACTCATTGAGTCCTTCGATATTAATTCGATTGGAAAGAGCGGTGCGAAGTTTGATTTTGAAAAACTTATGTGGCTAAACGCTCAGCACATACAAAAATTGTCCTCAGAAGACATAGTTGAAAGAGAGTCTAAATTGGGGAAGGGGGATGGATTAGAGATCTCTAAAGGAGTTATTGACTTAATTAAAAGCCGTCTGGATAGACTGGGAAATATTAAAACTGAATATGACTATTTGTTTGGACAGCAAGAGTTGGATCCTGTTCTAAAAAATAAGCTCATAAATGATGACTCCCTCTCTTTTTTAAGAAAATACAAAACTGCTCTAGAAAAAAGTTTTGGAAATGCGGGGGAGCTTAAGTCTTTGCTAAACGTGTGCTCAACCATTGGGTTTGGTAAATCAATGGGGGCCATGAGGCTTTGTCTTGTTGGAAAGCTGGCTGGTCCAGATTTGTTTGAACTGATGGTTTTTTTAGGAAAAGATGAGGTCTTGAAACGGGTCGGGTCCATATTGGCTTAATTAACAGGGGAGATTGCTTTATTTTTTGCCGAAAAAATCGTAAATTAAAAGGAAAAAACTATGGGATACCTTCTGACACCAATTATACTACTTACTTTTGTTGCATTAATCTTTGGAACTTTTTTCATTGTGAAACAACAATCAGCAGCCATTGTTGAAAGATTTGGTAAGTTTTTAAGTGTACGACAATCTGGGCTACAAATTAAAATTCCTCTTGTAGACAATGTTGCCGGCAGATTAAGCTTGAGAATTCAACAGCTTGATGTTGTGGTGGAAACCAAAACAAAGGATGATGTTTTTGTAAAAATTAAGGTGTCTGTACAATACAAGGTTATAAAAGATAAGGTTTATGATGCTTTTTATAAACTTGATTTTCCTCAAGATCAGATAACCTCCTATGTATTTGATGTTGTAAGGGCGGAGGTTCCAAAAATGATATTGGATGACGTCTTTGAGAAGAAAGACGATGTTGCTGTAGCTGTTAAAGCAGAACTAAATGATGCGATGTCAAATTATGGGTTTGATATAATAAAGACACTTGTAACAGACATAGATCCTGATTCTCAGGTTAAAGACTCGATGAATAGAATTAATGCGTCTGAAAGAGAAAAGGTTGCTGCTCAATTTGAAGGAGATGCTCAAAGAATTTTGATTGTGGAAAGGGCAAAGGCGGAGGCTGAAAGTAAAAGGCTACAAGGCCAGGGTATTGCCGATCAAAGAAGAGAGATTGCAAGGGGGTTAGAAGACTCTGTTAAGGTTTTAAATGGTGTGGATATAAATTCGCAAGAGGCTTCTGCGCTTATAGTTGTTACGCAACATTATGACACGCTACAATCAGTGGGTTCTGCAAGTAATAGTAATTTGATATTAATGCCAAACTCTCCACAAGCGGGGTCTGAGATGCTTAACAACATGGTTGCATCATTTACAGCAAGCAACCAAATTGGTGAAGAAATGAAGAAGGCTAAAAAAGCTAAAGATACCAATGAGGTGGGCTCTAGATTAAAAGCCCCACCAAAAAAAGATGATCCGCCAGCAGAGCTGGACGTTATTAAATAACAACGACAATGAGCAAAAAAGCTTAAAAGCTTTAAGCCTTATTTATGTTTATTCTTCCAATTATCTCTTAAAGAAACTGTTTTGTTAAAAACTAACAATTCTTCTGATGAGTCCTTGTCTGCTATGTAATATCCTTTTCTTTGAAACTGAAATGAGTCACCGGGCTTGGATTTTGATAGGGCTAATTCTGCATGTCCAGTGTGTACAGACATTGAATCTTTATTTAAAATTGAATGTAATTTATCTGTGGGGAACTGCCCTGGTGATGGGTGAGCAAAAAGCCTGTCGTACTCCCTTATTGTAACCTTGGTGTTTTTTTCTGATGAAACCCAATGAAGGGTGCCCTTGACTTTTCTTTTGCTTTCCTCTGATCCAGATCCGCTTTTACTTTTAGGGTCATATGTACATAAAATTTCTGTAACAGCTTGGTTTTCATTTAGCAATACTTCATTTGCCTTGATAATATATGCTCCCTTTAGCCTAACTTCATTTCCAACAGAGAGTCTGAAAAACTTTTTTGGTGGATCGATCATGAAGTCAGACCTTTCAATAAGTATGGTCTTTGTAAACAACATTTCTCTGCTTCCTGCGTTGGGGTCCTCAGGATTATTTTCCACCACTAGTGTTTCATTATATCCATTTTCTAGGTTTGTAATTGTAATTTTTACAGGCTCTTGGACAACCATCATTCTATTACACTTTTTGTTCAAATCTTCTCTAACGCAAAACTCTAAAAGAGACATTTCTATAATGTTATCCCTCTTTGCTACACCTGCAGATTTTACAAAGTTTTTTAGAGCTTCAGGTGAGTAACCCCTTCTCTTTAATCCTGAAATGGTTGGCATACGCGGATCATCCCATCCTTCAACTATCTTGCTTTCAACCAAAAACAAAAGTTTTCTTTTAGAGGTTATGGTGTGGCTTAAATTCAGTCGAGCAAACTCTCGTTGTTTTGGTCGAATTTTTTTTGGGTCAACCACTTGGTCTAAAAACCAATTATATAAATCTCTGTGTGGTTTGAATTCTAGTGTGCAAAGGGAATGTGAAACCTGTTCAATATAGTCGGACTCTCCGTGTGTCCAATCATACATTGGAAAAATCACCCAGTCGGTTTTTGTCCTGGGGTGTGAGGCGTCAAGAACTCTGTAGATAACAGGATCCCTCATTAACATGTTTGGTGAAGACATATCAACTTTTGCTCTTAAGACATGTTGTCCGGGTGAAGACTTTCCGTTTTTCATATCATTAAAAATTGAAAGGCTTTCATGGGTTGGTCTATCTCTATAGGGGCTGTTTTTTCCTGGTTCTGTTGGGGTTCCTTTTTGGTTGGCAATTTCTTCGGATGATTGAGAGTCGACATATGCCTTATCTTCACTTATTAATTGAACAGACCAATCATAAAGTTGTTGGAAATAATCAGAAGCATAGCACTCTTTATCCCAGCTGTATCCAAGCCAAGAAATATTTTCTTTAATAGCGTCAATGTATTTTTGATCTTCGTTTTCGGGGTTGGTGTCATCAAACCTAAGGTTGATTTTTGCTTTGTATTTTTTGGCTAACTCAAAATTTAAAACAATTGCTTTTACATGCCCTACGTGCAGATAACCGTTTGGCTCGGGGGGGAACCTAAAACAAAGATCGGCAGGATCAAAGCCTTGCTCAAGGTCCTGATCAATAATAATTTCTATAAAATTTTTGGATTCTTTCACCAAATCAAAGTTAATTAATTTATAAATGAGGTGTTCATTTTATATTTTTGAAAAATGAAAGTACATGTAAATAATATAAAGGTGTATGCATACCACGGCTGTCTTGATGAAGAGGGTATCATTGGCTCTGACTATCGTGTTGATGCTGTAGTAGATGTAAAAAATAAGCTCTCGCATCAAAATGATGACCTTAATCACACGGTGGATTATTCCTTAGTTACACAAATAGTTGTGGAAGAAATGGCCATAAGGTCAAAACTAATAGAAACTGTTGCGGCAAAAATTATTAAAAGAATCCATAATGAGTGTGCTCATTCAAAGCACGTGTCTATAGCTGTTACGAAGATCAACCCGCCGATCGATGGTGATGTAGAAACGGTCTCTGTAACTTTAAGTTCAACAGATATTTAAAAATTGTTACTTTTGATGCCTTAAAAGGCACTGTGGCCGAGTGGCTAGGCAGAGCTCTGCAAAAGCTTGTACAGCGGTTCGAATCCGCTCGGTGCCTCAATTTAAGACTGTAACTGAAGATACAGATCCGGATACCACCAAATAAACACCAAAGACAAAAACAAATAAGTTAAGAACTTGCTTCATTTTGTAAAGTATTGAGTCAGTAAGTTTCGTCTTTAGCTTGCTTGCGAAATAATACTTGCAAAGGTTTACAATAATATACGTTGAAACAGTTGCTAAGAAAAAGAGCCAAATTTTTCCTGTCTCCATTTCAAACTTAGGGCCTATTACAAATAGAACGCCTGTCCAAAAGAATAACACGGCAACGTTTATTATGTTAAGCAAATATCCTTTTATCCCTAAGGAAAAAAGGTTTGGAGTTTCAATAACCTTTACTTTTCCTTTTTGTTGTTTCTTTCTTTTTTTATATGTTTTAAAAAAAGAAAGCAGGCCATATGAGGAAAGCAAAACACCACCTAAAACAAATAATGCTGGCTGATTTTCTTCAGTGATAAGCTTACTTGCTCCGAAATATGCAACTGAAAAAAAGGTAATGTCAGCCGCAACAACACCAACGTCTATAAAAAAAGCTTGTTTTATGCCTTTTGAAATACTCGTTTCAAGAAGGATAAAAAACAGTGGTCCAAAAGAAAATGATAACAGAATACCAAGTGGAACCGCTGGTAAAAACTCTAGCATATTTTAAAAATAATGTTTTATTCCGACTTGCTGAGAATCTTAAAATCAATATGTTTTTTTTCTAGGTTGGTTTTTTCTACCCTTATTGAAACCTTATCACCTAGGCAGTATTCTTCTTTTGTGTTTTGACCGATTAAAGAGTTTGTTTTGTAATTGTAAACAAAGTAATCGTATGGAATGTCTTTCATTCTGACAAAGCCTTCGCATTTGTTTGATATCACCTCAACAAAAACTCCTCTTTCATTTATGCCAGAAACAATCCCTACAAATTTTTCATTTATACGTTTGGACATGTATTTTACCTGCATCAGTTTGGTGGAAGCTCTTTCAGCTTTGGTGGCCAACTCCTCTCTTTGGCTACAATGAAAACATTTTTCTTCTATTTCTTTATCATAATATTTTTCTTTCTTCAGGATTGAAAATAAAATTCTGTGAACCATAAGGTCTGGATACCTCCTAATTGGTGATGTGAAATGAGAGTAGTTTTCAAACTTAAGTCCAAAATGACCTATGTTCTGTGAGCTGTATTTTGCCTTACTCATCGCTCTTATTACCATCATATCTATCACATTTTTTTCGGGCTTTCCTTCACATGCTTTTAACAAAGTATTTATCTCTTTATTTATGTTTTGTGAATTTACAAGCCTGTTGTTATATCCTAGGTTTTTTACAAACCTTTCAATTTCTACTAGTTTTTTTTCATCTGGAAGATCATGAACTCTGTAGACACCCGACCTTGTATTTTCTTTTATTTTTGTGGCAACAGCTTTATTTGCCAAAAGCATAAATTCCTCAATTAGAAAATTTGCTTCTTTTTGCTTCTTTATTTTATATCCTACAGGACTTCCTTTTTCATCAACTTTAAATCTTATTTCCTCTTTATTAAAAAAAATAGATCCTTTTTCTTCTCTTTCTTTTTTCAACGATACGGATATTGAATAAAGTTTTTTTATTGAGTCAAAAAGGTTTTTGTTTACTTTTTTTTCATTACCCAATATTGTTTTTTCCGCAGGAATGATGTTCTCTTTATTTTCTATTATGTGTTGTGCTTCTTCATAGGAGAACCTCTCGTCAGAAATGATAAGAGATTTACAAAACTTTATGTTTGAAATTTTATGGTTTTTATTAAAAATAAAAAAAACAGAAAAGACATTCTTTTTTTCTTTTGGATTTAAAGAGCAAAGATCGTTGGAAAGTTTTTCTGGCAACATAGGAACAACTCTATCTGCCAAATAAACACTTGTTGCTCTATAAAAAGCCTCTTTATCGAGCTCTGTTTCTTTCTTAACATAGTGAGATACATCAGCAATATGAACACCAACCTCTATCCTTGAATCATCAAACTTTTTAAACGATAAGGCATCATCAAAATCCTTTGCATCATCAGGATCAATTGTAAATGTTAATTTGGTGCTGTGGTCTTCCCTGTATTTTTCTAAACTTTCTTCTTTTTTTATATTATTTGTTTCTTGTACAACCTTGTCTGAAAAAACATAAGGAAGAGAAAATTCTTCCAAAATAGCGTGCGTTTGTGACTCACTGTCGCTTGCTTTACCAATAACTTTTAAAACCTCCCCTTCTGGATCTTCATGTTTCCAATCTTTTAGTCTCACTACAACTAAATCTTCTTTTTTTGCATGCTTATCATCAATAATAAAGCGTACATTTTGTTTTCTTATGTATACACTTTTAATATTTTTATTTATTTCTACCTCTCCAACAAACTTTTGGTCTGTTCTTTTTTTGATAGATAAAATATTTACTTTTCCTTTCTTATTAATAGAATAATATACCTCATCGTTTTCAAAAAACCCTGAGCATTCTTTTCTGCTAATATCTAACTCAGTTGATGATGCCAAATCAATAAGTTTGCTTTTTCTTTTTCCTATAATACCAACTAAAAAAAACAAATTTTTGTTAAAGCTGTATTTATCATGCTCCTTAATATTGATGCATTTTTTTAGAAGAAGGTTTCTTAATATATCTTTAATATAAATTGAATCAATCTTTACATTTAAAAAGAACTTAATTTGTTTGATGTTATAGGTTTTTTTCTTGTTTTCAAAAAACAAACAAGCCGCTTTTTTTTCTAAAATATTTAAATCTATTCTGTTCATTAAGGGTTTATAAAATTATGTCTTAATTGATTAAATTTTATAAAAATCAACAATTGTTATCAATCAATAATATTATAATTATAAAATATAAATACTTATAATGATGATTGTTTGTTAATATGTACTATAAAAAAAATAACATATAAGTTTACGAGGGTTATTAACACAACATTAACAAAAACGTAAACCTTAAGAATGCTTATATACAAAGAGTTAAACAAGATATTAAAACACTATTAAAATGGTAACGGTTGATAAATCAAAAAAAATATTATGTCAATAATTAGCTTAAATTTGTTAAAAAGAGATGATAAAAAAAGAGTTATCAAAACCAATCATACTTATAAACAATTACTAAGAAGCTTATGAACATTTTATTAGCAAATGATCACGCAGGAACAACTTTAAAAAATGAAATAAAAAAAGTTTTAGAAAGTAAGGGTTATAACGTAAATAATTTAGGCTGTGATAGTGAAGAAAGGGTAGATTATCCAGATTTTGCACATCCGTTAGCTGAGCAAGTTTCCAATGATGATAACCTAAAAGGGATAATAATATGTGGAAGCGGGATTGGGGTTAGCATGTCTGCAAATAAACATAAAGGAGTTAGATCGGCATTATGCTGGAACAAGGAGACAGCCAAACTATCTAGATCTCATAACAACGCAAATGTTTTATCATTACCAGCTAGATTTTTAGAAAAAAAAGAAGCCATTGAAATTGTAGAAATATTTCTCAACACTGAATTTGAAGGAGGAAGACACGAAAGAAGAGTTAATAAAATCAATAAAAAAGACTCTTAAAATGCAAACAATTATTAAAAAGTGGGGTGACCTTTCTAAAGAAGAGGTTGAAAAAATTTTTAGCTTAAGATCAGAAGTTTTTATTGTTGAACAAGAATGCCCTTACCAAGACGTTGATGGAAGAGACGCTGAAGCAGATCACCTTTTATTATATGAAAACAATATCCTTTGTGGATATACTAGAATTTTTCCTAAAAACACGTATTTTAAAGAAGCTTCCTTTGGAAGAACCGTTGTAAAAAAAACACATAGAGGTAAAGGCTATGGGCACACCCTGGTTAAAGAGTCTTTAAAATATTTAAAAAAGAAAAACGAAGATATTGTTAAAATTTCTGCGCAGTCTTATTTGACTGAATTTTATACTTTTCACGGCTTTGTTCCAAAAGGGGATGAGTATCTGGAGGATAATATTCCACACAACGCAATGTTTTTAACTTTTTCTTAAAGAGAAAAAAGAAAATTTTACTTAAATTGTTCTTTTAATTTTTAAATAAACAATCCATGAAAAATTTTTTTAGCATTTTATTAATATTGTTCGTTTCTGTGTCTTTTTCCCAAAGGTGGGCAGCGTACGGAATTAAAGTATCACCACAAAATGAAGAAGCTGTAGTTGGAATTATTGACCAATACTTTACAAACAACCCTATTGAAGGTGTTACAGTAAGTCTTTTCTCTGTGCTTTTTACACCAGCAGACCTGAACTTTACACATGAAATTATATTAGATGGAGATCCAGAATCAATCTCAAAGTTTTTTACGCCAGGCTTTCAGCAACAAACAGGATGGCAACTTTTCTCGTCAAAAATTAATGCGTTCATCGAAGAAACGGTGTTTTCTGCTAACGGATGGAGAGCGTTTGAGTTTGGAGAGGTGATGCCTTTTCAAATGGTAAATACTTTTTCAGCAGATAACGAAAATGTAAATAAATGGAGAAATATGGCAAGAACACTAAACGAGAAATATCCAAGAGATTACAGATCTTTTGCGTCAGGAGGAATCTCAGTTGGCGGACCAACTTCCAAGGCCAACAACTGGATGGTAACAGGGTGGAAAACATATGAAGATTATTTAACTAACTGGTCAAACAACAGAAAGTTTGCGGAAGACAATCCTAAAGTTGTAAAAGACAGAGAAAAAATGAATGCAGAAATTGATTATTCGGAGTTCGAGCCCGTAGCAAAATTTATGAGATTCCTTGTTAAGCAGTGGTAATATTTACCAAAACCAAAATTAAGCCCCACGATTAGGGGCTTTTTTATTTATCACCACCTAACCTTTTTGTCAACTATCTCTACCTCAAACCTTTCGTCTTTCAAGCTTTTAGAAATCTTTGACCAGCCAGACCTAACATATATTTGAGTGGCACATTCGTGAAATATAATAGATTTGGTCATTCCAAAACCAACAGGAATACCAAGGTCTTTAAACTTTACACGAAAAGTAACCTCGCCACTAAACCTTGCCATATCTATTCCTCATCATTTCAACATAAAGCTCAAGAGAGCCTTTGTCTATATTAAACAACTTATGTGTACCCTTTTCTTTTTTAAAAAAGGTAATTTGAATTTTTCTTTTCTTCATTTTATTACAATTTAAATTAAATCGCAACAAGAGAATTTAGGATTTCTCGTTTGTTTGGGAGGAGCCCCGCATTCTAAACCACCGTGCAACGAGTTGTCGGTTGGTACGCCTCTAAGCGTTCTTGATGCACATCAAAGATAGCTAAACGACAACACAAGACCAAAACTAAACGACACAATAAATCCCTATATTTAAATTGTAATAAAATGAAGAAAGAGCGATTCGATATAGAAAAAATTGATAGAAGCTTGTTTGAAACAAAAATAGTTGATCAAGAGAACCCAACAGGAGCTTCTTTCACTCACTATTTACAAAACCATCAAAATGGCGCTTCAGATTTTTACAAAAAAGACGCATTAGTATTTGTTGAGCAAATTCTAAAAAAAAAACATCCAAGACAACAAATAACAAATAAACTAACCGAACGAGTGTTACAGCGCTTAACATCAAACTCAAATAAACCAGTCCCTTTCCCCGCACCAAAAACCCCAAAATTTAGATTTATTGATCTTTTTGCTGGAATAGGTGGATTTAGAATCGCAATGCAAAACTTGGGTGGTAAATGTGTTTATACAAGCGAATGGGATAAAGAGGCTCAAAAAACCTACAAAGCAAACTACGGGGAGATTCCTTTTGGGGATATAACAAAAGAAAAAGTAAAAAAATATATTCCAGAAAGCTACGATATAGTTTGCGCTGGATTTCCATGTCAAGCATTCTCTATTGCAGGACATAGAAAGGGTTTCTCTGACACAAGAGGAACATTGTTTTTTGATGTTGAACAAATAGTTGAAAGAAACAGACCTAAGGTGGTTTTTTTAGAAAACGTAAAAAACCTATTATCTCACGATAAAGGAAAGACCTTTAAAGTTATTGTGGAAATATTAGAAAAAAAACTTGGCTATAAAGTGTTTTATAAAATTCTAAACTCAATGACACATGCAAACGTTCCACAAAATCGAGAACGCGTTTTTATTGTGGCGTTTGAACCTAAAAAAGTTAAAAACTACAAGGATTTTAAATTCCCCAAACAAGTTAAGCTAACAAAAACAATTCACGATATTCTTGAAGGTGATAAGAAAGACGATAAATACTATTATTCCAAAACCCACATGTATTATCCCGAATTGTCAAAAACAATGAATAATAAAAATACCGTTTATCAATGGCGCAGAGTATATGTACGAGAAAATAAAAGCAATGTCTGCCCGACACTAACAGCCAATATGGGCACCGGGGGACACAACGTTCCTTTAATTAAAGATGATTTTGGAATTCGAAAATTAACCCCAAAGGAATGTTTCGCGTTTCAAGGCTTTGACATGAGTAAATTTATTTTTCCAAAAATTGCTGATAGTAAACTATACATGCAGGCTGGAAATTCTGTAACTGTAAGCTTAATAGAAAGAATAAGCAAAGAAATTACTAAGGTCATTTGAAAACATTTGCGGAGCTTGACATAGAAAACAACGGCCAATACATAAAGTTACTTTCAGCAGTAGCCAAGCTTTCAGGCTTGTTTAGCGAAAATGCAATCCCGCTTGTCTACTATCGCGCCGTGGAAAATATTTTTTGCAAAAGCTTTAAAGCACAGGACTTGTCTCGATCAGATACCGCCTTCGATGCAAGATACAAATCGATCGGTATAGGTATAAAAACCTTTACTTGCCCAAGAAACTCAAAGAAAGAAAAAGTTGCAGAATTTAATTCAGTTTCTAAAGAGCTAAATGATCTTAACGGAAAAGGCTTAGCCCTAAAGCTAGCAGAATACAGAAACGAAAGAATTGATTTAGCTAACAGGACGTACGACATTACTAGCTCACTATATCACATCGTAGCAAGAAGGGATAGTGAGCTAGTGCTTTTTGAAACAGATTACGATAAAATAGACTTAAACAATATAAACTCCATTGTAGAGTCTGATGCAGGTTTACAGTTTGAGGATGGAAAAAACCTATATAAATACTATTATTCTAAAAGCACACTTTTCAGAAAGTTTACCATTCCAGAAAGAGCACACCACGTACCAATTGACATAATTGAAGACCCTTACAGCCTTTTATTAGAATTATTTGAAAATAACGACCTAAAGTCAGACAAGAGCAAGTTAAAAAAAGGAATTAATTATGTTGTGCTTCCCTTGTACGGAATAAAAAGGCGGCAGAAATTTGTTTTCGAAAAAAGCGGACTAAATCAATGGAACGCAGGGGGAAGAAAGCGTAACTTTGGTGAAGTCTATATTCGAATTCCTAAAGAGATACACAACCAATTTCCTGGTTTTTTTCCTGAAAGAGATAAGTTATTCGATTTAGAAATACCAACAGGTGAAAAACTTAAAACTAAAATTTGTCAAGATGATTCAAAAGCGTTGATGACAAATCCAAACAAAGCTCTTTCAGATTGGTTGCTTCGAAAAATTTTTCAATTAGAAGAAGGGGAGATTTTAACAATTGATAAAATGAATAAACTTGGTTCCGACAGTGTAACAATTGAAAAAACCGATAATAGCAATTATAAAATTGATATTTCACCCATTGATTCCTACGAGAAATTTATAAATTAATAAACCCCCCCCTTGTTTCTTTAAGGGCGCTTTCAATTTCTGACGAAGTTAACACCACGCTTGAATTATAAAGGATAAAAAAAGAAACGCCAGCACTAAGCTTGGGAAACGAGCTTTTTGAAATAATAGCTCTCAACCTACGCTTAATTAGATTTCTTTTGCTTGCCAAAGGAATGTTTTTTTTTGGAACCGCCAAGCCATAACACACACTATTGTCATTGAAGTTGTAGAGCTTTATCGAAATATCTTTACCCCTCAACAAAGTGCCTTGTTCAAAAATAAGCGCGATTTTCTTTTTGTCTTTGATCGGCTTTAGTTTCATTCAAAAGATATTGAGTTATCAGCGCTGTTTACATCAGCCAATCTTTTGGAGGGGTCAATTTGAATTTTCGAGATCTTCTTATTTCCATCGACAATAAAAGAATATTCCGGTGTTACCCAATTCCAAGATTCAAGAGCTTTTATGGTGGATAGCGAGTTGTTGTAAACAGGGTGCTCAAGTTTTTGTGCTATTATGGTCTTCGAGCTAGAATCATCCAGGTATAAAAGATCATTTGGAATGTAATACATTTCAGAGCTTCCGTCATCAAAGCTAACGACAACATCGAGTGGCATAGGGATTCTGCCTTTTCTTTTGATTTTTACAACCCTGTTTGGAATAACATCCGATATATCCAAAACATAATCAATTTTGTTTACTGTTCTTGTCCAGTCGTTCAAATACCACTCAAGCTCAACACCAGACACTTTTTCAGCAACACGTTTAAAATCATTCGGTGTCGGGTGCTTGAATTTAAAATCCAAATAATATCTTTTAATAGTTTTCTTAAGATTCTCTTCCCCAATTATATAACCAAGTTGAGCCATAAATACAGAGCCTTTGCTATAGGATGAAGCCCCGTACGCAAAATTAAAGTCATACCTGTCCGAGTGAACGGTTTGGGGTTGTTCAACCCCAGAATTGGCTAGCGCATAATATCTTTCATAACTGCTTTCGTTCGGAAACATAGGGCTAACCCCATTTACATAATTTAAAGCATGTGATGTTGCATATTCTGTAAAACCCTCGTCCATCCAAGGATGTTTCGCCTCGTTTGTAGCTAATAAATGCTGGTGCCAGGCATGAGACATTTCGTGGGCTGTAACCCCAAGCAGACTAGGGTAGGGTCTTTCACCTGTTATCATTGTACACATCGCATACTCCATTCCACCATCACCTCCTTGAATAATTGAATATTGTTTCCACGGATAAGGACCAATGTTTTGTTCAAAATATTCCAGAAGCTTCAAAGAGTCGTATTGAAGCTTCTTCCAATCATCAATATTAACTGTGGGTTTATAGAAAAAGTGTAAATCAACACCAGTGTCTGATTTTACAATATCGTGCGCATATTCGGGGTCCGCTGCCCATGCAAAATCATGAACATTAGGTGCATAAAACCTCCAAGTCAAAGTTTCTTTATTTTTTGATTTTGTTTTTTTAGCATAACCGTGACCAATCTCATCAGCATTCATTAAATAACCTGTTCCGCCAACCACATAGTTTTTGTCAATAGTGATATCGACGGTGTAGTTTCCCCAAACACCATGAAACTCACGGGCTATATATGGGTTTGGGTGCCAACCCTCAGAATCATATTCAGACAGCTTTGGAAACCACTGGGTCATTGTAAGTTGAACCCCCTCTTTGTTCATTTTTCCCGAGCGCCTAATTTGTTTTGGGACCTGACCTTCAAATTTCATGTCCAGAGTTGTTTTTTCACCAGGCAAAAGAGGCGTATTAAGTTTTGCCAACAGAATAGTTTCTCTTTGACTAACGTCAAGCACCCTTCCATTTTGTTTTAATGAAAGCACATTCAGCTCGCCATAGTCTTTTTCTTCAAGTTCAAAAATTCGAGAACCTACTCGTCTATCGGGATCTCGGATTGTACGAGACCTAACATCCATTTGACTTCCAGGCCTAAAGGCATTAAAAAATAAATGATAATAGACTTTTGTAATTGTGTCAGGGGAGTTGTTTGTGTACTCAAGCTCCTGTTCGCCAGTAAAAGAAAAATCAGAAACATCCATCTTAAAGTCCATATAATACTCGGCATGCTGTTGCCAGTACTGGGTCTGAGCCTCAAGGGCAGGAATAAATAGAAAAATAAGAATCAAATATTTTTTCAAAACAGTTCAGAAAGGTTTAGTTTTTTATCAATTCGCACGCCCTTATCAGTTTTCAAAAGTGATGCCACTTCAATATTAGGGTCATGCTCAAAAAGCAAGAAAATATTGTTTTCATAACAATGGTTTAGAAATTTTTCTTTCTCATTTAAGGACAACAACGGCCTGACATCATAACCCATAATATATGGGAGAGGTATATGTCCATGAGTAGGAACAAGGTCAGCGGCGTAGGCAATTTTCTTGTCACCACAATTAATTATTGGAACCATTTGTTTTTCTGTATGTCCATCAACAAAAAGAGCGTCAAAACCAAGGGGTGTTCCTGTCAAATAACTTGAGCTGTCTTTTTCTATGTATTGCAGATGTCCAGACTCTTTAATTGGAAGAATATTTTCTTTTAAAAACGAAGCAACCTCTCTTTTATTTGGACTAGTTGCCCAGCTCCAGTGTTCTTTGTTGCTCCAATAAGTAGCGTTTTTAAAAGTGGTTTTAAGAGAGCCGTCTTCTTTTTTTGATACAGCACCCCCACAATGGTCAAAATGCAAATGTGTTAGAAAAACATCCGTGACATCATCAGGATGAAATCCAGCCTTATTTAATGATGAACCCAACGTTTCTTCACCCCAGCGGTAATAATAACCAAAAAACTTTTCGCTTTGTTTGTTGCCCATACCCGTATCAATCAAAATAAGCCTTTCCCCGTCCTCTATTAATAGGCATCTTGCCGACATTTCAATCATGTTATTAGAATCAGACGGGTTTGTTCTTTGCCAAATACTTTTTGGAACAACACCAAACATAGCACCTCCATCTAGTTTAAATTTTCCAGCCTCGATTGAATGCAGTTTCATATTATTTAATGGTAAGCCGTAAAACAGAGCAAGCAGCTTTTTTTACAAACCTGTCTTCTCCAGCGCCGAACAGCACACGAATCCAATTGTCTTTTTCCGGCGTTCCTAAAATCAACAAATCATAACTTGCAGACTCTTCAGAAATCGCTTCAACCGGATTATTGCTTCTTATAATTTTAACAACGGATTTTGACTTAGTTTCAGAGATTAATTCAGAGGAACTTTTCTCGGTTCTTTTTATTTTCTGATTATTGTCAGACTCACCCACAATATTTAATAAGGTCAGTGATGCGCCAAAATGAGAGCAAATTTTGTCAGCAACATCGATAAAACGTTTGTTTCTTCTTCCTGGTCTAATTGCAATTAACACCTTTGAAAACCCCCTAACCCCATTGTCTTTGAAAAGCGCTAGACTTGAATTCACGTTTCTCAAAAGCCAGCCGATAGGGTTTCCAACAAAAATCCCAGAGCTTTCTCTGCCATCCCAGCCCATAACCAACCACTTGCAAGCATTTTGCCCTGTAATATTATTAATTGAGTTTGCAACATCATGAGTTGTTAAACTCTCATAGGATATATCAATTTTCTTTGACTTTCTTAAAGCCAATACTCGTCTTTTTTTTGATTCAGATATAGGAGAATCAATTTTAATTGCCTCTAAAAACGTTTGGTTTGGAATTTCTATAAAGTTTATGGTATTCAGTTTTGATTTATCGTTAATTGACGAGGCAATTTCAACCAACATTTCAGTTGATTTTTCATCACCCAACAAAGGCACCACAATCTCAGCATCAACGTCAGTTATCTCACTGTAACCTTCATTTTTAATAATTGTTTTTATTTTTGAAGAGGAAGAACCCTTGAAAAGAAAGGATAAAATCCCGTAATTAGAAATCACACCATTTCTATCACTATTTCTTCCGTAGATTAAAAAAATTAAAAATCCAAGAATGAAAACCCCCATCACTGAAATCAAAGGCATAACGCCTAAAAAAGCAAGAAGAACAATACCGCTAATAATTCCAAACAACTGCACATAAGGGTATAAAGGGGATCTAAAAGAGGGTCTATACCACTGGGCATTTGTTTCCCTCAAAACAATTACAGACAGCTCATTAAATATAAACATCAACACCTTAAAGGCACTTGCAAGTTTTGCAATTTTTATTACGTCCAAATAAACAATGGCAACACCTATTAGTAAAGAAGTGGTCAAAATTGCGGCAACTGGCGTCATAAACTTAGAGTTTACTGACCCAAGAAACCCCGGCATCATTTTATCTTTTGCCATAGCAAATGGAAAACGAGATGAAGCCAAAACACCAGAGTTGGCCATTGACATTAAGGTTATTACACCAACAACAGCTGCAAAATACCCAAAATAATCACCTCCGATTGTTTGAAATAAAGTGTGTATAGGTTTAATATCAGTTGACAAAATGGATTGGTCAACATTTCCAACCAAAACCAAAGCAACTAAAATATAAACCACTGTGATTAATAATAAAGAAATGATCATAGTTTTAGGCAGGTTTTTTTCAGGGTTTTTAATTTCCCCAGCCACTGCTGCTATTTTTGTTACTCCGGCGTAGGATATATATAAAAAAGCAACCCCAGCAATAAACCCCGAACTACCATCTGTAAAAACCGGCTCCATCAATCTTGAATCAAACGAGTTAAAACCAAAAAAAACAATTGTCACAAGAGATAGTATGCTAATGGTTACTATTACAAGCTGAGTCTTTTCAACTTTTTTAACTCCAAATACGTTCAAAAGAAGAATAAAAAGCAAAGCCAATAATGCAATATATTTGGTGTATGAGGCGTCAACCTCAATTAACACATACAAATAGAAGCTGAGCCCAACTAACGAAAAAGCACTTTTCAAGAGGAGAGAAAGCCAAAGACCAATCCCCGCAATCGTTCCAAATAAAGGCCCAAAGGCTCTTTCAATGTAAACATATGTTCCACCAGATTTGGGCATAGCCGTAGCAAGTTCTGACTTAGACAGAACAGCAGGCAGAATACAAAGAGCAGCAACCAGAAAAGCAAGCCAAACAGATGAGCCAGTGATTCCAACCGCAAGCCCTGGAAGAACAAAAATACCACTTAACATACCGCCAACGCTAACAGCAATTGCACCAGGCAAAGAGAGGGTTCTTTGAAGTTTTTTCATCAGTTAAAAATAAATATAGCCAAACCTTTAAATAATAAAGAATAATAGTTTTAAAATTATAGACAATTAACTAAATTAAGAGGTTCAAAAAGTTAACTAACTAAACATGAAAAACATAATATACACATGCATATTTTTAATGTTTTTTACATCTTGTAAAACATTAAAAGTAACGGGTGAAATTCTTGATAATCCACCAAACGTGGTACCAAAAATAGCCCTCTCAACAGACCTTAATAGAAATAACTGGCAACACTTAGATCCAATTAACGACAGTGTTCCGGGCATGAGTGTTGACAAAGCATACAAAGAATTAATTAAGGATTCTGAGGGGAAAACAGTTGTTGTCGCGGTGCTTGACACAGGAATCGACATAAAACATGAGGATTTAAAAGGCAATATATGGGTCAATAAAAAAGAGATTCCAGGAAACAACGTGGATGATGACAAAAATGGATTTATAGATGATGTTTATGGTTGGAACTTTTTAGGAGATGCCTATTACGAACAACTGGAATTAACAAGACTTCTTGCCAAAGGAGAAGACTTTCCAGAACAAGAGGACGCTCAGAAAGATTATGACAAAAGACGTGCTGAAGCCAGAGGAGAAGAGACTCTTAAGTACTATTTAAATTATGATTTTAAAGGGAGAACCACAGGTGATGATCCTGATAATTTTGAGGAGATATATTATGGAGATAATAAAGTAGAACATTCCAGGGAGGACGAATCTCACGGAACTCACGTTGCGGGTATTATTGCAGCTGCAAGAAACAACAATTTTGGCATGAAAGGTGTTGCGAATAATGTTGAAATAATGACCCTTAGAGTTGTTCCTTACGGGGACGAGTACGACAAAGACATTGCGCTTGGTATAATATACGCAGCAGAAAACGGCGCAGATATAATAAACACAAGCTTTGGAAAAGGCTTCTCACCACACAGTGACAAAGTAAGAGACGCAATTAAATATGCTGCTTCAAAAAATGTTCTCATTGTAAATGCAGCTGGTAATGACAATAATAATCTTGACGTTATACCCGCATATCCTAATGACTCATATAAAAACGGAACAGAAGTGGCTGATAACTTTATTACTGTAGGAGCTCTCAGCCCTTTTATTGGCAAGGATTTGAAAGCTAGCTTCTCAAATTATGGCAAAATAAATGTTGATGTTTTTGCACCAGGAGTTTTAATTCGATCTGCAGTTCCTGAGAACAAGTATGCTAGATATAGCGGAACATCAATGGCCTCACCTTGTGTTGCGGGTGTTGCAGCTGTATTAAAGTCTTATTTCCCAAAGCTAAAAGCAGACCAATTAAAAAGGATTATCATTGATTCAGGCATTAAACTAAATTCTAAAGTGATGCTTGATTATGATGAAGAAATTGAATTTGACGAGCTTTCAAAATCAGGGAAAATGGTTAACTTATACAATGCATTAATTTATGCTGCAAACAAAAAATATAAATAATTTTAAACGCTTAATTGCCACACTTATTTAAATGAAAAAACTTATTTGCTACTTTATTATAGCCATTTCCTTCAATTACTCATTTTCTCAAGATTATTTTTTAGAAAATTTTGGTCCTTTCAATGAAAATATCCAAAGCCCTGAAGAGTTTTTAGGTTATGAAATCGGAGATCAACACACTAGGCATGATCTAATTTTAGCATATTTCAAATATTTATCCTCTGTTTCTGAAAAAGCAAACTTGATCAACTACGGAAAAACTCATGAAGGCAGAAGTTTGATTCTTCTTAGTATATCATCATCCGAAAATTTAAAAAACTTAGAAGAAATAAAAACAGAACACCTAAAGTCTACCATTCCAGGTTCGATAAAAACTATTAATGAAAACTTACCTATAATAATCAATTTAGGGTACGGAATCCATGGAAATGAGCCATCGGGTAGCGAAGCGGCTTTGCTAACCGCATATACTTTGATTGCGTCAAAAAACAAGAAAATTGATCTGCTCACAAATGACTCAGTAGTGTTTATTGATCCAACTTTAAACCCTGACGGTAGAGACAGACATTCACAATGGGCAAACCAATACAAATCAATAAATTTAGTTGCAGATTCTAATGACGCAGAACACAATGAATCATGGCCTAGAGGACGTACAAATCACTATTGGTTTGATTTAAATAGAGATTTTCTATTGGCAATTCACCCTGAAAGCAGAGGCAAACTTAATTGGTTTCATGAGTGGTATCCAAATGTTGTATTGGATGTTCATGAGATGGGAACAAATAGTAATTATTTCTTTGACCCCATGAAGGCCAGCGCATCTGTAAAGCCACTAATACCACAAGAAAATGTTGACTTATACCCAATTTTTGCTGAATATTATGTTAAATATATGGACAGTATAGGCTCATTCTATTATAGCAAAGAATCTTTTGATGAAACTTATCCTGGTTATGGATCTACTTATTCTGATTTGCAGGGCGGACTTGCTTTGCTTTTTGAGCAAGCAAGCTCAAGAGGACATGTTCAAGAAACTAATTACGGCGAGATGACATTTGGCTTTACAATTAGAAATCAATTTTTGAATTCAATAGCAACTGTAGAGGCTGCTGTTGATAATAAAATACTTTTAAGGGATTATCAAAAAAGGTTCTTTGAATCTGCGCTTGAGGAGTTTAAAAACGAGAAGATAAAAGCCTACGAATTTGGAGATATTCATGATAAAAACAGAACTAAAGCTTTTATTGATAAATTGCTAATCCATAAAATTGAGGTTTATGAGAAAGATGATAAGTTCATAGTTCCCGTAAACCAACTGCAGTCAAGAATGGTCAAGAATTTTTTTGAAACCCATGACAAATATTTAGATAGCGTCTTTTATGACGCTTCTGCATGGTCGGTGTCAAACTTTTATAACATGAAACACAAAGCGGTCAGATCGTTTGATGTTAATAAATTAACAAAGGTTAACGATTTACTATTCAATAATTCAAAGGCCTCTAAATCAAACTATGCATATATTTTGGATTGGGACGACTACAACACACCTGCAGCGCTTAATCATCTTCACAAAAATGGAGTAATTAGTTATTCAGCTTATAAACCATTTTCAATTAAAGTAAATGAAGATGTCTATGTAAAAAGTTTTAATCGTGGTACTGTGATGGTTCCAGTGAGTAAACAAAAAGTTGGTTCAGAAAAACTCTTTGAAATTGTTAAATCAACTCAAGAAACATTCAATCTTCCTGTTTTTAGCACTGAAACAGGGTATAGCTCCGCAGGAATTGATTTAGGAAGTAATTTTTTCAGGATAAATAAAGAAGTAAAAGTTGCGATGCTAATTGGTGATGGAGTAAGCTCATATGAAGCTGGAGAAGTATGGCATTTATTAGACACAAGGGTACACATTCCCTTGACCAAAATTAGGCTCAATCAATTTAACAGAACCTCATTGGATAAGTATACCACGCTTGTAATGGTTTCAGGAACCTATAATCAGATTTCTGACCTGGGTATTAAGAAAATAAAGGATTGGGTTGGTAAAGGAAATACTTTAATTACTATTGGATCAGCATCTAGTTGGGCTATTAAAAAAGAGATTGTAAAGGAATCATTAGTTGAGGCTAAAAATGACACCATCTTCGTTAGAAAAAGATACATTGATGCAAGAGAATATTCTGGAAGAGAGAGAATAGGTGGGTCGATTTTGAAAGCAGATTTAGACCTCACCCACCCACTTGCATTTGGGTATAGAGATAAATCAATACCCGTTTATAAAAATAACAATGTATTTTTAAACAAATCAAAAAGTCACTATTCCTCAGTTGCCATTTATAACAAGAATCCACACATAGATGGTTATGTGTCTAAAAAAAACATGGAAAATAATTTGAAAGGCTCAGCCTCTTTGATTGTATCCGGCTTAGGCTCCGGCAGGGTAGTACTTTTTGCCGATAATCCAAACTTTAGAGGAACTTGGTATGGAACAAATAAGCTTTTTTTAAATGCTATTTTTTTTGGGGCAAACATATCGGTTCCAAAATAACAATCAAGGCAAGAAAATAGCTAACTTGTAATACATATTATGCATAATAAATAAATAATTTTGAAAAGAAAGCATCACATTCACATTAAGTTTTTTTTAAAAACACTGATTCTTTTGTTTCCTGTTTTTATTTTGTCTCAAGAGTATTTTCCAACAAACACTGGAGTTAAAGTAACCAATGAGCCGTATAACGCAATCATTAACGCAACCATTATTACATCACCCGGGAATGTTCTTGAGAACGGAATAATATTGGAAAGAGATGGAAAAATAATCGCAGTTGGAAAGGATGTAAGCATACCTAAAAACACTGTTATTCATGATAAAAAGGGAACCTATATCTACCCCTCATTTATTGAGCTTTATTCTTCTTCATCGGTCAAAAATGCTCAAAGAAGCACTTCATCTGGAAGAAGTGCTCAATATGGACCATCAAGAGAAGGGTTTTACTGGAATGACCACATAATAAGTGATTATAATTCGCACAACGATTTTTTATATGACAAAAAAAAATCTGAAGAACTTAGGTCTGCCGGGTTTGGTATAATTAATACTCACAGGGCAGACGGCATTCATCGTGGAACTGGACTTCTCCTAGCATTAAGTGATGTTTCAACTGAAAATGAAAAAATCATCGACAACAAAAGTGCTGAATTTTTATCATTTTCAAGAAGCGTAAGATCTAGACAATCCTATCCAAACTCGATTATGGGGTCAATTGCCTTGTTGAGACAATTTTTCTATGACAGCGAATGGTATTTGTCTGGCCAAGCTAAAAGTAAAGATTATGCAATTGAGTCATTTATTGAGAATAACAATCTGCCAAAAATTTTTTACTCTGGATCTGATTTAAACTTTATAAGAGCACTGAGCTTATCCAAGGAACTGAATATTCCGCTATCAATAGTAGGCTCAGGAAAAGAATATATGAATTTGAAAGAAATTTCAAACTATCAAAACGACATAATAATACCTGTTAACTTCCCCGATGCTTATGATGTCTCAGACTCAATAATTGCTCAAAAAATAAGCCTAGGTTCTTTAAAAGAGTGGAATCAAGCTCCATCAAACTTAAGTTCATTAGAAAGAAGTAAGATTAAATTTTCAGTCACATCTGATGGTTTAAAAAACTTATCAAAGTTTATCCCCAACATAAGAAAAGCCATTGACTATGGCTTGTCAGAAAAAACAGCACTGGAAGCGCTCACAACTTTACCTGCAAAAATTTTAAACATTAGTGACCTTGCAGGTGAATTAAAAGCAGGCGCCCTTGCAAACTTTTTAGTTGTTTCTTCTCCGGTTTTTGGAAATGATGCTGTAATTTATGAAAACTGGGTACTTGGAAATAAACATCTAGTAAACAGTAAAAAAGAAAGAAAAGAAGAAAAAAAAATAGAGATAAAAAGACCTCTTATTTTTGATGTTTTACCCGTTACTTATCCAAACAAGGCTTTTGGAAATAAGTCAATTCCCAAATCACAAAATATAATAATAAGGAACACAACTGTGTGGACTAATGAGGTTGATGGGGTTTTAAAAAATACTGATGTAGCATTTTCTAAGGGGCTTATTGTTGATATAGGACAAAACCTCAAAAACACTAATAACTCAATTGAAATTGATGGGACAAACAAACATTTAACATCAGGCATAGTTGACGAGCATTCACATATTGCAGCATCATCAATTAATGAATCTGGACATAATTCATCTGCAGAGGTTTCCATACAAGATGTTATAAATCCAAATGACATTTCAATTTTTAGAACGCTAACCGGTGGTGTCACAACAATACAAATTTTACACGGCTCAGCAAACCCCATAGGCGGACAGTCAGCAATTTTAAAATTAAAATGGGGAGAAACTGCAGAAAATATGTTGATGAAAGACGCAACCAAGTTCATCAAATTTGCTCTTGGAGAAAATGTTAAGCAATCCAATTGGTCCAGTTACTCTAGATTTCCACAGACAAGAATGGGGGTTGAACAGGTCTTTGTTGACTATTTCCAAAGAGCAAAAGAGTATGGAAAAAAATGGAATGATTACAATGAGTTGTCTAAAAAATCCAAGTCCAAAACAACCAAGCCAAGGTACGATGTTGAAATGGAAACGATATGGGAAATTTTAAAAGGTGAAAGACATATTTCTTGCCACTCCTATGTCCAAAGTGAAATAAACATGTTGATGAAGGTTGCAGAAAGGTTTAACATTAAAATAAATACTTTTACTCATATTTTGGAAGGTTACAAGGTTGCAACCAAAATGGCAGAACATGGTGCAGGAGGCTCATCTTTTTCTGATTGGTGGGCATATAAGTACGAGGTTAATGATGCAATTCCCTATAACGGCCCAATTATGTCTCAAGCAGGAGTTACTGTTGCATATAATTCTGATGATGCAGAAATGATTCGAAGACTAAATCAAGAAGCTGCTAAAGCTGTTAAATACGGCGGACTTAGTGAGGAGGAGGCTTGGAAGTATGTAACATTAAATCCAGCTAAGCTCTTGAGAATTGACGATAAGGTTGGAAGCATTGCTCTTGGAAAACATGCTGATGTGGTTTTGTGGTCACACAACCCACTATCTATTTATGCAGTTGCTGAAAAAACAATAATTGAAGGAGCAGTTTTTTATGATATTGAAAAAGCCTCTGAACAACTTAAACAAATTAAAAACGAAAGAAACACCGTGATTAGTCAATTGATTGATGCAAAAAAAAGTGGAGCTAAAATACAAACCCCACCAATCAAAGAAAAAAAATACTACCACTGCGAAACAATAGATATATATGAGGACTAGTTTTTTATACATAGCATTAATGTGTTCGTTTTTTATTTCTGCCCAGCAAACTCCTGGTCCTGTTCAAAACCAAAGTATATTAATTCAGAATGCAACAATTCATGTGGGTAACGGATCTGTCATTGAAAACGCAAACCTTGGCTTTATCAGTGGAAAAATATCATATATTGGACAAGAAAATCCAACAAAAAAATACGATCAAATTATCAAAGGCGAAGGCAAACACATATACCCTGGCCTCATAGCCCTTAACACAACACTTGGTCTTGGTGAAATTGATGCAGTTAGAGCAACTATTGATGATGACGAATTAGGATCATTTATACCTCACGTTCGATCAGTAATTGCATATAATGCAGAGTCAAAGGTTGTTGAAAGCATGAGAATGAACGGAGTACTTATTGCTCAAATTGTCCCCAAAGGGGGCACGATAAGCGGGTCATCATCTGTTGTAAATCTTGATGCTTGGAATTGGGAAGACGCTGCAATAAGTATTGATCAGGGTGTTCACTTAAATTGGCCATCACCCTACACTAGGCAACGGTATTCCAGGGGGCAGTCAACAACTTATAAAAAAAATGAGAAGTACCAACAAAGTATTGAAGAAATTAAAAACTTTTTTGATTCCTCTCGAGCTTATTTAAAAGACCCATACCCGGTAAGCCTACCTTACCAAGCTATGTCTAAAGCATTAAATAATGAAGCTAAAGTATACTTGCATGCTGATGATCCTCAACAAATAAAAGATGGTGTAGAGTTTTTAAAAAATCAAGATATAGATGGGGTTGTTTTGGTCAGCGCAATTTATTCCTCAGAGATTGCAGATTTTTTAGCTCAAAACAATATTGAAATAGCAGTCAAACAACCCCACAATCTACCTTCACTTGAGGATGAAGACCCTAAAATAAGATTCAAATTAGCATCAGAACTACTAAAAAATAAAGTCTTATTATCGATAGACTCTACAGGTGAGATGTCTAGAATGAATACAAGAAACTTGCCTTTTTTTGCTGGAAGTTTTGCCGCTTATGGATTAACCAAGGAAGAGGCGCTACAGTCAATCACTTTAAATGCTGCTAAAATATTGGCAATAGATAAGAACTATGGTTCACTCGAAATTGGTAAAAGCGCTACACTTTTTATATCTAGCGGAGATGCTTTAGATATGAGGACAAATGATGTTTCTCAAGCATTTATTGATGGGAGAAAAGTGTCACTTGAAACACACCAAACCAAGCTTTGGAAGAGATATCAGAAAAAAGTAGAAGAAGAAAAATCTAATTAAACTTTTTTAGTGTTTTAATATCATCAATTATTTGAGCCATCTCTAGCTTTAGTGTTCCATTGTAAATTCCTCGAATATGCATTTTTTTATCAATGAGTAAAAAATGCTCTGTATGCAAAAAGTCAGAACTATCCTTGGTAAAACCGATTTCTTCTTCTGCAAAATAAGATTCTCTTGCAAGTTTATATATTTTATTTTTTTCACCTGTAAGGAAGGTCCAATTATCAGAATTTAAAGTAAAATCTTTCTTATACCTTTTTAAAAGTTCTGGGCCATCAATCCATGGCGTGACTGTAAAAGAGACAAGCTCAACATCTTCATCGTTTGTAAATTCATTCTCAACTTTTGTCATATTTGTGGTCATTACAGGACAAATGTTCGTGCAAGAGGTAAAAATAAAATTAGCAACATGAATTTTTCCAATCAAGTCTTTACTTCCAAAACTTTCATTGTTTTGATTTGTAAAAACAAAACTATTTATTGTGTGAGAGTCTTTTTTTGGTTTTTCAAATATTGGGGTGAAATCAGGAGAATTATAAAAAGGTAAACCTTCTTTTTGTTTAGAGCAAGTAATAAAAAAACAAGCTATTAGAAATAATTTAAAAAACCTCTTCACTAGTGTTGACACAATTTTTTGTTCCTAATAACCCAAATCTTCGGCTGTTTTTTATAATATAATTTGACTTTATTTTTCCATTTAAATACCAAACTTTTTGACTACCATTTTCATAGCCGTTCAAATAATTTAATTCTTCAATCAACTGACCATCTTTTGCCCATATCCTATTGGTTCCGTGGTATTCATCATTGTAAAAATTAAAAGAAAAATTTTTACTGCCATCATTGTAAAAACCCTCATATTTCCCCTCTTTTTTCCCCATGTTAAAAACCCTTACTTCTTTTAAAGAACCACCAATATAAAATTTTTTCCAACTTCCATGTTTTAGCCCATGCTTATAAAACTCTAAAGAAATCGTATCACCATTATCAAATGTGTCATATACAAAACCCGTGTATGCAATTTGATTGAACTCAACAATTCTTTTTTTTAAATCAAGATTTTCAGAGTCTTTTTTAATAAATGAATGGTTGCCACTACATGAACTGAGCGCAATCATAATTAATAAATTACTGGCTAACAGTCCCGGGCGTTCCATAATATCCACTTCCATTTAAATATGGATCATCTGCAGTTGTGTGATAGTGATATATCCCGTCTGGAAAATCAGATGTTGCGTGGCTATGACCATGGTATTCATCTAAGTCAGAGCTATTGATTGTCCTACCACTTTCTTGGGGACCATACACAGGAAAGCCATCTAAAAGAAAGCCAATAAGGCCATTTTTGCCATGATTTTGAGTAAGCCAGAAAGGTTCCATGTGATAATGATAACGTCCGCTTGTGCCATTTTCTTGGCCAGGCCCCATTGGAGCAGGGTGGCCATTGTATTGGTCAAATGAGTTAACCTCTCTTGTCAAGGGTTGATTCATGCCAGCATATTGATTGTAGAAAGGCACACCGTTCAAAGAAACTCCGATTTCACCCATTCTTGTTGGGTTATTTCCATTTCCTTTTCTAGGACTAATGGGTATTTTAAAAGTTAAGGATAATGCGGAAATCCTATTGGGATTTAAATTAAAATTTGTTACAAAAGGGTTTGATCCATCATAAGCTGCGTATTGTTGGGTCTCCCATTCTGTTCCTAAAAAATAAGGACTTTTGTGATCGGGCACTCCATTAGTGTTTATGTAGACATACTCACCTTCAATATAAATATCACTGGTTGTTTTATATATTTTTTGATATAGGCTTAATGGAATTGTTACATCATTTGTTATGTCGTTTGCAGTGTCAGTCTGCGCCTCATCATTATCATTGCAGGATGTAAACAAGAAAATAAAAGGAAGAAAATAAATGGTTTTCATAGATTTTTGGTTACTAATAATTAATTAAAGTTAGTCATTTAATTTTAGCACTGCCATAAATGCTTGTTGAGGGATTTCTACATTCCCAATTTGCCTCATTTTCTTTTTTCCTTTCTTCTGGTTTTCGAGAAGCTTTCTTTTTCTGGTAATATCACCGCCGTAACATTTTGCAGTAACATCTTTTCTTACAGCTTTTACAGTTTCTCTAGAAATTATTTTTGCACCTATTGCAGCCTGGATTGGAATATCAAACTGTTGCCTAGGGATAAGCTCTTTAAGCTTTTCACAAATTTTTTTCCCCATTGAGTATGCATTGTCAAAATGAATCAGAGCGGACAACGCATCAACTGGGTTTCCATTTAAAAGTATGTCAAGTTTAATAAGCTTTGATTGCATAAATCCAATTGGACTGTAATCAAAAGAGGCATAGCCCTTGGAAATAGACTTTAGTCGGTCATAAAAATCAAAAACAATTTCCGCTAAAGGCATATCAAAAATAAGCTCCACCCTTTGAGTTGTTAAATATGTCTGGTTTTTAAGTATGCCCCTTTTTTCAATACAAAGACTCATTACTGGCCCAACAAAATCTGCCTTTGTTATTATAGAAGCATTGATATAAGGCTCTTCAACACGATCAAGATAGGTGGGCTCAGGGAGATCGGAGGGTGTATTTACAATTAACGGATTATTGCTGTCTTTTTTTGTGAAGGCGTGATAAGAAACATTTGGAACGGTTGTAATTACAGACATATTGAATTCCCTTTCAAGCCTTTCTTGAATAATTTCTAAGTGTAGCATTCCTAAAAAACCACACCTAAATCCAAACCCTAAAGCAGAAGAGTTTTCAGGGCTAAAAACCAAAGACGCATCATTAAGTTGAAGCTTTTCAATTGAAGAGCGAAGATCTTCATAGTCATCTGTGTCAACAGGGTATATACCAGCAAATACCATGGGTTTAACTTCTTCAAAACCAGAGACAGCTAAAATTTCATTGGCCTTAGAGTCTACAATTGTATCCCCGACCTTTACTTCTTTGGCATTTTTAATCCCAGTAATTAAATAGCCTACATCTCCACAACCTATTTCATTCTTTGGGATTTGTTTCAAGCTAAGCGTACCAACCTCATCTGCTAAATACTTTTTATTTGTTGCCAAAAATTTAATTTCTTGCCCCTTTTTAATCTTTCCAGAGAAAACTCTAAAATAAATTTCAATCCCTCTAAAAGGATTATATACAGAATCAAAAATTAAAGCCTTTAATTCATCATTATTTGATTTTTTTGGGGCTGGCACTCTGTTAACTATTTCTTCCAAGATTGAACTTACCCCTTCCCCAGTTTTTGCGGAAACCCTTATTATTTCTTCAAGCTTACAGCCAAGCAAATCAACAATATCATCAGAAACCTCATCAGGCTTTGCAGATGGCAGATCTATTTTGTTAAGTATAGGTATAATTTCTAAATCATTTTCTAATGCTAAGTATAGATTTGAAATTGTTTGTGCTTGAATACTTTGAGCAGCATCTACAATTAGTAATGCTCCTTCACAGGCCGCGATGGACCTAGAAACCTCATATGAAAAATCAACGTGCCCAGGTGTATCAATCAAATTAAGTACGTAGGTCTGACCTTCGTACTCGTAATTCATTTGAATTGCATGAGATTTTATTGTAATTCCCCTTTCTCTTTCAAGATCCATGTCATCAAGTAACTGATCTTGTTTGTCTCTGTCAGAGATTGTTCCAGTTATGTCAAGAAGCCGGTCAGCAAGAGTGCTTTTTCCATGATCTATATGCGCAATAATGCAAAAATTTCTTATCAAACTCATTAAACCCTACAAATATAAATTAATTAAACCCTTTATAGTCTAAAATATATTAGTTTAAATTTGCATGAAAATGGTTAAAATAGGAGACATAGAATTAGGTAGTTTCCCACTATTACTTGCACCAATGGAAGATGTAAGTGATCCCCCATTTAGAGCTTTATGTAAAGAAAATGGAGCAGACGTTGTCTATACTGAATTCATTTCAAGCGAAGGTTTAATCAGGGATGCTGTAAAAAGCGTAATGAAATTAGACATTTATGAGAAGGAGAGACCAGTGGGAATTCAAATCTTTGGATCTAATTTAGATTCAATGCTAAAAGCTATTGATATTGTTGAGAAAACAAACCCGGATATCATTGATATAAACTTTGGGTGTCCAGTAAAAAAGGTAGTATGTAAAGGTGCGGGTGCAGGAATTCTAAAGGATATCGATAAAATGGAAATGTTAACTAGAGAAATGGTAAAAAGAACTAGGCTACCAGTAACTGTTAAAACCAGATTAGGATGGGACGAATCAACAATTAAGATAGTTGAAGTGGCGGAGAGAATTCAAGATGTGGGAGCTAAAGCTATAGCTATACACGGAAGAACCCGCGCTCAAATGTATAAAGGCAATGCCAACTGGAAATTAATTTCAGAAGTCAAAAATAATCAAAGGATGAAAATACCAGTATTTGGAAACGGAGACGTAAACTCACCCGTAAGAGCTTTAGAGATGAGAGATAAATATGGTCTTGATGGCGCTATGATTGGGAGGGCATCAATTGGCAATCCCTGGTTTTTTAATCAAGTTAAGCACTACTTTAAAACAGGTACACATATGCACCCCCCTACAATTTCTGAAAGAATTAGAATGGCAGAAAAGCACCTATTAATGTCAATTGATTGGAAGGGTGAAAAGTTGGGGGTTTTAGAAACCAGAAGACACTATTCAAATTACTTTAGGGGAATCCCCGATTTTAAAAAATATCGAAATATTATGGTAACAACAGATTATTCTGATGAGCTTCTACTTTTATTCAGTGATTTAAAAAAACAATTTACCTCTAAGCTAGTTCTTAGCTAATTTTTCTTGAAGCAAGTGCACCTAGATATGAGGAAAAAACTGAAATAAAAAAGGCAGAGACCATTAAAACTATGATATTGCTTGCTTTTAATGAAACTGGATAAGGAACATCAATCCCGGGGATCGAAATTATTGAAAAATTAATTTGTAGATAAATTAAAATAATTGAAAGAAAAAGACCAATTAGTAGACCAGTTAAATTAATTAGTATTCCGTGTTTAAAAAATAACTGAAAAATTTCTTTTGTGTTCATCCCAAGCGCTTTAAGAGTTTTAATATTTGCTTCTTTTTCAATGATTAGCATTGAAACTGTGGCTATGACGTTAAAGGCGGAAACCAAAACAATAAAAAACATGATTGCTATTATTACCAACCTTTCAGATTGCATTATTTTAAAGAGTGTTTCATTTTGCTCTTTATGTGTTAAAACAGTAAGCTGAGGGAATAATCTTTTTATCTTATCTTTTGCAACATTTAATTCGCCACTAGTTTTTATCAAAAGCTCACTGTAATTATTTTTTTCAAACCCAAATAATTTTGAAGCAATTGGAAGGCTTACTATAACTTTATTTTCATTATCATCATTTCTAGTCCTAAAAATACCATTAGAAATTAATGTTTCAGAACTATTAAAAGGCTGAATAAAAAAGTTTACGTAATCATCTGAAAGTGTACTAACAAAATATTGACCAGAAGCGTTGTATAAAGTTAAATCTAGTTTTTGTGATATTGAACTGCTTGTAAAAGACGTATAGTTGTCTAGTTTAGAGAAACTACCAACTTCCATTATTGAATCAATCAATATTACATTGTTGAACTCATCATCGACACCTAAAATCTCTGCGAATTCGGTTTTGTTACCATTTTGAATTACAGCTTTTCCTAAAATTGTTTTTGAAATATTTACTACACCTTCAATTTCTCTGATTAACTGAATCTCATGTTCTGTTATTTCTAGTCTATTTCCAACCCCAGATCTTAACTTGATATCTGGGTCAAATGATTTAGAAAATGAAAGGGAATATTCCTCCAACCCAGAAAATACTGATAAGATAGTTAAGAAAGAGAAGTTAGCTATAGAAAGTACTAAAACAGAGAAAATAGAAATTATGTAAACGATACTGTAATTTTTTTTAGAAAAAAAATATTTCAGCGCAATAAAGTCTGTTGATTTCACAATTTTTATTTGATTGGATTTTCACCACCGTTTTTGAGTGCATTCTCAATACTTTCGATATAATCCAGTGAATCATCTATTAAAAACTCAATTTCAGGCATAACTCTGAGCTGAGCCCTAACCAACGAAATAAATTTTTGCTTAATCTCAAATTTATTATTATATAAGAAATTAATAATATCAGTTGTTTTTTTTGATGGAAAAACGCTTAAAAAAACTTTACACTGACCAAGGTCCGGAGTTGTTTTAACATTAGTAACTGAAACCAAAACGCCACGAAAAGCTCTGTTTCTCAAAATAGAATCTATTATCTTGGCTATATCTTTTTTTATAAGAGTTGAAACTTTCTTTTGTCTTTGAGAATCCATGATTTATTCAACCTTGGTGATTCTCAAGGTATTAACTTGTCCTTTTTTCTTAATTGGCATTGCAGCCAAATTAATAACATAATCACCCTTTTTTATATATCTCTTATTCTGAGCTAGTTCATTGACTTCCTCTACTGTTATATCTGTGCTCTCCAGATTATTATAAAAAATACATTTAACTCCCCATAAAAGGTTGAGTTGAGATAAAATTCTGGTATTTGAAGTAAATACAAGAACCAATGATTTCGGTCTGTATGAAGATATTTCCCAGCCTGTATAACCACTATTTGTTAGCGTACAAATTGCAGATGCACCAATTCCATCTGCCAGCATGGCTGCATTGTAGCATATAGAATTTGTAATTAATCGATCTTTTCTAATATTTATTTTTCTCTTTTTGACCAAACCAATCTCAGTGTTTTCAACACTAGATATAATTTTACCGATTTTTCTAACCACTTCACAAGGATATTTACCAACAGATGTTTCAGCTGAAAGCATAATACAGTCAGCGCCATCCATCACAGAATTGGCAACATCGTTCACCTCTGCCCTGGAGGGTGTAAGGTTATTAATCATAGACTCCATCATTTGTGTGGCAACTATGATAGGTTTACGAGCTTTTTTTGCCATTTCAACCATGATTTTTTGGTTTATTGGGACCTCCTCGGCAGGAATCTCTAAACCCAAATCTCCCCTTGCCACCATTAAACCATCAGAAACTTTTAAAATTGATTCAAGCTTCTCTATGGCTTGAGGTTTTTCAATTTTTGAAATTATAGGCATTGATTTTTTTGTTTCGGAGTGTATAAGTTCTTTAAGCATTAGAACATCATTCTTTGATCTAACAAAAGAAAGCGCAATCCAGTCAAAAGAATTCTTTATTGCAAACTTTGCATCATTAATGTCTTTTTCTGTCAATGCAGGAAGTGAAATCTTTGTGTTAGGCAAATTTACACCTTTGTTAGACTTCAGCTCACCTCCCTGAATTACTTTTAGCGTAACCTCATCAGACTTGTTTGTTTTAACAACTTTTAAAATTATTTTTCCGTCGTCAACCATAACTTTCTCGTCTTTTTTCACATCTTGTGGAAACAAGTTATAACCAATTTGAACCATTGAATTATCGCCGTTTTCAATTAAATTAGTTGTAAAAACTATTTGATCTCCCTTTTTTAAAACACAACCCTCTACAACTTTTCCAGTTCTAATTTTAGGACCCTGTAAGTCCCCTAGGATTGTGACATGTTTGTTGTGTTCTTGCCTTAAATGTTTTATGTATGAAACTATTTTTTTAACCTCACTATGAGTTGCATGTGAAAAATTAATTCTAAAAACATCA
>CABZKA010000007.1 GCA_902526165.1 uncultured Bacteroidota bacterium
GACATTTTAAACTTTATAATGGTCCTAAAAAGCTTGGTTCTCAGATCAAAAACAACCTTTTGACCAAGTAGGTTCGTAAAAAAAATAAAAAGAAATTGAAATATTACTTGAAAACACAAAATAGCAACCATTAAAATAATAACATTTATAAGCCCTAAATAATCTTTTGGTGTAATATATTCATCAACTGCAATTTTTAGGAAATACTGATTTAATATTGAAAAAAAAGAAATAATTATTGCTGAAATAGAAACAAAAATAAAATTTAATTTATATGGTTTTGTAAAACCTAATAATCTATAAAATAGTTTTATGTTAAAGCTTTTTTTCATCTATTTAATTTTATCCCAATCATAAATAATATCACTCAAAAATAATCCTTTTGCTGGGGCTGAAAAACCAGCAGATGATCTATTTTTTTTTAATATAATTTCTTCAAACTCTTTTAATGAAATCTTTTTCCTTCCAACCTCAATTAATGTGCCTACAATTGCTCTAACCATATTTCTTAAAAATCTATTTGCGTTAATCTCAAAAATAATTGTTTCTTTTTCTTCTACAAATTGAGCATAATTTACTTTACAAATAAATGTTTTTACACCTGTTTTCGATTTTGAAAAGGATTCAAAATCTTCAAATTTTAAAAGAGCTTTTGCAGCTTTTTTCATTAGCTTCAAATCCAATTCATAGTTGCACAGAAAAGATTGATCGATTTTGAAAGGATCCTTGTTTTTTATTATATAATATTTATACGTTCTACTAGTTGCATCAAATCTTGCATGAGATTTTTCTTTCACCCTAAATAATTCAAGAATTGATATGTCAATAGGCAAATAAAGATTAATCTTTCTTAAAAAATCTTTATTTTGAATTGTTTTTTCAGTATCAAAATGCGCATACATACTAGTGGCATGAACGCCTGAATCAGTTCTCCCAGCACCAACAATATTGATTTTTTCTTTAATTATATTTCCAATACATTTCTCAATGGTTTCTTGAACAGAAATCTGACCGGGCTGAATCTGCCAACCACAATATTTTTTTCCTAAAAAAGAAATTCTAATAAAATACCTCAATAATAATTTTTTTTGTAATATACACACAAGTATAAAATAATATTTGATTTGAAAAAAATTTTACTTATTTCTGACACACATAGTTATTTTGATGAAACTATTTTAAAATATGTGAAAGATTCTGACATAACAATTCATGCAGGAGATGTAGGTAGTGAAAAATTAATTAACACCATTAGAAAACATACTTTTTTTATCGGTGTGTATGGAAATATTGATAATCACTTTATAAGATCAACTTTAAAAGAAAATGAAATAATTACTATTGAAAACCACAAATTTTTGATTACTCACATAGCAGGTAAATGTCCAAACTACAATAAAAGAGTAAATAAATTAATAAGTGATGAAAGACCTGAAATACTTATTTATGGTCACTCACATCTACTAAAAGTTGAGTTTGATAAAAAAAATAAATTGACAGTCATTAATCCAGGTGCTGCAGGAAAGCATGGATTTCATAAAAAAAGAACAATGCTAAGGTTTAAAATAAGCAAAGGTGGATTAAGTGATATGGAAATAATTGAATTAGGTGAAAGAGGAAAATTATCTTAACCTATCTGCAGAATTTATAATTTTAATATCCTTTTTAATATTTTTTGTTGCTAGTATACAAAAAATACATACCGAAATAATTCCAAAAACAATAAATGAATTATGATTGATATCAATTGCAAAAGCTAAATAAAATCCAAATAAAAAATAAACAACCGAAAATATCAAAATAATTTTGTACTGTAATTTTTTCTTTTTGTGTTGGAAAATTAGATATAATAATAAAGAGCCTGAAGCTGATGTTACTCCCCTGCAAATATTCATCAAATCATCTTGATAATCATTATGAACTATGATTGCGAGAATGAAGAAATTGATAGCCGACGAGACTAATAAATAAAGTGATTGGACTCTAAACATTATAATATTAAATTTAGATAATTCTAAGATAATTAAAAAAAGGTTGTATATTTGAGATGCTCTCAAGAACTACAAGAGAATTTTTACCACAACTTTTACTAACCTATGCTAGAATTAAAAGATTTAACCAAAAAAAAGATTTCAGAGATCATCGAAATTGCTAATAAACTCGGGATTGATTCCTCTGGAAAAAAAAATGAAATAATTGAAAAAATTATTGATAATCATTTAGATAAAACAAAAAAAAAGGATTCTGAAAAAAAACACTCAATAAAATTGGAAGAGAAAAGTCACAATAAAGATAACCGAAACAGATATAAAGAACCTGATTTTGAGTTTGACGGGATAATCGAATCTGAGGGAGTATTAGATATTATGCAAGAGGGCTATGGATTTTTAAGATCTTCTGATTACAATTATTTAAGTTCACCCGATGATATTTATGTATCTCAATCACAAGTAAGACTTTTTGGACTAAAAACTGGTGATACCGTTCTTGGTCAAGTTAGACCACCTAAAGATGGGGAAAAATATTTTCCACTCATTAAGGTTAGTAAAATCAATGGTTTAGACCCTAAAGTAGTGAGAGACAGAGTCTCTTTTGAACATTTAACTCCTCTGTTTCCTGAGGAAAAATTTAATCTTGCTGACAAATCAAGTAGCATTTCAACTCGTGTCATGGATCTTTTTTGTCCAATTGGTAAGGGTCAGAGGGGAATGATTGTTTCACAACCCAAAACAGGTAAGACAATGCTTCTAAAAGATGTTGCAAATGCAATTGCGGCGAATCATCCAGAAGTTTATCAAATTATTCTTCTTATAGATGAAAGGCCTGAAGAAGTAACTGACATGCAGAGAAATGTTAAAGGTGAGGTTGTAGCTTCAACATTTGATGAACCGGCTGACAGACACGTTAGAGTTGCTAATATTGTTTTGTCAAAAGCCAAAAGATTAGTTGAATGTGGTCATGATGTTGTTATACTTCTAGATTCTATAACTAGACTAGCGAGAGCTTACAATACTGTTCAACCTGCATCTGGAAAAATATTAAGTGGTGGTGTTGATGCAAATGCTCTTCATAAACCAAAAAGATTTTTCGGGGCAGCAAGAAATATTGAAGGAGGAGGATCACTTTCAATTATTGCTACAGCACTCACTGAAACTGGATCCAAAATGGACGAAGTGATTTTTGAAGAATTTAAAGGAACTGGTAACATGGAGTTGCAACTTGATAGAAGAATTTCCAACAGAAGAATATTTCCTGCAATTGATCTTGTATCGTCTAGTACACGAAGGGATGACCTTTTATTAGATGAAAACACAATCCAAAGAATGTGGATTATGAGAAAATACCTAGCAGATATGAATCCAGTTGAAGCAATGGAGTTCATAAGTGATAAAATCAAAAAAACATTAAACAATGAGGAATTCCTAATCTCTATGAATTCCTAACTACAGGTTGTTAACGTGTTTTGACATTTTAGATTTAAGATTTGCAGATTTATTTTTATGAATTATATTATTCTTAACTAATTTATCAAGCATTGATAAAACACTAGGAAGCATTTTTTTTGCATCTTTTTTAGAAGACTCTTTTAACTTCTTGATTGCGTTTCTAGCAGTTTTATGTTGAAGTTTATTTCTAAGCCTAGCGGTTTCTGTTTGTCTTATTCTCTTTATTGCTGATTTATGATTTGCCATATTTTAATTAAAAGTAGCCCGTAGGGGAATCGAACCCCTCTTACCAGGATGAAAACCTGGCGTCCTAGCCGATAGACGAACGGGCCAAAATTTACCGTGCAAATTTATATAAAGATGATAAACATGCAAAAATTTATAACTTAAATTAATAGGCTTTTGCGAAATAAACTAATTGTTTGGATTTTCTACCGGATATTATACATATACCTTCATCAGTAAATGAATTATCAATACATCTTATTGTTGCTTTGGTTTCCTTTTTTATTTTTTGTTCTGATTCTTCAGAACCATCCCAGTGGGCTAAAATAAATCCACCTGATTTTATCATAGATTTAAAATCAGAATAATTACTTGCAATTCTTGTATTATTTTTCAGAAAAAGTTTAGATTTTTTCAATAAATTTTCCTGTATTTCTAACAATAATTTATTGATGTTATTTGAAGCTTTATCAATTGAAATTAAAGACTTTTTCATTTCGTCTCTTCTAAATAATTCAATGTTTTTATTTTCAATATCTCTTAATCCAACACATAATCTTATAGGAACACCCTTAATTTCATATTCATTAAATTTTTTACCAGGTGAAATATTATCTCTTTCATCAATTTTGTAATAAATTGCTAAATCTTTAAGCTGATTTTTTAAATTATTTAAGTAATCGTTTATTAAATCTAATTCATGAGAACTTTTAAAAACAGGAATAATAATCACTTGGTATGGTGATAACTTTGGTGGAAGGACAAGGCCATAATCATCTCCATGAGACATGATTAATGCACCCATTAACCGAGTAGAAACACCCCAAGATGTTGCCCACACATAATCTAAACTACCCTCATCATTAGAAAATTTCACATCGAATGCTTTTGCAAAATTTTGTCCTAAAAAATGTGATGTACCTGCTTGCAATGCCTTTCCATCTTGCATCAAAGCTTCTATACAATATGTTTCTTCAGAACCAGCAAATTTCTCAGATTCAGATTTAGTTCCAGTGATTACAGAAATAGACATAAAATCTTCTACAAAAGATTTATATAAGTTGTTTATTAATTTAGTTTCCTTAATGGCTTCTTTTTTGGTTGAGTGAGCAGTATGACCTTCTTGCCAAAGAAACTCTGCAGTTCTTAAAAAAAGACGTGTTCTCATCTCCCATCGAACCACATTTGCCCATTGATTAATTTTTATTGGAAGATCTCTGTATGACTGAATCCAGTTTTTATATGTATTCCATATTATTGCTTCGCTTGTTGGTCTGACAATCAATTCTTCTTCCAACTTAGATTCTTCGTCAACTATTAACTTTCCTTTTTTTGATGGATCATTTTTTAGTCTGTAATGAGTGACAACTGCACATTCTTTAGCAAAACCTTCCGCGTTCTTTTCTTCAGCTTCAAACAGACTTTTAGGAACAAAAAGAGGGAAATAAGCGTTTTCATGACCTGTGTCCTTAAATCTTGTATCTAATTCATTTTGGATTTTTTCCCAAATGGCATATCCATATGGTTTTATAACCATGCATCCTCTTACTGCAGATATTTCTGCAAGTTCTGCCATTGAAACAATTTCATTATACCATTTTGAATAATCCTCGCTTCTTTTGGTTAATTTTTTAGACATATTTTCGTGGCATAAAATTTGTTCTTATCTTTATGTAAATATAATTCAAACCTACTCTTGAAAAATAAAAAAATACACATAAATTTTAAATATTTATCAGCAATATTTATTTTAATCATTTTAGCATCATGTGGATCGTTCGACTCATCATCTTTAGTTTCCTCTGACGGGATTTATTCTGGAAACGAGTCTAGTAAAGAAATCCTAAAGCCTAAATCTGATTATTTTAAAAATTATTTTAGTGATGAGTCAAGTAAGTATGATCTAAATTTATTGGAAAGTGATTCATTAAATTTTGATTCTTATCTCATCAGCTCTGATGATATAGTTTATTCAGATAATAACCCAAGTTGGGGCGACATACCAACAAGTGTTGATTATGTGCTTGACTACAGAGGATATAATTACAGAAGCCGTTTTTACAGTCCATATTTTTCCTATTATGACCCATTTTACAGATATCATTACCCTTATGCTGTAAATCCCTATTTTTTTAGATATTCATACGGAGGCTGGTATCCTTACATGAGTTTCGGTTATTTTTCTCCATACTACTATTATGCATTTAATTCCCCATATTACAATCCCTACTGGAGATGGGGGCGTAGAGGTTGGTATGACAATCTGTATGGATACGACATTCACGACAATTATAGAAATAATACAAATGTTTCTTACAACCGTGGTAGAAGGGGCAGCTCGTCTAATGTAGTTGTCTACTCCAACGGACGAAGTAGTACTGCTAATGATTCAGAAATTGATAACGATAGAATTAGAAACTACAACAAAACAAGAGAAATTATAAACAATATAGGAGATTCTGGATCTAGTTCGAACTCAAGAGCAAGAACATATCTTGATCCTAGAACATCAAATATGAATGGGTCAAGAAACTTGAGAAATTATATCAATTCCGGAGTTTTATCAAATCAAGGTGGTAAAAATTCAACTACCCCCTCCCCGTCTAAAAGATACTACAATGATCCATACTCAAACTCAAGTTCATCATGGGGATTGAGTGGAAGAAGTGGTAATTCAAATCAATCTAGAAATGCATCATCTCGATCAAGTTCAAGTTCCAATTGGGTAAACCCATCATCATCCTCTAGAAGTTCAAGTTCTTCCTCAATGGGCGGAAGATCATACAATTACAGTTCATCGTCATCAGGCGGAGTTTCTACAAGTAGTGGGAGATCTTCATCAAGTTCGTCTAGATCTGGTGGGATCAGAAATTAAAAATGTTTTACAGATTTTTTTTGTTATTTTTTTGTGTAATTATAAACTGCCAAAATATTGACGATGCAATTTCTTTGACATTTGAAAATGATAACGGAAACGCTAGATTTTCCGCAATGAGCGGAGCATTTGGATCACTTGGTGGAAACTTATCCGCAATTTCAATTAATCCTGCTTCAAGCAGTGTTTTTGAGTTATCAAGAATGGGTTTTTCTCTAAATAGTGACAGTAAGGATATTAAATCAAGTTTTTCAAACAGTTCAAGTTCTATAAACTCAAATTATTTTAATTTTCAAGGTGGTATTGTATATGTTTTCAAGAATTATGGTCAGGGTAAGTTTAAAAAATTCTCTTTTGCTATAAATAATCAAAACACAAATGATTTCAATTTTGATCAACAAATTTCAGCTAGATCTAATTATTCTGTTGATCAATTCTTTGTCAACAACTCAATTGGTTATAATGCAAATGATGTTTCTGTAGGATCTAATGAAACTGTTAGCGGGGTTTACAGATGGCTTGGACAAAACTATGGATACTCCTCTCAACAGGCTTTTTTAGGGTTTCAATCATATTTATTGGATTATGACAATCAAAACAGCTTATTTTATTCAATTGCCAAATATAATGACGGTCTTGATATTAATAATTCTTATTACAGTAAAGGAACCAAAAATAAATCAAGCTTAAATTTATCAGCTCAATATGGTGAGAATATTTACTTGGGAATGAATTTTAACATTTATGAGTTATATAGTAAGAAAAGTTTCAGACATATTGAAGACAACTTTGATAATGATTCTGCAATAACATTGATCGACTTTCGAAATGAACTATTAACAAGAGGAAAAGGTTTTTCATTTCAAATCGGAATGATTTACAAACTTCAATCATTCAGGTTTGGTATTAGCTATAATTCTCCAACAAGTTTTAATATTGAGGAAGAACTGGTACAATCATTAGAAACAAATTCAATTGATCTCGATGGAAATGAGTATGTTGATATAGTCGATCCTGATATAACAAACATTTATGAATATAAGTTTAAATCTCCATCAAAAGTTACATTTAGTGCAAGTAATATTTTTGCAAATATGTTTATAGTTAGTGTTGATATACAATCGAATAATTATCAAAATGGTAACTTCAAAAGTGATTTTGGTGATTCTTACAGTGTTTTAAATGCTAGTATAAATGAAAATTTAAAAAACACATTAGATTATTCAATTGGATCAGAACTTAGACTTAAAAGTTTTAGTATAAGAGCAGGTATTAAGAAATTAGAAAATCCGTACAAAATTTCTAGTGATTACTTATCCTCTAAGTCATTTGGCTTAGGATATGATTTTGGATCTTCAACTCTTGATTTAGGATTTCAATTGATTGATAAAAATTACAATTTTCAGTTTTTTGATACTGGATTCACTGAAATCGCTCAAATCAAAAACAAAAATTTTAGAACAACTTTGACTTATAATATTATCTTCTAAATCAATTTTTTATCTTTGCATCCTTAATAATACTATGAAATACAATAAATTTCTTGAAGATCTTGAATTAATTGATTCTGATCATAAAAATTACTCAATTGAAACCCCACTTCGTGAAGATGCTTTTCAACTAAGTGATGATGAAAAAATTAAAATTATTCAAAAAAATGTTGGTGAGATTCTTCATACCCTTGGAATGGATATGACGGATGATAGTCTAAAAGGGACGCCCTTGAGAGTGGCTAAGGCTTATGTGAAAGAACTATTTGGTGGACTAAACCCTAAAAACTTACCCAAAGCATCAACATTTGACAATAAATATAAGTATAAGGAGATGTTAGTTGAAAAAAATATCACTGTATTTTCGACTTGCGAACATCATTTATTACCAATCTATGGAAAAGCACATGTAGCTTACTTTTCAAATGGAAATGTAATTGGGCTTTCGAAAATGAATAGGATTGTTGACTATTACGCTAGAAGACCTCAAGTTCAAGAAAGGTTAAATATTCAAGTTGTTAAAAAGTTACAAGAGTTTTTAAATACAGAAGATGTTGCGTGTGTAATTGATGCCAAACACATGTGTGTAAATTCGAGAGGAATTAGACATATAGATTGCAGTACAGTTACAGGTGAGTTTGGAGGAAAATTTAAAGACAAACTCATTAAAAGAGAATTTTTAGATTATATTCGTAACGATAGTTAAAGTGGATGTCAATCTCTAATAAAAATTTAAAAATATATAACTCTTTATCACAAAAAAAAGAAGATTTTAAAACCATAAATCCGTCAAAAGTTGGAATTTATGTATGTGGACCAACCGTCTACAACAAAGTTCACCTGGGAAATTGCAGAACATTCATTTCGTTCGATTTAATAGTAAGATTTCTAAAACATATCGGTAATGATGTTAGATATGTTAGGAATATTACTGATGTTGGTCATTTGGAGGAGAGTGAGGAAGAGGATAAAATTCTTAAGAGAGCAAAGATCGAAAAACTTGAACCTATGGAAGTTGTTCAAAAGTACACTAATAACTTTCGTGAAGTGCTCAATAAATTTAACCTATTATCACCTAATATCGAACCAACTGCTACTGGACATATAATTGAACAAATCGAGATGATTGAAATGATAATAGATAACGGTTATGCTTATGAAAAAAATGGATCTGTATATTTTGATCTAATGAACTTCACAAAAAAATATAAGTATGGAAAGTTAAGTAATAGAAATTTAGATGATATTATTAATGAATCTCGTGAACTTTTTGGATCAGATGAAAAAAAGAATCCCCAAGATTTCGCACTTTGGAAAAAAGCAAGTTCATCTCATATTATGAAATGGAAATCCCCTTGGGGCTATGGATTTCCTGGTTGGCATATTGAGTGCTCAGCTATGAGTCACAAATATTTGGGTAAAAAATTTGATATACACGGAGGAGGAATGGATTTAAAGTTCCCACACCATGATTGCGAGATAGCACAATCTGAAGCAGTATATAATCAAAATCCTGCAAATTATTGGGTTCATACAAATATGCTAACATTAAACGGAAGAAAAATGTCTAAGTCTACTGAAAACTTTATACTTCCTGAAAGTCTCTTTACTGGAGATAGTGATATTATTGAAAAAGGATATAATCCTATGGTAGTTAAATTTTTAATGTATCAAGCTCACTACAGAAATACCTTAGATCTATCAAACGAATCTTTACTAGCCTCTGAAAAAGGATACAATAAATTAATGCAAAGTTTTTTTGATATTGATATTTTAAAACCCTCAGAAAAAGGAAGTAATAAATATAAATTGATAGTTGACAAATGTTATAATTCTATGTTGGATGATTTTAATTCACCAAAATTAATTTCTCATTTGTTTGAGTTATCAAAACTTATTGATGATATAAAAAAAGAAAAAGAATTTATTTCAAAAAAAGATATTGGTAATTTAAGGAATTTTATGAAGGTTTTTATTATTGATATTCTTGGCTTTTCAACTCATAAAAATAATGAAAGAAAAGTCGTTAGTAAAGACAAACTTATTGACGCACTAATTGATATTAGAAACTTTAGTAGGAAGATAAAAAACTATGAAATTTCTGATATAATAAGAGACAAATTAAATTCACTTGGAATTAATATTGAAGATAAATAAATGTATAGGGTTTTGGTTTTTCCTTTAATCAAACTAATTAGGTTTTACCAAATACTAATTTCACCATATTTGGGCTCTAATTGTAAGTTCTCACCAACCTGCTCAAACTATGCAATAGAAGCCCTAAAAAAATATGGGCCAATTAAAGGGTCTTTTTTAAGTATCATTAGAATTTTAAAGTGTAATCCTTGGAACAAAAGCTGTGGCTGCGATCCTGTTCCTTAATAAGCTATATTTGAGATATGGACGAGTTAATTTTTAAGCACGATCTAAGTGAATCAATAATTAGCGTTGGACCAATAACAATATATTGGTATAGTTTAATGTTTTTACTTGCTTTTTTCTTTGGTTACAAACTAATGGAAAAAATATACATTAAAGAAAAGAAAGATCTAAAGCTTCTTGACCCATTCCTTGTACATATGGTTCTTGGAACTCTAATTGGTGCTAGACTTGGTGAAGTTTTTTTTTACAATTGGAGCTATTTTCAAAATAATCTATTAGAGATATTTTTACCCGTAAAGATTGATGAAAATGGTTGGAATTTTGTTGGTTATAGAGGATTATCAAGTCATGGTGCAACAATAGGAATTATTTTATCTATAGTTATATATAAAATAAAATATAAATATGAGTCTGTATTATGGATTTTTGATAGGTTGGTAATTGCTGTTGCTTTAGGTGGGATGCTAGTCAGAATTGGTAATTTTTTCAACTCTGAAATTGTGGGTAATTATACAGGTTCTAATTTTGGTGTTACTTTTCTAAACAGATCTGAAAATTTACCTAGACATCCTGCACAACTTTATGAATCCTTTGGATATTTGATTCTCTTTATTATTCTTTATGCTCTTTACCAGAAAACAAAACTAGTTGAAAAAAAAGGATTCTTTTTTGGTTTTTTTCTGATATTTTTATTTGGAGTTAGGTTTATCGTTGAATACGTAAAAGAAAGTCAAGGTGGTCTTGAAAACTACTTGGGTATACTATCCACTGGCCAATGGTTAAGCATTCCATTTATGATTATTGGCCTAACCCTATTAATAAGAAGTAATTTTAATAAAATTTGAAAAAAAATAATTTATCTAAAGGTTTTAATCGTCTAATCAGTTGTCTCTTTTTGATGTTTTTGGGTCCAACAGTAGTTTTTTCTGCTTTTAAAAATAAGGATCATGAATTTTACTATTTTGTTTTAATTTTAGGTACGGTTTTTTGCTTAATGGCAGTATATTTACTCTATACAGGAATAATGAAAATTGTCAAAAGCTTAATTGAAGATGAAAGTAATAATTTAAAGAATGATTAAAGTAGGATTCCCAGATGGTAAAAAAATAAAGTATGATGATGGAATAACACCATATGAAATTGCTGAAAAAATTAGCCCAGCACTTGCTAGAGAAATTTTAAGCGCAGAGTACAATGGTAAAACCATTGAATTAAAAACACAACTTTTTAAGGATGGTAAAATAAAGTTTTTTAAATGGGAAGATCGTGAGGGAAAAATGGCGTTTTGGCACTCAACTGCCCACCTGCTAGCCCAAGTGATTCTTAACTTATATCCAGAATCAAAACTGACTATAGGTCCTGCAATTGAAAATGGTTTTTATTATGATGTAGATTTTCAAAACACAACGTTCTCAGAAAATGATTTTTCAAAGATAGAAACTAAGATGATTGAAGAAGCAAGGAAAGATCATTCCTTCAAGATGAGACAAGTCTCAAATACAGAAGCTTTAGAGTACTTCAAAGAGCATCAAAATAAATATAAGCTTGAATTAATTCAAGGTATTGATGGTGAAAAAATAACTTTTTGTGATCATGCTGACTTCACTGATTTGTGTAAAGGTGGTCACATTCCCTCAACAAAATTTATCAAAAGCGTAAAATTATTAAATATTGCAGGTGCATATTGGAGAGGTGATGAAAACAATAAACAGTTGACAAGAATTTACGGGATTAGCTTTCCAAAAGAAAAATTACTTAAAGAATATATTGAATTGATCGAAGAGGCAAAGAAAAGAGATCACAGAGTTTTAGGTAAACAATTGGGCTTATTTACTTTTTCAGAAAATGTAGGGTCAGGTCTTCCACTATGGCTTCCTGAGGGAACTGAACTTAGATCAAGACTAGAAGATTTTTTAAAAACCGCACAAAAAAAAGCTGGATATGATATGGTTATTACACCACACATAGGTAATAAAAAACTTTATGAGCAATCCGGACACTATGATAAATATGGTGAAAGTACATTTTCACCAATAAAAACACCTAAAGAAGATGAAGAGTTTTTACTTAAACCTATGAACTGTCCTCATCATTGTGAAATATTTAATTCAAGAAAATGGAGTTATAGAGATTTACCTGTAAGGTATGCAGAATTTGGTACAGTTTACCGTTATGAACAAAGTGGTGAATTGCATGGACTTACAAGAGTAAGAGGATTTACACAAGATGATGCTCATATTTTCTGTACTCAAGACCAACTTTTAGATGAATTTGCAAAAGTGATTGACCTTGTTTTATATGTATTTAAGTCCCTCGGATTTAAGGATTTTACAGCTCAAATATCTTTAAGAGATAACAAGAATATGGATAAATATATTGGTTCTGATAAGGTTTGGAATCTTGCTGAAAATGCAATTCTTGAGGCTACTAAATCAAAGAATCTCAGTTTTAAGACGGAGTACGGTGAAGCAGCATTTTATGGTCCAAAACTTGATTTTATGGTTAAAGATGCGCTGAACAGAGAATGGCAATTGGGGACAATTCAAGTTGATTACAATTTACCAGAGAGATTTGATCTTAATTTTAAGAATAAAAAGAATCAAGATGAAAGACCAGTTATGATTCACAGAGCACCTTTTGGCAGTTTGGAAAGATTTATAGCTATTTTAATAGAACACACTGCTGGTGCGTTTCCACTTTGGTTAGCAACAAATCAAATTTTATTAATAGCAGTTGGTGAAAAACACCAAAATTACACTAAAAAAGTTTTGAATTTATTAGAAAAAGACGAAATTCGCGCATCTGTTGATTTTAGGAATGAAACTGTAGGGAAAAAAATTTTAGAGGCAGAAAAGAAAAAAACTCACATTATGGGTATAATTGGAGATAAAGAAATTGAAAACTCTGAAGTTACAATCAGGCTTAGAGGTGGTAATATTGTTGGTGGTATTAAGCTAGATAAACTTTCAGATTACATTTCAAGCATAGTGAACGAATCACGAGAAACTAACCTAAACTAATAGCCATAGCACTAAGAAGAAAAAGAGGGAGAAGACCCGGAAGAATAATAAAAAAAAATCCTCACAAAATTAATGGTGAGATTACATCCCAAGAGGTTAGATTGGTTGGAGACAATGTTGACATCGGGATATACCCTATTACTGAAGCCTTATTGATAGCCAAAAAACTAGAAACTGACCTGGTTGAGATTTCTCCTAAGGCAGTTCCTCCAGTCTGTAAAGCCTTAGATTATAAAAAGTTTTTATATGATCAAAAAAAGAGGGAAAAGTATCTAAAAGCAAAGACTCAAAAGGTTGTTGTTAAAGAAATAAGGTTTGGTCCACAAACAGACATTCATGATTATGAATTTAAGAAAAAACATGCGATTAAATTTCTTGAAGATGGGGCAAAGCTTAAGGCATTTGTTTTTTTTAAGGGTAGATCAATAATCTTCAAAGAACAAGGCCAGATTTTATTACTAAAATTAGCTCAAGAGTTAGAGGAGTATGGAAAAGTTGAACAATTACCTGTGCTTGAAGGAAAAAAAATGATTATGTTTGTGAGCCCAAAAAAAGTAAAAAAATAGTCAATGAGTAAAATGAAAACTAAATCTAGTGCTAAAAAGAGGTTCAAAATAACAGGAACTGGCAAGATTAAAAGGAAACATGCTTTCAAAAATCATATTTTAACAAAGAAATCTAAAAGGAGAAAATTAAAGCTTACTCACGATGGTTTAGTTAGTGATAGTGATTTGAACAGTATAAGAAAGCAACTCAGGCTTAAATAATAAATAGTTTAACCAAACCAAAGGTATAAGTTTTATCAACACACCTTAGTTAAAAAATAAATTATGGCAAGATCGGTTAACTCAGTAGCATCTAGAAAAAAAAGAAAAAAAGTTCTCAAAGAAGCTAAAGGTTACTTTGGAAGAAGAAAAAATGTATATACAGTTGCAAAAAATGCTGTAGATAAGGGCTTAACATATGCATACAGAGATAGAAGAAATAAAAAAAGAAGTTTCAGAGCACTTTGGATTTTGAGAATTAATGCAGCTGCTAGACAAAATGGACTATCTTACTCTGAATTAATGCACAAACTAAAGGAAAGTAAAATAGATCTTAACAGAAAAATTCTTGCGGATATGGCAATGAACGACTTTGGAAATTTTTCCAAATTAGTTAACAGTTTAAAATAAATCATCATCCTCATCCGACCTATAAGAACCACTCTCGAAAGCTTGGTCAGGATTTACTTTTTTATCCTTATTAATTTTAGATTGGTACTCAAAAGGATTTTCAAAAGCTGATAAATTTTCAAATTTTCCTAGTGAGTTAATAAATTTAAGTTTAATAGAACTAAGACCACCATTTCTGTGTTTAGCAACAATAAATTCTGCTTGGCCAAGCGCTGGTGATCTTTCCTCATCATCCCACTCATCAATTTTATAATATTCAGGACGATATAGGAATGAAACAATATCTGCGTCCTGTTCAATGGCACCTGATTCTCTTAAATCAGATAAGATAGGTCTTTTTGTACCACCCCTTAATTCAACAGCACGGGATAATTGTGAGAGAGCAATAATAGGAATGTCAAGTTCTTTAGCTAAAGCCTTTAAATTTCTAGAAATTGTAGAAATTTCTTGCTCTCTATTTCCAGATTTCTGACTGGATCCTAAAGTCATAAGTTGAAGGTAATCCACTACAATAAGTTTAATACCAAACTGAGAGGACAACCTTCTTGCTTTTGCTCTCAATTCAAAAATTGATAAAGATGGAGTGTCATCTATATATAATGGAGCGTTCTCAAGATTTGTGACTTTTACATTTAATAATTCCCACTCGAACTTTTCTAATTTACCAGTTCTTAGTTTTTCTGAATTAAGCCCAGTTTCAGATGATATTAATCGCGTTATTAATTGAATTGCGGACATTTCTAAAGAAAAAAAAGCTACAGGCGTGTTGTTTTCAACTGAAATATTTCTTGCCATTGATAATGTAAATGCAGTTTTACCCATACCTGGTCTAGCTGCGACAATTATTAAATCACTTGGCTGCCAACCAGATGTCAATCTATCAATTTCTCCAAAGCCAGAAGCTATACCACTTAAGCCTTCTTTTTTAGAAATTTCCTCAATTTTTTTCTTTGCCGCTAAGACTAAGTCCTCTGCAGATTGAGTATTTTTTTTCAAATTTCTTTGCGAAATATCATAAATTCTAGATTCAGCTTTATCTAATAAATCGAACACATCAGATGTTTCATCATATGAATCCTCAATAATTTCGTTTGAAATAGAAATAAGCTTTCTTTGAATAAATTTTTGTAAAATAATTCTAGAATGAAATTCTATATGGGCTGATGATGATACTTTTTGTGATAATTCAATTAAATAGTAGTCCCCCCCTACTGTGTTTAAATTTCCATCTTTTTTTAATTGGAAAGAAACAGTTTTTATATCGATAGGCTCTTGTTTTTCAAATAGACTGATAATAGAATTAAAAATTAATTGGTGGCTTTCTTTATAGAAGGCCTCTGGTTGCAATATATCAATAACCTCATCTACACCTTTTTTATCAATCATCATAGCACCCAAAACAACTTCTTCTAGGTCTACTGCCTGTGGAGGTAGCTTACCTTTCTGTAAAGAAAAAACCGAAGCCTTTTCACTATATTGATCGACATTAATATTGGAAACTCTCTTCACTTCGCTAACATAGAGAAATTAAAAATGAAATATGAAAATTTAAACTAAAACAAACAAACAATGTTTGTTGATAATTATTGGTAAATTGTTAACAACAGAAAATTATTCACTGTACACACCCATTTGAGTAAACCTTGACATTCTATTTTTTAATAATGATGAAATACTTTGTTTCTTTAAATCTCTATATGTGCTGATTATTTCTTTTTTTAAAGAAATATATATTTTTTCGGGATTTTGATGTGCACCACCAATTGGTTCTTTTACAATTTTATCAATTAACTTATTTTTTTTCATATCATTGGGAGTTAACTTTAAAGCTTCAGCAGCCTGCTCTTTATGATCCCAACTTCTCCACAAAATAGATGAACAAGATTCTGGTGAAATAACAGAATACCAAGTATTTTCTAACATCATTATTTTATCACCAACTCCAATTCCTAAAGCACCGCCAGAGGCACCTTCACCAATTACAACAACAATGATTTGAGTCTTTATTTTAAACATCTCGTACAAGTTTCTAGCTATTGCCTCAGCTTGTCCTTTTTCTTCAGCTTCAATACCAGGGTAAGCACCTGGTGTGTCAATAAGTGTTACTATAGGTAATGAAAATTTTTCAGCTAACTTCATCAATCTCATTGCTTTACGATAACCCTCCGGATTAGCCATTCCAAAGTTTCTATACTGTCTACTTTTAATATTATTTCCTTTTTGTTGACCAATGAACATAAAGGTTTGATTATCTAATTTTCCGAGCCCCCCAACCATTGCTTTATCATCAGCAATATTTCTATCTCCATGTAATTCTAAAAAATTATTATTAGTCATATTAGCCAAATAATCAAGTGTATACGGTCTTGATGGATGTCTAGATAACTGAACTCTTTGCCATGGTGTCAAAGACCGGTAAATTTCTTTTTTTTTTGTTACTAGTTTTGATTTTATTTCTTTCAAAGTATCTTTTATATCAATGTTGCCCTCTGACCCTAATTTTTTACAATTTTCCAGCTGCTCATTCAACTCTTTTAAAGGTAATTCAAAATCAAGATATTCCATTGGGATAAATATACATTAACAAACTTTATTTTAATGATAATTTAACAATATATGCAGTAACAAATGCAAAAATTAAATTTGGTAACCATGCACCAAGATGTGGGTTTAAATTTGATTCAGTAACTAATACGGAAAAGAACTTATCAAAAAAGACAAAAATAAAAGCAAGTGTAATTCCAAGTGCTAAATTTAAACCAATACCACCCCTTTTTTTAAAGGATGATACTGCTACGGCCAATACTGTTAATATTATCACAGAAATAGGAATTGTAATCCTTTTATTTTTTTCTAATATGTGACTATTTAGTAATGGAGAGCCACTTTTTTTCTCACTTTCAATAAATCTATTTAATTCAAAAAAATTTAATGTTTTAGCTTGATAATTAACAATCTCAAAGTCTGACATAGTTATGTTCATAATCGTATCAAAAATTCTTTTACTTTCGATTTTTTCCGATTTATCTTTGAAAGTTCTTTTGAAGTAATCTGTTAGTCTAAATAGACTGTCTTTTTCAATCCATCTGATATTTCTAGCAAGAATTTTTTCTTGTAACTCGTTGCCATTAAACTTTTCAATGGAAAAATTATAAGCCTGGTTTCTGGTTTTATTGTATGAACTTACATAAAGGTATTCGTTATGAGATATTTGTTTGTAAACAGCCTGAAGAGCATTGTTTTTATTTTTTTTACTTAGATACTTGTTTTGAAAAATTGTAAAACTTTTATTTTTTTCTGGTATAATAAACATCCCTGAAAAAACTGAGATAAGTGCAATAAAAATAGCTGTGACAATAAAGGGTTGTAAATATCGTTTAAAAGATACTCCAGAACTTAAAATTGCTATTACCTCGGAGTTAGATGATAATTTAGAAGTAAACCAAATTACAGCCAAAAAAACAAAAATTGGGAATAAAAAATACCCATAATACCAGATGAAATCTAAGTAGTAATTGAAAACTTCATAAAAACCCAAATCGTGCTCTTTGAACTTATCAATTTTCTCTGATACATCAACTAAAATCCCTATTGGAATAAAGAGAAGAAACATAAATATAAATGACAAAACAAATTGCTTAATTATATATTTATCAAGTATCTTCATTATAACTTATTGTCTAGTTTTTTAACCATTGATTTTTTCCAGCTTTCAAAATTACCATCTAAAATTTTCTCTTTTGTTTTTTTAATAATCCAACTATAGAAGCCTAAGTTATGAATTGTTGCAATTTGTTTTCCTAAATTTTCATTAATTGAAAAAAGATGTCTTAAATATGCTTTTGAATATTTAGTATCTACAAAGGTTGATCCATTGGGATCTATTGGTGAAAAATCTTTTTTCCATTTTTCATTTTTAATATTAATTTTGCCTCGGGATGTAAAAAGCATCCCGTTTCTTGCGTTCCTTGTAGGTATTACACAATCAAACATATCCACGCCTAAGCATATATTTTCTAAAATATTAGTTGGTGTCCCAACACCCATCAAATATCTTGGTTTATTTTCAGGAAGAATATCACAAACTATTTCACACATTTCATACATTAAATCATGAGGCTCACCAACTGAAAGTCCTCCAATTGCATTTCCAGGCAAATCCATTGATGAAATGAATTCAGCAGACTCAGTTCTTAAATCTCCGTAAATGCTTCCCTGAACAATAGGAAATAAAAACTGTTCTCTAGATCTATTCTTTTCTATATTCTCAAATTCGCTAATACATCTTTTTAGCCATTTGTGTGTAAGATTCATTGATTTTCTGGCATAATCTTTTGTACAGGGATATGGCGTACATTCATCAAAAGCCATAATTATATCAGCCCCAATATTTTTTTGAATCTGGATTGCTCTCTCCGGACTAAAAAAATGATAAGATCCATCTATATGTGACTTAAATTTGACTCCATCCTCCTTAATTTTTCTATTATTAGAAAGTGAATATACTTGGTAACCACCACTATCAGTTAAAACTAGTTTGTCCCATGACATAAAATCGTGAATTCCACCGGAATTTTTTATTATTTGATCACCTGGTCGTAAATAAAGGTGATATGTATTTGCCAATATTATTTCAGCATTGGATGACTCAACCAAATCTTTAGTATGTAAACCTTTTATAGCAGCTGAGGTAGCGACAGGCATAAAAATTGGAGTCTCAAATTTTCTGCCATTAAGTGTGATTTCACCAACTCTTGCTCTGGTTTTTATATCTTTTTTTATAATTTTGAAATGCACTTTTCAAATATATTAATATATAATATCACAAAAGTTAATAAGTTTGATTAAGATTTACATTTATTAAAATATAAATCAATAATTTCATTTCATGACTATTATCCAAAAGTTAGTTTTTCAAGTAAGAAGGGATATTGTAAGAATGGTTCATGCCAATAATTCTGGACACCCTGGGGGATCACTTGGATGTACAGAGTTTTTTGTTGTTTTATTTTTTGATATTATGAAAAGAAATAAAGAGTTCAATATGAATGGTTATGATGAGGACCTTTTTTTCTTATCAAATGGTCATATTTCACCTGTATTTTACAGTGTATTAGCAAGAGCCGGGTACTTTCCCATAAAAGAATTATCAACTTTTAGAAAAATAAACTCGAGGCTTCAGGGTCACCCGACAACGCACGAAGGGCTTCCGGGTGTAAGAATTGCCAGTGGTTCTCTTGGACAAGGCCTTTCTGTTGCTATTGGTGCTGCTCTTTCGAAGAAATTGAATAGAGATAAAAATATAGTATACAGCTTACATGGTGATGGAGAATTGCAAGAGGGACAAAATTGGGAAGCCATAATGTATGCAGCTGCAAACAAAGTTGATAATTTGATTTGTACTATAGACAACAATAATAAACAAATTGATGGCGACTTGAAAGACGTTTTAGACTTAGGTAATATTGAATCAAAATTTCAAAGTTTTGGTTGGTTTACAATTAATTTGGATGATGGAAATAATTTAGATAACGTAAGAAAAGCTATACTAACAGCAAAAGAAAATTGTTTTAATGGCAAACCAGTTGTTATAATTATGAAAACTATCATGGGTAATGGAGTGGATTATATGATGGGAACCCACAAGTGGCATGGGGTTGCTCCTAATGACGAGGAACTGGAGATTGCTTTGAATCAAAATCCAGAAACTCTAAATGATTATTAAATGTTTGGATTTAAAAATTTTGGTAATAATGATACAAGATCTGGATTTGGAGTTGGTTTAGTTGAGCTAGGATCCAAAAATAAAAATATTGTTGCTCTGTGTGCTGATTTAACAGGCTCACTGAAAATGAATGATTTTAAAAATAAATTTCCAGATAGATTTTTTCAAATTGGGATAGCAGAAGCGAATATGATTGGTATCGCTGCGGGGATGACAATTGGTGAAAAAATTCCATATACTGGTACTTTCGCTAATTTCTCAACAGGGAGAGTCTATGATCAAATAAGACAATCTGTTGTGTACTCAGACAAAAATGTTAAGATATGTGCATCTCATGCCGGTATAACATTGGGTGAGGATGGTGCAACACACCAAATATTAGAAGATATTGGATTAATGAAAATGCTTCCTGGAATGGTTGTAATTAACCCGTGTGATTATAATCAAACAAAAGCGGCAACGATTGAAATATCAAAATACCGTGGGCCTGTTTATCTTCGTTTTGGAAGACCAAAAGTACCAAATTTTATGCCTGAAAATCAAAAATTTGAAATTGGAAAAGGAATTAAACTAGTTGAGGGCAATCAAGTCACAATTGTATGTACAGGCCATCTAGTTTGGCATGCAATTGAGTCTGCAGATTTTTTAAAAAAGGAAGGAGTTTCTGTAGAAGTTATCAATATTCATACTATTAAACCATTAGATGAAGAAATTATATTAAAATCTTTAGACAAAACAGGCTGTATCGTATGTGCGGAGGAACATAATACTATCGGCGGATTGGGAGAATCTATTGCATCATTAATTGTAAGAAATAAATTAGCACCAATGGAATTTGTTGGCGTAAATGATCAATTTGGAGAATCTGGAAAACCATCTGATTTAATGAAAAAATACGGTCTGTCAACAGAGTCGATTATTGAAAAATGCAACAAGGTTCTAAAGAGAAAATAGACTATTCATTATCTAAATAATCAGGTATTCCGTCACCATCAGTATCATCAGCAACTCCATCACCATCCATATCATACTCGTCTTTGGTTAATATGCCATCCCCATCATCATCTGTATCATAGTAATTTGGAATGGTATCAGTATCTGTATCATCGTTGTCAAAATTACTGTCTCCATTAATATCCTCATAAATTGTAAGGACAGTATCATTGTCATGATCTGTTCTATTTAATGTCATCATTTCTATCTGAAATATCAGAGGAGAGTAAGCTGGTATACTTACAGTTGCTCCATTATAATAACCAAGGCCAGAAGGCATAATAATAAAGCCTATTCCAAAATTTGTGAAGTCATAAGTACCATCACTATTTATATTAATGTTACCCTTTTTTAACAGGGGAACAAATTCTTGAAAACCACGAACTACATTTTTTGCTTGGAGCCAAATCGGAATCTTTCTTTGATCAAAAACATCTTTGTTCAACAAGATACCTTTATATCTGACATAAACTGAGTCAGCAACCGTGGGGTTGTCACCAACTCCCTCTCTTAAAATCACATAATATGCAGTATGAGGAAATAAATTGCCATCAGAATCTTTGACATTAATCTGGAAACTTGACACCTGCTCATATATTGGAGTCTTATCTGAGTTATCACCACTAATTGAGTCAATAATAAATTCAGGTCCGTCTTTTGGTGTGAGATTTGAAAAATCATCATAATTATAAAAGTGATTTTGCATAAAATCGATTATTGAGTCATTCTCGAGGGTATGTTGTTCAGTGTAATCGTTAGCAGGAATTGCATTTATGTTGTCATCATCATCCTTTTTACATGATGTAAAACAAAAAATCAATATTGAAATCAGCGAAAAGGATTTAATAATTTGCAAAGTAAATTTATTTCTCAAATCACGTGCAAGATACAATTTTCTTGATATTTTTGCTGTTATTCATTAAGAGTGTAATGATATTAGATAATGATAAAATTCTAAGAGTATGCAACAGACTTGCCTGTCAAATTGTTGAGGAAAGCGATGTGTCAAATCAGATAATACTTGTTGGTATTAAAGAGAAAGGCTATGAAATTGCTAAAATTATCGAAAAACAGATTAAAATTTTTTGTAATAAAAAGGTAAAACTTTGTGCGATAAAAATTGAAAAAATTAATAATAATATCAATAGTGATATTAAATTTGAGCACAAATTTTCTAATGATTGTTTAATATTTATAATTGATGATGTTTTAAATACTGGTAAAACACTTTTTAAATGTGTAAACTACTTCTTTAATTCTGGATATGTGAATTTAAAAACGATTGTTTTAATTGATAGAGATCACAAAAAACACCCTGTAAATGTTGATATAAAAGGAGTTTCTCTTTCGACAAACTTTGAAGATACTGTAAAGGTTATTTCTGAAAATAAAAAACTAAGAGCAGTTCTTGTTTAATAAGTCTATTATTTTATTACAAGCGTACATTTTATCATTTAAGTCATAAACAACATGGTATTTAGCCTTATTGTAATAATGAATTCTTTCCAACATATGTTTTGAAACAAATTCAATCATTTTTTTTTCAGTTCTTACATCTTTTATAATTGGGCGCTTCGCTTTCTTCCTATATAACTTTTTTGATAGTTGTTTAATTTCCGGTTTTAAAAATATAGTTAAACCTGTTTTTTTTAGTATATATTCAATATTATCAAAATAACAAGGTGTACCCCCACCCAATGATAAAACAAAAATCTTTTTTTTATTTAAAATATTCTCAAGTAAAGCTCTCTCCTCTTTTCTAAAGTTAATTTCACCTTGCTCAAGGAAAATTTCATTTATAGTTTTATTAAATTTATTTTCAATCAATTTGTCAAGATCGTAGAATTTAATATTGAGAATTTTTGATATTTTTTTTCCTATGCTTGTTTTACCAGAGCCCATATAACCTAATAAAATAATGGGTTGATTTATTTTTTTTAAAATGTCTTGGTACATCGATGACAAATTTAAAGGAAATTATGTTTGAAAAATGGTATTATTGGTCCTATATTTGCAAACGTTAAAATCAGACCTGGTAGCTCAGTTGGTAGAGCATCTCCCTTTTAAGGAGAGGGTCCTGGGTTCGAGCCCCAGCCAGGTCACAATTCTAGCGCACGTGGCGGAACTGGTAGACGCGCTAGGTTGAGGGCCTAGTGGGAAATTTCCCTTGGAGGTTCGAGTCCTCTCGTGCGCACTATATATTTTGAAAAAAAAAGTTTTTATAATTGGTTCTGGGTTTTCGTCCCTTTCAGCAGCGTGTTATCTAGCAAAATATGGTTTTGATGTATCAGTCTTTGAAAAAAATGACAGTTTCGGAGGAAGAGCTAGACAATTTAAAATGAATGGATATACATTTGATATGGGACCAAGTTGGTATTGGATGCCTGATGTTTTTGAAAGATTTTTCAATGATTTCAATAAAAAATCAGTTGAGCTCTATAAAATAAAAAAATTGGATCCAGGATACAAAGTGTTTTATAAAAACAATCAGTCTGTGTCAATAAGCTCCGATGTAAATAAAATTATAGAAACCTTTGAAAATATTGAAAAGGGAAGTGGAGATAAGTTAAAAAAATTTTTAAAAGAGGCTAAAGATAATTATGAATTAGCTGTCAAAGATATGCTATATAAAATGCCAGGTTTTTCAATACTTGAATTAATAAATTTTAGGACAATCCTAAAATTTAAGTTGTTTTTAACTAATATAAATAAACAAGTTAACAGCATTTTTAAAAACGAAATGTTGAGGTCAATACTCAAGTTCCCAGTCTTATTTTTAGGAGCAAAGCCAAATAACACCCCTGCTTTTTACAATTTCATGAACTATGCAGATTTTGGATTAGGTACATGGCAACCAAAAAACGGGTTTTATGATGTTGTAAAATCAATGTTATCAATTGCAGAGGAACAAGGAGTTAAATTTTATAAAAACTCTACAGTTAATAAAATAAACATTGATTGTGGTCAAGTAAAAAGTATTACTGTTAATAACAAGGAATTGAATTGTGACTTTCTTGTTTCTGGAGCAGATTATGCTCACACTGAAAACTTAATGGATATAAAATATAGACAATATTCAGATAATTACTGGAATAATAGAGTTTGGTCTCCATCATCACTGCTATTTTACATTGGAATAAAAAAAAGATTAAAAAATTTAAATCATCACAACTTATTTTTTGATACAAGTTTTGAAAAACACTCAGATGAGATTTATACACATCCATCTTGGCCTGAAAACCCATTATTTTACGTTAACCTAACATCAAAAACTTTTGAACATACAGCCCCAAAAGGACATGAAAACTGCTTTATTTTGATACCAATTGCAACTAACCTAAAAGATACAGAAGATACAAGAGAAAAATATTTCAATATGGTATTAGATCGAATGGAAAATTTGACCAACCAAAAAATCAGAGATTATATTGACTTTAAAAGATCCTATTGTATAAAAGATTTCAAAGATGATTATAATTCTTTTGGTGGTAATGCATATGGTCTTGCTAATACACTTTTACAAACAGCTTTTTTAAGACCTAAATTAAAAAGTAAAAAAGTAAAAAAATTGTATTTTAGTGGTCAGCTAACAGTACCGGGACCAGGTGTTCCACCAGCAATTGTCTCTGGAAAGCTTGTAGCAAACATTATAAAAAATGAAGGAATTATTTGATAAAGTATCTGCTGATTGTTCTAGAAATGTCACTAAAACATACAGTACCTCTTTTAGCCTAGCTACAAGAATGTTATCTAAAAATATAAGAGAAGATATTTACAATATTTACGGATTTGTCAGGTTTGCTGATGAAATTGTTGATACATTTCACAATTACGATAAAGAAACGCTCTTAAATAGATTCATAGATGAGCTTGAATATTCATTAAATAACAATATTAGCTTAAATCCTATCTTAAATTCATTTCAAAATACTGTCAAAAAACATAATATTGATAAACACTTAATTGATTCATTTTTGAGTAGCATGCGGCTTGACCTTGAAAAAAAAGAATATTCTTCTGATGAAGATTACAAAAGTTATATATACGGCTCAGCAGATGTTGTAGGATTAATGTGTTTAAAAGTTTTTGTACAAGGTGATACTGATATGTATAAAAAACTAAAACCTTATGCTATATCCCTAGGCTCTGCTTTTCAAAAAGTTAATTTTTTAAGAGACTACAAAGCTGATTTAAAAGAATTAAACAGAGTCTATTTCCCTAATCTTGTCAACAACTCATTTGATGATGAGGCGAAGAAAAAAATTCTAAGCGAGATAAAAGAGGATTTTTCTATAGCTTTAAAAGGTATATACATGCTTCCAAACAATTCAAAGTTTGGCGTTTATGCAGCATATAAATATTATAAAAGACTATTGAAAAAGTTAGATAATGCATCATCATCTGTAATAAAAAATAAAAGAGTCAGAGTCCCTAATTATCAAAAAGTTGATGTTTTAGCTCGCTCATATGTTAGATATAGATTAAATATTTTATAATGGAAACATTTCTTTGGATATTATCACTAATTGGAACATTTTGTTTTATGGAATTTATGGCTTGGTTTAGTCATAAATATATTATGCATGGATTTCTTTGGAGTTTACACAAAGACCATCATGTTAAAGATCATGATTCATGGTTTGAAAGAAATGATTTTTTCTTCATTTTTTATGCTGTGGTTAGTATGGCATTTGTTATCTCATGGACTGAACTTGGCTTTGTATATGGTTTACCAATAGCAATTGGTATATTTCTTTATGGATTAACTTACTTTATAGTTCACGATATATTTATTCATAGGAGATTTAAGCTGTTTAGAAACGCTAATAACTGGTATGCCAAAGGCATTAGAAGGGCTCATAAAATGCATCATAAAAATATTAAAAAAGGCGGAGGAGAATGCTTCGGAATGCTGTTTGTTCCTTTTAAGTATTTTAAATAAGGCTCATTTTAGCCGCAGCAGCTGCACAATCAAAACCCTTATTTCCTAAATTTCCTCCACTTCTTTCAAGTGACTGCTCAATATTATTAGCTGTTAAGACACAAGCTATTACAGGGCATTCTGATGTTAAATTTAAATCCTTGATTCCGTTAAAAACAGAGTTGCAGATAAAATCAAAGTGTTTTGTTTCACCTTTTATGACACTACCAACTGCAATAATTGCATCATATTTATTTTTATCAGACATTTTCTTACAGCCATAAATAAGCTCAAAACTTCCGGGAACTGAACAAATTGTAATTTTATCCTTTTCCAAACCGATTGCTGAAAAGAATTCAAAGGCACCCTTGAGTAATCTATTAATTATTTCAATGTTCCATTCTGAATGAACTATTGCAAACTTCTTTTCTCTTGCAATTTTGAGGGAATCTAAATTTATATTAGACTTTTTCTTAGTTGACATTATTTTGCCTGTTCTATTTTGATATCAATTAGATCAGCTTCAGCAGATTTTGGAAAATCAGTTTTAATCTTATTGAAAAAACTTGACGCTTTTTTATTATTACCAATTTTCAAAGAAACATCACCAGCCTTTAGTAAAATGATTGGGCTTGTAAAACTATTGGATGTAGATTTTAAGGCTTTTTGATAATAGTTGAGTGCATCTTCAAATTGATTAAGCTGAATAAAAGAGTCACCAATTGTTGTAAGAGATAATGAATTTAGAACATCATCATTAGATGAAAATTTACCCAAATATTCGATAGCCAAATCATATTTTTTTAAATGATAATAAGCCATACCAGATGAGTAATATGAAATATTAGAGGCAGGAGTCCCAGAATAATTCTCAATTATATCTAAAAAACCAAATTTTCCATCAGCACCTTTTAATGACAGATTATATAACGAATCTTTGTTGTTGGCTGAATTTAAGGCTAAATCAAAATACTTTTGAGCAGTGAAAATTTCAACATTAGATTCATCAATTTTAGGCTGAAAAATAAATTTATCATAAGAAAAATAAAGAGCAAAAATTACAACCAAAGCAGTAACACCATAAACTAGATAATTTTGATAGCTACTTAAAAAAAGTTCAGATTTACTTGCACTTGTATCTAGAGTTTCAAATACCTTTTTTGTTGAGCTATTTTCATTAGAAACTCTGCTTTTTCTTATTTTATTTGATTTCTTTTTATATGTTGACATGCGCATGGCAAAAATATAATTTTATTTAAATGATGCATGATAATTAGTTAATTATTTTATATAATTTGCAGATGTAAATAAATCCAATGTCTAGTTTACTTTTATATAAAATATCCATTTTAAACTATAAAAATATATTAGATAAAACATTCAATTTTGATAGTAAAATCAATTGTTTTATTGGCAATAATGGGGTTGGCAAAACAAATATATTAGACTCAATATATCACTTGGCAATTGGAAGGAGTTCTTTTTCAGTCTCTAATGAAAACAACATAAATCATGATTCAGAGTTTATGGTTTTAGATGGTGTCTTTTTGATCAATGAAAAAAGGGAAAATATAACGTGTAGCTTGAAAAGAAATGAAACTAAGGTTTTAAAAAGAAATGAAAAAGTTTATAAAAAACTTTCTAATCATTTTGGGTTAATTCCCGTCGTACTAATTTCCCCTTATGATACAAATTTAATTATTGAAGGAAGTTTTGAAAGAAGAAAATTCATGGACAGTATAATATCAACTTATAACAAAACTTATCTGCAGAATATAATAACGCACGGAAAATTAATAAAACAGAGAAATAAAATTTTAAAATATTTTAATAAATCAACGAAAGTTGATATGGATAGTATTTTAATCTATGATGATCAAATAATTAAACTCTCCAAACCAATTCATGAGTGCAGAAAAAAATTTATAAATGAATTTATGCCTATAGTAATTGATAAATACAATAAAATTTCTGGTAAAAATGAAAAAGTAAGCTTAAGTTATAAAAGCGACCTAAATGACAACGAAATAGCTGACTTATTAAAAAATTCTTTTCAAAAAGATATGATTTTACAATTTACATCATGTGGAATTCATAAAGATGATTTAATATTTAAGATTAGTAATAGTTCAATTAAAAGGTTTGGGAGTCAGGGTCAGCAAAAATCTTTTCTCATTTCTTTAAGGTTTGCTGAATTTGAATTTTTAAAAAACAATAACTACATCTCACCCATTCTTTTAATGGATGACATATTTGACAAACTAGATATTGAAAGAGTAAAGAATATTGTTGACTTAGTGAATTCATCAGAATTTGGTCAACTATTTATTTCTGATACAGATAAAATAAGAATTGAAAAAGTTTTAAGTAGCTTGAAAAACTCCTCTAAGATTTTTGAAATATGAAAAGGAATAATGAAACAAGTAGCATTAAAGAAGTTCTAGATAGTTTTTTCAATCAAAAACAAATTAATCAAGGTGTAATAAATTCAAAAATTGGTATTGCTTGGAAAAAGACCGCTGGTAATCAACTATCGAAATACACAAAAGATATTTATCTAAAAAAAAACACTTTATTTATTAGAGTTAGTAATCCAATGCTCAAGGAAGAAATTTCTTATTCAAAAAATAAAATTATTGAATTAATTAATTGTGAATTAAAACAGGATATTATTGAAAAAATAGTTCTATTGTAGGTTTATGAAAAATGAAAATTTGATTCAATCTCAGCATTCTCATTGCTATCTGATCCATGAACGGAGTTTTCACCTTTTGATATTGCGTATTTTTTTCTAATTGTTCCCTCCTCTGCATCACTTGGGTCAGTACTTCCAATGAGTTTTCTGAAATCATTTACTGCATTTTCTTTAAATAGAACTGCAGCAACTATGTTACTCCTGCTCATGTAAGTTGTCAAATCATTAAAAAAGGGTCTATCCTTATGAACTTTGTAAAAGCTCTTGGCATCAGTTAAACTAAGTTTAACCATTTTTAGTTCAATAATTTGAAAACCAGCATCTATAATGTCAGCTAATATTTTACCAATGAGCCCTCTTTCAACTGCATCAGGCTTAATCATCATAAAAGTTTTGTTGTCCATAATTTTTTTTGCAAACCTAATAAAAACATTCAAATCATTTATCGTAATTTAAACATTAATTATGTTTACAATTTCACTAATTGCTTCAGGAAAATTATCATATAATTTATGTGAGGTGTTTTCAAACAATGAGAATTTTCGAATAATCGAAATTTACTCTAGACGAAAAAAAAATACTAATTTATTCAGTGAAAAAATTAAATTCACAGACAAAATTGAAAATCTTAGAGAGGCTGATTTTTATTTCATATTATGCAATGATGATTCAATAAAAGAAATCAGTAAAAAAATAAATGTTGAGGGCGGTGTTGTTTTACATTCATCAGGAACACAAAATATTAATATTTTATCCAATCAAAAAAATTATGGTGTTTTTTATCCTCTTCAAACTTTCAATTTTCGTGACAAGTTAAATTTTGTTGACATTCCTGTCTTAATTGAGGCTAATTCAAAAAAGAATTTAGATAAATTAAAGAAATTATGTGGGCTGTTGAATGTAACATGTAAAGAGGTTAATTCAAAAAATCGGCTATATTACCATCTTGCAGCTACATTTGCGAATAACTTTACAAATCATATACTTTCTGTCACTGATGAAATCATAAATAAATTTAATCTCAATAAAGATTTTTTTATCCCAATTTCTAATAAGACAATTCAAACATTTAAAGATAATAAATCAAAAGAATCTCAAACTGGACCTGCAATTAGAAATGATATAAAGACAATAAAAAAACATGAAAAAATTCTAGAAAATTCTAATTACCTAAATTTGTATAAAATCATAACTAAAAGCATAAAAAAAAATGATTTATAAGAAAAAATTACGCAAAATTAAAAACTTTATTTTCGATGTTGATGGAGTTTTTACTGATGGATCAATCATTGTCGACTCTAATGGTAATGAAATGAGAGTATTCAACACCAAGGATGGTATTGCTGTAAAATTTGCAACTGACATTGGTTATAATTTTTGTGTAATAAGTGGGGGAAATAATGAGGGTGTAAGAAAAAGATTATCTAAACTAGGGGTTAAAAATATTTTTTTAGGCGTTGATGATAAAAAAAAAGTTTTTGATAACTTTTTATCCAAAAATAATTTGAATATCAATGAAACACTTTTCATGGGTGATGACCTGCCCGATATTCATATTCTAAAAGAAGTCGGTCTTTCTTCATGCCCATATGATGCATGTCATGAGGTCAAAGATGTTGTAGATTATATATCTATTAAAAATGGTGGGGATGGATGTGTAAGGGATGTAATTGAACAAGTTTTAAGATTAAATGGTGATTGGAAAATAAAAAATAATCAAAAAAATATATGATGTTTGACTGGAAAAGGGAATATTCAGTTTTACTTATGCTCAATATATTATATGTTTTATTTTTTTTATTTCTACTTTAATAATGGAAATAATAGACTGGGCAGTATTAATCACAACTTTACTAATAATTGTATTTTATGGTTCTTATAAAACCAGGAAAAACAGCAACATTAAATCATTTTTAAAAGCCAACAACTCAACAGGCTGGTTTACTATTGGTTTGTCAGTTATGGCAACCCAAGCAAGCGCAATTACATTTTTATCTACACCAGGACAAGCGTACAATGATGGTATGGGTTTTATTCAGTTCTATTTTGGACTTCCATTGGCAATGATTATCATATGTATGTTTTTTGTGCCTTTTTACCATAAACTGAAGGTTTACACAGCTTATGAATTTTTAGAAAAAAGATTTGATAAAAAAACAAGAATTTTGGGTGCGATATTGTTTTTGATACAAAGAGGGCTTGCAGCAGGCATTACAATTTTTGCCCCATCAATAATACTCTCCACCTTACTAAATATTGATATAAAAATACTTAACCTGATTATAGGTTTTCTTGTTATAATATATACAATAACTGGCGGTACAAAGGCAGTGAATGTTACTCAAAAACAACAAATGTTTGTAATATTCTTAGGTCTATTTTTTGTTTTTTTCTTATTGATAGGAAGCTATCCTGAAAACTTTACAGTAAATAAGTTTTTGAATTATTCACGTGTTAGTAACAAATTAAACATTTTGGACTTTTCTTTTAATTATGAAAGTAGATATACATTTTGGAGTGGCATAACAGGAGGCTTGTTTTTGGCCCTTTCATATTTCGGAACAGATCAAAGTCAGGTTCAAAGATATATATCAGGTAAATCGATTAAAGAAATAAGACAAGGATTAATTTTTAATGGAATTTTTAAAATTCCTATGCAATTTTTTATCCTTTTACTAGGTGTGATGGTATTTATTTTTTATGAATTTAACTCAGCTCCTGTAAACTTTAACCCACAAGTGGTAAATTATATTGAGGCATCAGATAATAAAAATTATGACATTTTTCTTGATGAATTTTCAATAATACAGGACAAAAAAAAAGATGTTCTAGGTAATTACGTTTTGAGCTCAAAGCTTGATAAAAATAAAATTATCAGAATCCAAAATGAAGAAAAGAAAATAAAAAATAAAATTTATCGGGAAATTGAAAATGAAAATCCAAATATTGAGGTTTTAGATAAAGATTATGTTTTCATTCACTACATATTAAATAATCTCCCCAAAGGAATTATTGGTCTTTTAATTGCTGTTATAATCTGTGCAGCAATGTCATCAACAGCATCAGAAATTAACGCATTAGCAGCAACAACCACTATTGACCTTTATAAGAGAAATCATAAAAAAAATAAAAGTGAATATCATTATTTGATAGCATCAAAATTTTTTACTTTGATTTGGGGATTAATTGCAATAAGTTTCGCAAGTTTTGGGACATTATTTGAAAATTTGATTCAACTTGTAAACATCATTGGTTCAATATTCTATGGTACTGTTCTTGGAATATTTCTGGTTGCATTCTTTTTTAAGAAAATTGGTGGGAATTCTATTTTTTACGCAGCTTGCATTTCACAAGCAGTAATTTTTACAATTTATTTTAATGTGGATATTGGCTATTTATGGTTAAATTTTATAGGTGCTTTAAATACCATAATTTTATCAATACTTTTCCACCAAACACTATTTAGAAAGCCTATCAACCAATAAGCTCATAGCATTTAATCCATCAGGTGCACCTGATTTTTTAGCTTGTTTTAATCCTTCTTTTGCAATTTTTAAAGCTTCTTTCTCCATTCCGTAGTAATTGTATATCAATGCTTTTACTCTGAGTTGCCAATATTTTGGGTCTTTATAACTCTCGAAAGCCTTATTAATCCATTTGAAAGCTTTTTCTTTATCCAAACCCTCTTCATAGTAATAAACAGCGGCTTTCTGAAAATCAATAGGCTTTGGGTTTTTTAATAAAACACTTTCAATATTCGTAATCATTTTCTCTTTTGTGAGAGCATCGAGATAGTAAATGGCCAATTTATTATCCCAAATAATATTTATAGTTGATCCGTTATTACTAATGTTATCAAAAGATATCTCAAATGTTTCAACAGAAAAGGGCAATTCAATAAATTCTGAAACAACTCTTGCAACTATCAAACTTTCATCAAATTCTTTTAAGGAACCCCAACTATCAGTTTTATTGTATATGATTAAATCAAGTCTTTTTTCTCTGGGAACAGAATAAATATGATATTCACCTTTTGGAACAAGTTGATTATTTATTTTAATGTCATCCGAAACACTAAATGTAGTAGCTTGGTTGGCTCCTGTTCTCCAAATTTTGTTGTAGGGGACCAAATTTCCAAAAATGGTCCTACCCCTCTTTGAAGGTCTTGAATAATCCACACTTATATTGACCAAGCCTATGTTCTGACTTAAGTTAGCTCTTGGGCTAGCGACTGGTGATTTGAGTTGTGCAGTTAATATGGGAAAGGTTAAAAATATTGACAATAAAATAAGTAATTTTTGCATGACTTTTGTTTATGTGTTCAATATTATGAAAATTTTTAAACTTCACACCAAACAAAAGCTTCCAATTACAGTTCAAACTGCGTGGGATTTTCTTTCAGATCCTAAAAATTTAAAAGAGATAACCCCAGATGAAATGAATTTTAATATAATTGATTGTGATTATAAAAAAATATATCCAGGTCAAATAATTCAATATACCGTAACTCCATTGTTAAAAGTTCCTCTTAAATGGGTTACTGAAATTACCCACGTTTCTGATAAAAAATATTTTGTTGATGAGCAAAGGTTTGGCCCATACTCTCTATGGCATCATAAACATTTTATTAAAGAAATTGATGGTGGAATAGAGATGGAAGATGTAATTCACTACAAAATTCCCCTTGGAATTATTGGTTATATTGTGAATTCATTGATAGTAAAAAAAAAACTTGGCCGTATTTTTGAATACAGAAGTAAAAAGTTAAATGAATTATTTGGAGAATTAAGATGAAAAATATACTAATGATTGGTGGTTCCTATGGAATTGGACTACCATTAGTCAAAATACTAAAAAAAGATTTTAAGGTGCATGTTGCATGTAGAACTAATGATCAACTGCAATCAGAAAATGTCAACTTTATAAAATTTGACGCATTAAACGATGAGTTTGACAACTCGTTGATCCCAGATGAAATACATGGGTTTGTTTATCTTCCAGGAAGCATAAATTTAAGGCCTTTCAAAGGCCTTTCTGTTGAGGCATTCAAACAAGACTTAGAAATTAATTTAATTTCATTAATTAAAGTTTTGAAAACAGTAATGCCCAAGCTTATTGCAGCAGATAACAGCAGTATTGTTTTAATGAGTACTGTTGCTGTTCAAAGAGGTATGCCATTTCACTCAAGTGTTTCAGCATCAAAGGGAGCCATTGAAGGTCTGACTAAATCTCTTGCTGCAGAATACGCACCCAAAATAAGGGTAAATGCTGTGGCCCCATCAATCGTTGATACACCACTTGCCAATCGATTTCTTAACAATGATTTGAAAATTGAAAAATCTGCTCAGAAGCACCCCATGAAAAGGGTTGGTAACTCTACTGATATTGCAGAAACAATAAACTTTCTTTTATCAGAAAAATCTAGCTGGATGACTGGACAAATTATCGGAATTGATGGCGGAACCTCCACCCTATCTTAAATTGGAAAATTCAGTCATTTTTTGGTTTAGAAGAGATCTTAGACTAGATGATAACCACGCTCTTTATAAAGCATTAAATGAATCTAATTCAGTTATACCAATATTTATTTACGATAGTGATATAGTCGATAAGCTTAAGACAAATGATCATCGTCTGAAACATATTTTCATTTCAATAGAAAAATTGAATTTAGAGCTAAAAAAAATTAATAAAAAAATATTCACTTTTAAAGGTAAACCATTAGAAATATTTAAGTCATTAATAAATACAAATAAAATTTCTGCAGTTTACTACAACAAAGATTATGAGCCTTATGCTACAAAAAGAGATGAGTGCGTAAATAAATTGTTCGCAGAGAATTATATAAGTTTTAAAGGTTTTAAAGATCAAGTGATTTTTGAACAAAGTGAAGTTACTAAGAATGATGGAAAACCATATTTGGTTTATACACCATACTCCCGAAAATGGATGGAAAAGTTTTCAAAAGAAAAAGTTAAAGATTATAAATCGGAGGACTTATTAAACAGTTTAACTGATATGGACTTTTTTGATCATGATGATGTCATATTAAACTTTAGCAAGAACACCATCAATCCACCTGAACTGCGTTTTACTAAACAAATAATTGAAGAATATAGTGAAACAAGAAACTTCCCTCATCTTGATAAGACTTCTAAAATTGGAGTATTTCTCCGATTTGGTAATATAAGTATAAGGAAGGCGGTTAAACAGTCTGATAAAGCTGTTGATAAAACCTATCTGAAAGAATTAATTTGGCGAGAGTTTTTCATGCAAATACTTTGGCACTATCCTAAAACAACCAAAATATCTTTCAAAGAAAAATATGAGAGAGTTAAATGGAGGAATAATATGGAAGAATTTGAGCTTTGGTGTGAAGGTAAAACAGGATATCCAATTGTAGATGCAGGAATGAATGAACTAAATTCAACTGGTTTTATGCACAATAGAGTCAGAATGATTGTAGCTAGTTTTCTGTGTAAACATCTTCTTATTGATTGGAGATTAGGAGAGAAGTATTTTTCAGATAAGTTATTTGACTATGAACAATCAAGTAATGTTGGGAATTGGCAATGGGTTGCTGGATGTGGTGTTGATGCGTCACCATATTTTAGAATATTCAATCCATATGAGCAACAAAAAAAATTTGATAAACTAGGCACTTACATCAAAAAATGGCTTCCGCATGACTATAAAGAAGAACCAATCGTTGATCATAAATTTGCAAGACAAAGGTGCTTAAAAACGTATAAAGAAGCTGTAAGTTAATTATGGAAATAAACATTATTTTTCCAAACCAACTGTTCAGAGAAGGGGAACTTATCAATAATTCAAAGAAAACTTTTGTAATTGAAGAATTTCTTTTTTTTAATCACTTTAATTTTCACAAACAAAAAATACTCTTTCATAGAATGTCTATGAAAAAGTATGAAAGTTTTTTAAGGTCAAAAAATATCAATGTTGAGTACATAAATAGCTATGATGATGTTTCAGATATTAGATTATTTTTAGAGAGAAAAAAATCTATCACATCAATAAATATCTATGATCCTGAGGATAATTGGTTAGAAAAAAGAATTGTTAGTGTTTGTTCAAAAAACAATATAAAAATCAACATTTACGAAAATAAATTGTTTATAACAAAGAAATTTGAACTTGATTCATTTTTTAGATCTGATAAAAAAAAGTTTTTTCAAACTAGCTTTTATAAATCTCAAAGATCAAAATTTAACCTTCTGATGGAGGATGGAAATCCTGAGGGTGGAAAATGGACATATGACGACTTAAATAGAGAAAAGTATCCCAAAGATAAAGAGCCACCAATTGTAAACTATGTAAATAAAAACAGTGATTTTGAATCTGCAAAAAAATATGTTGATGATTTTTTTAAAAGCAATTATGGTGAAATAAATTCTTCAAAAATTTATCCATATGATTTTAAAAGTGCAGATGATTGGTTTGAGTCTTTTTTAATAGAAAGGTATGATGAGTTTGGACCCTACGAAGATGCTGTTCTCAAAGAAAGATCTGTTTTAAATCACAGTCTATTATCTCCCATTATTAATTCAGGATTAATTGATCCAAATCTAATCATGATTAAATCTGTTGAATTTTATAAAAAACATAATATTAGATTAAATTCATGTGAAGGATTTATAAGGCAAATAATTGGATGGAGAGAGTTTATTAGAGGTGTATATATAGCAAAAGGAAGCGAGGAAAGAACCAGAAACTTTTGGGGGTTTGAAAGAAAAATACCTAAATCATTTTATGATGGGACTACAGGGATAGAACCTGTTGATGATACAATTTTAAAAATAAATAAATCAGGCTATGCTAATCACATTGAAAGATTGATGATTATTGGGAATTTTATGCTTTTGTGTGAATTTGATCCTAATGAAGTATATAGATGGTTCATGGAACTCTTTATTGACTCGTATGATTGGGTAATGGTGCCAAATGTCTATGGAATGAGTCAATTTGCTGATGGTGGATTAATGTCAACAAAACCATACATAAGTGGGAGCAGCTATGTGTTAAAAATGAGTAACTATAAAAAAGGTGATTGGTGTCCAATATGGGACTCTCTTTTCTGGAATTTCATAAACAAACAAAGAGACTTTTTTTTAACAAATCCGCGAATGCGAATGCTTGTAAGTACATATGATAGAATGAAGACCGAAAAAAAAGAAAATATCACTCTTACCTCTCATAATTATTTAGAAACGATTAGCTAATGGACATCCGCAATATTGATCGAATTATTGAAATGGCGTGGGAGGACAGGACAACTTTTGATGCCATTAAAAGTCAGTTTGGAGTAGATGAGGAAGGAGTCATAAAAATCATGAGAAAAAATTTGAAACATTCAAGTTTTAAACTTTGGAGAAAAAGAGTTAGTGGAAGGTCTACAAAACATCAAAAAGTTCGTGAAAAAAAGGGGCTGGAGTTCTTAAGATTTAAATGTAGTAGACAGAGAAATATTTCTAATAATAAGATTAAATAATTCGTTTAATCTTAGCTCCTATTGAGGATAATCTATCATCAATCAGCTCATACCCCCTATCAATCTGCTCAATATTATTAATTACACTTGTGCCTTTTGCAGACAAAGCTGCAATTAATAAAGATATGCCGGCCCTAATATCTGGTGATGACATTTTAGTGGCCTTTAATCTTGACTCAAAATTATGACCAATAACTACAGCTCGGTGAGGATCACAAAGTATAATTTTAGCGCCCATATCAATTAACTTATCTACGAAGAACAAACGACTTTCAAACATTTTTTGATGAATCAAAACGCTCCCTTTAGCTTGAGTAGCAACAACAAGAATTATACTTATTAAATCTGGCGTAAAAAGTGGCCATGGACCATCGGAAATGGTAAGTATACTACCATCAATATTATTTTGAATCTCGTAGCCGTTTTTATGAGCTGGAATTATTATATCATTTTCACTTATACTATATTTTACTCCGATTTTTGAAAAAACTGAAAGTATTTGTTCCAATGATTCAATATTAACATTCTTAATAGTTAATTCACTTCTTGTCAATGCTGCCAATCCAATCCAACTTCCAATTTCTATAATATCTGGCTGGATGGTATGTGAGCAACCTCCAAGTTTATCTACACCTTTTATATGCAATAAATTTGATCCAACACCATTAATTGAAGCTCCCATTGAAATCAACATTGAACACAATTGTTGTATATATGGCTCGCATGCGGCATTATAAATAGTGGTTTCTCCCTCTGCAAGCACAGATGACATAATAATATTAGCTGTTCCCGTAACAGATGGTTGATCCAACAAAATTTTACAACCCTTTAATCTCTTGCTTTCAATTTTATATTTCTTATTTTCCTTATCGTAAGTGAAATTACCACCTAATTTGATCAGGTTCTCAAAATGAGTATCTAGTCTTCTTCGACCAATTTTATCACCCCCTGGCCTAGGAATTGATGCTACACCAAATCTTGCTAATAATGGTCCAACAATCATTATGGAACCTCTCAAACTTTTTCCTTTTAATTCAAAATCTTCAGTATTCAAATAATTTAAATCAATATGATTTGATTGAAATTCAAAAGCGCCTTTGGAAATTTTCCTAACCTTAACTCCGAGAGATTTTAATAAATCAATAAGTTTATTTACATCAATTATATCAGGAACATTTTTTATTATTATCTTTTCTTTTGATAATAAAACAGCACAAATAATTTGTAAAGCTTCGTTTTTGGCACCCTGTGGATGAATCGTACCGGATAATTTTTTTCCACCAACTACCTCAAAAGAGCTCATTACTTCCTTTTATAATTTCGATAAGATTTTTTACCCTTTTTTGATGACTTCGTGAATCTTTTATTAGACATTATAATCAAATTCTTTGATTCCGTAAGTGGTTTTTGTTTATCATTTAGTTGGATTTTTCCCTCTGACAACTCCAATAAGTGCTGAAAAATTACTTTATCATCAACTGTATCTTTATTCCAAGTTAAAAAACATTTTTTCATATGATTCGCTATGACATAAATCAATTTCTCCTTCAACTCACCATCTTCCCAATTGTTTGCCACATCAATCATCTTTTTTATATTATTTCCATAAAATCTATACTTTGGATAATTTTGAGGGTAATTCAGCTTTTGTGGTTTCTCACCAAGTAACTCTTTCTCTGGTTTATTAAACGGTGAATCAACATCAAGCTTAAACTCAGACATTATGAATAGCTGATCCCAAAGTTTGTGCTGAAAATCAGCAACATCTCTTAAGTGAGGATTTAAGTTGCCCATTACTCCAATAATGGCCTTTGCCATATCATTTCTTTCAGACTTGTTTTTACATTCAACAGCTTGATTAACCATTTTTTGAATATGTCTTCCGTACTCAGGAATAATCAAATTAACTCTTTCACTGTTATACTCTAGGGAATTAATCATTATCTCAAAAATAATGGAATTTTTTTACTAAAGAGATATTATTCCCTCAATTTTAGAAACTGATTTATAAATTTTAATTACGTTATCTGCAGATGCAACTTTAACACTAATAGTAAAAGAAACATACTTTGAATTTGAGGATATTCTTTCTTTTAAGGATAATGCCTTAGAATCAAAGAAGGATTTGAGTTCATTTCTCTTTTCTTGTGTGTTCTCAACTATAAATTTAAATAGATAATTTGTTGGCCAAGTGTGACATTCATCAAGTCTTTCTTTCAGTTCTCTATAAAAAATTTCTGAGGATTTTGTCACAATTCAAATATAGTAACAAATTATAGTTTTATTTTTATAAAAATTTATCGTTAATGTCTAATAAAGTTTTAATAACTGGTGGACCTGGAACAGGAAAAACATCTATAGCTAAAGAACTATCAAATCGAGGTTATTTCTGTTTTCCAGAAATTGTAAGAGATTTAAAATCATCAAAGAGAAATCAAGGTATAAATAATTATTTTGACTCAAACCCTTTAGAATTCACAAAAAAATTATTTAAATTGAGAATTAATCAGTACAAAAAAAAAATAAATTCTGACACTATTTTTTATGACAGAGGACCAATCGACTCTTTAGCTTATCTTCACTACAAGGGTATAAATTATCCTGACAAACTAATTGATAATTCAAAAAGCATTAATTATGATTTTTGCTTTATTGCTAATCCATGGAAAAAAATATATGTTAATGATGAAATCAGAGAAGAATCTTTTGATCAATGTAAAACCATAAATAAAAGCATCATATCAACATATGAATATTTTGATATTGATTTAATAAGTTTACCATATGAATCTATTAATGATAGGGTTGAGTTTATTTTAGAAAAATTAAAGACTTAGTTATGAATATTATTTTTATGGGAACACCTGATTTTGCTGTAGATAGTCTTAATTCTATAAATAAATCAAGCCATAATCTATGCTGTGTGGTTACAATACCAGATAAAAAAGTGGGTAGAGGTCAAAAGATTAGCAAAAGTGCAGTAAAAAATTATTGTATTTCTAATGCAATTAAGTTTTTTCAGCCTTTGCAGTTGAATGATAAAGATTTTATTAACGAATTAAAAAGTTTTAATGCAGACATTTTTATAGTAGTTGCCTTTAAAATTTTACCTGAGAATATTTGGACTATTCCAAAAAAAGGAACAGTTAACATTCATGCATCAATTCTTCCTAATTTAAGAGGTGCAGCACCTATTAATTGGGCTATAATTTATGGATTAAAAAAAACAGGTCTAACTAGTTTTTTTATAAACAATGGTATTGATACAGGTGATATAATAATTCAAGAGGAGATTGACATCAATGAAAATGATACGTATGAAATAATATACCAAAAACTAAAAAAACTCAGCTCAACTTTTATTTTGGAGTCAATTAAGGCAATAGAACGCGGACTTAAACCAAAAGTTCAGTCAAGAATTAAATCAGAATTTTTAAAAGCACCTAAACTTGATAAAGAAAATACAAGAATAAAATGGAATGATACAGGCAATAATATTAAAAATTTAATTAAAGGTTTATCACCCTACCCTGGTGCCTGGTCAATTATAAAATCAAATGGAATTAGGGTCAAAATAATTGACTCAGAATTTATTCCAAAACCAATTAATACAAATACAAATGGTTCACTTTTACCAAACAATAAAGATTGTATGATCCAAGTTAAAAATGGTGTTATAAATGTGTTAAAGATTAAGATTGAGGGTAAAAAAGAGCAAAGTGGTCGCGATTTTGTTAATGGTTATCAAGGAAAAGAAATATTATTCATTTGAAAAAAGGAAATTTATTAATATCCAACTATACGTTGATTAATGATCTAGAGTTTAATAGATCTGTAATTCTTCTTACTAGAGATGATAGCGAAGGGTCTATTGGATTTGTTATAAATAAAAAATCCTCTTATAAAATTTGTGATTTGGACAAAGAATATAAAGATATTGAGGCCAAAATATATTACGGTGGGCCTGTAAGTGTTGATACAATTCATTTCATTCATAAGAAAAATAGTTTTGTAATTGATAGTGAAAAAATTTCGAATGAAATATATTGGGGGAAAGACTTTAATGAAATAATAAAACTAATTCGACAGAAAAAAGTCAACATTAATGATGTTAAGTTTTTTATAGGTTATTCTGGATGGGATTATAATCAACTTGGAAGAGAATTGGATGAAAATTCATGGTTAGTATTAAAAAACTATAACTCTAATGATATATTTAAAACTAAAAATGAATTATGGAAAAATAAATTGATAAGTTTTGGTGAGAAATATAAATTATGGGCAAATTCACCAGAAAATCCCAATTATAATTAAATAGAGGCATTCAAAAGGTCTAATATTTTTTTTGTCAAATTAAATTTTAATATATTTTTTCTGTATTTAGTGATTGAAAAAATACCTTGGATTGAGTTGCATCCAAAAATTTCATCAGCATCACTCAGTTCATAAGTGTTAACATCTCTTTCAACAATTTGTATATTATTTTTTTTAAGAATTCTAATGATATTTTTTCGCATAACACCATTTAAACACCCAGACTTTAGATCGGGGGTAATAATGCAACTATCTTTAATTAAAAATATATTAGCATTTATTAATTCACAGACCATTTTATCGTTATTTAAAAGAATACAATTGTGTAAATGATTTTCTTTTGCATAAATAGATGCAATTACATTAATAATTTTATTGTTTGTTTTTATAGATGAAATTAATTGTTTATCTAGGTAGAAGTCTTTAAATATATCAACCTTAAATTCTTCTTGAGGAATTACAAATTTATTTGATTCTAAATTCTCACAAGATATTAGAAATTTACATTCATTTAAGACTGGTCTATACTTACCTGGTGAATTCCTGTAAACAGATAAACGAACTCTTGAACAACCATTTTTTGAAATGGCATTATGTAATTTCATTATATTTTTCTCTAAAAACTCTGGTGTAAAATGATCAGGAATATCAATCCTACAAATTCTCATTGAAGAGATTAATCTAAAATAATGGTCTTCCCAAAAACATATTTTTCCTTCAATTATTCTTATTGATTCGAATACTGAGTCACCATAGAGAAAACCTCTGTTATTTTGAATTTGATGCGATTGCTCTGTAAGTTGACCGTTAAAATTAATCATTGGATTTATTAAGTAGAGCCAATGACCTGCTTGAGATCGGAAATTTGACTCTCCCACAACATTTTTCCCTCCTCAATCTCATCTTCATCAGCAAAATCATAAATTACCAAAGAAACATCTTTAGTGAGTTCGTCAACAACAATATTTATTTCAAAAAAAGAATCATCTTCGTTTTCTAACCACTTAAACCTAACATACTTGTTATTCTTAAATGAAATAAGTTCTGCTTTTTCCTCAGATCCGTCCCAAAAAAAAGAAAAAACCTTACCTCTTGAATTTACATTATCGGCGAACCATTCGGATAAATTTGAGGCTGATGAGATATACTGATAAAGCATGTTTGGTGATGCTTGAATAGGAAACTCTAACTCATATTTTATTTTTTCTGACATCAGAGACAATATAATACTAATAAATCAAAATCAACAATTTTTTTTTTTTTTTTAAACAGTGTTTGACTGTAGTTATATTGTTTTTATATTTGAGCTCTTTTGGCGAGGTAGCTCAGGCGGTTAGAGCGTCGGATTCATAACCCGGAGGTCGGGAGTTCAAGTCTCCCCCTCGCTACATTTTAGAAAATTCAGAAATAAATTTTTTGAATTTGAATAACTTTTCCTTTCCATCGTTCATTGATCTGATTTTAATCACTTCATTGTCTTTTTCTTCTTGACCATAAATTAATACCGAATGAAATTTGTTCTTGTTTGCAAAAGAAAACTGCTTAGGGATTTTAACTGAATCAGGATAAATAAATATGCTTTTACCCACACCCCTCAAGCTCTCAACAATATCCTTGAGATCATTGATGAAATTGGTATCAAAATTTACAACAAGAATATCATTTGAAGGATCTTTTAGTGGAGGGAAAATATCTTTTTCATTCATTAGTAAATGAATTCTTTCAAGTCCAAAGGATATTCCAATACCTGGTAAATTATCAACTCCAAAAGATTTTGTTAAATCTGAATACCTTCCACCTCCACCTAATGAACCTAAAGATGAATTAGGATGACTAATTTCAAATATTAATCCAGTGTAGTAATTTAATCCTCTAGCTAAGGATATGTCAAATTCAACCTTAACTAAATCATTTGAGTCTTTAATCAACTTATAAAATTGATTAATTTCTTCTATAGCAGCAATTGAGTTTGAATCTGTAAATTCTTCTGTAATCTTATTTATAAAATCAGATAATTTACCAGAAAATTCAAATAATTCAAACAAATCATCTAAATGCCTATCCTTAATGTTTAAATCCTTTTTAAGTGAATTTCTTAACTTATCTACTCCAATCTTTTCCTTTTTATCAACCAAAATTATAAACTCATTAAACTTATTTACCAGACCAATTTTTCTAGCAATAGAATTTAAAATTTCACGGTGATTAACTTTAATTATAACATCTTTTAAACCTAATTTTTTAAATATTTTTGAATAGATTTGAATCATTTCATATTCAAGAAATAAAGAATCAGAACCAATTACATCAGCATCACACTGAGTAAACTCCTGGAATCTTCCTTTTTGAGGCCTATCAGATCTCCATACTTTTTGAATTTGAAATCTTTTGAACGGAAAACTTATTTCATTAAAATGTTGTGCAACAAATCTCGCCAAAGGAACAGTTAAATCAAATCTAAGCCCCTTTTCACTAATTGATGATACAAATTGATTTAATTTTCCAGAGGATAGTGCCTTAACATCGGCCTTTTTAACTTTATCCCCACTATTAATAATGTTAAATATGAACTTATCGCCTTCCTCACCATATTTTTCATAGAGTGTAAGTCTTTTCTCCATTGAAGGTGTTTCTATTTCAGAATAACCAAATGAAATAAAAACCTTTCTAATTGTATTTATGATGAATCTTCTTGAAAGCAATTCAATAGGCCCATAATCCTTAGTTCCTTTTGGATTGATAGATTTATCTGACATTATATGTCAAATATCACTCTTTTAGAAAAAATAAAAAAATAAAAGGAATTACTTTTCTTTTGAAATGACTTCGAATGATAATTCAAAGCTGACTTCTCTGTGGAGTCTTATTTTTGCAGAATACTTTCCAGTTGACTTAATATTTGAAGACAATATAATTTTGTTTTTTTCCAGCTTATAACCCTCTTCTGAAAGTTGTTTTGAAATATCTGAACTTGTAACTGATCCGAATAACTTGTTCGAATCAATGACTTTGGCGGAAATACTTAATTCTAATTTTTCTAATTGTTTTTGAAATTTATTGGCTTCTTCAATTGCAACTTTATCCTTATTTGCTGATTGCTTTAATTTTTCATCCAAGGCTTTTTTGGCAGATATTGTAGCAAGAATAGCTTTTCCCGTAGGAATTAAAAAATTTCTTCCATAACCATTCTTGACGCTAACAATATCATCAACGAAACCTAAATTTTCAACATCTTGTTTTAAAATTATTTCCATCTAAATATTTATTTAAGTAAATCTGCTTGGAAAGGAAGTAATGCGAGGTGCCTTGCTCTTTTAACTGCAACGGAAATCTTTCTTTGAAATTTGAGTGATGTGCCAGTTAATCTTCTGGGTAATATTTTACCTTGTTCATTAATGAATTTCAGTAGAAAATCAGGGTCTTTATAATCTATATGCTTAATTCCAAGCCTTTTAAACCTGCAATACTTTTTTTTATTTTTAGTCGAGATATCTAGCGGGGTTAGGTATCTAATTTCGCCTTGATTGGTATTAACATTTAAATCTGCCATGTTTATACTTTTTCTTTTTTCATTCTACTTCTTCTTTTATGTGACCACTCAGTTGCATATTTATCGAGCTTCACGTTTAAATATCTCATAATCCTTTCGTCTCTTTTTAACTCAGTTTCATAATTATCAACGATATTTAAATCTCCATCATATTCAAAATCAATAAGAATGTAAAAACCACTTAGTTTATTCTGAATTGAATAAGCTAATTTTTTCAAACCCCAATTTTCAGTGTCTATAATTTTACAACCATTATCTTTTAATAGAGTTTGATAGTTTTTAATCACATCTTTAACCTGAGTCTCAGACAAGGCAGGATTTAATATAAATATTGACTCGTAATGGTTCATAAATTTAGACGGCAAAAATACTGTTTATATCAAGACTTCCAAAAAATTTTATAATTTAATTATAGGGATCGACATCAATATTAGTTTTAATTAATCTAAACTCTTTGTATGAGTTAAACTTTTTTAATAATGTAGATATAATTTTTTTTATTGATATCAGATTTTCTTCTGGTTTTATTTTTATTAATAAGTTCATCAAAAATTCATTTTTTATTTTGGAAACAAGTGGATATTCTGGTCCCAATACTTTCGAGGCTACATTATTTTTTAAAGCATCACCAAACCAATTGGAACCATTATATAATAATTTTCGGTTTTTTGACCTAAATTTTATTTTGATCAATTTTATGTATGGTGGGTAACTAAATTCTTTTCTTAGTCCTAATTCTCTTTTGTAATAATTCAGATCATCATTTAATTTTAGTTTTCTATTTAAACTATGATTAATATTTTTTGTTTGTATTAACACCCTTCCTTGTGATTTTGATCTACCTGCTCTGCCAGAAACCTGTCTTATTATTTGAAAATATTTCTCATTAGCTCTAAAATCTGGATAGTTCAATAAAAAATCAGATTCAATCACACAAACCAATGAAACGTTACTAAAATCTAAACCTTTAGTTACCATTTGGGTACCTATTAAAATATCAAACTCTCTCTCTTCAAACCCATTAATTAAAGATTTAAAACCTTTCTTGGACCTAGTTGAATCATAATCTAATCTGGCAACTTTGCTATTAGGAAATTGTCTTTGAATCTCATCTTCGATGAGTTGTGTACCAACTCCCCTTTTCTCAAGTGCGGGAAGACCACAACTTGAACAGTTTTTCCTCATTGGTTCATTGTGTCCACAATAATGACATCTTAAAGAATTAGAGTTAAGATGATATGTTAAACTTATATCACAATTTGGACAATCTTCAACCTCATTGCATGCACCACACTGCAGAAAGGTTGAGTATCCTCTTCTATTTCTAAAAATTATGACCTGTTCATTATTTTCAATTCTTAATTTAATTTGATTTATTATTTCATCATTAAATAATTTTTTTTCTGATGAATGATCAAAAAAGATAATTTCTGGTGGTTGAAAACCACCAAATCTTTCATTTAAATTAACTATTGAGTATTTTTTAATTAATGTATTGTGGTATGATTCTAAGCTTGGGGTTGCTGAACCTAATATGGTTGAGCAATTAAGAATTTTTGATAAATAAACTGCAATATCTCTGGAATTGTAAAATGGTACTTTTTGGGTTTGTTTGTATGAATTTTCATGTTCTTCATCAACTATTATCAAACCATTATTTTTTAAAGGAAGGAAAACCGCTGACCTTGCTCCTAAAATAATATAAGGTTTATTTGTATTTAAGATTTTTTTCCAAATCTCATATCTAGTTTGTGAATTTATAGATGAATGATAAACAATTAATTCTTCATCAAAAAACGAGTTTAATCTTGTCACAAGCTGTGTAGTCAGTGCTATTTCTGGTACTAGAAAAAGTACAGACTTTCCTATAGATAATTGATTTCTAATATGCTCAACATAAATTTCAGTTTTACCTGAGGATGTTACACCATGAAAAAGAATTACTTTGTGTTTCCTAATTTCTTTTTCAATTTGTTCAAAAGCAGTTTTTTGGTTCGTTGATAATTTTATTTTATTATTTGTTTTTTTTGATATTTCTTGGGTCCTTAATATATTTTTTTTTGTGCTAATTAGTGCATTAGATTTTATTAGAGATTTAATAGCTGAGTCCGATATATTAAGTTTATTAATTATTCTTTTTTTACTGATTTCATTTCCTTTAAATAAAAAAAATTGATCTATAATTTTTTTTTGAAGTGGCGTTTTAGCTAATTCGTAAGCATTCAAAGATTGATTAATTTTCAAATAAGTTTTCATTATTGGTTTGTAATAATCAAACACCTCCTCGTTCAAAATAATTTTGTTTTTTTCAATCAACTCATTGATAGATTTTATTGATTCTTTTCCAAAAACTCTTACTATATCCTTTAAACTTATCTCAATCTGTTCACTAATATTTTTTAAGATCAAGTTAGCCTTATCAGATATTTCAAAATTATTTTTTTCTTCCGATGTCTTAATAACAGTCTCACTTTTAACTAAAAGCATTTTAGGTAATGCGGTTTGATAAACTTTTCCAATTGGACACAAATAATAATCACTAATCCACTTAAATAAATTAATTTGTTCAATGGAAATACATGGGGAATCATCAATAATGAACTCTATTTCCTTTAAATTGAAATCATATTGTTTATTTATAAATTTTTGAATAACAACAGCTGTATATAATTTTTTTTGTCCAAAGCTTACAATTATTCTAGATCCTATCTCTAACTTCTCAAATTCTAGTTTAGATACAACATAATCAAATGTTTGACTCAACGGAATAGGGATTACTACCTCAACTGTATGTATATCAGACAATGTATATTTTGTTTTGGTTAATTTAGCAATTTAATAGAATTTATGGAACTTATTATTGCCAGTAGTAACCAAAATAAATTGCTAGAGTTTAAAAAAATTTTAGGAGATAAAATTACTTTATATAATTTGAGTGATTATAATATAAATAAAGAAATTCCTGAGGATGAAGACACAATTAAAAAAAATGCAATGTTTAAAGCAAAATTTATTTATAATCAAACAGGTAAAAATGTTTTTGCTGATGACACTGGCTTGGAAATTGATTCATTAAATGGTGAACCAGGTGTTTATTCAGCAAGGTATTCTGGTAAAGAAAAAAATTCTGAAAAAAACATACAGTTAGTATTAAATAATCTTAAAAATAAAATTGATAGAAATGCAAGGTTTAAGACAATTATTTCATTAATTCATGACGGTAAATGCTTCAATTTCGAAGGTATAGTTAATGGGAAAATTACACTCCAGAGGAGAGGAATTAATGGTTTTGGTTATGACTCAATTTTTCAACCAAAAGGTTATTCAATGACATTTGGAGAAATGGAAAATGAAGAAAAAAATAAAATTAGCCACAGATCAATAGCAATTAATAAAATGATCAATTATTTAAAAGAAAATAATTTATTGTAAGTTTATTATATGAGGATAATAAATGTTTTTATTATAATTTTCTTAAGTACAACTTGCTTGATATTCTCACAAGACTTGGTAATTGGTGTTGTAGAAAATGATGCAGATTCTAAACCAATTTCGAACGTCCACGTAATCAATTTAAATAAGGTTGAGGGAACAATAACAAATAAATTAGGTGAGTTTGAAATTAAGGCTGATGTTAATGATACCTTATTCTTTTCATATTTAGGTTTTAAGTCAATAAAAATCAGAGTAACCAATGACTTGATAAAATTTCAGAAATCAAAGATTAGATTAACTGAACTTGCATATGCATTAGAAGAAGTGGTTGTCAGCCCCTATCAACTAACTGGCTATTTAGAAATTGATGCTAGAAATATCCCCCTAAGTAAAACATATCGATACAACATTCCAGGTCTTCCAAGCAAAGGATATGAAGCAGGATCTAGTAGTCCAGGTGCAATTAGTAAAGTTTTTGCTGCTATATTCAATCCAGTTGATTTTCTGTATAATATCTTCGGAAAAAAACCCAAGCAAATGAATAAGCTTAAATTAATGAAAGAAGATTATCAAATTAGAGAACTTTTAAGCACAAAATTTGATCGTGAAACTTTAGTAGAATTACTGCAAATAGATAAGTTTGACATTGATGAAATTCTTAGAAATTGCAGTTATTCAGAGAGTTTTATCTTATCAGCAAATGACTTACAGATTCTTCAAGCTATAAGTCAATGTTATGAGGAATTCAAACTACTTAACAGAAAATAAATTTCTTTTCTGATATATATTATCTTTGCATCATCATGAGCGAAAGAATTAATTCAATCTCACCAATTGACGGAAGATATTTTGACAGAGTCCAAGTACTATCTAATTTCTTCTCAGAAAAAGCATTAATCAAATACAGGATAAGGATTGAAATTGAATACTTTATTTCCTTATCTGCTTTAAAGATTAAAGAATTCAATGGTTGGAATAAACAAAATAATATCATTTTAAGAAAATTATACCAAGACTTCAACGAGGAAGATGCATTGGAAATAAAAAGAATTGAAAAAATTACAAATCATGATGTTAAGGCTTGTGAATATTTTTTAAAAAATAAATTCAAATTTCTAGGATTTGAAAAATTTTCTGAATTTATTCACTTTGGACTAACTTCCCAAGATATTAACAATACTGCAATACCTTTACTAATTAAAGATTATTTAGAATTTAATAATAAGGACGATAATAACATAGGGTACTTCGCGCAAATTGTGATGTTAATTAATAAAATTGAGGAAAAATCAAAAAAATATAAAAATATTTCGATGTTGGCTAAAACACATGGTCAACCAGCATCACCAACAAAACTAGGTAAAGAATTCAGAGTTTTCTCGACAAGAATCATTGAACAAATTAAATTTTTAAAGAAAATTCCGTATTCAGCTAAATTTGGGGGTGCAACTGGAAATTTTAATGCCCATCACGTAGCTTACCCTAAAATTAATTGGGAAAAATTTGCCAACAATTTTGTAAGTCGTTTAGGGCTAAAATTATCTTATCCTACCACCCAAATTGAACACTATGATAATTTAGCTACTTTATTTGATAATTTAAAAAGGATTAACAACATAATTATTGATTTTAATAAAGATATGTGGCTGTATATTTCAATGGACTATTTTAAACAAAAAATTAAAAAAGATGAAATTGGTTCATCAGCAATGCCACATAAAGTGAACCCTATTGATTTTGAAAACTCAGAAGGTAATTTGGGAATAGCTAATTCTATATTCAATCACTTATCATCAAAACTTCCAATATCAAGGCTTCAAAGAGATTTAACAGACAGTACTGTTTTAAGAAATATAGGAGTTCCCATGGCACACTCAATTGTTGGAATCAAGTCTACAATAAAAGGTATTGATAAACTTCTTGTAAATCGTGAGAAAATTGATGAGGAATTAAATAAAAACTGGATTGTAATTTCGGAAGGCATACAAACCATACTTAGAAGAGAAGGTTATCCAAACCCATATGAAGAACTTAAGAAACTGACGAGAAACAATGGGAAAATTGACAAGAATGTTTTTGTGAAATTTATCGAGTCATTGGAAATAGATAAAAATGTAAAAAATGAATTAAAAAAAATAACACCAAATAATTATACAGGAATTTGAAATTAGGAAAAACTAAATTTATTTTATTATTAATATTTATTGCAACTGCTTCGAGGCTAATACCTCATCCTCCAAATTTTACTCCAATAACTGCCATAGCTCTATTTTCAATTACTAAGCTTGATAACAAGTTTTTAGCGACTTTAACCCCACTGATCTGTCTATTTGTTTCAGATTTATTTTTAGGATTTTACACGATCAATGTATTTGTATACCTTTCATTTGCATTAATAAGTATGTTAGGCTATTACATTGGAAAAATTAACTTAAGTTCCGTATTTTTTTCAAGCCTAATTTTTTTTGTATTTTCTAACTTTGGTGTGTGGATACTAGGATACCCAAAAACAATTGATGGTTTATTAGCCTGTTATTATGTCGCAATACCATTTTTTGGATTTACAATCTTAGGTGATTTAATTTATTCTTTCCTAATTAAATTTATCTACAACAGTTTAAAAGAAAAGGTTGTATCTATTCACTCAAGTTAGGCTTTTCGATTATTTCAGAATCCAAATTTAAATTTATTTTTCCTCCAGAAATTCTAGTCACATCTTTATCTATTTTTTTAAATTCTTGTGATGATTTATTATAATGATTCACAACAGTTTTAAGCTGTGAGCCCATTTTATCATGATATACTTGATAACTGGACAAATGATTAGATAAATTCCTTACATTCTTAATTACACTTTCAATCTCTTTTTCAAATTTTAAATTATTTAATGCTTTCATTGTAATTTGAAGCATAGGAAATAAACTCATTGGCGATACTATCATTACTTTTTTTAAGTAAGCATATGAAACAAGTTCGCTAGAATTTATTTTTAAACTTCCTACCCTACTATTCAAAAGGTCTTGATAAAGTCCATCTGCTGGTATGAACATGTATGCATAGTCAAGAGTTTTCTCCTCAGGTCTAATGTATTTAGAGGTTTCATCAATTCTGGCTTTAATATCAGATTTAAATTTTTTTTCCAAATCTTTTATTTCATTTTCATCGTTACTTTCAATCATTTTATTGTAATTGTCTAATGAAAATTTTGCGTCAATTGGAATAATCTTATCATTAACATTAATTATTGCGTCAACAATCTCACCATTACTAAATGCATGTTGCATTTTAAAAATTTCTGGTGGTAGAACATTAGATAAAAGATTTTCTAGTTGAATTTCACCAAAAATTCCACGTTGCTTAGGATTATTTAATATTTTTTCAAGAGATTTCATTTGATTAGCAAAGCTAAGTACCTGTTCATTTGTGTTTTTAATTTTTGCAAGTTCAGTTGTTACATCTTTTATAATTTTTGATGATTCAGCAAATTGTTTTTGTAGTGATGAGCTTGAAGTAGTTTGAAAATCTAAAATTTCTTTATTAATCGTCTTTAACTTTGATTCAATTTCTAGCCTACTTTTCTCAGAGTTTTCATTAATTTCTTTTCTAACATCTTGAATTTGATTTGATAGAGTATTTGTTAACTGAACTAAATTGTCAGAACTAGAATTATCTGGTCTTTTAAACAAAAAATATATAAGTACTGAAATTATTACAACTAAAAATATGATAATTATTAATTCCAACTTTTACTTTGTTAAATACATTTTTCTCCTAGAATAAATTTCATAAAAATCATCGTCCTTCAGATCTTCAATGAATAAAATACTTTCACCCGTACTTTTCATTTCAGGACCTAAATTTTTATTTACGTTAGGGAACTTACTAAAAGAAAAAACAGGTTGTTTTATAGCAAACCCATCTAATTTAGATTCAAATTTAAAATCACCTATTTTATTTTTTCCTAACATTATTTTAGTTGCATAATTAACATAAGGCTGTTTGTAAGCTTTAGAAATAAAAGGAACTGTCCTGGATGCTCGTGGATTTGCTTCAATTATGTAAACAGTATCATCTTTAATAGCAAATTGAATATTGATTAAACCAACTGTTTTCAAAGCGAGAGCTATTTTTTTTGTGTGATCTTTTATTTGTTGCATGACAAAATCACCCAAATTAAAAGGAGGAAGTGTTGCATTTGAATCACCGGAGTGGATTCCACAAGGCTCAATATGTTCCATAATTCCAATTATTTGAACATTTTCACCATCGCAGATGGCATCAGCTTCTGCCTCGATTGCACCATCTAAGTAGTGGTCAAGAAGCAATTTATTATTTGGAATTTTTTGTAGAAGGTCAACAACATGTTTTTCTAAATCTTCTTTATTAATTACAATTTTCATTCCTTGTCCTCCCAGAACATAGGAAGGTCTGACGAGGATTGGAAAATTTAAACTTTCTGACAATTCCAGAGCTTGTTCAGCAGTTTCAGCAACTCCAAATTCTGGATAAGGAATATTATTTTTCTTTAAAAGTTCAGAAAATGATCCTCTGTCTTCAGCTAAATCAAGAGATTTAAAAGTAGTTCCAATTATTTTAACTCCATATCTGTCTAACTTTTCAGCTAATTTAAGTGCCGTTTGACCACCAAGCTGAACGATGACTCCTTCAGGCTTTTCGTGTTGAATTATTTCATAAATATGTTCCCAAAACACAGGTTCGAAGTAAAGTTTATCAGCTACATCAAAGTCAGTTGAAACTGTTTCAGGATTACAATTAATCATAATAGTTTCATAACCACACTCTGAGGCTGCAAGAACACCATGAACACAACAATAATCAAATTCAATACCTTGACCGATTCTATTTGGACCAGATCCTAAAACAATAATTTTCTTTTTTTTGCTTGAATTACTTTCATTATCTACATAAACATTACCATTATTATCTCTAACCTCTTCTTCAAAAGTTGAATAGTAATAGGGTGTAACAGCTTTAAACTCTGCCGCACACGTATCAACAAGCTTATACACTCTGTTCACACCTAATTTTTCTCTTTTTTTATAAACTTGACTTTCTAAACATTTTAACATATGAGCAATTTGACGATCAGCAAATCCTTTTTGCTTTGCCTCAAGTAAAAGTTCTTTATTCAATGATTCAATATTATATTTAGAAATTTCGTCTTCGAGATTTGATAATTCTTCATATTGATTTAAAAACCACAAATCAATCTTTGTTATCTCATGAATTCTATTAATTGATATTCCTGCCTTAATCGCATCATAAATAACAAAAACGCGATCCCATGAAGGATTCTTCAATTTATACATTATAGTCTCGTAATCTCTATATCCTTTTCCGTCTGCTCCAAGACCATTTCGTTTTATTTCTAATGACTGAGTAGCTTTGTGAATAGCCTCTTGAAATGATCTTCCAATAGCCATCACCTCTCCTACCGCTTTCATCATCAATCCAACCGTCCTTTCAGAGCCCTCAAACTTATCAAAATTCCATCTTGGTATTTTGACAATGACATAATCGAGCGTTGGCTCAAATAATGCGGATGTTGACTTTGTTATTTGATTATCTAATTCATCTAATGAATAGCCTATTGCCAGCTTACTTGCGACTTTTGCTATGGGATATCCCGTAGCTTTTGATGCAAGGGCAGAAGACCTTGATACTCGTGGGTTAATTTCGATAGCAATAATATCCTCATTGTCATCAGGGCTTACAGCAAATTGTACGTTACAACCACCAGCAAAATCACCGATGCTTCTCATCATTTTAATGGCCATATCCCTCATTTTCTGATATGTTGTGTCAGAGAGTGTCATTGCTGGTGCAACTGTTATTGAATCACCTGTATGAATACCCATAGGGTCCATATTTTCAATAGTACAAATTATCACAACATTATCATTTTTATCCCTCAGCAATTCTAATTCATATTCTTTCCAACCAATCAAAGCTTTATCGATCATAACTTCGTGAATTGGAGAAGCTTCAAGTCCTCTATTAAGTAAAGTATCAAACTTTTCTTTTTCATAGACTATTGAGGCTCCTGTACCACCTAAGGTAAAAGAGGGTCTAACACATAATGGAAATCCAAATTTTTGGGCAATTTCTTTTCCTTTTAGAAAGGATGTGGCAGTTTCCGAAGGGGCATAGGGAATGTTGATTTTTTCTAACAATAACCTAAATTTTTCTCTATCCTCTGTTATTTGAATTGCATCTATGTCAACACCAATAACTTCAATATTAAACTCTTCCCAAATACCTTTTTCACCTGCTTCAATACATAAATTCAGGGCAGTCTGCCCACCCATTGTTGGTAAAACAGCATCAATTTTATGCTTCTTAAGAATTTTACGAATTGATTTAGTGTTTAAAGGAAGTAAATAAATGTGATCAGCCATGACAGGGTCTGTCATTATAGTGGCGGGATTTGAATTAATTAAAATCGTTTCAATTCCATCCTCTTTCAATGATCTTAGGGCTTGGGAGCCAGAATAATCAAACTCGCAAGCTTGACCAATTATTATTGGTCCCGATCCGATTATGAGTATACTTTTTAGATCTTTTCTTAGAGGCATAACCGTTTCTCAATATATCAAAAAAAAAGGTGTTATTTTTAAAAACAACACCCTTTTTTGTAATCTTTTTTTCAACTTATTTTTTGTGTCTAAATTCACTGGAGACAGATAATTTTTTCCTGCCTTTTTTTCTCCTTGATGAAAGTACTTTACGTCCTTCAGCTGTAGACATTCTCTCTCTAAATCCGTGCTTATTTTTTCTTTTTCTATTTGATGGCTGAAACGTTCTTTTCATCTCGAATAAATTTCGCCAAATATACAATAATTGAAATTAATTCATTAATAAAAGTTTTTTTTAATTTTACATAAAAACAATAATAAATGTTTAACAAAATATTTAAAATAATACTTGCATTGTTATCAATAATTTTTTGTGTAATACAATTTACAAATGATAATATTGGGAACGGCATAGCCCTAGTTTTTTTATCACTGATTTTTATTCTACTATACTTCAAAAATGAAATTTTAATACTAGCATTTCTGAGAATGAGAAAACAAGATTTGGATGGTACTGAAAAGTATCTTAATATGATTAAAAATCCGGAAAAATCTTTAATCAAAAAGCAACATGGTTACTATAATTATCTTTTTGGTATAATATATTCCCAAAAAAACTTAACACAAGCCGAGAAGTTTTTTAAAAAGGCACTATTGCTTGGTCTTAATATGAATCATGACATTGCAATGGCAAAACTGAGTCTTGCAGGAATATTGATGCAAAAAAGGAGAAAAAGAGAAGCTACAATGCTAATTAACGAAGCTAAAAAATTAGACAAGCATGGTATGATGACTCAACAAATAAAAATCATGCAAACTCAAATGAAGAAAATTTAATCATTGGAATCATCTATGATTAATTTTGGAAGATTTTCATTAAACCAGTTAGCTTTTCTCAAAATCATGGCATGATTGCCTCCCTCGACAAAAATTGCATTTTTAATGTAAATTGATGGAAAAACTAAATCTTGGGATCCGTGAATATGAATTGTATTTTTTACAGGAAAGTCTTGTTTCCAATTTACTATTTGATGAATAGCCCATTTTAAATATCTTTCATCTCTAAATGAGAGATATTTCCTGTACAAAGAGATTCTTTTTTTTATCATTGGTCCAAAAACAAACATAACTAAAGATTCAAAATCATCAATCCAGTTCAGAGGAAGTAACTTGTAGGCTTTTGTTTTTTTACTAAGTTTCATCATCAAGGGTAACTCGTGTCTAGATTTTACACTAGAAATAATAATTACTTTTTTAACATTTATAATTTTGGAGATCTCTTGAATAATAATTCCCCCAAAGGATTGACCAATTAGTATAATATTTTGACCATGAATTTTTTTTGTCAACCTATTTACATATGAACTCAAATCATCATTCGCTTTGGGTTGATACCACTCTAAGTAATTAATCACAAAATTTTTCGGGAGTTTTATAAATTCGAATATTTTGCTGTTTGCTGCCATTCCTGGCATAAAAAAAACACTATATGTATCTATCTCATTCTTGATAATGTACAAAAATAGTTTTTTCAATTTTACTATATTTGTAAAACTAAACAACTTAACAGCTAACTTTTATGAGCGTAATCTCAATTAATGACAATAACTTTTTGCGTCAATTTGAAGTTAAAATAAATGGTAAACTTGCAAAAGTTGAGTATGCCTTACAGGAAAGAAAGATTTTTTTGACAAAAATTATAATTCCTGAAAATACTGATGATAGTTTTAAGGAGGAATTTTTACTCTCAATTTTTGAACTTATTAAGGACAGGAAATTAAGAATGATGCCAACATCATCTGAGATAAAAGTTTTTTTGAAAAAAAACGGAAAGTACATGGATCTTCTCCCTGTTGGTGTTAGACTTTGAGTTCAGCAACTCGTTCTGCTATACAATTTAAATTGCTGTCGATATCCTCTAGGAAGCAATTTAATATCTTGTTCTTTTTAGAATTTGACCATAATGATTTTACTCTAATATAATTTTCTGTATAGCCATAGATGTATCCATTTTTATTTTCATTTTCAAAAAGAACATTGTGATAATTTTTTAAATTCTTTTTGTAAAACTTAAGTTTTTTTGAGTTTGACAGTTCTCTTAGTAATTTACTTCTTTTATTTTTTAGATTTTTTGAGACCTTATTGTCAATTAAGACTGATTTAGTATTTGATCTTTCAGAATATGAAAAGACATGTAGGTAAGAAATATCAATAGACTTGAGAAAATTATAAGTTTCTGTAAATTCTAATTCATCCTCACCGGGAAAGCCTACAATTACATCTGAACCTATGCATGCGTGAGGGATTCTTTTTTTTATGTAATCAAATCTTGTTTCATAAATATTTCTCATATATCTCCTTTTCATAAGTCTTAATATTTTATCAGACCCACTCTGAAGTGGTATATGAAAATGAGGAAGTATTTTTTCACACTCACTAACAAGATCAATAATATCATTATTCAAAAGATTTGGTTCGATGGATGATATTCTCAGTCTTTTCAAGTCATTTATTTTACTTATTTGATTCAGTAAATCAAAAAAATTATTTTTCCTTGATTTTATATTTTCATTTATTCCAAAATCTCCAATATTAACACCAGTTAAAACAACCTCTTTTACTCCTTTATCAATTAGTACTTTAATACTATCTATTACACTATTTACAGATGGACTTCTTGATTTTCCCCTTGCAAGGGGTATAGTGCAATAAGAACATTGATAATCACAACCGTCTTGAATTTTTAAAAACGATCTAGATCTGTCACCAAAAGAATAAGAAGGCTTGAATTTATCAACATTAGAAATTTCACAAGAATGATAATTTTGGCTAATTTTTTTATCAAATTCTAAATAATTAAGAATGTCAAACTTTTTGTCAGCTCCCAAAACTAAATCGACTCCATCAATTGATGATATTTCTTTGGGTTTTAATTGAGCGTAACAACCTACAGCAACGACATAAGCATTTGGATTATTTTTCTTGGTTTTATTTACAAGATATTTAAACTCTTTATCAGCATTTTGAGTAACTGAACAAGTATTAATTACATATACGTCGGATTTTTTATTAAAATCAACTTTTTCATATCCATTTTTGGTAAATTCTCTAGATATGGTTGATGATTCGGAGAAATTTAACTTACAACCTAATGTTTTAAATGCGACTTTCATCATTAAAAGAATTGCAAATATATACTTAAATTGAGGAAGTGAAATATATATTTAAAAGTCTTTTTTTATTAATTATTTTGGTTTCATGTCACAAACTGCCTGAAAAAAATCTTAAAATTTTTAAGTATAATGAATATTCAAACATCAGTTCCTTAGATCCGGCTTTTTCATCGACATTAAGGAATATGTGGCCCTGTAATCAACTGTATAATGGTTTGGTCAAACTAGACAATAATCTCAAGATTAAAGCAGATATAGCAAAAGAGTGGTATTATGATGATAAAAAAAATGAATATACTTTCATTCTAAATGATGATGTATATTTTCATAAATCGGAAATTTTTGGGAAAGACTCCACAAGAAAAGTAATTTCAAAAGATTTTGTAAATAGTTTCAATAGATTATTAAATAAACAATTAGCATCACCTGGATCGTGGATTTTTAAAAATGTAAGTGAATTTAAAGCTATAAATGATACCGTGTTAAAAATATCATTAAAAAATAAATCAAATAGTTTTTTAGGTAAACTTACAATGAAATATTCCTCAGTTCTACCCTTTGAGTCATGGAACGAGGATAAACAGTTAAATAAGATTCCTATTGGTACTGGGCCTTTTATTTTTAAAAAATGGGATAAAAATATAAAATTGGTTTTAAGAAAAAACGATAACTATTTTAAATATGATAAGAACGGAAAAAAACTACCATACCTTGATGGTATTGCAATCTCTTTTATTCCTGATAAAAAAAGTGAATTTATGGAGTTTATGTCTGGTAATCTCGATATGATAAATTCACCTGAAAATTCGATCATTGAGCTACTTTTTGATATTGATGGTAAACTTAAAAATGATTATGACAATATAAATGTTATTAAAAAACCTTACTTGAATACAGAATACTTAGGATTTAACACAAATAATTCTTTGGAAAGTGAGAAATACCTAAGGTTAGCAATTAACCACGCAATAGACAGAAAAAAAATGATTAAATATTTAAGACAAAATGTTGGTTATCCTGCTTTGAGTGGAATTGTTCCAACAGGATTAAATGATGATTTTTTTTATGAACGTTATTTTTATGATATGGATTTAGCAAAGGAAAATTTAAATAAATATTTAGAACAAAATGAAAATGAATTTATTCAAATAAATGTGGTAACTGATGCTCAATACCTTGATGTATTAGAGTTCATTCAATCAGAACTAAAAAAAATAAATATAAACTTGAAAATTGAAATCACACCCCCTTCAATTCTAAGACAGGGCAAAGCAAATGGGAAATATAATTTTTTTAGGGCAAGTTGGATTGCAGATTATCCCAATCCAGAAAATTATTTTGATCTTTTCTACTCCAAAAATAAAACACCTAATGGACCAAATTACACTTATTTTATGAACAAAAAATATGATAGTGTGTACGATAATTTGAAAGACAAAAAATCAAATATTGAAAAAAGTTTTGAAATACTTGAAAATATTATTTACGACTTCTCACCTATTATCCCACTATACTATGACATGTCAATAAGACTTATCGACAACAATATTATTGGTATGTTAAATAATGCAATTAATATGCTTAATCTCGAAGGAGTAGAAAAATTGTGATAGAAAATTAATTTACAGAATTAGAATCTGTATTATCAACAGATTTTGGAGATTTCTTTACTTGATTATTTTCTTTGGGTGTATTTTCATCAAAAGGCTCCTCAGCAGGTGCAACTTCAGCAACAGGCTCCTCTACAGGTTTAACTTCAGCAACAGGCTCCTCTACAGGTTTAACTTCAGCAACGGGCTCCTCTGCAGGTGTAACTTCATTAGCAGAGGGTTTTGATTCATCATTTTTTTTCAAAGACAAACCAGCATATCTGTTTTTGAACTTATCAATCCTACCTGCAGTATCAACAAGTTTAGTTTTTCCAGTGTAGTAAGGATGTGATGTTCTTGAAATTTCTAACTTGACCAAAGGGTAATCAATGCCGTCATGATTTATAGTATCTTTAGTTTCAACTGCCGATTTGGTTATAAAAACGTCATTGTTGGACATATCCTTGAAGGCTACAAGTCTGTAATTGTCTGGGTGAATATCTTTTTTCATTTGTAAATAGCGAGAGCAAAAATAAGTTTTTTTTTAATTTATGCAATGAATATTAATAATAGATAAATTCTACATAAATTTACATACAAAAAATGAAAGCAATATCACCAAAATCTCAGATAATAAAGTTTGGATTGTATACCCTATTTTTTACAATATCTTTCCAATTAATGCAATTTTTTCTAGGTACTCATTACGAAAATGATAATACATCAAATATTGTTGGATTGTTAATTTTAGTTTTAGGAATATTAGTTTGTGCTTTAGATTATAAAAAAACAAGTAATGGACTAATAAATCTAAAAACAATTTTGAAATTGGGAACTGGAATTTCAGTGATTAATGCTCTGGGATATATTATCTATTTTGTACTACTTACCAATATCATAGAACCCACATTCTGGGATACAGCTTGGAACATTGCATACGAAACAGCAATTGAACAAAACCCCGAACAAATGACTAACCCGGAGACAGGTGAATTTTGGAGTAAACAGGATTTTATTGGTTATTTAGAGTGGACGAAAAATTTGGTTTATCCATTTACAATTGTGTCTAATCTTTTTGTAGGCTTTATGTTTAGTTTACTTTTGGGTTTGATCATAAAAAAATCTTGATCAAAAATGGATCTTTCAATTGTTATTCCTTTATTTAATGAGTCTGAATCAATAATTGAACTTAATGAATCGATAATTAATTCATTAAAAGACAAAGGTTTAAACTATGAAGTTATTTATATCGATGATGGTAGCAAGGATAGTTCATGGTCTAAAATTACCGATTTATCTAATTTAGAATTTATTTCAGGTTACAGGTTTCAGAAAAATTATGGAAAATCTATGGCCCTATTTGCAGGCTTCAAAAAAGCTAGTGGAAATGTTGTTGTCACTATGGATGCTGATTTACAAGATGATCCAAACGAAATTTACCCTCTATATGAAATGATCACTAAACAAAACTTAGATTTAGTCTCTGGATGGAAAAAAAAGAGGTATGATTCAATTATTTTTAAAAATATACCATCTAAACTATTTAATTGGGCAGCAAGAAAAGCATCTGGGATCAAATTAAATGACTTTAACTGTGGAATAAAAGCTTATAAATTGGAGGTTGTTAAAAACATAAGCTTGACAGATGGAATGCATAGATATATTCCAGTTCTTGCAAAAAATGCTGGTTATTATAAAATATACGAAAAAGAGGTTAGGCATCATCCCAGAAAATTTGGTAAAACAAAATATGGTGCTGACAGATTCATTAAAGGGTTTTTAGATCTTGTAACACTATCATTTATTCAGAGGTTTGGTAAAAGACCTATGCATTTTTTTGGATTAATCGGAACTGTAATGGTTTTGGCAGGTTTAATAATTTCAATTTACATTGGTTATGACAAGCTTCTTATAAATAAAAGCGGAAGATTGATTACTGAAAGACCCTTATTTTATATTTCATTGGTAACAATGTTAATGGGCTTGATTTTTTTTACAGCTGGATTTCTTGGCGAGTTAATTTTAAGATCTAAATCAAACAGTGAAAATTATTCTATAGTTGAAAAAACGAACTGACCAATTATGTATTCTGCAGATAAAAATTTTGAAGTATGGTCTAAAGAGCCTTTTGATAATGAAACAATTCAGCAGGTTCACAGACTAAAAAAAGAACTTAACAGCTCAGATTTTAATGATATTTTTTATAAAGATTTAGAATTTGGCACTGGTGGAATGAGGGGAATTATGGGTACAGGACCTAATAGAATAAATAAATATAGTTTAGGCAAGGTTACTCAAGGAATTAGCAATTTTATTAATATTTCAAAAATTAAAAATCCTAAGGTTATAATTGGTTACGATAGCAGAAATAATGGTAAATATCTTTCAGATGTAATATCTGATATTTTTAATGCAAATAATATCAAAACCTACACTTTTGATCAAATCAAGCCAACACCGCTTGTTTCTTTTGGAGTAAGATTTTTATCCTGTATTTGTGGTATTGTAATAACCGCATCCCACAATCCACCTGAGTACAATGGATACAAAGTATATTGGAGTGATGGAGGTCAAATTGTCCCACCAATTGATAAAAAACTAATTGATTCAATAAATAGAGTTAATTATGATGAAATAAATTTTTATGGAGATAAAAAATTGTGTACACTTAACCCTAATAAAATAGAAAAAGAGTATTTCAAAAGTTTAGATGATTTTCTCAGTAATATTGAAATTAAAAAAGAAAAAAAGAAATTAAAAGTTGTTTTTACTCCCATTCATGGTACATCTTACAAAATGATTCCAAGATTATTGAAAAATTATGGGTTTGAATTTAAAACTGTAGAAGAGCAAACGAATCCTGATGGAAACTTTCCGACTGTTAAATCTCCAAATCCTGAAGAGGCAGAAGCCTTATCACTTGGAGTGGATTTGGCAAAAAAATATGACTATGATGTCATTATTGGGACTGACCCAGACTCAGATAGATTCGGTATTGTTGTGAAACATAACAAAGATTATATTCATATTAATGGTAATCAAACAATGGTGGTTATGCTTGATTATTTAATAAAGAAAAGCAATGGAACTTATAAAAACCCATTTATTGCATCTACAGTAGTTTCGACTCCCATGATTGAAGAGATTGCCAAACTAAATAATATTGAAATAATGCTGTCTATAACTGGTTTTAAATGGATTGGTAAGATGATAAATGATTTTCCAAACAAGTATTTTATTGGAGGTGGTGAAGAAAGTTATGGTTTCTTGTTTGGTGATTTTGTTAGAGATAAAGATGCAATTTCATCTTCCCTTCTGATTTGTGAAATATGTAATGAATTAAAAGAAAAAGGTAAATCTTTTGTAGATCAGCTCATTAAATGCTACACTGATTACGGAATTTACAGCGAAAGATTAGTTACAAAAGAATATATTGGTGTTGAAGGAAGAAAAAAAATAGATTCAATTATTGATGGAATTAGAACCAACCCCCCAAAAAAAATTGGTAATAGTGATGTTTTGATCAAGGAAGATTATTTATTAGGTGAAAAGGTTAATGTTAAAACAAATAATTTAGAAAAGATTAAATTACCAAAGTCAAATTTAATAATCCTTAAGTGTGAAGACAAAACCTCAGTATGTTTGCGTCCAAGTGGAACCGAACCAAAAATAAAGTACTACTTTAGTGTAAATTCAAATTTAAAATCAGCTGAGGAGTATAATAAAGTAAAAAGTAGTTTAGAATCAAAATTGGATCGACTTATAAAAGAATTAATTTAAATGTTTTTTGCAAGAGTTATTAAAAATTTAAAACTATTTAAAAAAGAATTTGGTCTCAATGTTTTGTTTAGTGCATTATACGCTCTTTTTAGTGCTATTGCTTTTTTCTCACTCATGCCGATGCTTGAGGTTTTGTTCAACGGAACTAATCAGACCTTAGTTAAACCCTCATTAGATTCGTCATTGAATTTGGGAAGTTTTTTAGAGAACTGGTTGAATTACCAAGTTGTCGTATTTTCGGGTGACGACAATCAAAAAGCAATTTTATTTGTAGTTTTTGTAGTTATTTTTTTATTTTTTTTAAAAAATGTTTTCAATTATTTTGCTTTGTTCTTCTCAACAATTATTAGAAATGGAGTTATTAAAATAATTAGAAAACAAATTTTTGAGAGCCTAATAGTTCTTCCAATGAGTTTTTTTTCTAATAATAAAAAGGGTGATGTTATATCAAGAATAACATCTGATGTCATTGAGGTTCAAAATTCTTATTTATCCATCATTGAGATTTTTATTAGAGATCCATTATCTATAATTTTTACTATTACAGCAATGTTTATAATTAGCTTAGAGCTTACTTTATTTGTAATTGTTTTTATACCAATCTCAGGATTTATAATTTCTTATATAGGAAAAACATTGAGAAGAAGATCCTTAATTGTTCAGAAAGAGCAAGGTGAATTAACTTCAATAACGGAAGAAACTCTAAATGGAATCAGTGTAATAAAAGCTTTTGTTTCAGAAACTTTTTTTACAAACAAATTTTTAGACTCCAACTCAAAATTCTTTAAATATTCGAATAGCTTAGTGAATCGACAAAATATTGCTGCCCCACTGAGTGAATTTCTTGGAATACTAGTGATTGGTGTTTTACTGTGGTATGGCGGTAAATTAGTGTTAATTGATATGGATTTAAAACCTGCTGCTTTTATAACTTATATGGGGCTTTCATATGGTGTTTTAACCCCTGCAAAATCTATAAGTAAGGCACTCTACGCATTAAAAAAAGGTAATGCTGCTGCTGAAAGAGTTTATGAGCTTATTGATTCAGAAAATGAATTTGAATCTCAAAAAATTAATGACATTAAATCATTTAAACAAAAAATTGAAATGAAAAATGTTTCTTTTAGTTATGGTGAAACACAGGTTTTAAAAAATATTAGTCTAAATATAAAAAAAGGTGAAACCTTAGCCATTGTTGGGGCATCAGGAAGCGGAAAATCCACACTCGCTAACCTGCTACCAAGGTTTTACAATTATAATTCAGGAGAGTTATTAATCGATGGGAATGAACTCAGGAATATTAGCAAAAAAAGTATAAGATCACTTATTGGAATTGTCGGTCAGGAATCAATTCTTTTCAATGGGAGCATTAGGGATAATATTTTATTAGGTAAACAAATTGATGATGATGAGGTTTATAATGCCCTCAAAACCGCAAATGCACTTGATTTTATAAATGAATTTGATGATAAAATAGATCATAAAATTGCTGATAATGGTGTAAATCTATCTGGGGGTCAAAAACAACGAATTGCTATTGCTCGGGCTATTATTTCAAAGTCACCAATTTTAATTTTGGATGAGGCTACATCATCTCTTGATTCCAAATCTGAAAAGCTTGTTCAAGATGCATTAATAAAGTTAATGGACGATAAAACATCAATTGTAATAGCGCACAGACTATCAACCGTAAAAAATGCGCAAAATATCATTGTACTAGAAAAAGGTAAAATTGTTGAACAAGGTACACATGATGATTTAATTTCTAGAAAAGGTATTTACAACAATCTAATAACCCTGCAATCTTTAAGTTGATGTGTAGGATAAATATTAATTTTAGTGCTAAATAAGTGTGAAGCCAAGGATAACAATTAAAATATCTGCCCTAGAAAAGGAATTACTAAAAAGACTTAAGAATTCAAAATTAAAAGACGGTGCCTTCAGAGAATTAGTTAACCAAAGTAAAAAAGATCTGTACTTTCAGATACGAAGGCTGATATTGAGTCATGATGACACAAACGACGTGTTGCAGAATGTTTATATAAAAATCTACAAATCAATAACAAAATTCCAAGAAAAAAGTAAACTTTCAACCTGGATGTATAGGATTGCATATAATGAATCAATTAATTTTTTAAAATCTAAAGAAAAAAAATATTTTTTTAGTTCAGAAATCATGTATAATACAATGATTAATAATTTAAGGCAAGATCCCTACTTTGATGGTGATGAATTAGACATTAAACTACAAAGTATAATTTGTAAACTTCCACCAAAACAAAAATTGGTTTTTCAAATGAAATACTATCAAAACAAAAAGTTTAAAGAGATATCGCAAATCCTTGGAACTTCTGAGGGTGCTCTAAAGGCATCATACCATCTTGCCAAAAATAAAATAAAGAAAGAAATATCTGAAAATCAAACCTTTTAAGAAATCTATTGTCATAGTAATATGAGTAAAAAATCGGAATTCATAGTGCCAAGAAATTATTTTAAAAATTTTGAAATTGAAATTTTTGAAAAATTAAAACGTAAAAAAACTTTTTTTACTGTTCCAAAAAACTATTTTGAAAATATAGACTCCGAAATGATTATAAAAAAAGGGAAATCTAGGATTTTGTACAAGAATTTATTTATCTATAGTTCAGTTACCTTATTTCTAATGATTTTACTTATACTTTTTAACTTTAATGAGGAAGAATATGTTGATTCAACATATTTAGTGAATGACATATTAGAAGAAAATTACGATTACACAATTCAAAACCTCTTCATTAGTCAATACTCCTCTGACTATACATATCAAGACTATGATAATCAGATAATTATGTCTAATTTAGATATCGATTATGATTATATAATAATTGATTAAATGATTAGGTTTTTTTTCATACTATTTATTTCACATAACATTTCTGCTCAAGATGACGCAAAAAGAATGACTCAAGAAAAATTCTATGCTGAAAAAAAATTGTTTATTCTGAATGAATTGGAACTTGAAGAAGATGTTGAAAAAAAGTTTTGGGAAATTTATTTGAAATTTGATTCACAAAGGCTGGCATTAAGTAGGGAAGTCGCCTTGACAAACAAAAAAACTACTAAAAAATAAAATAATTGAAGACTTTGAAATTCAAGAATTGATTAAAAAAAGTTACGAAAACGGGTTGAAAAGTTTACAATTAAAAAATAATATGATGTTAGAGCTTTCCAAAATTATAGATAACGTAAATCTGGTAAGACTGCCCTCTGTTGAACTTAAATTCAGACAACAAATGATTTCGAGAGCCAAAAGCAATAAATAATTGTTAATAAATTTTTTAGAAATCAACCACAATCCGTACTCTGACCATTTAATTCTACCGCTTTTTTAACATACTTTTGAGTGATAACTAATGATATCATTCTATCAAAACAACAAAAATCAAATCTACGCTGTTGATAGCAAGAATCCCATTACCCAAAGTGATATAAAAAAATTAGTATGGTTATTTGGAAATAGTAAATTTCTTAAGGTAAATATCATTAAATCTACGTTTATTGGTCCTAGAAGGACAATGGTTACACCTTGGTCAACAAATGCAGTTGAAATAACAAAAAATATGGGTTTGAAATTTATTGAAAGAATCGAATTATTTAATCCTGCTTATGATGATGATAAATTTGATTATATGATTTCAGAAAAATATATAAAATTAGATCAGGATTTATTTAAAGTAAGTAGAAAACCAGCAAAAAAGCTTCAAGTTAAAAATATTAATGAATATAATTTAAGTGAGGGGCTTGCTTTGAGTGATGATGAAATAATTTACCTAAAATCTTTATCAAAAAAATTGGGTAGAAAACTAACAGATTCTGAGGTATTTGGATTTTCACAAGTCAACTCTGAACATTGTAGACATAAAATTTTCAATGGAAGATTTATCATAGATAATGTGGATAGAAATGAGTCACTCTTTGATTTAATCAAGAAAACAACAAAACTCAATAAAAACAGTGTAGTATCTGCATATGTAGATAATGTGGCATTTATTGATGGGCCTGTTGTTAAACAATTTGCGCCTGAAAGGGCTGAAGTTCAGTCAAACTACAAGCTATCTGAGTTTAAGTCTATAATTTCACTCAAAGCTGAAACTCATAATTTTCCAACTACCGTTGAGCCATTTAGTGGAGCTGCAACAGGTTCAGGAGGAGAAATTCGGGATAGAATGGCTGGAGGACAGGGTTCAATTCCGCTTGCAGGGACAGCAGTTTACATGACACCATATCCCAGATTTGATAACGCTTGTTATGGATTTAAGGCCCGTGAATGGTTGTATCAAACCCCAAAAGAAATATTAGTGAAAGCATCAAATGGAGCCTCAGATTTTGGTAACAAGTTTGGACAACCTTTAATTTCAGGATCACTATTTACATTTGAACACAAAGAGAATGGGAAATTGTGGGGCTTTGACAAAGTTATTATGCTGGCAGGTGGAATTGGTTATGGAAAAAAAGAATATGCATTAAAATCTAATTTGTTAAAAGGGGATTTGATTATTGTGCTTGGTGGAGATAATTATAGAATCGGGATGGGTGGTGCATCTGTATCATCAACAAATACAGGTGAATACAATTCTGGAATAGAACTAAATGCAGTACAAAGATCAAATCCAGAAATGCAGAAAAGAGTTTTTAACGTTATTAGATCAATAGTTGAATCTGAAGAAAATTTCATCAAGTCTATTCATGATCATGGTGCGGGTGGGCATCTTAATTGTCTTTCTGAATTAGTTGAAAATGTGGGTGGTATAATTGAAATAAATAAATTACCTATTGGCGATAAAACACTTTCTGAAAAGGAAATAATTGGAAATGAGTCCCAAGAAAGGATGGGAATTGTAATTGATAAAAAATATTTAAGCAAGCTTGAGGGAATATGTTTAAGGGAAAATGCTCCATTTTACGTTGTAGGAACAGTTACTGAGGATAAGAAATTCAAAGTTAAATCATGGAATAAAGATGAGTACACGATTGACTTATCAATTGATGATTTTTTTGGAAATTCTCCTAAAACTATAATGAAAGGTAATTCTGATAATTTCATTTTTTCTGACTTTAAATTCAAGTCCAACAAACTTGAACACTATTTGGATAAAGTTTTAAAATTAGAATCCGTTTCCTGCAAAGATTGGCTAACAAATAAAGTTGACAGGTGCGTAACAGGTAGAGTTGCTCTGCAACAGTGTACCGGTCCTTATCAACTTCCTCTAAATAACTGCGGGGTAATGGCTCTCGATTATGAATCAAACTTTGGAATAGCAACTTCAATAGGACACTCGCCCACTACAGCCTTAATTAATTCATCTGCAGGATCTAGAAATTCTATAGGTGAAGCATTAACAAATATTATCTGGGCACCATTAAAAAACGGACTTAAATCTGTATCTCTTTCTGCTAATTGGATGTGGCCAGCAAACAACATTGGTGAAAATAA